>JAPLRR010000051.1 GCA_026399075.1 Methylococcales bacterium
GGCCATTTCATCGGTAACATGGCTATAGGTGTACACGGCCTTCATAAGACGGCCACTATCCCAGCGCTTTTCAGCCTCCAGTTCCACACCGATGGAATGGTACTTACCTTGGTTAAAAAAGGGGCCGCTAGAACCATAACCTGGCGTATCGTTTTGTTCCAAAATCTGGCTCATGTCATTGTAAAACAAGTCAGCTATCAGTTTCAGCCCCGAAACAGAATGCCATTCGACGACCGCTTCATAGCTTTTGATGCGTTCTTCACCATTGCCGGGGTTAGCGGTGATTTGGTCATAGCTGTAATCCCGCTCCCAGACATTAGGAGCCCTGAACGTGGAGCTGTACAACAATTTAAAGACTGTGCTATCCCAAGGATTCCAGATCAAGCCCAGACGCGGGTTAAGTTGTAGGCTTTCTAGCATGTGGTGGTAATCCAAGCGCAAGCCCGCACTAAAGATTACATCGTCAAGGACTTGTATGTCATCTTGCGCGTAGAGTTCGACACGGCTACCGTGACGATTACTATCCAGGTGGAATTCATAGGGGTTAAGGTCATAGTTATACATGTGCTGACTCTGGTCATATTGAAACTCCAAACCCAGCATCAAACGGTGACGGTCAAAAAACGTACTGGTCAATTGTGCCTCACCGCCCCACCAACGGCTGCTGGCGCCATCGCGGTCAATCACTCTACCTGGATTTAAATAAGCTTGATCAGAAGAATATTCATAACCTTGGTAAAAGCCCTTTAATTGCACTGCGGTCTTATCGTCCAGTTCATGGGCATATTTAAGGTTAGCAAAAAACTGTTGGTCACGGGTATGGAAATCAGGATCATTAAAGATGCCGTTAAACGAAGCCGTAGGTACCTGTTTGTAACGGTCAACAAAACCCGCCATAAAGCTGAGCTGTTCAAACTGGACGCTACCGAACACCCGCTCTGTACGCTCAGAATCCAGATTGTTGGCCACGCCATTATTGGTGTTAGGATGGTCGAATTCAGGGAAGTACAGGTTTTGGACACCCGCACTGTCGTAATGGGAAGCGGAAAATAACAAGTCAGCCCCATTAGCCAGTTTTTTACCATAACTGGCGCGGCCTTGATAGGTGTTATGGCTGGCGGCCGAACCTGCGAGTTGGATACCATTGATCGCCGAACCGGTTTTGGTGACGACATTGATTAAGCCCAAAAAGGCATTGGCCCCGTAGATTGAAGATCCCGAACCCGGTATGTATTCGATGCGTTCTACCAAATCCATATCCAGCATAAACTCCTGGCCCATATAACCGCCATCGAATATGTTTTCATTCATACGCTGGCCATCGATCATGAACAATACCCGTGAATTAAAATCGTTGGGGTGCAAAAAACCGCGCACGGTCAGATAACTGTAATTGCGGTCTCTGCTGGTGTTTAAGCCACGGATGGCATTGAGCGCATCAGCCAAGGTACGCCAACCAAAGGTGCGGATGTCGGCGGCGGTCAATACGGATATCGAAGTCGGTGACTGGCTGGCCTTTTGCCCTAAGCGCGAGGCGCTAATCACTTCCATGTCCATCAACGACTCAAGAGGGAGTTCCGTCAGATCTTCCGCAGCCGATGACGGGCCAGCTAAGGCCAGAAAAATCGCGGGGGTGATTAACCGGCGCATAGTCCAAACTGGGCGGGTAAAATGTGCATGTCACTATTTTGTCGGGTGTGTGGGGGTAAAGGCTGCTTAAAAGTGGCCATCAACAGGACAATCAATGATGGATTATAGCCGCCCAGTGCCTTTGATGGAAACAAATCCCCAATCTTATGGCACAAGCACTTACCCCGTAAAGGTACACCCCCAGCTGCTATGGCTTACAGACTAGCGATACGCGTTATCTTAATCGAGAATTGCTGGTTATTTTAAGGCCCACAGCTATGATGTTGGGTCATCATTATTAGCCAAAAGATGTTGTGTGATGGGTTGTATCATATTGTAAGTCAGTGACAATTTGCTGTTTGCGTTCACTTCCCTGTCTGCATCAACCAGTGTGCCTGGCAAATAAATAAACCGTTGGTCGGCATTATAGTGGGCAAACGCGTTCCCTTCTGGGGTATAAATCTGGGCGGCAATAATGCCCGGTTTGCCACGCAGCGCAGACAATATATCCGTCGCCGATTTGCTGTCGTTGAACATAATGGCCGCATCGACATTAAAGCCTATCATCTGCCCCGTGGAGTTGGCATCGGCCAGCATGTCGCCATGTTCACGCCACAATTGGGTGACACCATTAAGCCATCATTTGTGGTTAGTAACATTTTTCGCCAATCTAAGGATCTGGGAACTGATATGGATATCCACCGCCTGCGCCACATCCAAATTAATTTCAAAACCCAGGCGATGATTTTTCTGCACCAGTCCTATCATGCCACCTTGGCCAATAAATTGGGGTATATCGCTGACCGTGAGCACTGGCAAGCCTTTTAAATCTTGGATAGTTTTTACCACATTTTCAACCGCACTAATAAAGACCATATTGCAGTTTTTTAGGCCGCCGCCATTTACCCCGCGACGCACCACAATCAGCTTGCCACGTACCGCCTTTTTTTCCAGCACCGATAAGCTATCACCTAAGCTGTCACTGGCCGTCGTACATAAGGTATAGGCCATTTGGCTGACAACTTCAGGCCACTCAATAAACTTAAAAAAATTGAACAAAAAAGCCGTCTTTATGGCGTCTTCATTGGCCGATTCAGCCCACGCCTGACTGGTAAATGGGCAGGTAAGCAACAAGGCCAACAGCAGGCGGCCTAACAGGGGCAATGGCCTCACCAGTTGCTTACGCATGGTTATAGTCCAG
>JAPLRR010000089.1 GCA_026399075.1 Methylococcales bacterium
GGCGTCTTCCAACGCGCCCTCAGGCGCAGTCAATTGTGGTGATTCCATAGTCCCTGCTTTTGATTTTTTCATGATTTTGATCTACCTTTATACTCTAATTTCCGAGGGGTAGGTGTCTCAGGTCATATTGGCACAGGGGGATATAGCAGTGGGTGGTTGTATGTGTTTTTTATTTTTTGGGGAGCTAATATGTGGTCAAGTCATTTCAAAATTAGCATTGCACGAAAACTGATTTTAGCAAGTTTATTTCTGGTTTATTTTTCGTCAGCGAATGCGAATTTAACGGATGCTTGCAAAATAGGGCAATGGACTGGATTTGTACGCACTTTGTCTGGTTATGAGCCAGCACAGGCAATAGGGGATATAATTTCGGGTGGTGTTATGCGTATTCCACCATCACTTTCTTCGGACAGTTATTATTGGACACATTTTCGTCTTGCTATTCCTTCAGTCTTTAGTGGTGACAATGCCAAGCTAGAGGTTAAGGTAAAAAACCCACCTTCAGAGGGTGGCATTGGAGCATACGACACATCAATTTGGGTGGTGGGAAATGGGGATGGGGTCACGGATAAAGGCGCTGGTGTTGTTTTAATGGGTGATGGTTGGGGACAATATTGGGACGGGCTATATGCTGTTGATTCAAGTGTGGTACAAATACCTGAACTTGTGATTCCTCTTGATAACTGGCACACCATAGCAATAGAATCGAAAAATGGTGTATTGAGTGTTTATAATGATAATGTGAAAATTAAGGACTTAGCATATATAGGGCAAGTTGGAAAAATCAAATACATTGATGTTTCGTTTAAAGGTAGTGGTTCTCTTGATGAAGTCAAATTATACGCGGATGGACAGCTTGTTTTACAAGATACTTTCGATAGTGTCTTAAGCGCACAGGTTTCTTGTAATAAAGTAGAAACCGTGACCATCAGCGGTCAAATCAATGTAGGTGCGAAAGCTGCCCAAGATGTACGCTTATCAGTGTCTGGCGATGGTTTTGCAGAATTTTGCCCGGTCGATACCAGTGGCAAATTTAATTGCCAAATCCCTAAAGGCTGGACTGGCTATTTAATTCCCGAATCGACAAGTATTACTTTTACACCTAAAACTCTGCACGTCTCCGATATACAAAAAGATATTGATGCAGTTGAAATCAACGGTGAAATGGTGGTTGAAGTTTTAAAAATAGAACCCACTGACGCATTAAAATCCAAATTTACCGTTTTTACGGTAACGGGGACTAATTTAACCGAGGGTAGCATTAAGTTTGATCTTGCGGGTTGCAAACCCAGTAACCTAGAATTTGAGCCTGAAAACGCAACCACAACACAGCGCCGCTTCCGGTGTATGCCAACCGCCACAGGTGGAAAAATTGGCCGTATCCTTTCAACAGCAGACGATAAATTGCTAAAAATGTTTCGTGTTCAAGTGGCGGCAAAGCCGCCTAAAGTAACCGATATATCGCCAAAAAATGTGTTGTTCGGTGAGGACACTTTGTTTACGGTCACTGGGACTGATTTAGTTGCGGACTTGGTTTATTCGCTTAACGAATGTGACAAGATGCAGGAAGTGGGGGCTGGGACGGCAACAAAACGTTATTTTCAATGCACACCCAAAAACAGCGAAGGGAAGCAATTCGGCAAAGTGAGCTTAAAAGACGGGACATTGATTAAAGATTTTTCTGTCAATGTCAGTTCAAGCGTTAAAGTCAAATCAGTAGCAGCAAAGTTGTCATATTTTAGCAAGCCCAGCTTATTTTCATGTCTTGGTGGCACCTTATGCGGTAATTTTCCGCTGGGTGACTTTATTGACACCGCCACGTTTTCATCAGATACCCATTGGTATATCAAAGCGAATGGCAAAAAAATTTACAGTGGTACACTCGGGGACACTTTTAAGGGGGTATTTCATTTTAATAGCGGTGAAACGCATATAGATTTAAAAGCCAATGAGGGGACTATTAGTTTTAGCTGGGACAAGCAAAAGAAGCTAATTAACTTTAACTTGACAGGCGGATTGCAGCTGCTGAAACCAGAATTGGCAGGAAAGCCTACTATTGAAATTGGCTTTGCCACGATTAAAGCAGCTTTTTCGATTGACTTGTTAAAACAACCCAAAAATGCTGTTGTGAAGGCAGCGGCATGGAGTTATGACGGTAGAAACGTGGATAGTGTGAATTTTTTAACTCAAGAAACCATCGCATTGAGACAGGCGAGGATTGAACAATATGTTTACCCTGATATCAATCGAAAAATTCGATGGTTAAATAATGTAAACTCAAAAACGATGGCTAAGAATAAGCTTGCAAAAGAGGTTGCTGAAAACTTGAATGAAGCTTTGTCATATATTAAATTAATCCCTTATGTTGGCTTTAAGCCCGTTGATAAAGATGCTGGATTAGAGTTAATCAAGCTTTTTACTAATTATAGTTTTTCTGTCAGGGATAACGCAGGCTTTACAGAAGCATTGATTGGAAAATTCAGTTCATCATTTTCAGAAAATATAATTGATTTTGAAAGTGGTGGCTACTTAGGTGTTGCAGGTGTTGTAGCTAATTTAAGCTTTAGTACCTATGAAACAATGATAGATGCCTTATCAGCCTTCAAGTTAAATGAAAATTTAGAAGCCATTTATGCGCATGAAATAGCAAAAGAGGTCATTAATCAATATTTTGCTAATGGTGGAAGTATTTATTCTTTGGCATCACAGGTATTGCCAAATGCAAAACCATCAGAAAAAACCTGGGAAAACGTAATTCGTGCTATTGCAAGCAATTTGGATTGTCGCGTTAATGCACGTTGCACTATAGATCTCTTCTCTGAAGATTACGAACCAGAATTAGTCAACCGTTTAGTACAGAACTATCTTGCAACACTTAGGGTGTTGGCAGGTTACGGTGAGTTTTACCTTCATAACTCGCCGTAAACATTAACAAGCTTAGCGCGTGACATCGATGTAACGTAGCGGAATCGAGGTTTTCGAAACACATAAACCCTCGGTTCCGTTTTTTTGTACGGGTTACGGATAATCGTTGCAGTGCAACGTCTCTACAGCGCCGAACAGCAAATGGTTTTACGACATCCACATCACCTCCATTGCTGCGATTTTGATTTTGACATTGTTATTGAAACCCATAATGGCGCGGATTGACTTTGTCTTGCCGCATTCTAACGACCAATTCATGGTCTCAATTCCACGTAGAGACGTTACAATGCAACGTCTCTACGGATTGCCCTTCAAAACAGAGCGATTGGTCAGCTACAAATCCACCGTTAAAATATTGTGATGCTGTGTATATCCCGAGAACGTGTTGGTAAATATAGGGTTAATAAGGCGAATAAATTCGCCCCTACAAATCTCCACGTTATTTCATGCGCATTTCTAAATCATCTTACCCTACACCCCCAAACAACCATGCCAAACCCACCCGCCACCAAAACCACCAAGCCCCACAATACCATCAACCCTGCCATAGAAACCTATATGCGCGGTTTGCTGGACAGTACCGACCACCCTGTGGCCTTGGCAATGGAAGCCTTGGCGGAACAAAACAACTTTCCTATCGTAGGCCGTTTGGTGGGCGTGTTTCTGGAAACCCAGGCCAAAATGATCAATGCCCGGCGGATTTTTGAATTTGGCAGCGGCTATGGTTATTCGGCCTATTGGTTCGCCAAAGCCGTCGGCGAACAGGGGCAAGTGATTTGTAGCGAAGCCGATTTGGTGAACAAAGACAAGGCCGAGGCTTATTTGCAGGCGGCGGGCTTAGCGGATAGGGTTGATTTTAGGGCCGGCATGGCTCAGGAAATTTTTAAGCAAACCCAAGGCATGTTTGACATTTGTTATAACGATGTCGATAAAGGCGATTACCCGGAGATTTGGCAACTGGCCAAAGACCGAATCCGCCCCGGCGGGCTTTATATTGCCGATAATGTGCTATGGCGTGGCCGGGTAGCCGCCACTCATTATAAGGATGTGTTCCAAGGTTGGACTGAGGCCATACGTGCCCATAACCAGCTGATATTCGACGACCCGGATTTCGACGCTTTCATCAATCCCACCCGTGACGGGGTGTTAGTGGCGCGGAGAAAGTCAGCTTAACTGACTCTCTTCAAGTCTTTTATTGAAGTCTGGGAATTTGTGTGCAACTATCGCAGTCTATCGTTGTTAAATACCCTAGCCAAGGACACCGCCATGAAACCTTACCGCCCGCCAATCATACCAGCATCCGAAATCACCCCTAAAAACTTGTTCCTTGCCCGCCGAAAATTTATGCAAATGGCAGGTGGTGCAGCGGCAGCGGCTTTATTGCCGTCCTCATTGTGGGCAGGCGAAAAAGTAAGCAACACTGTCAAATCGGCTTATACCGTCCCGGAAGAATTGACACCTTATAAAGATGTCACCGAATACAATAATTTCTACGAATTTGGCACAGACAAAGAAGATCCGGCCAAAAATGCTGGCAGCTTAATAACTAAGCCATGGACTGTCACCGTGGACGGTGAAGTCAACAAGCCCAAAGTGTTCGACATAGAAGAACTATTAAAAATGGCACCTTTGGAAGAACGTGTCTATCGGCTACGGTGTGTGGAAGCGTGGTCTATGGTTGTGCCATGGTTAGGCTTCCCCTTGGCGGAACTGATTAAGCGGGTAGAACCGAACAGCAAGGCCAAATATGTTGAATTCATCAGCTTATTGGATCCGGCGCAAATGCCCGGCCAATTGCGCACCGTATTGGAATGGCCTTACCGCGAAGGTTTACGCCTGGACGAAGCCATGCACCCCTTGACATTGCTAACCTTTGGATTGTATGGCGAGCTTTTACCCAAGCAAAACGGCGCTCCCATACGTATCGTCGTGCCTTGGAAATACGGCTTTAAAAGCGCCAAATCCATCGTGCGCATCAAGTTTACCGAACAACAACCGACTTCTAGCTGGATGCAGGCGGGGCCGAATGAATACGGTTTTTATTCCAATGTAAACCCGGATGTTGACCACGCCCGCTGGAGCCAAGCCAAAGAACGCCGGATTGGTGAGTTTCTCAAACGCAAAACCTTGCCGTTTAATGGCTATTCTGATGAAGTCTCGCAACTTTATGCCGGTATGGATTTAAAAAAGAATTTTTAAGACTATGGCCAAAATAAACCGTCGCACCAACACCTTGGGCTGGGTTAAGGTTATAGTTATAGTGTTTATCCTGGCGCTGTTGCCTTTGGCAAAACTGGGTTATGCCGCCTTACAAGATGGGTTAGGCGCTAACCCGATAGAAAAAATCACCCGCAACACCGGCTATTGGACACTCACCTTTTTACTGGTCACACTCACTGCAACACCACTTAAGCGCTTATTCGGCTGGCTGTGGCCGATCCGTCTGCGGCGCATGTTGGGTTTGTTCGCCTTTTTTTACGGCAGCCTGCATTTTTCAACGTATTTGGTGCTAGACCAATTTTTTGATTGGCAAGGCATCCTTAAAGACATCATTAAACGGCCTTACATCACCATCGGTTTTCCGGCTTATTTGCTGATGCTGCCCTTGGCGCTGACCTCCACCAATGCCATGATCCGCAGGCTAGGCGGCAAACGCTGGCAGGCCTTGCACCGTTTGGTTTATGTCAGCGCCATTGGCGGCGTAATCCATTATTGGTGGCTGGTTAAAAAAGACCTGAGTAATCCCCTTACTTTTGCCGTATTGTTAAGCTTGCTGTTGGCTATCCGGCTATTTTATTGGTGGGCAGGGTTCCGTCGTAAAACAACTTAAACACCAGTGGGCTGCAAGCCAGTGTAGGTAAAACATGAACAAATTATGGCTGACGGTATTTTTTTTAGCGCTGGCGGTGTCAGCAATCAACCCGAAAGACTACCTAACCTGGTTGCTGGAAACCGCCCCGGCAATCCTGGGCATTATGGTGTTGCTGGCGACCCGTAAACGCTTTGAATTTACGCCCTTGGCTTATGGCCTGATTTTAATCCTCAGCCTGATATTAATGGTCGGCGGCCATTACACTTACGCCGAAGTGCCGCTGTTTGATTGGCTTAAGGACGTATTCAAGCTAGAGCGCAATAATTTCGACAAACTGGGGCATTTTGCCCAAGGCTTTGTCCCTGCCATCATCGCCCGCGAAATCATCATCAGAAACCAGGTATTAAACAAGCTAAGCTGGCTGAATTTTTTTGTCACCAGCATTTGCCTGGCCATCAGCGCCTTATACGAACTGGTTGAATGGCTTGCCGCCGTGCTTATCCAAGAAGCCGCCGACGCCTTTTTAGGTACCCAAGGTTATGTCTGGGATACCCAATCAGATATGGCGTTTGCCTTAGTCGGGGCTATTACCGCCCTCAGCACCTTACAACACTGGCACGACCGACAAATTAAGCGCTTAATGGCAAAACCGTAAACAATGGTTATGGTTTAACTGGGCGCAAGATTGCCAAAGCATTGGGCTGTCACGTAATACCACCCCCAAATACCCGCAGGTGGCAATGGCTGGGTTTGTCCCTTGAAAGGCCGGTTTTTCAGGGTGAATGGCGAAGATGGGAGGCGGCAAGTCTGGTAAGATAAACGCCACATTTCTGATAGTTGGATAAGCCATGGATTTTTTAAATATGTCTATTTGGTTGCATTGGTTTTATGAAACCATGCAAATATTACCACGGCTTTTTATTGTTGTGGTTGCCGCCTTTATTGCCATCCGTTTTGAATGGTTACGCCAGGCCTTGCGTGGCGATGAACTAAAATGGCGTTATCGCGGCCCGGCAATACTGGTGTTTGCTTTGTTGGCCATCATAGGTACCCATAGTGGTATCCCCATCGATATCCATCAAGACTTGCTGGCGATAGATTTAACGGCAAAGATTCCGGAAAAACTCGGGGACACTCAGGCGGTCGTCGGTTTTCGCGACACCATGGTTCTGGCATCAGGTTTGATAGGTGGGCCTTGGGTTGGTTTCGGCGCAGGTCTGCTGGCGGGTGTAGAACGCTATCAACTCGGTGGTTTTGCTGCGCAGGCCGGTAGTTTAGCCACTTTATTATTAGGTGTGTTTGCAGGGGGCATCCGTTTCCTTAAACCGGACTGGGTAGCCACCGTAAAAGGCGTGTTTTGGGTAGCGGTGGTTGGGACCCTGTTGCACAGGTTAATCATTTTAATCATGGTACGGCCTTACAGCGATGCCTTGGCATTAACCTGGGAAGTGGTAGTGCCGGTGATGGTGGTCAATACCCTGGGGTGCGCGTTGTTTTTCTGGATCATGCGTGATCTTGACCGCGATAGATTAGAAAATGAAGTCACCGAAGCACGTTTGCTGGCTTTACAGTCTGAACTTCGGGCGTTACGTGCGCAGGTAGAGCCGCATTTTTTGAATAATACGTTGAATGACCTGCAAGATTTGATTGGCGATGAGCCTGAAAAAGCTATTGCTTATGTGTGTCAATTGGCGGAATTTTTTAACTATACCCGGGAGTTTACCGAGCTAAATACGGTAAGTCTTGCGCAGGAGTTTGAACAGTTGCAGCGGTATTTGGAATTGCAACAGTTAGGTTTAGGCGATAAGTTACAGTTTAGTTTTGAGTTTGATGAAGAGCTATTGGCTATACAGGTACTGCCTGGCTGTTTGTTGACGTTAGTGGAAAATGCCTTGAAGCATGGTTTTAAAGGCCGTCCGGCACCGTATCAACTGGCTGTAAGCGCTCAAGTAGAAGGGGAAAACCTGTTGTTAAAAGTAACTGATAATGGTCGGGGCATTGCACCTGGACGTTTGGCAGAACTGGGCAAGAACCCGGTACAGTCGGAAAACAAAGGCGGTGGGGTCGCACTGCATCAATTGCTGCAAAGTTTGCGCTTGGCGTTTGGCGAAAGCGTTGAATTGGGTTTTACCAGTAAGACAGGGCAGGGTACAGTTGCCAGATTAAGACAAGCAAAAAGGCGTGTCGCATGAATTTGCGGGTAATCATTGTCGAGGATCGTCCACGGGCACAGAATGTATTGAAAAAACTATTATGGTTGCATCCAGATGTAGAGATAGTAGGCGTATTTGAGGATACGGCTACCGCTTCGAAGCAGATAGAAGCCGGTAATATTGATGTCGTTTTTTTGGATATTGAAATTGAAACAGAGGGCAAACTTGCTGGGCTGGATTTGGCCCTACGTATTGACCGTTTAGATTTGCCTAGATTGCCAAAGCTGGTATTTACCACTGCACATAAAGAACCCGCTTTATCGGCGCATCAAGTGCGCCCTTACGGGTATTTGCTTAAGCCGTTGGATGATGCAAAAGTGGCGCAAGTGTTGGAAAAGATACGTAAGATCCCAATGCCACTGGCACCACCACTTATTAAGATCGATTATATAGCCATTATCAATGGTGAACGGGTCCGGGGTACAAAATACGTAACTGAGGATGAGATTTTATATATTCAAACCAATTACGACGGTAAAACCGTTAAGGTTCAACTGGTCAATGGAGACATACTGGATGGGAACAGTATTACCTTAAAGGAATGGCAAAATAATTATGATTTGCCTAATTTTATGCGAATCCATAAAAGTCAGTTGGTTAATTTGAAACATGTTAATGGCTATAAGCGCAATCCTAATACGGTCGAGGGTCACAACATCACTTTTCGGGGTTGTACTACTGAACTGCCGGTGAGTAAAAGTCAATTGGATGGCTTACGCAAAGCTTTAGGCGGAAGTGTAATTGAACTGCCGACGGGAAAAAGCCATTTGGACGGCTTGCACAAGACTTTAGGTAGCTTGGGTACCTCAAAAAAAGATGGGCAAGAATCTGATTGACGCGGATTGGAAAAGTAAGGCGGACTGGTTGCCCCACCATTAAAATGTCATGCAAGATACGCACAGCGCTTAGTTTCCATCACGAAAAACCGATATTTGATAGATAAAACCCCGACATTGAGCCTGTGTCCGTAGTCAATTAGCGTTCACATAACTGATTCTTGAAAACCGGCCTTGTTTGATACAGATTTATAGTGCCAGATTATGCCGCCAGTCCCGCCAACTCCCCGACATCCCAAGGCAACCTAACTGGCAGTGTTGCCAACTCTATGCCACCTTGCAAATGATTTGGAACCGCCTGTTGACATAAGTCCATGTGCAGGGCTTGCAAAAAAATCCCTTGTTCAAGCCGGGCAAAAGCACTGTTTTGTGTGCCATATTTAAGCGTGCCGGGAGCTAGGCGGATGCCAACCAATACCAAGGCGTTGATTGCTTGGCGGGTATTGCCCAGAACCAGCTGCTCCAA
The DNA here is from genome assembly GCA_026399075.1 of Methylococcales bacterium. Taxonomy (GTDB): domain Bacteria; phylum Pseudomonadota; class Gammaproteobacteria; order Methylococcales; family Methylomonadaceae; genus Methylobacter_C. The sequence continues at coordinate 9,253 of JAPLRR010000089.1, forward strand.
CCTCCCAGGCACTTGGATGTCCTTGGACAAGACAGTGCGGGGGGCAGGTAGCCAGTAACGCCCGGACAATTCATTCGCTCCAGTATTCCACACTGCCAAAATCGCCAGCCGATCAAAAGCCCCGGCGCGTGGATAGCCGCTACGCTTATAAGGCGCCCGCTCTTCCAGCAAAGCGCCTATGGTTTGCACCACCTTGGCCGCAGTCGTTGTTTCAAGCAACAGGCTGGTGGCTGAGTGCCGCGCTGTCTTAGGATTTACGGGAAAGGATGCCATCAGTTTTGCTCCCATTCGTTTAAACCAATATTCCAATCGTGCCGCCAACGCCCGACCAGCCCGCAAGGCACTCCTGCCGGAAGCATGGGTTGGCAACCATCGATCCACACTTTGGCAACAACGCCTTGACGTGTTACCGGAGGCGGGTCGAAATAGGCCAGCCAAAAACGTTGGTGACTGTAATCCAAGCGGGACTCAGTTAAAGCCTCAAGACGGATATTAGATTGAGTTAGCGCAACCGCTTTATCGCGGATGTTTGGCGCTTGGTTGGTACGGATGACATGGGCGGCGAAATCGGTATCTGGTGCCTCGGTGATGCCGCACAGCACTTGTTCGTGCTGATGGGAACGCAGCATCAGATATTCGCCGACAGCACTGGCGAAAGATTGCCGTGCACTCGGTTTGAGCGCCTGCCCGACTGACAGATATGGCATCTCGTCCGAGGCATGCAGCACCAAGGTGTAATAAGCTTGGCCGCCAAAACGGGATGGCAATCGCACAACTGTCTGAATGACTTGTAACGGGCTGCAATCACCAACCAGTCCGCAAAGTCTGCCCCAATCCCGGATTGTGCCAGCTGCCAGCGGCTGTAAATACGCGCCAAGCAGCCCTTGCCAATAGAGCATGGCTAAATCCCGCTCGACAACTTCGTAATAGGCAGATGCGGCGGCGGTTTCCCTATCTGTGTGATAGGCCCAGCCAGTGGTGACCGAGTGGCGCTTCCAATCGTGCGACAGCATAGGATAAAAAAATGCGGCCGCAGCGGGTATCCACACTTTATCCCCACCATTTTCCAGGGCAGAAATAACAGTGGCAGGGCGCTCCAGTAATCGCCTCCTCCATTTTGCGGGCAGTAACAGGGCAGCCTCTTCCGGCAACACGCGAGCATCCTCGGTGAAGTGTACACTGTTCCACAAAGCACCCGTTGCCCAAGTCGCACGCTCCAGCGCCTCGCCTTCCGCCGCAAACCGGGCTGACAGTCCATCTACACCAAAACCAATGCCGGAAAACACGCGGGGTTCGCGTTCTGCAGGATCGACCCGAAGTGGCAGGGTCGCATGGCATAGCATGCCAGCGCCAGTCTCTGTCACCAAACTGCGAAAAGAAAGGCTTAACGCTAGGACAAACATTGCGGACATCCGATGAACGGCAGGTACGCTTCGATTTTCAGGGTGTCGTGTTCAAACACCAATACATCGTGGGCGATTCGGGTGACGCTACGCGCCAATGCCAGCCCCGCCTGAAGCCGGTAGATTTCTTCGGTTTGGTCCAATCCTACCAAGCTGAACACTGGGCTGGCCAGATAACGCAGACACAGTGCGCATTAGCGGTGGGTTTCCAGCACGGGCCCGACCATCACGGCGACCCCGGAATAAACCAGAACCGAAGTCAAGGCATCCGCATCGCGCAGAGCCAGTTTTTCCTCCAGGGCGAACATCTGTGTAGGACGCAGAACCAACACAACGGGGCCAGCGGCGGGTATTTTTTCGTCGGCCTCAATCACGGTCGCTTCACGATAGTATTTCACCGGACAAGGCATCGATGTGACAGTAGCGGTGAAAGGCTCGATGTCGGTTTCCAGCTGCGTTAGCACCAACCGTAGCGCCGCGATACGCTCCTTGTCCAAATCCGTGGCATTGGGGCTGGCTCTGCCACGCGCTTGGTACAGCAGTTCCGCCAGATCTCGGGCAAGCCATGGCAGGCTCAAGCAAGTCCAGTTCTCGCCATTGCCCAGCTGTACGGTATGGGTGTCGATAATACGGGCTTGCAAGGTGTCGTTCATATCATCTGCTCCATTGTCAGCTGCTACTACTTCAGCCGCAACTGGCTACGGGTTGCGGTAATTGCCTGATCGTTGACAAGCGCCCCTTCGCTAGTGCGATGTCGCCGAATATGGCAACGGTCAAATCCTTACGCGCCAGGATGCCATCAAATAACGGTACCAAGGCATCGTGCCCATGGGTTGTGCAATAGCCATAATCGAATAGGAAGAACTTGATTTTAACCGCCAATCGATCTGTCTCGGCTTTCCACTCAGCCGATTTCTGTTGCATCAAACTCGAACTAAGCGGCAATGTCCGCTCTATTTCCCTTAGTAACTGGTTTGGCGGGATGCCTTCAATTTTGCGCGGATAAATACCCGCCTCAATCGAATAAATAAACCCATCGGCAATTGCCAGTTCGGTATCCAACGCAAATAACAGTGGCAGGCACTGGGGATTATTAGGATCAATATCCTCTTCCAAGCAACTAAGCCGCCAAGCATTCGTTAAGCTTTTCTGTGCAGCAAGCGGGGATTCCAACCTGGTTTTGGGGATATGGTGGAAATAATTGCCGAAAGCGCCGTAACTAAATTCTAAGTAGTCTTGCGAAAACAACAGAAATTCATGCCAAGCAGCGTCAACAACACGCGACGGCATGGCTGTTTGATAGTCATATTTCCGGCATATATAGAAGTATGACCGCAAGCCTTGTATAACCCTGTCCGCTTGGAACTCTGTTAAATGTGGATACCGCGCCAGCAGTATCCGGTTGATTTCGGCAGGGAACGGGTGGCTCATGATATATTCTAGTGCATGCTCATGTTTACGCATTTTACGTTCGTTGAGGTTTATAATAAAAATGCCAATAACAAAATTGACTATACAAAAACCTACAATTAATCCACTCATTAATTTTCTCCTCTTATACGTATGGCTATTAACGTTAAAATAAGCAACCTTGGTCTTAGCTTGGTGGATGGCGGTATCGATCACGGGTTTGTAAAGTGACATCCATATAATCCGTCTTGTTACTATCCGCTACTCCCACTACAACCGCATTAGGATGGTGGCAGTATTTCCTGACTTTTAGCAGAATCCCCTTCGCCAGTGCGATGTCGCCAAATAGGGCAACAGTCAAATCTTCATGCTTGAAATCACTCCCCAAGGCGACGACAGCCCACGCACTTGGTTTCGCCCAATACAAAACTGGGGTACATCGACAGATAGCAACGGGATGTACTTGAGCGGGTATTACTTCGGATTTTCATTTATTACTGTTCCCGGGCATATTTCATTCGCCCTATCAATGCGTAATGTCTATTGGGTCGATTTTCATGTGCCATGAATCAAAAACTAAACGCGATTATCCATAAAAAATTCGATAAACATAGCAGCTTACTGTCAATGTCGGGATTTTGGTGCTGAATAACCGGTCTTTCAGGGTAAAGTGCTTCTGTCGGTCAACTGGGCAATGTTGCAAAATCGAGTGGCCGTGAACCCCGCCTAGTTAACGGCTAGCCACAAACCTTGCAAGCATGATGGTAACTGACAGGCGAGGAACAATGGTAACGGATAGTGCCGACCGGGAAGGTATAAAGCCCCGAAACCCCCTTCGGAAAGGGCTGATGGTTTCGATAGGCCAGCAAGCAATAAGCTAAGCGACGTTTAGTCGAGCTGTTTTGACCCTAAACTTAATGCCATCTGCTTATCCCCAGAATGCTTAGCATCTCATTTTGCTTGCCCTGATGTGTCCGAAAAAGTGTTGGCACATCAGCCTCGGATTTCAATAAATTTTGCGACAGAACCTTTTAACCCTAAAAGACTGGCTATTCAGCGCGAAAACCCCGCCATTGACAGTAAGCAGCTATGGTTATCACTTTTTTTATGGATAATCGCGTTAAGTTTGTTATTCTTGGTTCAAGAAAATCAACTCCGTTGCCAGCTTGCGGATAAATAGAGTGTTTATAGCAACATTATTTAATTCCTGATTGTTACGCATTAATAGGGCGAATGATGCTTGGGAGCCCTAATAAATGAAGAACCGCAGCGTAAAATATGGTTATGCTATCTACAGCGTGTAGAACCGTAATGACAAGTCGTTTTTGAAAGCAACTTCGTGGTTGCTTATATTCTTTCAGCCTGTTTTTTAGCTTTTCTTAGGTCGAATTCAGGTCATGCAAGATTAGGCGATATTCTTAGCTTGGCAGTAAGGCTGATGGGCTTTGAGAATCGATACAACACTGCCTAACCTTAGGTTAATGGCCGACAAACTTAACAATTTCAAGACACCAGAGGAATACTTATGGCCGATATTATCGAACCTAACCACGCCCCAACAGGTAATGACAAAACCATCAGCCTGTTTGCAGATACTTTTTATGCGTTTTCCGGCAGTGATTTTGGCTTTGCCGATATCGACAGCGGCGACCAATTGACGGCAGTGACCCTCAGCAGTTTGCCCAGCGGCGGCAAATTGACTTTAAATGGCCTTGAGGTTACCGTTGGGCAATCGGTTAGTGTTGCAGACCTTAACGCCCATTTGTTGGTGTTCACCCCAAGCGCCCATGCTGTCGGCAACCCTATCGCCGCATTCGACTTTAAAGTCACTGATCTGGGTTTGTTAAGCTCAGTAAATACTAACCAGATAACGCTTAATGCCATCCCGCTGGTTGAATCGCACGGCACTACAGGCAATTTCCCCCAATACAAATGGGCGCAATACCAAGGTAATGCCTCCCATACCGGCTATGCTGATGTTATTTTAAATGGCGATTTTTCTTTTGCCTGGTCCCAGTCCAGCATTCAAACCTACGGTTTTAATCCGGTTGCCGCCGCGTCGGGCTTGGTGTTTGCTAGCACCAGTAGCTATTTTAGCAATCAGAAGCTGTCAGTTTTTGATGCGGTAACAGGCACTGAAAAATGGAGCATAGATTTTGGCAGTATCAATTCTGTCAACCCGCCCAGCTATGATAATGGCATGGTGTATTTACAAACTGGCAACCATAGCTCGGATTCTTGGTTTCGGGGCTATGATGCCCAAACGGGCGAGTTAAAAATCCAATCGCCGTTTAGTGCGCAGTGGGAGCGTTATCAAGCCCCGACGATTTTTAATGGCGATGCGTATATGAACGGCGGCTATTTTGGCGGGGCGTATTCATTTGACTTGGCCACCGGACAACAAAACTGGTTTGCGCCCTTGAGCCAATATGATGGCTGGACACCTGCTGTAAGCGATAAGTATGTGGTCACTTATACCGACTCGTTACGTGTTTTAGACCCGCTGACAGGAGCACTAAAAAATCAGATAACCGATCCCACTTATACCTGGACAGGTTATACAGGGGCAACCCCCACCCTATCTGGCGACCATGCTTATGTCGTCAACTCAGGGCACTTAACTAACTTTGACCTTATCGACAATGCTATCGATTGGCAACTGTCAGGCGTTTCTGGACAAATAGCAATTGACGGCAACGAGATATTTGCCATACGCAACGGCACCTTATCCTCAATTAACGCCCAAACTGGGGCGGTTAATTGGGTTTGGGTGAATGCTTCTGGTTCTGGACTCAGCGGGGAAGTCATCGCTACCCAAGATGCTGTTTTAGTGAGTAATAGTCAAAACACTTACGAAATCAACCGTGTTACCCATACACTAAGCCATGAATTAAATATGGGCGGGCACTTGGCATTGGGCAATGGACAGCTGTATGTCGCAGGCCAATCCACTTTAACGGCTTACAACATTAGTCCCAGTGGAATTATCACGCTATCCGTTACGGGCATTGAAGATACCGCTTATATTTTTAAAGGCAGTGACTTTGGTTTGAATGCCCAAAACCAATTACAAATTGACAGCTTACCCTATTCAGGAAGCCTGGTTTTCAATGGCGCACTCGCCACCCTGAATCAAACACTTTCGTTGACAGAGCTTAATGCCGGCTTATTAAGTTTCATCCCTGCCGCCGATGCCAACGGCAATAACTATACCGCCTTTGACTTTAAAATTGTAGATGGCACGCTTAACCCAGCGCCAACTTATCGTCTTAATGTGAATATTACCCCGGCCAATGATGCCCCAACAGTCGTCATTCCCATCCCCGACCAAAACGCCAAAGAAGCCCATCCGTTCAGCTATCAATTCTCGTCCACCGCTTTTAATGATATTGATGCTGTTCTAGGGGACATGCTCAGTTATAGCGCAAGCTTAGCTGGAGGCTCGGCCCTGCCAGGCTGGCTTAGCTTTAACCCGCAAACCCGCAGCTTTACAGGCACGCCAGACCATGCCTCGATAGGCGCTGTTACTGTCAACGTAACCGCCACGGACAACAGCCAAGCATCGGTAACCGATAGTTTTCTCATTAATATCGAGCCTGACCGCGCACCTACCAGTACCGACACATCGGTCACTATGGCTGAAGATGAAACTTATATATTTAGTAGCAACGACTTTAGTTTCAGTGATATTGACAATGGCGACCAACTGAAAGCTTTGCAAATTAACAGCTTACCCAACAGTGGGGAGTTGCTGTTTAATGGTAGTGCAATCTATGTTGGACAGATAATTACCAGCACCGACCTCAACGCAGGTCTTTTGACATTTGTCCCCGTCGCTAATGCCTATGGCGACAACTATGCGGGATTTGATTTTAAAGTCAGCGATGGCGTACTGTTTTCGGTTACAGCCAATCATCTTGCCGTTAATGTCACACCTGTGGCTGATGAGTTATTCGGCACAGGTTTTGCGGATACTTTAACCGCTAAAGATAACGGCGATTTTTTTATATACGGATATAGCGGCAATGACAAATTAACCGGACTGGGGGGGGATGATGCGCTCTATGGTGGTAAAGGCAATGATATTTTGTACGGTGGTGTAGGCAATGATTTGCTAGATGGCGGGGAAGGCAAAGACAAACTGTTTGGCGGCGTAGGCAATGACGTTTATCTTGTTGATAATGCAAAAGACGTGGCTACTGAATTGGCTAACGCAGGTGTAGATAAAATTCAAACATGGGTTAGCTTGGCAAGCTTGGCCTCAAATGTGGAAAACGTGGAGTTAGTGGCTGAAGGCCATGCGCTTAATGCCACGGCTAATAAGTTAGATAACATGATGACTGGCAACCAGTGGTCGAACAAGCTTAGTGGCGGCGCAGGCAACGATATTATCTTTGGCGGCGATGGTAATGATACGATATTAGGCGGTGCTGGCAGCGATATCCTATATGGTCAAACAGGCAAGGACATTTTAGATGGTGGTGCAGGCAATGATATTTTTGTATTTACGTGGGCCGACGGGCAAGACACCATCAAAAATTTTGGCGACAAAACCGGTAACCAAGACATTATTGATTTATCTGATTTTGCACTGTTGTCTAAAGACCTTTCGATTACAAGTAGTGGCAAAAATACCGTTATTAGCATTGAGGGCATGGACATCGCCGATTTTCAGCTCACATTGATTGGTGTTAAAGTGACCACGCTGGATGCGGGTGATTTTCTTTTTTAGGTAAATGTCTTGGGTATTCTAGGGTTGTTGGTTTTGTCGCAAATATTTCATAGTCCACTATGCATTCATCGGCGGGTCAAGTTACCTTGTTTAAGCAATAAACGACTTGTAATCAGGAATATTTCTTAGGGAAACTGTCCCTTTCGAATCCGATGGGCCGTCTCAATTCCTGCGATAGTCACTTATGCGGAATGAAATGCCTAAAAGCGCATCATGGGCTTTGTGATTTTCTTGATCAAACGGTGATCCTGTTCAGCAAGATTATTCAGGTATTTGATCTGACGGATTTCAATAAAACTGATTATTACAGTCGGGTAGGGTGGGCAACGCTTTTCTGCCCACCCTAGACTCACGTTCATGATAGGCAATGCAACGCCATCACGAGCTTTTGAATGTGGATTTGTAGCTGGCAGAACGCCTTATAAAGGCAATCCGCAGAGACGTTGCATTGCAACGTCTCTATAGTTTTAAGTTAGCGATGCACCCAATCTGCACCCAAACTGCCTTGCAACAGTTCCAGATAGGACGGATGTGAAACCTCGGCCAACATCCGGTTGGCGGCGGCCAGTTTGGTCGTCAATAGCGGGTGTAAGGCGTCGGTGGGCTCAATTTCGGTAAGGCGTAGGCTGATATAATCATAGTGTTGTTGCCACAACTTGCAATCCCGTTGTTGTTTGATGCCCAGCCGTTCTTGATACCAATCACTTTGCAGCAAATAATCACGGGTAAATAGGGCGCGGATGGCTGGGTCGGCCACGGTTTTCCCCTCAAAATGGCCGTGGGCCATGATATGGATCAGCGCTTGTAGCGGCGGGCAGGCATCGTTGATGGAGCCATCTTGAAAATACAGCTGTGCCACCCGTTGTTGGGCATCATAGACATTGTCCACACCTTCTACAAAGCTTGCCAAATCTTGGCTTTCAGGTTTTAACATGGCTTCATCAAACACCGCGGTCGGGTAATCGAACACCTTGCCAAAATTTGTGTGCACAAAGCGCTCGGTAATGCGGTAGCCTAAACGGCTGGCATAAACAGTACGGCCTTGGTATTCAAAATCTTCCATGCGTTCCAGTTGCTTATGTTCGATCAAATACTGCGGGTCACGTTGCTCTACCGGCAAGCGTGACCAGATTTCCGGGATTAGCAGGCTGATGTCATGGTCGATGCGGCGTTCCGAGCCGATATAGCCCGCAGCAGTCGAGTAGCCTGCATAACCGCATAAAATAAACGAGACTAGCGCGGTGTTAAGGTCGGCGGTGGTGCACAGGGCGTTGAATGGCCCTTTGGTCAGCGCCCCTTCGGAACCCGCCCCGGTGGTTGACGGTGATTTTCCGGTCAGGCTGCAAATAAAATCCATAAACAACTCAGGTAACTCCTGATAATGGATGGGGTTGTAAATTGCCAAGGGTTTGATGCCTGCGGCCTCATCGCGCGGATTGTTGCGGCGGCCAGGCAATACCGCATTTACCGGAAAATGTACCGCTTGTTCGGTATATAGGCCACGCGCCAAGCGGGTGGACAATCCGGCCAAATAACGCGGCACCGGGTTCACCAAATCAGGCCGCAGTTGCAGATAGCGCACATTTTGGCTGGGCTTGCCATCGACCAGGCGGGGATGTGCGGACGACACAAAATACTCACCCTCTTGGCCTTGCGCGGCGTGCTTGATGACATCTTGCATGGGTTTGCTGAACTCGTCAAAGTGGATGACATCTTCCAGCAGTTCGCGGGCATCTTGCGGGGTGAGTGGTTGGAAATTGGAAATAAAATTGTCGGTGCCGGATAAATCCAATTCAGTTTGTAAATCCGTGCCCCTGTGGACGGCATCATCCGGGCGTTGGAAAAAACGGTGTTCGCAGTTTTCGACCAATTTGACGCTAGGGTTTTTATAATCAGGGTTGAGCCCGATAAGATGGTTGACAGGCACAACTGTGGAAGCGGTTATGTCATCTTCCAATTGGACTTTGGCAGCGGCGATAAAATCTTGCCGCAATTTAAACACCCGCCAAGCCCCTTTACTGTCAAAGCCTACCCGCAAATAACTGGCGAGCAGCTTGCGGCCATGATATTTCAACTCGTTGCCAGGGTAGCCGTTGACCAAATCGACAGAAAAATGCCCGCGCCAGCTAGCACCCCATTCGGCTTTGTAAAAGCGTTTGATCATTAGCACCAAAGCCCAGATATGCTGGGGGATTTGCCTTAGCCAATGGTTATAGTCCTTGTTGTACTCAGTATCCGAAGGGGTCAGCAATTTGATGACTGAACCCAAGGAGCGTTGGTTGCTGAGCAAGGGGCGCAGGTCGCTGCCGTTGAGCGCAGGGTCAAGGAAACGGTTGGAATAGTCATAGTCAAAAATAGCCGCTACCCTGTCCATGTCTTTATCAAAATCATCGACAAATATGGCCCCGGAAATGATAGCCCCAGCGATGGATTTGGAGATTTCCGATTTGCCGCCACCTGAAACCGTGCTGGGCTTATGGCAAAAAGTGCCTTCGGTGTGGGTGCCAACCAGCCGCCAACTAGGGGCATTGGGATGGCGTTCCATGTGTACCCGAAAGCCATTTGGGTAAATATAATAATGGTCAATCAATAACTTTAAGGTTTGGGTTTGGCCGTCACGTTGCCAACTGATTTGTTGTTGCTGGATATTGATTTGGGCGGTGTCAGGGATAAAAATCAGGTTGGGGTGCTTGATGTCCACGGCATAGCCTTCCTCCTTAATATCGATACGCAGACCCAACAAGGTGCTGAGCCGTTCAAAGGGAAAGCGTTCGTGGATGTCGGCAACATTAGGCAAATAAACTTCCCCTAAAATGGCCCTGGGGAAAGCCAGCGCACCGCCCGCATGTTCTTCTTCGCAGCCACCGAACAGGTTGGCGGCATAGCTGATATGCGATTTAATCTCTTTTTTGCTGTAACCAAAATAATTGTCGGCAATCAGCGTGACAATCACACCGTGCATAGCGCGGCAAACCAGCTTAAACGGTTTGCCGTCGTTGTAGAGTTCATCATCTTGTTGCCAACACATACCGTCCCGGCGTTCGCGTTCGGTGGCATCGTCATAGTGGGGCAGTCCTATGTCCTTTTTACGGCAAGCCACCAAATGCGGGGCCAAAATAATGCAGCCAGTGTGTCCAGTCCAATGTTCAATGTCCAGCGCCGCATCGTTCTCAGGTAAAAACGGGTCGCCAGCATTGCCAAAAATAGACTCCACAAAATCCAAATTGGCGACCAAACCACCCGGGGCAAAAAACCGGGTTTCCATGGTTTTTTGTGGGCTGATGCCAGGCACTTCCGGCACCACGATAGGCCGTAACAATAAAGACAACCAGAGTTTTGCCGTGTGGGTTTGTTGGCTGGTAAACGGCAGGCATAACAGCTCATCAGGGGGTGACAAGGCCAATTGCAGCAGCTGGGCATAAGTGGCCACAGGCACTTCGTTTTTGTCCGCTGGCACGGGCAAGCCGCCAGCGGCAATGTGGAACACGCCTTTGGTGGTGCGCCGGTCATTTTGCGGGTTATGTAAAACCCCTTGGTGCATACGGTATGAATCAATATAGCCAGAATGGAATTCATTATGCCCAAACGGCAAAGACAGCTCCCGTGCCAAACCTATCCTGTCCAGCACAAACGTTTCACCAGGCAGCACAATGTCAGCATCCACGCCATTGTCCCGCAAATAAGCGTTAAGAAAATCCGAAATGCGCAAATCCGCAGGACAGCGGTACTTGGCGAGCAAACGGCGCTGCTGGGAATAGTTTTTTAACAAACTCCCGGCAATCTTAAGATAATGCTGCTCCCCTCCTGCTTCACAAGTAGGCAAGCCCAACGCAGCCAATTGCAAGTTGATATGTTGCAGCTCTTCTTGCGGGCTTTGTTTAGCCACAGCAAGCCCTGTCGAAATGGTGGATAAATTCATAGATGGCTCCAGCGGGCAATAGGAAAAGTGGTAAGCGGGTATTCTAACTTTTTTTGGGGGGGCAGGGGCTAAAAATACCGACGGGGGATTATAGTTGCGCAAGGAGCGATTGACACCATCGCTTTAGATTAGCTTTGTAGGCGACAGCATGGCCCTAAGTTCTTACCTTGTGATGACTATAATTTTTCAGTTAAACTTCACTTCCTCCTTACCCTAAGTGAGCGATGCCCATGAATACCCTGAATTCCACTATAGATGAAGAATGCAGTTGGCGGTTTGTGACCGGTACGGTAATCAATATCCAGGCCGGTGTGTTGCATTTGGCGGTGGACGTGCCGCAAAACCAAGAGATAAAACAGGCACGGCTGGAGTTTGATGGTAAAGAAGCCAAACACTATGAACTCAAACAAGTCATTTCCTTGTTTTTACTGAGTCCCGTCAAGGAAAAACCGTTAATGTGGCATGCAGCAGATGGTTTGATGGCTGAACCTGAGCACAATCCTTGGCGGCAACAGGCTTTTAGTGATGGCGATAGTTTGGAAGGTGTGGTTAAAGACTACGTTGGTGACGATGCTGCCATTATCACCTTAACGGGTAATCTGACCCGCGAACTTGATTGGCGTTGTTTTAAGGGGTTAACGGGTTACTTACATCGGCTTCAAACGCCTGATGGTGCAATTGTCCCGAATATCCGCCGCATCTTACATGTGGGCGATACCGTGCAGGTTTTGTTGGCGGGGTCTGATAGGCATCCGGCGATAGACAATAAACTCTTGCATTTGCGGCTGAATGTCAACCAACTATTGTTGCAACGAGAACGGCAAGCCGACACGATAGAACCCACGTTTCCGGTTTTTGCCTTACAAGAATTCACAGCAGAAAATGACCTTAGTCCAAAACGGCCTGAGTTGAGGGTGTTGTTAGTGGATGATGATGTGGAGTTTTGCAAAAGCCTCCAGCGATCTTTGGCCACTTGGAATGTTAAGCTCCGCTATTGTCATAAGCTAGTTGATGTGCAAAAAGAACTGGCTGATTACTGTTTTGATGCCTGTTTGTTGGATTGTGATTTAGGGTCGGAAAACAGCCGTTACAACGCTATTGAGCTAGCCTTGCAAGATACTAGCCAGCAAACCGCCATGAAATTGTTGTGGATAACGGGCAACCATGATTTGGTAGAAAAACATGTCAACCTAACCATGGAAAAGCCCATAAAGTTGACCCATCTTTTGAGTTGGTTGGATACGGGTAATCTCCCCACGGTTCAGGGGCATCGGGTTATGTACCAAGGCAAGGCCGCACGCTGGCGAGCCACTGGCAATGAAACCCAAGTGATCCAAAGGGCGCAACAGTTGCTAAAACGTTGTTGCGCTAGCAATCCACGCACCTCAGGTGCTTTATGGATAAGGGCGGCACGTGATGGTTTTTATACGGTGTTGGCAGCGCACGGGATTAAGGAAGCTGATTATCGCGACTTGGAGCGACGTTTTCAAAACACCTGTATCTCAACCGCAATCAACACCCAAACCCCTCAAGAAGTTGGCATAAAAAAAAGCGGTTCTTTACACGATTTTATGGTTCGAGAACAGTATGGCAGTTTGTGGGTTTATCCTAAAAAAATGAGTAACCAAGAAATTCATGCCCTAGCCGTATTTAGTGGGGATATTTTGGGGGAGCTCGTTCAAAACGACATAAAATCATACGCTGAACACTTTAACGATTTGATGCTCTGGCTGGCGGATGCCCAGCAACTGGAAGCGAGTGAAGTGTTTGCCACCCAAGGCCGTATGTTAAGCAGCACTTTACACGAAATTCGTACTGCCAGCAGTGTTGTGGCGGGGAACAACGACCATTTGCAACAATTGTTTAGGTTTTATCCCCAGCTAAAGTGTCCAGATACTGAGGTGCAAGAGAATCTACAGGCGATGGCACTAGCCACAGCCAGGCTTTTGGAGCTGTGTGAAAACGGCTTGGATCATATCCGTGCCAATCTCACCAAGATTCCTAATGTTGCCATTTTGGTCGCTGAAACGCTGAAGTTAATGCGTGGGCGTATGCGGGCTGAAAACTATAGCGCCCAGTTCACCCCATTGTCGAATCAGTTGCCGCAAGTGTTTAGCTTGCCTTTCCCACCTAAATACGTGGAAATCCCTTTAATTAACTTGCTTGATAATGCCTTCCAGCATTGTGGGCAACGGCATTGGGCCAGGGTGCATGTCAGCATTAGTTTTGATTTAAGCAATGCTGAGCTGCCTTTAGTGATCCGTGTCGAAGATAACGGTTTAGGCATGACCCAGGAGCAAGTCAAAAAATTGTTTGCCGCGCGCAACACCACCCGTAGTGTGGCAGGCACCGGGATGGGCTTGTATTTGGCCAAGCAATTGGTTGATAGCATAGGCGGCATTATCGCCTTGGAAAAAAGTGTGCGTTGGTTTGGCTCTTGTTTTATTATCAGACTACCATTAGACAATTAAGGAATAAGAGTGGCGGAAAAAAAAATTTTGATCATTGATGACAATGATGATTTTGTGCTGAGCCTAAAGCAACAAGCCCAGCTAGGCGATAATCCACAGCGCTATTTGATTTGTCAATTAACCCAACCCGACATTTTGGATGTTATCAGGGAACAAGCCTACGCCATCCAATCGGTGTTTATGGATTATGATATGGGTGAACACACCGCAGAGCGTGTGATGGAGGCCTTATCGCCGTATTTAAACTGGAACAAAGTTCGGGTATTTTGGTTTAGCGGAGATGAGGCACTGAATACACTAGCTCTACTACAAGCCCGAAAACATTACCCGACCTTAAGCCCTGAGTTTTTGCGTAAACCCTTTTTATTGGCGGATTTGGAATCCTTGGTCTCAGCTGATTTTAAACTGGCCCGGCAATGGCTCAATTTCCCTAAACCCTTACGGGTTATCAATAAGCAAGGCCATGTGGTTTACACCAATGAGCATTGGCTAGGTGCCAGCAATTCACCAGCACCCGGAAACTTTATTAATCTTCGTGGTTTTATTACCGACGAGCACTCTTATTTTAAAGAACGTCCAGATTCAGCTAACAGTGAGGCTGGCTATTTCCATTTATGTTCGTTTGCCAGCGATGATGGGGACTATTTATTGCAATACGCCATACCAGAAACAGCGGATGTCTCGGGAAATAAATGGCAAGGTTTGGTTGAAAAAATGGCGGCGGCTTTACAGGAAATGGGCTATACACGAATTCGATTTTGTCGTTATCTCAATGTACCCAATGGGGTTGTTGGCTATGAATTGAGCCAAGATAATGATTTAAGCCAAGGCGTATTGGCTTTAAGCTGGAGCAGCACGAAACTGAATGAAATAAACGACGAAGGGGAGCAGAAAGCCTCTATACGCGAACCTTTGACAGGCGATCTGTTGAAACGGATACGCGAGATGGTGGCTCAATATCGATCAGATAAGGAAACGAGTAAGCTGAGTTACCGGATAGCCACCCAGCCAGATTGTAATGACCCTTGGCGGAACCTACTGATACCGCCGGGTGCTGAAGATTACTGTGTTGTGGAGCTGCCTTTATTTTCGGAACATAAAAAAGTGTTATCTGTTATCGGTAACCCTGGATTATTGGGTATGCTGATGTTTGACCGCTATGATGCCACACAAAATCGCTTTTTACCGATTACGGCTGAGGATATAGGAAAGCTGGAAAAAACCTTGCTACAATTTTGTTTTGAACTGATTAAGTCGATGGAGTCTGACATATTAAAAACGCAACAGGACAATATGCTGGCTTATGCGGAATTGGATGAAGAAATGGCGGGTGGTTTTGCCACCTCTAATGCCTTGTTAAAAAAATTATTGCAACATGCGGTGGAAGATGTGGGGGCTATTTCCGGCTATATCACCGAACGCCATTATTCAGGTTATGAGGTGACGATTGATTGGTTAGAAAATAAGTCAAGCGGTATATGGCTTTTCCAACATGCTATTTATACCGAACATGCCTTTTGTTTACCTGCCGTACAATGTTGGAGGCAGGGTAAAACTATTGCCTTTCCGGCCACTGGACAAAACCAGGCAGACCGAAAAAATGGGGTGGTTGAAGCCTACAACGATCCAGACCAAGTACTTTATATTGGGGATAAAACCGATATTGATATAAGGGAGCGTTGGAGTGATTATTTACAAAATAATGTGCGGTCAATTGTTGCCTTGCCTGTTTTTGTCAATAATGAGCAAATAGCCGCAATTGTTTTACATGCTGACACCGATTACCATTTTGATTATGAACGCTTGGAACGCTTAAAAATATTAACCTATCGCGCAGGTTGGTTATTGACAGTGGCCCGCCACATTGATGACAGGAAATTGTTTTTAGATGGTGTTATGCACGAAATCAACACCAATCTTAACCCCTTGGCGCATTTTCTAAGACACTTGGAAGTCACGGAGGCTTCCAGAGCAGGGTTAATCCGTTGCCAACATTCGGTTAGGCGCTTGGAAATGGCCAGCAGGAATTTATTATTGCTAACGGCTACCAATAATGCCAAGGGCATTTATATTGATCCACCCATAGCTTGCGGTGAGCTGGCAACGGTACTACAGGAATTGGCGGTCATATATGGGTCGGTCATGGATGACCGTGGTTTGAGCCTTGTGTTCCACCCCCCTTTAAACACCCCAATATGGGAAACCAAACTACCTATGAGTCGGGAATGGTTAATGCATGTTTGTGCCAATATATTGGACAATGCGGTTAAAGCTTCCCGAAGGTCAACGATAACGGTTTTGGCAGAAAATAGCCTCGATATGTTTTCATTGAGTCTTAGCAATAGTGGTCATTTATCGCCACAACAATGTATCCAAGCGTTTGACCAACATTACTATTCTTTAGAAGGGCAAGGTTTTCATGTGGGCTTGGCCAGCTGTAGGCAGTTGATGGGTCTTCATCGTGGCTCAATTGATTTGACCAGTTCTTTAGAATCTGGGCAAATTACTGCGACACTTAGCTGGCCTTTAGGAGCAACACCATGACTTCCCCAAAAAATATTATTTTGTTTGTTGATGATGTGTGTAACAGCCATGCCCATTTTCGGGAGCTTATTGGCCGGAAGCTGCCTGACAATCGGGTAATCTTGGCTTTTGACTTCTTTGAAGCCCTAGATGATATTAAGCGCGAAAAAGAAAACTTGTATTGCGTTATTGTGGATATTTCTTTTGGTGCGCTTAATCTTCCTGATGAATTAAAGGCGATTAGTAAAAAGCATTGGGAAAATAAAGAGAAAGATAAACGACCAGGGGACAATTACGGGCAATTTCTGGGTGATTATTTATGGCATCAAAAAATCCCTTTTTTTTATTTATCGGCTTACCGATCCCGTTACCAAGAAGAGTGGGAGGCTGGACGGGGAATCCAATTCCTTGATAAAGGGGTTGATGATGAGAGCTTTTTGAAGGTATTAACTGGCTGTAATAATGGCATTTAGTATGGATACATTTGTGATCAATTATTCGGTTATTGGCTTGTCGCTCGCATTAACCCTACTAATAGCCGCCTTTATTTTTATATTAAAGCCAAATAATCCAAAACAGACTGTTATTTTTAGCGGTTTATTGTTTGTAGGCTTATCGGTTCTATTTGTTCAAATGGGGCTAACAAACGAGCAAATAAAAGCGATGGGCCAAACGCTAAACACTCCTGAATCTAACCCAATGCCTAGTAACAGTTTTTATTTTGGCTTAATTGCGCTGGTTATTTCCATTGCTTCAGGTATGGTGCTTTCGACGGTAAAAGATGCAGAAAAACGCATGAAAGAGCAAATGGATGACATTAAAAAGCAACTGGATATGCAGAAAAAGCTAACCGAAATGCAACAATTACATGATAAAGTTATGCTAATTGCGATTAGTACCAAATACGGCAGTTATTATGACCAAAAATTATTGTCGGGTAGGCAAGACCCTAAAACTAGCCTTTACAACATGCTGGTCAAATTATTTAGGGCCGATGTTGATAACACCGTTTTATTGCATAGCGAACTTGAAGCCATTAGCCAATGTCCGACCCGCTTGGTCGCCTTACCGATACATGATGCCGAAAACATCCATGCCTACCTTGAAATGCTGTCAGCCTACCACCGCGATAACAACCCTGAGCTAAGCAAGTTGTGTTTGGTAATCCGCCACGGTGGATAGGCATCAAACTATCCCCCCAAACTGACAATCGCAGTGCTTAAGATCAGCATTGAGTATTGTGTCACTACGCAGTCGATTTATATATTAAGGTAGCGCCACCAAAACCAGCTGCGGACATAGAGCAGGCGGCGTATGGGGGATTTTACCAGTAGTAAGACTAAACCGATGGAATACAAACACCAAACGGCGGCCCATTCGTTGGCGTTGTCGGTAGTCATAAATGCCAACAAGGGGCCAGTCATCAGATGGTAGACAGTCATCCGCCATGAGCCATAGAGTATGGGCATGACAAAGGCCGCGATAATGTACATATCGTATAAGATCAAACTGGCTGTGGTGGGGATTTCCCAAGCGATATGCCAATCACCGGACAGGGAGCAGACCCGTTTGCCGCAGATGGGCGCATAAAATGAATCCATGTGCTTACCGAACAACAGCACCCGCGTTTTTACCTCATAACAGGCGGGCGCCCAATCAAAGGGGTAAAGCCTAAGCAATAAACACACGGTGGCAATCAGGCAGACAAAATAAACGGGTGCCGAAATTTTGTTTTTGACCGCCTCCGGGATGAAGTGCAAGGACACGGCGTTGATAAAAAAGGGTTGGAAGGCAATATGGATATAGCCCAATAAGGTGGCAACCTGATTGGCCGGGTTGTCGCATTCGTTAATGACGGTGTAGGTGTAGGCCTGTAACACCTCCATCAGGGAAAAATAGCCCAGGGCCGCGCATAGCGCCACGGGTTCTTTTTTATAATAAAAATAAGCGGTGCTTGTTAAGCCAATGGTAGCCAATACCGTTGACGCTTCGCCACTCCAGCACATAATAGCCTCGTCTATATGATAATGAAAAAAGGCGGATTTTAGCTGAGAACAGTAGGCGGATCAATGCTGGTTTTATGTATAGCTAATTGATTATGATAGGATTAGTGGCTGGATTCTGGGGCGCTTTAGCGGCGGCTGTCGCAGCTAAAGCCCCCCGCACAACAAGGCCTTCTGTCAACGGTTCCTAAAACAGCGTGTAAATAAACGGGGCCAGCACCGAGGTTTGCAGGAAGAATAGGGCAATGCCGATAGATACCAACACTATCAATACCGGTATTAGAAAATAATGCCCACGCCGTGCGAAAAATACCAAGACCTTAAACAAACCAATTTGCCGTTTTTTGCTGGAGCCGCGTTGTGCAACGGCGGCGGCAATGTCAGCCGGAAGTTCTTTGTTGTGCCAGCCTTGCATGTTCGGCGTTATTTGTCCGTCCCAGCCATAAATGGGGTGGGTGCCTTGGGTGGCGCGTAGCAAGGCCCCGACAGGCCAAAAGAAGGCGTAATAGACGACGACCAAGATTGCGGTCATCAGTTTATGCCCTAGCCAGTTGCCCAGTTTGCGTAGCACTTGTTCTACACCGAACCAAATGAACGGGTAAATTAAGGTCGCCAGGATGGCAAAACCGCCAAACCAAGCGATAAAATACCACAGCGTATTATTGGCATCTTGCACTAGGAAATATTTGTAACAACCCAAGCCTAGGGCTATAAAACCGATGCCCAAGCCTAACACCAACATTTGGGTGAGTTCACGCGAGGCGGCGCGGGCTTGTTTTCGCGCCAGAAATGAGCCTTTATTAACCTTAATCAAGATCGAATCTCCTTAACCAGTTATCTCTTTCCGCTTCTGACATGGGCGCATCGCCTTGTTGTGAGCGTTCCAACAGCCGGTTGCCGGCAATTAGGCAATCGATGTCGGTTGCCATAAAGCAGCGGTAAGCATCTTCAACGGTGTTGACGATGGGTTCCCCGCGCACATTGAACGAGGTGTTGATGACCACACTACAGCCAGTTTGTTGTTTGAATGCACTGATGACCCCGTGGATAAAGGGGTTGCGTTCCAAATCTATGGTTTGGACGCGGGCCGAATAATCCACATGGGTCACGGCAGGTATTTCACTGCGCGGCACTTTTAACAGGTCTATGCCCCACAATGCCTGTTGGTCTTCAGTCAGGGCCACGCGTTTTTCAGGGCGCACCGGAAAAGCCAATAGCATATAGGGGCTTTCTTGGGTAATTTCGAAATACTCTGCCGCGTCTTCAGCCAGCACCATCGGTGCAAAGGGGCGGAAACTTTCCCGGAATTTGATCATTAGGTTCATGTGCGATTGCATTTTTGAAGACCGGGAATCGCCAAGGATAGACCGTGCGCCTAGCGAGCGAGGGCCCCATTCCATGCGGCCACGGGCAATGGCGACCACTTTGCCTTCGGCGATCAGTTCGGCAACCCGTTTTTGTAAGTCGGGTTCAGGCAGTGTTTCCCAAACCGCGCCCAAACGGGTGAGCATTTTTTCGTCTTCTGCTGAACTTGGTGCAATGTCGGGGCCAAGAAAAGAGCCTTGCATGGCGTCCGGGCGGTAGGCTGTGCGGGGTTTTTCCAGAATACTATGCCAGTACCACAGCGCTGCGCCCAAGCTGCTGCCAGCATCACCCGCCGCAGGCTGTATCCAAATTTCATCAAAAATTCCTGACCTGGCCAACAAGCCAGTGGAGACTACGTTCAGGGCCACGCCTCCTGCCAGCACTAGGTTTTTTGCCCCAGTTTGGTTTTTTACATGCCGCGCCATGCGCAATACGATTTCATTCAGCACGGCTTGGATGCTGGCGGCAAGATCCATTTCCCGTTGGGTTATTTCTGTTTCCGGCTGCCGGGGTGGGCCGCCGAATAATGCCGAAAAGGCGTCGTTGGTCATGGTCAGGCCACCAACAAAGTCAAAGTAATGCTGGTTAAGCTGGATAGCGCCATCGTCACCAAGATGGATGATTTTTTCTAAAATCACATCCACATAAATGGTTTTTCCGTAAGGGGCCAACCCCATGAGTTTGTATTCCCCGCTGTTGATCTTAAAGCCTGTGAAATAGGTGAATGCCGAATACAGCAGGCCGACGGAATTAGGGAAACGGATTTCTTTTAGCAGCTCAATCTGATTGCCTTTGCCTAGGCCAAATGTGGTTGTGGACCATTCCCCAACTCCGTCTATGGTCAGGATGGCCGCTTCTTGGAACGGTGAGGGGTAGAATGCCGCCGCTGCATGGGAAAGATGGTGGTCACAAAACACAATGTTCTTTTTCCAGCCCAAATCACGGGCAAGCACGCGGTCTGTCCATAGCTTATTGGTGATCCACTCGGGTATGGCCTGCAAATAGCTTGTTAAGCTATGCGGGGCGGATAAGTGGTAGATAGACATTAAACGCTCAAAATGCGTCAAGGGATGCTCATAAAAAACCACATGATCCAATTCGTCTTCAGTGATATTGGCGGCTTTTAGACAGTAATCTATCGCATGGGCCGGAAAAGCCGGGTCACCTTTTTTTCGGGTAAAACGCTCTTCTTGGGCGGCGGCGATGATTTTTCCGTCACGGATAATGGCAGCCGCAGCGTCATGGTAAAACGCTGAAATACCAAGAATGGTGGTCATAATCTGACTCCAGGTAAATTGAATTCAATAGCCATTTTTACCAATTCTGCATTATTGCCTTGGGTTGTAGTGGGTTTGGTGGGCTGCGTTTTGGCGATGCGTAAGGATGTTATGCGTTTGCCTGCCAAACTTGCCGGCAAGGTGATGACGGCTTGCGGCCCTTGGCCATTGCCGCCTAAGATATAGTCCCCCATTTCGTAGTGCCCTTGTTCATTTAAAACTTTTGCCCAGACTGTAAATTCGCTGTCTTTGCCGGCAACTAGCTGAATGCTTTTGATGCTGACGGGGCGCTCAAAATTGACGGCAATATGGCGTGTTTTTACTGGCATAAACAGCAACTCTTGGTCGTTGTTTGGATACAAGAATTCCCATGACGCTTCACCATTGGCAACCAGTTTGAGGCTGGCAGGCAGCCAGTCATTAATCCTTGGCTGGAATGGCTGGGGTGCGCTACGCTGCCCTAGGCTTTCCGGGTATTTTGTCTCCAGCAAATTGGCGACTTGTTGGGCATAAAAATACGTGGCCCGGGGGCCAGGATGGCCATTGGCAGGGTTGATAGCCCATGGTAATTGTCCGAGAAGTTTGTTGCCGCAACACGCTAAAAACGTGGGCAGTAAATCAACGAATTCAAGCCCTGATTCCCGCATTGCAACAGAAACAGGCTGGTAACGGGGTTCAAAATATTCTTGGTTTGGGGCGCTGGGTGTGGTTACAAAAAATGTCGGGACCTTAAGGGTGCTTAGTTTGGCTGACAATTGTTTGAGCACATTTTTGTACGCATCGAAATTCTTGCCTTCCAACAGTTTTAGTTCCCATTGTTGGTAGGGATAGCCAGTGGTGTCGTCTGGGGTGAGTTTTTGTTTTAGTTGGGCGCGTGACTTAATGACAAAGCTAAGGTTGGGCAATAAACCCTCAAATGGCAGCAGCATTTTATCAACAGAGCCATCAACGGGGAGTTGTTTTACTAAATCATTGCCGGATGCGTCTTTTATTTGCGGGTCATTGGTGACGTAGCCAAAAATAACCGCGCTAGGGTGTATGTTGTCGGCTAGATTGTTGTTGAGCCAGCTGTAGTGGTCTTGGGTGGATGCTCCGTTGGTGCCAGCTGCAACCACTTCCAGGTTGTTATAACCACGGCGCTCAAGTTCCCATTGTAGTTGTCGCCACCAGATGGTGTTGATATTGGTGTGGCCATCCCCCCAAATAAATGAGTCGCCAAGTACCAGGATGCGTTGCCTGCCTTGGCTTAAATCAGGTGCATAACCCAAGCTAGTGAACAGCGGCTGGCTAGGGGAGTTTTGTATTTTTTTATAGTTTTCTTGGTTGATGATGCGGTTTTCATCTTGCCATTCCTTTGAATCCATGGCGGCTTGACCGGCCAGAACCCCTAATTCCCTATCCACAAAAAAAGCTATCAATAAAATCAGGCCAATAAACGCTGCAAAATAAGCAGCCCCACGCAATGGTAAAACAGGGCGCGGGCCTTTGGGGGTCTCCAGCCATGCCAATGAAAAACAATACTTATCTTTTTGCATAAGGTGTCGGGTTCTCAATTCTAAAAAGCAGTTTATGCCAGCACTTTAGGTTTATGATGCATCGGCATAGGAATAATGTGGGGTATGGGTCGTTTGGGCTAGCAAGCTAATGGTGATGGCTTTGGGGTTTAATTTTAAATTCGCTGTGGCAAGCTTGGATGGGCAAAGCTAATTTAAGTATTCTAGCATTTGCCTTTGGGTAGGGCTATATGGCTAGCCAAGCCTAATCACCGATTTTTGTGCCTGATTCGTCAACGACTGGCACAGGTGATTGGCTGCTGGGCACACGGCGCTTGCCGACGTTTTTTTGGTCACGGTGGCGAATTTTGACTTTTTCCGCCGCAACTTTTTTGGGTTCCACTTTCTTTTTAATGCCTGCGGCTTTTCCAGAAGCCTTCAATTTTTTTGGGCCAGTATACTTTCCTACCAGTTCCTTAATGGTCCGGCGGGTGAATTTTTGCTTTAAAAACCGCTCAATGCCGGACATTAAATTCCATTCAGTGCTTTTGACCAAGGCAATGGTAAGCCCCAGTTCATCAACGCGGCCAGTCCGGCCTATGCGGTGGATATAATTGATGCCGTTCCTGGGGACATCAAAATTGATCACCAGGTTAATGCCTTTGATGTCCAAGCCACGGGCGGCAAGGTCGGTGGCAATCATGATGTTAATCTCGCCTTCACGGTAAAGTTCCATCATCCGGTTGCGGTCTTTTTGGTCCATTTCGCCGTGCAGCACACCCACCCGAAGTTTTTGCCCGCGCAAAGGCCCGCGCAAGGCATCGGCTTGCAGCCGGCTATTGGTGAACACTAAGGCTTTGTCATAGGGTTCATTAAGCAGCAGCCAGGCCAGCAGCTTTTGTTTATGGTCATTGTCGTCGGCCACAACGATTTGTTGTTCTATGTTGCGGTGGCCATCGTGTAAGGTGTTTAAGGCCACCACTTCATGGTTTTGCAGCACTTTATCAGCCATCTTGATGACCCCAAAGTGGGTCAAGGTGGCTGAAAACAGCAAGGTTTGCCGTTGGGCATTGCAGGTTTTGGCAATGGCCAGCACATCTTCGCTAAAACCCATGTCCAACATGCGGTCAGCTTCGTCCAGAACCAGGACTTCAAGATGGCTGAAGTTGGGGGTTTCTTGTTCCATCAGCTCCAACAAACGGCCTGGCGTTGCAATAACAATCTGGGTGTTTCTTCTCAGCATGTTTTGCTGTAGCCTAAAGTCATCACCGCCAGTGATGATGCCGACACTAAGGCTAGTGAATTCAATGAGCTGTTGGCATTGCTTAAAGATTTGTTGGGCCAGTTCGCGGGTCGGTGCGAGTATCAACACCCGGGTGCCGAAGGTTTTGGTAGGCAGGGTGAGTAAATGATGGAGTGCGGGCAGTAAAAAAGCCGCCGTTTTACCACTGCCCGTTTCGGCGCTGACCAGTAAATCTTTATGTTCCAAGGCCAAGGGGATGGCTTGTAGCTGTACCGGTGTGGGTTGGTCAAAACCGAGTTTTTTGACGGCCTTGAGTAGGGGTTCGGCCAGTGCTAGACTTGAAAACGAAGGCGGCGGGGTGGTCGTAGGATTTGGTTGCATGAATCTTAATAGTTGCTGTGCTTACGCAGTGATGAAAAGCGGATGTTCTTAAGCCATTATAAACTTTTTGTAATCAGGGTATGATTTAAATCACTTAGGATTGCCAATCAAGCTTTAGCTGTTAAGCTTTCCTTTAACATAATTTTAATGTGCAACAGGCCACAGCAATGATACCGATTAGAGACACAGCACCATGCAATTCAACGCCCTACGTCACTTGGGGCATTATGGCGCTATGTACCGGCATCTTTATTGCCATGCAGTTTGTGCCGGATGAAACTGCCGTTGGCTTGCTTAACCGTTACGGTATGGTGCCTATCCATTATTCAAGCTGGCAGGCGGGTTGGGCTTTTGACGGCTTTTTTTCATTTATAAGCAATTTGTTTTTACATGCCAGTTGGACGCATCTGATTGCCAATGTTTGGTTTTTGTGGATTTTTGCCGATAACGTCGAAGACCGGATGGGGCGGATCCCTTTTTTGATTTTTTATTTGTTATGCGGAGGTTTTGCGACCCTGTTGCAATGGTATTTTGTGCCTATGCTGGACATTCCTGTTATTGGCGCATCCGGCGCGATTGCGGGGGTGTTGGCGGCGTATTTTTTCCTATACCCCATGGAGCGCGTTATTGTGTTTTTTCCGCCCATCGTGATCCATATACCGGCTATTGCTTTTTTAGGGGTGTGGGTCTTGATACAGTTGGATAGTGCGACCAGTTCGATTATTTTTGAGGACGGGGCGGTTGATGTGGCTTGGTGGGCGCATTTGGGCGGCTTTGTTGCAGGTACGGTGTTGTACCGCTTGTTTTTAAGAAAAGCACCTGAGTAAAAAATAAATGATTTTGGTGGGTTTACAGGTATAATCACCCAATTAAAAAGAAGGGGATGTTTATGTCCCTAAGTCCAGGTATCGGGAGCGGATTGGAAAATGAAAAAAGTTAATGTTGCGTTGGTAAGGCTACTTCAGTTTGTGGTTTTCGTCGTGTTTACATTCGTGGTGATAGTCTATTTTGGGGCTATGGTGTTGTTGCCGCTGGATGCTATTGCATTGCTTATAAAGCTGATGGGCGTTATAGGTCTGCATGGTTTTATCGGGGCTTTGGTGGCCATTCCGGCAGTCGGTTATTTGTGCTTGATCGTGTACAAGACCCCCGGACTTTGCAAAATGATTGTTGATACCGGGGTTGATCTGGTAAAAACAGGTAAAGTCAAAGTTGAAGCGTTTAATGAAATTGCCGATGCGGTAAAAGCGTAAACCTTCGCTTTAAAAACTAACTTAAAAAAGGGTGTGCCGTTTCCGGCACACCCTTTTTTATGCGCGTTATTTAAGTGATTGCTTAGGCGGCATCAAAAATGCCATTGATGAACGCTGATAAATGGTTTATTTCTTCCGTGCAAACCGAGTGTTCCATTAGGTAATCATGCCAGACTATATTGTAGTCCATGGCGTGTAGCCCGTTAAACGCCGCTTTGGCGGTTTCTATGGCAACAACGGCATCTAATATCCCGTGGCCCATAAATATTGGCGTGTCATTGTTGGCGGCTGAGCGTTCAGTGGCCAATTGGGCTAGCGTTGGCAAATAGGTCGAAAGGCCAATAATCCCACCCAGCCTATGGGGAAACCTAAGCCCAGCATGTAGGGCAATCAGGCCACCTTGGGAAAATCCGGCCAGTATAATATGCGTGGCGGGGATGCCTTTGGCCATTTCTTGGTCAATAAGTTGGGCGATGAGCTTTTCTGATTGGTAGATGCCCGCTATATCCACTTTACGTTCCAGCGTCATTTCCAAAATGTCGTACCAAGCCCGCATCGTCAAACCGCCATTAATCGTGACTGGCTGTATGGGGGCGTTAGGGAAAACAAAATGGATATGGGCTTCGGTATGCAAGTGCAGCTCTGGCGCGATGCCTTCAAAATCGTGGCCATCCGCCCCCAACCCATGTAGCCAAATAATGGAATAGCGATGGCTTGCTTGTGGTTTTATTTCGATGATGCTTAATTCAGAACTCATGGGTGTTGTCCATAAACAAAAGTAATTAAAAAGTTGAACGGTAGGCGTTTCGTGTGCGAGGATAAGCCCTAGTGCCGAAAAACTTAAGTATAGTTATTTGAGAAAGTGACTGCTAAGGGTTGCCCAAAGTTTCATTTTATTCCTTTATTTTAAATCGTGATCAATGTTATCAGAAATTATTTTAATCGGCTTGTTGGGTTTGGCTTATGGGTATTGGTGTAATGCCCAAAAAACCAAGGAAATTGCCTTGGAGGCTGCCACCCAACACTGTTTTGCGACCGATGTGCAGATGCTCGATGGCTATGTCGCCTTAACTGGCATGGGCTTACACCGTGATAAACAGGGAAAATTACAACTGCACCGGGCATTTATGTTTGAATTTTCGCCCACTGGGCTTGAACGCTATCAAGGCCTAGTGTTGATGCTGGGTCGCCAGATTGAGTCAATTGAAATGGGCGTATACCGGATTGATTAGCTGGCAGGCATGATTTCCTTAGGGATATTTACCCAATTACCCTTATTTACAGGCTTAAAAGCAGATGGTTTTGTCCAAATAGGATAAAATAGTCAGCAGAATCTTATTACTAACTTATCTAAGGATAACGCTATGCCATTAAGACGCTTTAAAAAGAGTCAACCCATCCCCACCATCACCGCCATTCCCCCCTTAGGCACAAAAAAGAAAGACATCGAACAAGAATTTAAGCGTTATTACGGCCATCGCTTAGGCCGGGATGAAAATTGTAAATCACTGCATTACGGTTATGAAGCTTTGTCTATGGCCATTAGTGACCGGCTGACAGAAAATTGGATAAAAACCTATAACGCCTATAAAGATGCAGACTGCAAACGGGCTTATTATTTGTCCATGGAGTTTTTGATGGGGCGTACCCTCAGCAACGCCATGCTGAACTTGGGCGTTAATGATATTGCCTCCCAAGCCATGTATGATTTGGGTTTGGATATTGAAGAACTCATCGATGCCGAACCCGATGCTGGCTTGGGTAATGGCGGATTGGGACGTTTGGCCGCGTGTTTCATTGATAGCTGCGCCACTTTGCAGTTGCCTGTAACAGGTTATGGCCTGCGTTATGAATATGGTATGTTTTCCCAAACGGTAGTCAATGGTGAGCAAGTGGAAGAGCCTGACCATTGGCTGCGTAACGGCAATGTTTGGGAAATTGAACGCCTGGAATACAAACAGTTGATTAAGTTTGGTGGCCATACTGAAACCCATGTCGATGAAAATGGCAATACCCGTGTTTGTTGGATAAGCACCCAAGACGTGCTCGCCGTCCCTTTTGATACGCCTATCCCAGGGTATAAAAATGGCACGGTGAACACCTTGCGTTTATGGAAGGCCACTGCAACTGAACAGTTTGCGCTTAAGGAATTTAACGCGGGTGATTATGCCGAGTCAGTGGCGGCAAAAAACACCGCAGAAAACATTACGATGGTGTTATACCCCAATGATGCCAACGAAAATGGTAAAGCACTACGCCTACGCCAGCAATATCTGCTGGCTTCCGCTAGTTTGCAGGATTTGTTGCAACTGTGGGTAGGCCGTCATGGTAAAGATTTTACCGACTTTGCCGCAAAAAACTGTTTCCAGTTAAACGACACCCATCCCAGTATCGCGGTTGCCGAACTGATGCGTTTGTTGATGGACATCCATGGTTTATCGTGGGATGACGCGTGGGAGATTACCCGTAAGACCATGGCTTACACCAACCATACTTTATTGCCTGAAGCCTTGGAAAAATGGTCGGTCAATCTGTTTAAACAATTGTTGCCCCGCTTGATGGAAATTATTTTTGAAATCAACGCGCGTTTTCTGGCGGTGGTTTCTGCCCGTTGGCCAGGCGACAAAGACCGTTTGGCACGTATGTCTTTGATCGAAGAGGGCGGTGAACAACGGGTTAGAATGGCTTATTTGGCGATAGTCGGTAGCTATTCGGTTAATGGCGTGGCGGAATTGCATTCAAAACTGCTGCAACAAGGTTTGTTCCATGATTTTTATGAATTATGGCCTGAAAAGTTCAACAACAAAACCAATGGTGTCACACCACGCCGTTGGATGGCCGCTTGCAATCCGGAATTGGCCGAATTGATCACGGCTACTATTGGCGACGGTTGGATTACGGATTTATCCTTATTGAAAAATCTGGAAAAACACCTCAATGATAAAGCCTTCTGTAAACGTTGGTATGCCGTGCAACAAGGCGCCAAACAAAAACTGATAGACTTTATCGACCATGAAATGGAAGTCGAATCAGGCATTGACGTGAATGCCTTGTTTGATGTTCAGGTCAAGCGTATCCATGAGTACAAACGCCAATTGTTGAACGTGCTGCATGTCATCCATTTGTATGACCGTATCAAACGCGGTGACTCGGCAAACTGGACCAACCGTTTTGTGTTGATCGGCGGAAAAGCCGCGCCAGGTTATTACATGGCGAAAAAAATCATCAAATTGATCAATAATGTTGCCAATGTCATCAATAACGACCCTGAAGTCGGTGATAAATTAAAGCTCATTTTCTTACCGAATTACCGGGTTTCCGCGATGGAAAAAATTTGTCCGGGTGCAGACTTGTCCGAGCAAATTTCCACCGCCGGAAAAGAGGCATCCGGCACTGGCAATATGAAGTTCATGATGAACGGCGCTTTGACTATCGGCACCTTGGACGGGGCGAACATTGAAATCCGTGAAGAAGCGGGTGACGACAATTTCTTCCTGTTCGGATTGACCGAAGACCAGGTTGAAAGCCTACGCAACGAATATAACCCTGTTGCCATCATCGAACAGGATGCGGAGTTGAAACAGGTGATGGATTTGCTGGAGTGTGGGCATTTTAACCAATTCGAGCCCGGCACATTTGACGGCATTATCGGTTCATTGAAAAGCCCGCATGACCCTTGGGTGACTATTGCCGATTTTAGAAGTTTTGTTGATGCCCAAAAAGCGGTGGAAGCGGCTTATCAAGATAAAGACCGTTGGACTAAAATGAGCATCATCAATTGCGCCACTAGCGGTAAATTTTCTACTGACCGGACAATTTCTGAATACAATAACGACCTTTGGAAATTGACACCTGTCAGCGCGAAATAAGGTTTGATGTTTTAGTTGGGGGCTTTGTGCCCCCAATGCACCATCAAGTCAAGAAATACCAAACTCTCCCGGTGGGACTGCCGGGATCCCGTAGCCAAGGATGGCATCTTGGGACTCATCGCTTCTCCCCCCAGTTGGCCAGCCTAAGCAAAACCCGTTAATCCCCCAGAATAATCTGCCCCAGTTGCCCTGCTTGTTTGCGCCATTGCTGCCAATAGCTTCTTGCTTGGTGAGTACGTAAACAGCGCAAATATCGCACCCGTTGCACCTCGTCCAGCAGTTCATAAAGCAAGGGCATCAAACCTTCTTCAATATTGTACACTGGCTTTTCTGGCGCAAGGCAAACAGGCACTACCCGACTTAAAGGCAAGGCCAAATCCCTGGCTATGGCGGCACAGGCCTGCCTTATTGCCAGTGCCTTGGCGGTTTCTGCTTGTTGTATATTGTAGGGTGGCTGCCATTCCCGCAGCGGACGTAAACGGTCAATTTGCGTCGCCACTGCGATGATGACGGGTAACGTCCTGTTTTGGCATTCTTCCTGAAAATAAGTGCGGATTGCATCCAGTTGTTGGGCATCATCTTGCCGCGCAGCCTGTGCGGCATTGCAGACAATTAAAATCACATCCACTTTGGCCCATTGTTGTTTCAAGGCTTTGGCCGCAAGCCCGTGGGTTAAGCCGCCATATCCCGCACTGTCCAACAGGATCGCTTGTTGCAGGCCATCACGTTCGAGAATATAGGGGGTTATTTCGGCTGTGGTGGGCAATAGGCCTTCCGCACTTTTAACTTCCCCAAACAAGGCATTAATCAAACTCGATTTGCCGCTGCTGACTTGCCCTAAAATCAGGATGCGTAAGGGTTCCACTGACTGTTTATGCTGTTCGCTGGTCACTGTGTCCTCTATCGAGGCATCACTGAGCTGGTCAGTGGGCAGCATATCATCCAAGGTTAATTGGCCGCTGTACAGTTGGATGGCGTAGTAACCCAGCTTATCAATATAGGCTGCTATCAAACGTTGTGAGATTTCATCAGTGACTGTGGCCAGCCCCTTGCCTACTAATACAGCACGGGCTTTGGCCAAGGCCGCCCCCGACCAATTAAACAGCCAATTGCCAACGGTAAACAACGCTTTAAGCCGTTTCAACTGGGTAACCGCTTGTTTGGCGCGTATTAAATCACCCACCCTCACGGCATGGCTGCCGGGGATTTTATCCAACACGTCGTGCTGGATGTCTTCACACACCAATACAATTAGCCTAAGCAAATAGGGCAGTGGAAATTCTAAAACCGGGTGCTTGGAATCGGCATGAAAATGTCCGGCAACTAGCGCCAACACTTCATTGCTGAGCTTTAACGCTTTGTTGGCATCGGTCAACACGTCAGTTTGTGTTTGCCAACGCTTACGGAGCTGTTCAATCTCCAACCACGCCTGCTGGGCTTTGTCCGGCCAGTTGGGGTTGGGCTTAATGGTAAAGCTGTCGCCCAATAAGGGCTGTTGCTTAGGCTTATGCCAGCTTAGCAGGCTATAAAATAAGATTGCATGGGCGGATAAAAGGCCTAGGCCCAGATACAGCCAGCCTTGCTGCCATAAGTAATAAACCCCCAAGCCCATTAACGCCAGCCAAGGCAATAACAGCAAAACCGTAAATAGGTATCCAAAACGTGTTAATTGCAAAGGCATGGCTTAAGGCTTCCGGCGATGTTTTAGAAAATGGCGGGCTTGGACGAATGCCTCGTCATAGGTTGCTTTTAAAACGCCTCGGTCAGGCAAGGCCCCGCGCTTAACACCATACAAATAAACACAAAATGCTTGCCCCAAGGCATAAGTCATTGCGCCAGAATAAGCCCCGGCCACAGCCCAGCCATAGACAGGTACTAAACCCAATAACTCCCGCCCCAATAAACCGATGCCCACGCTTGCACCAAACAGCGTGGTAAATTCACTATACAGCCTAGGGGTTAAACTCAGCCCGTACAAGGTGGTGATACTATGGAACAGCTTGGCTTGTACGGTAACCACCAAAGGCAGGCCCACAATGGGGATGGCACCTACGCCCAGATTAAGCAGGGCATAGCCGATAATATGCGGATGTGCTTGCTTGGCATGAAAATCCAATAATTCCTTATGCTGCAAAGACCCGCGCAATAAGCCGACCACACTATCCGGCAACACGGTCTCTAAAGTTGCCCATAAGGCATCCAAACCATAATCAACAGGTTCAAACCCATCTTCCGGCAACGTAAAATCGACTGGCACAAAATGGACAGGCAAGGACTTGAACCAAGCCCGCTGATGCAATAACACCTGCGCCAAAGCATGGGGCACTTGCGGCGGAAAGGGTGAAAACTGGTAAGGGTAGGGCAGGATATGGCCAGTCTCCAGCGTGGGATAGCCTTCGTGCAAGGCTGTTTGCACCACCACAATCGGCCATTCGGGATGCTTTTTGTGTATCGCCAGCACCGCCGCCACAATTTCCGCTTGGTTCATATCCAAAGCACGCAACACCACCACCAACAAATGCGCCTGCCCCGCACACCATGCCAAATCTTCAGTAGGATTATAAGCCGTTTCACCCAGTCCCCGCGTATCCAGAAAGCGCATGATGGGATGGCTAGGCGATGGGAAATCATAAAAGCGCGAAGTTTTCGTGCAGGCTATAAAACCGTTGCCGATTTCAGCGGCATTATCTCCGGTCAATTCCCGGATCAGCGAGGTTTTACCCGATTGGGTTTTGCCCAACAACCAAAAAACCGGAATGGGCAAACTTTGCTTAATCTCTTCGATTTTAGATTCGATACCGCCAGGCTTAGGGTTAAACAGCGCCTGACCCAATCTTTTCCAAGTCCAACGAGTCAATATATCCATGAGGTAGGCTTAAATTAGTTTGTGGTTTGTAGTTTGTAGAATGGGTGGAGTGATAGTGAAGCCCACCAAACCCATGTCCCAATATCCGTTATGCCAAAGCAAAGTGCCTCTGATGTCCTTCAACAAAATTCAACATCACCATGCAGTTTACCTCAGTTTTTGATGGATTTTGACTACTATCCCCTACACTTATACATTTTAAGGGTGACAATAGCTACCCATAGTTTCAACGGGGTTCTCCCCTTAAGCCTAAGGCAAAGTTAAGCAGGCGGGCGATAGCGAAGCTCCGCCTGAACGTTGGGTTGGACGTGGCAATCCGATTATTGCGTTAATCGGCACAATTTAGCCGCGCTTTTAAGTCCCAAGACTTGTCGTTAAGTATGCGTGAAATTACTGAAAAAAGCTCAGTTTAGCGTTCGGGTTGTTTAACTGATAAGCCTATCGCCGCACATTCAATTATGTCCTAATCTTGGGAAATGCCATCTTCAATAACAAGGTAACCAGTGCAGCCCGAATTTTTCATGCAGTAGAGGCGGATAGCTTTCCCTGAAACCAGCTGCTAGCCGCTGTCTTCTTTTCCTTACTGATCGTGGCTTACTCCTGCCCATATCTTTAGCTATATAACTTAGGAAGATTTTTCCTTATGCATTATATAAATATGATATCTTTCTTTTTGGGTTAGATGGTTGAATGTCCTTAGTTGGCGGCCCTTTAGTTTTTTGTTTTGGTTGACGGAAACTGTACCATCTAACCTTTTTAAAAGGTTTTGCATTTATTATATGAATTCAAGACTTTAAAAAAAGCGAACGATATACATAAACCCTAATAATCATTCGTTGGGCGACCAATTTCATATAAAAGGAACAAAATGTTTAAACTATCACCTGAGGCCATCACATGGGCCTACCGCTTATTTTTAGACAGGGATCCTGAAAGTCCTCTAGTGGTTGAAGAAAAGTTGAAAATGTTAATAAGCACTCAGGATGTCAGGCAGGAATTTCTGAATTCATACGAGTTCAACAGCATCAATGATGACCTTCGTTCACCATTGCTGTCGGGTAACGAGCCCCCCATGCATATCGAAGGCGTTTCTGACTTACAATTACAAGAATTGTTTTTTCATATTCAAAATATATGGGAAAATTTTGGTGAAACAGAACCATATTGGTCTGTAGCCACTTCTGAACAATTCAGATCTTCTAATATTAATGACACCCGAAGTAAATTTTATGAGACAGGCCTTAATAATGTTACAACACTCTTCAATACACTAGAGAGGAATGGCATAGATCATTCCCATTTTAAAACTTGTTTGGAGTATGGGTGTGGCCTTGGCCGTGTAACTTGCTGGTTGGCGAAAAGATTTGAAACAGTCTTAGGTTACGATATATCGGGCTCACATTTGCGGTTCACCAAGCAATACTTTGACGAAGTGGGCATCCAGAATGTGTTATTACACCATATCAGTAAACCCCAAGATATCGGCAACTTCCCCAAAGTAGATGTCATTTATTCGGTGATCGTACTTCAGCATAATCCCCCGCCAATTATCCGTTTAATCATCCAAGAGTTGATTAGGGCTTTGAACCCTGGTGGTATCGCTTATTTTCAAGTACCAACCTATCGCTTGGGATATAACTTTTCGATGGACGATTATCTGGAAGGTGAAGCGGCAAGAGGTGACATGGAGATGCATGTGTTTCCACAGAAAGAGATATTTGACATTATTGCCAAAGAACATGCGAAGGTAGTTGAAATTCTGGAAGATCGATGGACTGGTTTGAAAAATGGTGAAAATCGGTCAAATACTTTTGTCGTGCAAAAGGAATGATGTAGGAGTTGCTGTTTCCTATCGGCGCTAAAATCTTGGTATGTTGGACAGCAGCAACAAATTATTTGGCCTGACCATGGGTAAGACGTTATACGAGGATGGGATGAGGGAAGGGAATCCCGTCATTGGGTTTTGCCGGGATTGATGGGCTTCCTTGCGTCAGTCCATCCTACAAATCATTCCGTAATTTGTTCCATTAATTTACGGTGGACAGGATTTGCAAGTGAATTATCATCTAAATATTCCAAGAGCTTATATTTTTTTACTAACACTAATAGATTTTCGTATTTATATTCAGATGTAAGCAAACAGACATAAAACAACAGACTTAACTCATACATTGAAAGTTGGGCACGAACCAGATTGCTATAGAACTGTTTCTCAGGCAAAGAAAACTCACTGTTATCAACAAAATATAAAGCATTATAAAGTGTGCGAAAATAACCAGAAAGCAGATAGCCGTAGCCGTTATAAAATGCGTTGTAAACTTCATTCAGCGTTTCAATTTCTAGTGACTCTTGCCCCATTAGATGATTTTTTTGAAAATTTTCCGTGTATAAGTCTGTTATAAAATGTCTACTTCTAATTTCGTCAGTAAAATAAATATCCTTTACAACATCATTAAACAACGTAAGTAATTGAAAAAATGTTGTTTCAAATCTTTGCCTTTCAACCGTTTTAACCTGTGACTGCAAAGCCTCGCTAGATTTTCTCAGCTCCTCCCGCGATAGTTGCAATTCTGTTTCACTTTGTTTTAGGGCTTGTTGATTTTGCATAATGGTTATGCCAACGAAAATCAAACCAAGGAAAGTAAAAAATGGAT
Organism: Methylococcales bacterium; assembly: GCA_026399075.1. Classification (GTDB taxonomy): domain Bacteria; phylum Pseudomonadota; class Gammaproteobacteria; order Methylococcales; family Methylomonadaceae; genus Methylobacter_C. The sequence continues at coordinate 44,115 of JAPLRR010000089.1, forward strand.
TTAAAATGCCGCCGAAGAAATCACCTGTTTGACCCCATTGCTCTAGCTTAGCAGTCAATTCGCAATTGGTAGTGTCAGCTCCGCAAAATGTTGATAAGTAGAAATATATTGCCGAACATCCACCAACTATAGCAATAACTAATAATGGCAAAATCTGTATTTTGGTTGTTGTGTCTTTTTTGGTCATTGTTAAAGCTTATCGGGTTGTAACAAATCGTAGCCCTGTAGGTCGGATTAAGCCGCTTTGAGCGGTAAGCGAAAAACGGCGTTTCCGGTAAATCGCGGGCGAGGTGTGCCGGAAACGGCAGTTTTCACTTACGTTCAAACTACCTTATTCCGGCAGCAACGACCATCCTTAATCCAAATTATCCGTCACCGCCCCCGTAGACGCAGAACTCACCAACTTGGCATATTTTGCCAATACGCCGCGTGTGTATCTTGGCGCAGGTTGTTGCCAGTGTTCCAAACGGCGTGCGACTTCGTGTTCGTTGACGACCAGGCTAAGCTCATTTTTTTCGGCATCAATGATAATGGTGTCGCCGTTTTCTATGATCGCCAAGGGGCCACCGACATAGGCTTCGGGGGTGATGTGACCGACCACAAAACCGTGGGTGCCGCCGGAAAAACGTCCATCAGTGATTAAGGCGACTTCTTTGCCTAAACCTTTGCCCATGATTGCCGAGGTGGGTGAGAGCATTTCGCGCATACCCGGGCCGCCTTTGGGGCCTTCGTAGCGAATGACGATGACATCGCCTTTAACAATGCCGCCGTTTAAGATGCTTTGCAGGGCTTGTTCTTCGGCATCAAACACTTTGGCAGTGCCGACAAAACGCAAGCCTTCTTTGCCGGTGATTTTTGCGACTGCGCCGCCGGGGGCGAGGTTGCCATAAAGCACGACTAAATGGCTGTCTTTTTTAATCGGGTCGGCTAAGGAATGGATCATGTCTTGACCGTCGGGATACGGTTTAACGTCGGCGAGGTTTTCTGCCAAGGTTTTTCCGGTGACGGTCAGGCAATCGCCGTGCAGCAAGCCTTGGTCGAGCAGGATTTTCATCAGCGGTTGGATGCCGCCAATTTCTATCAATTCCGCCATTTGGTAGCGTCCGCTGGGTTTTAGGTCTGCCAATAACGGTACGTTTTTACCGATGCGGGTAAAGTCATCTAGGGTAATGTCCACTTTCGCGGCATTCGCCATCGCCAATAAATGCAGCACGGCGTTGGTGGAGCCGCCTAGGGCGATGACCACGGTAATCGCGTTTTCAAACGCGGGTTTGGTCATGATGTCGCTGGGTTTGATGTCTTTTTTCAGCAATTCCAGCACCGCTGCGCCTGCGCGTTCGCAATCAAGTTTTTTGTCGTTGGACACCGCCGCTTGTGCCGAGCTATTGGGTAAGCTCATGCCTAGGGCTTCAATCGCCGAAGCCATGGTGTTGGCGGTGTACATGCCACCACACGAACCTGCGCCAGGGATGGCTTTGGCTTCAATTTCGGCGAGTTCGGCATCGTCGATTTGGTTGTTGGCGCGGGCGCCTACAGCTTCAAACACCGACACGACATCGAGTTTTTTGTCTTTGTGGCAACCGGGCAAAATCGTGCCGCCATACACGAAAATCGCCGGACGGTTTAGTCGAGAGATCGCAATCATACAGCCCGGCATGTTTTTGTCGCAGCCACCGATCGCAACAACGCCGTCAAAGCCTTGGCAGCCGACCACGGTTTCTATGGAATCGGCTATCACTTCGCGCGACACCAGCGAGTATTTCATGCCTTCCGTACCCATGGAAATGCCGTCGGAAATGGTGATGGTGTTAAAGATTACGGCTTTGCCATTGGCTTTGTTCACACCTAAGGCCGCATCGTCAGCCAGTTTGTTGATGTGCATATTGCAGGGTGTGACCATGCTCCACGTGGAGGCGATGCCGATTTGGGGCTTTTTGAAATCGTCGTTGTTAAAGCCGACGGCGTGCAACATGGCGCGGCTAGGGGCGCGTTCCATGCCGTCTACGACTAATGAGGAAAAGGTGCGGGTGTTGTGGTCGTCTGTATGGGCCATGGGTTTACTTCCGGGTTAGGGTTAAGGTTATTGGCGTATTGGTTGTTCCTATTTCCAAGCGCCGTATTGTTGCTATTGCTTTAAGGCGGTGGATAGGCTGCTAAAGGGTAAAGCCACGTTATTTGATAGCGGCGGCGTGTGCCATAGCGGGATGGCGCTAAAAGGAATCCCAGCTGCTTTTGCGTCGCCAACCGAGTTTGGGCAGGATAAAGCCCAGCAAAACGCCAGCCAGCGAGAGTAGCCCGCCGTACAAGAACCAGTCTTGGCTGGCGGTATCTTTTAGGGCTTGGTTTTCAAGTTTAAATTGTTCTAAGTCGCGTTCAACATTGACGACGCGTTCTTGGAGTTCGTCACGTTCGGTTTTGATTTGTTGGGCGTTGGCGGCGGTCTTTTTCAGTTCACTGAGTTCACGGGCCAATTGGTCGCGTTCTGTCGCCAGCGATTTTTCTAAAGACGAACCGGGCATTAGCGAGGCTTTTAAGGTGGCCAGTTCGGTATTTAGCGCAGTATTGTCGGCTTGCAACTGGGCAATGGTTTTGCTGGCGCTGTCTTTAGGGTCTAGGGCAGGTGGCTGTTTTTTGGTGTAATGGGCTTTAATGTAGCCTTCTTTGCCGTTGGCTAGGCGCACATGGATAAATTCCCCTTTGCTGGCTTTGTCGATTAGCGTCAGCGGTGTGCCTATGGCCAGCGGGGCAATCACTTTTGCCCGGTTACTCGCCCCGTCCCGTAGCGATAGATTGCCGTCATCGGCCACATAAACGGTTTCTGCATGGGCGTTGCCGACAACGGCCAGCAACAAGATAAACAAAGGGCGCAGTAGAATTTTCACAGGCATTTTCTTAATGTGGATGGAAATCTGGTGTGGCCGATTTTACCGTTATTTAGTGCACAATAGAAATTCAAGCAAGGCTTTTTGCGCATGGAGGCGGTTTTCCGCTTCGGCAAAGATGACACTTTGCGGGCCATCGATCACGGCTGCCGTCACTTCTTCGCCACGATGGGCAGGCAAGCAGTGCATAAACAGTGCGTCAGTGTGTGCCGCCGCCATAACTTCAGAATTTACCTGAAAGCCTTTAAATGCGATTTCGCGTTGCTTTTGTTCTTCTTCTTGCCCCATGCTTGCCCAAACATCGGTCACGCAAAGGTGGGCATTTTGGGCGGCTGCAACCGGGTTATCAAACAAGCGCACACGGTCGCCCGCAGCAGCGAGGATTTCAGGAAGGGGATGATAGCCTTCAGGGCTGGCTATATGTAAGGTGAAATCCAACAACATGGCGGCGTGGATATACGAATGGCACATATTATTGCCGTCACCTATCCAAGCTACAGTTTTGCCTTTAATGTCGCCACGATATTCAAAATAGGTTTGCATATCAGCCAGTAATTGGCAGGGATGCTGTAAGTCGGTCAGGCCGTTAATTACTGGGACGCTGGAGTGCTGGGCAAAAGTGGTGACAGTTTCATGCTTGTCGGTGCGTAGCATGATGCAATCGACCATGCTGGAAATGACTTTGGCGCTGTCTTGTACGGGTTCACCACGGCCTAGCTGGGTATCCCTGGGCGATAAAAATATCGCGCTGCCACCAAAATGGGCCATGCCCGCTTCAAAGGAAATGCGGGTGCGCGTGGATGACTTTTCAAAAATCATTGCCAACACCTGGCCTTTTAATGGCTGGTAATTTGGGTCACGGTGGTTTTTAAGCGCGCTGGCCCGTTGGATGATTTGCCGGAACTCGTCGCCGGATAAATCCAGCAAGCTTGTGAAATGTCTGGGGTTGCTCATGCTGTGAACTCGTTAATAAGCGTCGATAAAGTGTCTACAAGTAACTGGATTTGTTGCCCGTCAATAATGAGTGGCGGTAATAAACGGATGGTGGTTTCGTTGGTGACATTAACCAATAAATGCTGTTGTAAGGCCAATTTTACTAATTCAGCACAAGGACGATCAAGTTCGATACCTATCATCAAACCCTTGTTGCGTATGTCAACAATATGCGCGTTGCCTTGTAAGCGCGCGCTAAAACCTGCCGTGATGGCCAGTCCTTTGGCTTCTGCCTGTTCAGTCAGCTGTTCGGCATCCAGTGTCGCCAACACTGCCAATGCCGCACTACACGCCAAGGGGTTGCCGCCAAAAGTCGAGCCGTGGTTGCCGGCGGTCAGTAGTTGTGCGGCAAAACCACGGGCTAGGCACGCGCCGATGGGTACGCCATTGCCCAAGGCTTTGGCTAAGGTGCAAACATCAGGTAGGATATTATTGTGTTGGTATGCCAGAAATTTGCCAGTGCGCCCTATGCCGGTCTGGATTTCATCCAACATCATCAGCAAGCCATAGTGGTCGCATAAGTCGCGTATTTGGTTGAGGTAGTCGGTGGCGGGAATATTGACACCGCCTTCACCTTGTATCGGCTCAACCAGCACCGCGACGATGGCGTTATTTTGTTCCACGGCCTGTTTGATGGCGTTTATATCGTTATAAGTGACACGTACAAAACCTTCGACCAAAGGCGCAAAACCCAGTTGCACCTTGCTGTTGCCTGTGGCGCTTAAGGTTGCCAAGGTACGTCCATGGAAGCTTTTTTCCATGACGATAATGGCGGGGTTGGCTATGCCTTTTTCATGGCCGTATTTACGCGCCAGCTTAATCGCAGCCTCATTGGCTTCGGCGCCGGAATTGCAAAAGAACACGTTATCCATACCACTTTTGGCGGTCAGTTGGTCGGCAAGCTGTTCTTGGGCGGCGATGGTATAGAGATTGGACGTGTGCAGCAGTTTTTTGCTTTGTTCACAAATGGCCTGATGCACCGCCGGGTGGGCGTGGCCCAGGTTGCAGACCGCGATACCCGATAGGGCATCCAGATAACGGTTATTATTTTCATCAAACAACCACGCACCTTCTCCCCGATCAAAGGTCACGGGCAAACGGCTGTAGGTGGGCATAATATGGCTAGTCATGGTTTTTGCCTGCACAAAGATAAATCAAAAGGGGATGCTACCCAATAAAAAAATGTTCGATTATAAGTACCAATGCAGTCCCAAGCAAGTCTTGGATTAATATTTGCTTTTTTAAGTGCTCTAATGTTGATAAAATCAGTGGGTTTTTATTTATTTGGAGTCAAAAGCATGAGTGTTGTAGAAAGAATTAAAGATCAGCTGGAAAATAACCCTGTCGTTTTGTATATGAAAGGTTCCCCTGATTTTCCGCAATGTGGTTTTTCAGGCCAAACTGTGCAGGTCTTGGAAGCTTGCAAGGCAAAATATACCTACATCAATATTTTTGAAGATCCTGAATTACGCGAAGCGCTTAAGGAATATTCAAATTGGCCAACTTATCCGCAGTTGTATATTAACGGTGAATTGGTTGGCGGTTGTGACATCGTTATTGATTTGTACAAGAAAAACGAGTTGCCGGCCATGTTGGCGGCAGTTGGCGCTGTAGCTGAATAAACGGGCTTAAGCCTGTGGGATGATAGCTGGCCAAGCAGCCGCTGTCACCCCTATGCAGATTACAAGGTGGGCAGAACCGCATTGCCCACCTTGGTTCACTTTAAAGCTTATGGTAAATGGCGGCGCCTTCTTCAAGGAACTGCTTGGATTTTTCATCCATACCAGTCAACAGGGCTTCCTGCTCATCTTGTATGCCTTTGGCCGCCGCGTAATCACGCACATCTTGGCTGATTTTCATGGAACAAAAATGTGGCCCGCACATGGAGCAAAAATGGGCGACTTTTGCGGATTCTTTGGGCAGGGTCTCATCATGGAATTCACGTGCTTTTTCAGGATCCAAGCCAATGTTGAACTGGTCTTCCCAACGGAATTCAAAACGCGCCTTGGACATGGCGTTGTCACGCGCTTGCGCACCGGGATGGCCTTTTGCCAAATCGGCGGCATGGGCGGCGATTTTATAGGTCACTATGCCTTCACGCACGTCTTGCTTGTTAGGTAAGCCCAAATGCTCTTTTTGGGTCACATAACACAGCATTGCACAGCCATACCAGCCGATGTTGGCCGCACCGATGGCCGAGGTGATATGGTCATAGCCGGGGGCAATGTCTGTGGTTAATGGCCCTAAGGTATAAAAGGGCGCTTCACCGCATTCTTCCAATTGTTTTTCCATGTTGACCTTAATCATGTGCAATGGCACATGGCCGGGGCCTTCAATCATGGTTTGCACATCGTGTTTCCACGCGATTTTGGTCAATTCGCCCAAGGTTTCCAATTCGCCAAATTGGGCGGCATCATTGGCATCGTAGATGGAGCCAGGACGTAAGCCGTCGCCTAATGAGAATGACACGTCATAAGCTTTCATGATTTCGCAGATTTCTTCAAAATGCGTGTATAAAAAGCTTTCTGTGTGGTGCGCTAAACACCATTTCGCCATGATGGAACCGCCGCGCGAGACAATGCCGGTCATCCGTTTTGCGGTCAATGGTACATGGTGCAAACGCACACCCGCATGGATGGTGAAATAATCCACGCCTTGTTCGGCTTGTTCGATCAAGGTGTCGCGGAAAATTTCCCAAGTCAGGTCTTCGGCTTTGCCATTGACCTTTTCCAAAGCTTGATAAATCGGTACAGTCCCTATGGGTACTGGGGAGTTGCGCAATATCCACTCGCGGGTTTCATGGATGTTTTTGCCCGTAGACAGATCCATAATCGTGTCGCCGCCCCAGCGTATGCCCCAGAGCATTTTTTCCACTTCTTCGTCGATTGAGGATGTGACGGCAGAATTGCCCAGGTTGCCATTAATCTTCACCAGAAAGTTACGGCCTATAATCATCGGTTCCAATTCGGGGTGGTTGATGTTAGCAGGGATAATTGCGCGGCCCCTTGCCACTTCGTCACGGACAAATTCAGGGGTGATCACGTCAGGGATAGCCGCGCCGAACGAATCGCCAGGATGCTGGTCTTTCCAAAGTTCGCGCATCTCTTCCATTTTTTGGTTTTCGCGAATAGCGATAAATTCCATTTCCGGGGTGATGATGCCTTGCCTGGCATAGTGCATTTGCGACACATTGGCGCCGGCTTTGGCTCGGCGGGGTTTGCGGATATGCTCAAAACGCAGGTCGGCAGTGGCGGGGTCAGCCAGGCGTTGGCGGCCAAAATCAGAACTTGGGCCGTCCAGCTCTTCGGTGTCGTTACGTTCCAATATCCAGTTGGCACGGACGGGGCCCAAGCCTTTTTTTAAATCGATTTCAACAGCCGGGTCGGTATACACGCCCGATGTGTCGTAAACATAAAGCGGGCCGTTTTTTTCAACGACGCCAAAATGGACGGGTGTGTCTGATAGGGTGATTTTACGCATGGGGACGCGTATGTCAGGCCGGCTGCCTTGCACATAGATTTTTTCCGAAGCGGGGTAAGAATCGATTTTTACGCTATGCGTAGGGGTTTCAGTGACGTTTTTTAAAACAGCGCTCATGCTTATCTCCAATTACAATATAACAAGGCGCGGGGAAGTTTGGGGGCTTTCCTACGCCGGTATTAACCAGGGTCAGGTTCAAAGGGTTTCTCTCAGCCTCTAAGGTTTACGCAATGCGCAGAAACAAAGAAGCACCCCTAGCCTTTACGGATGTCGTACTAAGTTAAAGGATAATGCCACGGATTGCAAGCGTAGCCAGCATCTTAAAAATAACAAACGCCTTATAAAACAAATGGTTTTATAAGGCGTAGACAACTTGGGCTAGGTGGTTGCGAAGCTTAATAATCAATGGCTTATCATTATTTTTAGTGATATTTTTAGGACATTTAGCCCATTTTTTATATCATAGCAGTTCAAAGGCGGTGGATTTTTGGCCTGCAAAAAGAAGCAAAGTTCTTTTAGCCTATGTCCAGCGCTGTAAATAAAACTTTATTAGGATGGTCCGTGGAAATTTCTGTTGTTGTTCCTGTTCATAATGAAGCCGACAATATTGTCGCTTTGATAGAAGAAATTGTTAATGCCCTAAGCCGGGCAAACGCCTATGAAATCATTTATGTGGATGACGGCAGCACTGACAGTACGGCGGCGGTTTTAGAGCAGGCACGCCATGATTTTAAAACGCTGAGGGTTATCCGCCACCAACGTAGCTGTGGACAGAGCACCGCCATCCATACTGGCGTAAAAGCGGCCAAGTACCCTTGGATTGCCACATTGGATGGTGATGGCCAAAACGATCCGGCTGATATTCCCCATCTATATGAGGTCTTAATGCAGCAAAGGCTGGCGACCAGCGAATTGTGGATGGTGGCAGGTTGGCGCAATAAGCGTTATGACTCAGCCTGGCGCTTGTTTTCATCCAAAGTTGCCAATGGTGTGCGCTCACGTTTATTGGGCGACAATACGCCGGACACTGGCTGCGGCTTAAAGCTGTTCGCTAGGGATGCGTTTTTGGCGCTACCTTATTTTGACCACATGCACCGTTTTTTGCCCGCTTTAATTATAAGGGCGGGGGGGCAGGTGATTTCTGAACCCGTCAATCACCGGTCCCGGACTAGCGGTTCTTCAAAATACGGGACTTTAGACCGCCTGTGGGCGGGCATCATTGATTTGTCCGGGGTGATTTGGCTACAAAGACGCGCAAAACTTCCGGAAATTAATGAGATTGGGGAGGATTGAGCGCTTGCTTTTCCGTGCCGGACTGAAATCCAAACAGGTTCCGCAAAACTTGCTGTGGCGTTAGGCTGTATTGGGTTTTGCGGCGCCAAAATCAAACGTATTAACGGTAGTCTGGTTAAATAATTCAGTTACAGATTGTGATGGCCAAACACCGTTTGTGCTAATTGACATCTATAATCATCCATGACAGAATCCCCACCACTTTAATGGCGCTAAACAGCGCTCAAGCTATATACGGCAGTTTGCTTACAGATGCTTGTTGGGATAAATAAAGGGTTCTCTAAATATAATGACTTCTATCGACCACCTAGTTTTTGTCATGCGGCAATCCCCAAACTGGGAATCTTTGGCTAAAGATTATGAAGCGGGAATTCCAATTGATGCAGCGAGATATAAACCGGCAGAATTCATCGCCGGGTTTCCTGACAACCTTGAGTCCCTAATAAATAACTGGAATAATTTTTTTCCGGTAAATTTTTTTCGTTGCCGACAAACATTGAAAGAAATTGCAGTAAGGCAGATGCACAAGGTTGAACAATCCGTGTTACTTACCTTGGATGAATTGCCTACGCTTTCCTCTAAATTTGGCGGGGAAAAATTTATCCTGTTTTTTTTAGATGATGATGACTGGTTTGACCCCCGAACCTTTGAAAAATTGTCTGCTATCAATTTCGTCAATGACGTTTGTGTGTTCCCCTTAGTCCGCTTTGATGCCAATAGCTTTACTTTTATTCGCGAGGCAGAGGATGCCCGCATCGTTATTGGCAACCGCAGCAACTTCCATTTCCGCTTTCAAACCAATAATTACGGGCTTCTTTATCCGCTGGCGCTTAGCGGCCAAGCGCATGAAATGAAAGACCATGTGGCGGCATCCCAGTATGCCGATAAAATGGGGGTAAGCGATAGTTATTTTGACCTGATAATAAGTGCCACCAACAAAACACCGGCATCAGCAAGTGCCTTGCCGCAATTTTCAACACCTGAAAATTTTCGGGCCATTATCGCCAATTACGTCAATAGTTTGGGCGGGCTAGCCATACCTGAGGAAATGGAATGGGTAAGCCAGCCAATCAATGAAACACTTGACCTATTTAATTCACTGCTGGACTAATAAAAGATGACTTCCTCAACTGCAGTGCTTATTTTGGGCATGCACCGTAGCGGCACTAGCTGTCTAACAGGGAGTTTGCAGCAACACGGTTTATTTTTAGGGGAGGTTTTTGAAAGCAACCCCCACAATTTAAAAGGTAACCGTGAGAACGCCGGGGTTATGCAGCTTAACATCAGCTTGCTTGAAGATAACGGCGGATCTTGGGACAATCCCCCGGAAACTATTGTTTGGAATAGCGGGCACAGCGACGCTAGGGATGCCATTATTGCTGGCTTTATTGCGGATAATCACCGTCTGTTTGGCTTTAAAGACCCAAGGACATTGCTAGCGCTGGATTTTTGGCTGGAGGGCTTAAGTGCAAGTGACTGTACGGTAAAGTTTATTGGTTCCTTTCGTCATCCTTTGTCGGTGGCAAACTCACTGTATAACCGGAACAATATCCCCATTGAAGATGGGCTTGAATTATGGGGCCTATACAATTCGAAGTTGCTTGCGCATTACAAGAAAGCGGCATTCCCATTGGTTTCTTTTGATGTCCACAATGACGAATATCAAAAGTCATTGTTGAGAATATCAACTGGTTTGGGGTTACCTGTTAATCCAGGGATTGCCGAAAAGTTTTTTGATGATGCTTTACGCCATTGCAATTCTTGTACATCTACCGAAGCGCCAGAGCATTTAACCCATATTTACCGGGAATTGGTTGGCATTTATGAAAGCCAATACCAAGATTACCTGTGTGCAGAAGCATTAAGCCGATAGTTTTTAAGCGGCTATTTTCAATGCTTGCCCTAAGATAGGGATACCCCAACGTTTTGTTAAAGCCACACTTTTTGCTTAAATAATTTGTTAGGCTTTGCTTTGTTAAAATGGCTGTGAGGCAAGTAAACCACGGGCGCCAGGCTATATGGATTTGTGGGCAGGCAGGCTTTTTCCAGGCCAACACCTGGATTGTTGGTGTTGGCTTGGGTTTGAAATGTGCGAATCCGGTGGCTGTGGCCTCTGGGTTGTCGTGGCGTTTTGTTAAAGCCCGTTTAAATCTTATGCTTTTTGGTCAAGTCTTTCAAATAGGCTAAAAAGTCGTCTTTTAGCTCTTTGTGCAATAGCCCTTGTTCTACAGTGGCAATCAAAAAGCCCAGCTTTGAGCCGCAGTCATAGCGTCGGCCCTCAAATTCGTAAGCCAGCACCTGTTCATCATTCAGCAAATCCGAAATCGCATCGGTCAATTGGATTTCACCGCCAGCACCACGGGCAGTTTTTTTGATTTTGTCAAAAATGGCCGGTGTCAAAATATAGCGGCCCACTACAGCCAAGTTTGAAGGGGCGTCGGCTGGCTTTGGCTTTTCAACGATCGATTCGACCAGCGCTGACCTTTGGGAAAACTCACCCGTCTTAACAATGCCATAACTGCCCGTGTCAGCAGGGTTAATCCTCTCAACACCCAGGATGGAGGCATGTTTTTGTTCATAAAGTTTAACCATCTGGGCCATGCAGCCGCGACTGTCATCTTCTATCATGTCATCAGCCAACAACACGGCGAATGGCTCGTCACCCACAACAGGCCGTGCGCAATAAACCGCATGGCCTAAGCCAAGGGCTTCTGCTTGCCGGATAAAAATACAGGACACATGGGGCGGCACAATATCTTGGATTAGCTTGAGCATTTCGGTTTTGCCTTTTGCCTCCAGCTCCTTTTCAAGTTCGTAGGCTTTGTCGAAATGATCCGTTATTGCATTTTTACTACGCCCAGTAATAAAAACCATTGTGTCAATCCCCGCTGCTACTGCTTCCTCTACGGCGTATTGGATCAAAGGCTTGTCAACAATTGGTAGCATCTCTTTGGGACTGGCTTTGGTGGCCGGTAAAAAACGCGTCCCTAAACCTGCGACCGGGAAAACTGCTTTGGTAATTTTTTTGCTCATGAATGATCTCCACCTGGCTTAAGTAGTGTAGTGCCATGGGCAACCAAACCTGATTGCCCATGGTTTTATAGGATATTAAATCCGTCCGTATTGGTCGTCAAAACGGACAATGTCATCCTCACCCAAATAGCTGCCAGACTGGACTTCAACGATTTCCAATGGGATGACGCCGGGATTTTCCAAGCAATGGACAATGCCTAAGGGGATATAGATGGATTCATTTTCGGAAATGAGCATTTTCTCATCCCCTTTAGTGACCATGGCCGTGCCTTTTACCACCACCCAATGTTCTGCGCGATGATGGTGTTTTTGTACTGAAAGTTTGCCGCCAGGCTTGACGACTATCCGTTTGGTTTGATGCCGATCGCCACTATCCACTAAATCATAATGGCCCCATGGACGATAAGCTTTTCGGTGGATATCGGCTTCGCAACGGCCACTTGCCTTTAATTGGTTGACAATTTCTTTAACTTCTTGGACCCGGTCTTTAGGTGCGACCATCACTGCATCATCAGTTTCTACGATAACCAGGTCATGTACCCCGATAACAGCAACGAGTTTGCTTTGGGAATGGATATAAGAATTTCGGGTATCTATGGTCAGCACGTCGCCACTGATGGCATTGCCAAAGGCATCCTTGTCAGTGACATCCCATAACGCAGACCAAGAGCCGACATCATTCCATTCGGCATCCAATGGAATAACAACGGCTTTGTCGGTTTTCTCCATGACCGCATAGTCAATGGAGTCCGAAGGGCATAGGGAAAACAGGTCTTTATCCAAACGCACAAAATCCAAATCAACTTTTGAAGCATTCAATGCTTGCTGGCAACAGGACAGAATTTCAGGGTTAAATTTTTCCAATTCCTGAAGGAAGCTGCCAGCCTTGAACGCGAACATCCCGCTATTCCAATAAAAATCACCGCTTTCTAAATAGTGTCCAGCCGTTTCTGCATCCGGTTTTTCAACAAAAGCCGCCACCCCATAAGCAGGGCCATGTTGCAGGGTATCACGCTTGATATAGCCATATCCGGTTTCTGGTTCGGTGGGCACTACACCAAAGGTAACCAGAAACCCTTGCTTCGCCAAAATGTTTGCCTGGATTATTGCTTCATGGAAAGCGGGCAAATTGGCGATGACATGATCGGCTGGCAGTATCAGCAACACATCATCAGGGGATGCGGCTGTTAATGCGGCCATTGCGACGGCAGGTGCGGTGTTCTTACCCATGGGCTCGAGAATGATTGCTGCGGGTTTCATCCCTATTTCCCACAATTGTTCCGCCATCATAAAGCGATGGTCTTCGTTGCACACTGCGATCAGTGGTTTCAAGTCTCCAAGGCCAGTAAGCCTAAGCACTGTTTCTTGAATCATGGTATGGCTAGAAACCAAAGGCAAAAATTGTTTTGGGTAGTGCTTACGTGAAAGTGGCCAAAGTCTTGTTCCAGAGCCACCCGATAAAATAACGGGAATCATGCTGTTCAGTTCCTTAATGGTAGGTTGTATCAAAACGGGTGAAAAACTTATTTATCTTAACATTAATATGTGTGCAGTGTTTTTACTTTAGGTTGGTGCCTTAATAATCCCTTGCTGTATGAGCAGTTTGACAATGGCCTGGATGCTTTCATCCAAGGTTTGATCTTGGGTATTGACCACCAGCTCAGGGTGTTCCGGTGCTTCATAAGGGGAACTGATACCCGTGAAAAAAGGAATTTCACCCGCTCTGGCCTTTTTATACAAGCCCTTTACATCGCGTTGTTCGCAGGTTTCAACAGGGCATTGGCAATATATTTCCAGAAAATCACCGGCTGGCACACGGTTTCTGGCGATATCACGATCCGACTTAAAGGGTGATATGAAAGCGGTCAGGGTAATGATGCCCGCTTCCGTCATCAACTTTGCCAGTTCACCAACACGCCTGATGTTTTCAACGCGGTCGTGGTCACTAAAACCCAAATCACTGCAAAGTCCGTGGCGGATGTTATCGCCATCAAGGACAAACGTTGACACCCCTAATTTATGCAAATAGTCTTCCACTGCATGTGCCAACGTGGATTTGCCAGAACCCGATAAGCCGGTAAACCATAGGATGGCACTTTTGTGTTTGTGCAGGGTTTCCCGGTCAGCGCGTGTTACGGCAGCTTGGTGCCAGACGGTGTTGGTGCTTTTTTTCGGCATATAAGTTAAGTATGGTTATTTTGTTAAATATAGCTGCTTGGCTTAAGCATATTTTTTTGCAAATGCGGCAATAAAGAGCGGCAGTTCAGAAATGGGTAGGTGGTTAATGCCTGCTGCATTTTTACGCCCCCCCCCAGTTGCAAAGGCCGAACACAATTCATCAGCACCTGTGTTGGTGCTCAATGGCGCCCGGACGCTAATTTGATAGCCACCATGGGCATTATGGCTGAGCACTGCATGGGCCCGTGTTGGATTTTGATTGGCCAGTTCATTGCCTAAAACGCCGCTAACCCGCCTGGACCAAGGGGTATCAGGCAATATATACACGGCAACTGCGTCATCCAGGTATTCAGCTTTGGTGCTGAACCCGTGGTTCATGTCATCCGCATAAGCCGCCAGCAATTGGCTATAAATAACCGGGTTGTCGTCGATAAAATCAAAGGGGGACTTATAGGGTGCAAGTTTACGATAAAGTGCATCCGGGGCAAAATGCAAATCACTAATACTGTTACCGTAGCCGTTGTAATTAATGCAGACACCGAGATCTTTGAGGTGTTTAAGTTGATGGTCGGGTATCGACAGGGGCAGGGCCGCTTGTTGGGCGCTGTCAATTAGGTTGTCCCCAAATGCTGCGGTGACTGCCCAAGCCCGATATTTCCCTTGTAGGTGTTGGTCCACCAATAGGCTGGTACACGTGTTGGCGACGGTGTTGATGAGGGTTCTGAGGTTTGGGTGTTGCGGAATATCCCCAGTTTCATGGTGGTCAACATAAAAGACGTTTGCACCTTGCAGCAGAATGCTATCCAAGGCGCTACGATTTTTTTTTAAGGAGATATCCAGCACGGTAACAGAATCCCCGGGTTGGACGCTAAGCTGTTCCAATAATTGGATGTCCCGTTTTACGCCAGTTACCAACGTGGCGGAGTGGGCTGGTTGTGCCAAGCGAAGTTGCACCAAGGCGCAAATACCATCCGCATCGCCGTTAAACACATCAATTTGCATAACTTTCCTTAGAGGGTTTTAGGGGAGGGGCTTAATTTTATGTGATGATGTTGGCAATCGAAAAACATCATGGCTAGAACAGCTAAGTTGGATGTAGAATGACTATAATAACTATAAAACTAATTGATATAAATGACAACTCAAGTAAGGCCCTCAAATTTGTATTTTATCACTGACTCCCTTAAGCGGTTTTTGCCCAATTCCCAAGCGGTTGCGCTGGCCATCATCCTGATAGTCAGCTTTGTGCTGATTTATTCATTATCCAGTTTATTAATGCCTGCTTTCGCCTCTATCGTTTTTGCCTATTTACTGGAGGGGCTGGTGGGTAAAGCTGAAAAAGCCGGGATGCCACGTTTGCCGGCGGTCTACTTGGTGTTTTCAGGGTTCATGGCTTGTTTAGGTTTTTTGTTGTTTTACTTGATGCCATTGGTTTCCCAACAAGCTGTCGAGCTTATCCAACATATCCCCGAAATTCTTAACAGCACCCAGAAAGGCATTATGCGTTTGCCGGAAATGTACCCTAAATTGATTTCGGACAGCAGAATCCAGCAAATGATGCTGGCAGTGCAACGGGAATTGCTGACCTATGGGCAAAATGTGTTGTCGCTTTCGGCTGCATCCGTAGTGGGTATTGTCAGTGCGATGGTTTATTTGTTCCTGGTGCCGATGATGGTGTTTTTCTTTTTAAAAGATAAGGCATTATTGGTTTCCTGGTTTTTGCAGTTTATGCCCCGCGACAGGCATCTGACTGTGCGCGTGTGGGAAGAAGTTGACACCCAAATGGGCAATTATGTGCGCGGGAAGTTTGCCGAAATTTTCATACTTTGGTTTGTCAGTTATACAACTTTCGCAACCATGGGGTTAAATTATGCCATGTTGTTGGCGGTGTTGATGGGGGTGCAGGTCATTATCCCCTATATAGGCGCCACCTTGGTCACGTTTCCGGTGCTGGGTGTCGCTTATTTTGAATGGGGCCTGAGCGGAGATGATTTTATGTACATAGTTATTGCCTATACCATCATTCAAGCCTTGGATGGGGTTATCTTGGTGCCGGTATTGTTTTCGGAGGCGGTTAATTTGCATGCGGTTGCCATCATCGTCGCCATTTTGTTTTTTGGGGGGCTATGGGGATTTTGGGGGGTGTTTTTTGCCATTCCTTTGGCGACTGTTGTTAAGGCAGTTTTGACAGCTTGGCCACGGCTAGGCGATACCAACAGGGATTTTGCTTAAGGGGCGGCAGTGACTTTAGGAAGGGGGGTGATCCCCCATCAGGGTTTTGACATGGACGGCAACACAAGCCGCCAATGCAGTAAGGTTATAACCACCTTCCAAGGCCGAAATAAGCCTGCCTTTACAATAGGTGGCGGCAACCGCCATCAACTCTTGGGTTAGCCACCGATAGTCCTCTTCATCCAAAAGTGTGGTGGCAAACGGGTCGTCTTTATGGGCGTCAAAACCCGCTGAGATAATCAGTAAATTGGGTTTGAAATTTCTTAATGCGGGCAAAATGATGGACGAGTATTTTTGCCGAAATCTATTACTGGTTTCGCCTTCTGCCAGCGGTACATTAATGATATTGCCCACACCGTTCTCCGCTGGAAAGCCCGTTCCCGGATAGTTCGGCATTTCATGGGTCGATGCGTATAAAACGGCGGGTTGGTTATAAAACGCCGCTTGGGTGCCATTGCCATGATGGACATCAAAATCGACAATGGCGATGCGTTCCACGTGATAATAAAGCCGGGCATATTCAGCAGCGATTGCCACATTATTGAACAGGCAAAAACCCATGGCCAAATCCGGTTCTGCATGATGTCCGGGCGGACGTATGGCGCAAAAAGCATTGTCGGCTTGACCGGCAAGGATTCTATCAACTGCATCACAAACAGCGCCTACAGCGCGAAAAGCCGCAATTTCCGAACCTGGTGACAAGACGGTGTCGTGATCCAGAAAGTATTCACCTTCTGCAGGTGTTGCCGCCCTTACCGCCTCAATATGAAACAAGGGATGAATTAGCCTGACGTGCTCTTCTGTGGCCAGCGGCGCTGGTAGCCTGATCAGGTCAGCAAACTCTGGGGCATCTAGGGCATCGGCAATACATCTGAGCCGATCGGCGGACTCTGGGTGGCCCTCACCGGTCTCATGCTCAAGAAAATCTGCATGGCTGTAGTAGAGTGTTTTCACGCGGTCTCGATTTAGTAGGGTTTTATAATAATAGTATTTTCTATATGGCTAATTATAGATGGTTTTTATGGTAGTCAAGGCCAAGGGGTTAAATTTAGTCTGATATTTTCGGCTGTTTTTGTTGATGTCCATATTTGCCAAGGCTTGGCGGGGTTGCCATATTTTAAAAATTTTTGTATTAGTGCTTTTTCCCTAGTGCAGTTAAATTTCCCGCAACATTAGTTCTTGATAGCTTCGCCGCTAGATGCCGAACCCTGAATAGGGATGGACAGGCACGTAATACACGCGGTATGCTTCAGCTTTTAAACCTAGTACGAATTGGGTATCGTTATGACAATCTCCCCTGCTTTATTACCACAGCTAATCGGTGCGATAGTGGATGTTATCGAAAACAATGCGCACGAAGTGACGGCGCTGGACCAGGCCATTGGCGATGGTGACCATGTCATTAATCTGCAACGCGGTCTGCAAGCGCTTATGGGGGAGCGCGAAGCATTAAGCCAATTGGATTGGCCTGCGGCTTGGCAAAAAATCGGGATGACCTTAATGTCGTCCATCGGTGGCGCATCGGGTTCTTTGTATGGCACTTTATTTATCGCCCTTAGCAAAGCCGGAAAGGGGCAGGCCATTACCTTGCAAAGTTTTGCCGATATTTTTAGCCTAGGTGTAGATGCCGTTAAACTGAGGGGTAAGGCTGAAGCGGGTGAAAAAACCATGCTGGATGTTTATATTCCTGTGGCTGATTATTTGCGGGCAGCGGTGGCGGAAGGGGCGGCTTTACCAGCCATTTTAGCAGCCATTCCCCAGGTTGCCATAGTGGGTATGGAATCCACCCGCGATATGATAGCCACCAAAGGCCGCGCCTCTTTCCTTGAGGAGCGCAGCCGTGGACATATTGATGCCGGTGCTAAAACAGGCCAGTTAATGATTTGTGCCATTGTTGATGTGCTGCTAGCGCAGTTAGATGGCACAGATTGAGTTTTGCCAACTAAGCCCGCTTAGCATCCCCAGCGCAATGCCGCCGTATGGACTGGGGCATCCCAAAGCGCCAGCAGTTCATCGTCAAGTAGGCTCAAGGTGATTGAGCATCCCGCCATGTCGATGGATGTGGTGTAATTGCCCACTAAAGAACGGACTATCTTGATACCACGCTGTTCCCAATAATTGGCTGCCAAGTCATAAATCAAATGCAGTTCCATCAACGGCGTGGCGCCAAAGCCGTTCACATGCAGCAATGCTGTTTGGCCTTGGGCGGGTTTCAAGTCATCATCAATCATCCCCGCCATGTGCGCGACAATGTCTGTGGCACTGCTTAGCTTTAGTGTTGCATGGCCACGCTCACCATGAATGCCCACCCCCATTTCCATGTCTGTGTCGCTGATGTCAAATGTGGGTTTGCCCAAGGCCGGCACAGTGCAGCTGCTAAGCGCCACGCCCATTGAAGCCGTGGCGTTGTTGACCTTTTCACCCAAGGCTTTACAGCAGGCCAAGTCGGCACCTTGCTCGGCCGCCGCCCCAACAATTTTTTCTACAATCAGCGTGCCAGCAACACCGCGCCGTCCGGTGCTATGGGTTTTAGGCAAAGACACATCGTCGCAGACCAGAACGGAAGCATTGGAGCAATCCAGCATCTCAGCGGCCATTTCAAAATTCATCACGTCCCCCGCGTAATTTTTGACGATAAATAATACCCCGCCGCCATTTTCAACCGCAGCGGCGGCGGCCAGCATTTGGTCAGGGGTAGGGGATGTGAAAATTTGGCCGGGGCAGGCGGCATCTAACATGCCCGTACCGACAAAGCCTGTATGCAGCGGCTCATGGCCTGAGCCGCCACCAGAAATCAATGCCACTTTGCCAGGTTTGGTGGGATTAACGCGCTGGATAAAATTGGGCTGGGTGTTGAGTTGGATAATATCAGCATGGGCCTTGGCAAAGCCCAGCAAGCTTTCATCCAGCAACGTATCAGTGGAATTGATAAATTTTTTCATGGTGGCGGCTCCTGATTTGATTAGTGGGTTGTGTGGGGTGGCGGTGTTTGGTTACGTAATGCTTGGGTCACGGCGCGGATATCAGGCATGACCCAATCTGGTTGGTAAGCGGATGTTTTCAGATCTTCTTCGGATGATATGCCCGTTAACACCATAATGCTGCGGATACCAGTGCGGACTGCACCTAAAATGTCCGTTTCCAAGCGGTCGCCGAGGGCGACGGTTTGTTCGGGGCTAGTGCCCAGTAGGGCGAGGGCTTGCTGATAAATAATCGGCTCAGGTTTGCCAATGACGGTCGGCGCAACACCAGTGGCAACTTGCAGGGCGGCTAAGATTGCGCCATTACCATGGGTAACGCCACGTTCTGTGGGTAAGGTTGTATCGGCATTCGTGCCAATAAATTTTGCCCCGGCATTGATGTTTAGGGTTGCCGTTGCTAGTTTAGCCCAGGTTAAAGTTTCATCCTTGCCGCAAACAACCACGTCCGCGCCAATTTTATCCGGATTGTTTGGGTCATTGACTTCGTAAAGGCCAGTTAAGGTAAATCCCCGCTCAAGCAACGGCTGGGTGGCACCATCTTCGCCCACGACAAATACCCGGGTTGTTTCCGGGGACATTTGGCCGCTTAGATACAATGCAGTGGCGGTGCCAGAAGTCAGGATTTGCTGTTTATCCACGGTAACCCCCATATTCGCCAACTTGGTTACATATTGCCCAGGCGTTAAACTGGCGTTGTTTGTTGCCAGGATGTATCGGATGTCCAATTCGTGCAAAGCCTGAAAAAAATCTGCCAGCCCAGCAATTGCTTGGGTGCCATGCCATAAAACACCATCCATGTCGATGATGAGTGCGCGGATATTGGTAAAAGCCTGCATGATGGTTAAAGTTCCCCTGGGGTAGTGCTTGGATTGTTTTCGGATAGCTTTGGATTTTTGGTGCTATTCTAGCGGCAAAATTAACCGGCAGCTGTTAATTTTAAGGCTGATTTTTTTGGGGGGGAGCAATTGCGGGAAAATCTTGGTTGATGCTTTGGTACCGAGAAGAGGACTTGAACCTCCACGAGCTTGCGCCCACTAGCACCTGAAGCTAGCGTGTCTACCAATTTCACCATCTCGGCAAAGATTTGCTATAAAAGCAATGTGAATGCCAACTATACCTAACTGCTTGGCTATTGTCAATTAAAACCCCCTCTTGATTGTGGGTTGTTGCCTTTACTGGCGGTTTGACGGCTAGGTTCGTCAAGGCTTTCTATATTTTCCATTCTAATCGATGGGTTAAGCATGTATCATATAAGGGAATTGCTTAATTCAGTCAATCCTCTTATATCACATTACGTTAATGCCCTTGAAGTCTAAAAAAGACGTTGATTTTAAATCAACAAAAGATCCATACGCCCAGCGCGAAGCTGAAAAGTATGAAAACCCCATCCCTAGCCGGGAGTTGATACTCCTGGCCTTAGAACAGGCCGGCAAACCCTTGTCGCGCGTAGACATTGCCGACGCATTCGCGCTGGACAATGAAGAAAATCTGGAGGCATTGCGCCGCCGACTTAGGGCCATGGAACGGGATGGGCAATTATTGTTCAACCGTAGCCAACAGTACTGCTTGGTCAACAACAAAGACCTGATAGTCGGGCGCATTATCGGCCATGCCGATGGTTTTGGCTTTGTTCGTCCTGATGATGGTTCAGACGATTTGTATTTGTCGCCCCGCGAAATGAACCCCTTGCTACATAATGACCGGGCTATGGTGCGGATAGCCGGCATCGACAAAAAAGGCCGCCGGGAAGGCGCGGTGGTTGAAATTCTGGAGCGTAACACCCACCAAATTGTAGGCCGTCTTTATAAAGAAGACGGTTTTATCTATGTTGTGCCAGACAATAAAAATATCGCCCAAACGGTCTTAGTGCAAAAAGGCGGGGCGGGTAAAGCCAAGCAAGGGCAAATCGTGATTGCCGAAATTGTCGAGCAACCCACCAAACTGCGCCAGCCCATAGGCCGTATCATTGAAGTGCTGGGCGACCATCTTGCGCCTGGCATGGAAATCGAAATGGCGATACGCGCGCATGAGTTGCCGCATATTTGGCCTGAAGAATTGCTGGAAGAAATTAAAACCTTAAGTGCTGAAGTCCCCGAAGCTGCCAAAGAAAACCGTGTCGATTTGCGCAATATCCCCTTAGTCACTATCGACGGCGAAGACGCGCGCGATTTTGACGATGCCGTGTATTGCAAAAAAACCCCAAAAGGCTGGAAATTGCTAGTAGCGATTGCCGACGTGTCACATTATGTGCAAGTCAATAGCGAGCTGGATAAAGAAGCCAAAAAACGCAGCACTTCGGTGTATTTTCCTGAGCAAGTCATCCCGATGTTGCCGGAAATATTGTCCAACGGTCTGTGTTCACTGAACCCAAACGTGGACCGTTTATGTATGGTCTGCGAACTGCTGATCGATGCCCAAGGGCTAGTGTTGCGCACCAAGTTTTATGAAGCCGTGATGCGCTCGCACGCACGGCTGACTTATACCGAAGTTGCCAGTATGCTGGTCGATGGCGATAAAGGGCTGGCGGAAAAATACAAACCCTTAATGCCGCATTTGCGCGAACTTTACGCCTTGTACAATGTCATGCGCATCCAACGCGAGCTGCGCGGGGCGATGGATTTTGACACCCAAGAAACCCGCATCGTGTTTGGCAAAGACCGAAAAATTGAAAAAATCATCCCCGTGGTGCGCAATGATGCCCATAAGTTGATTGAAGAATTCATGATTACCGCCAACAGCGCGGCGGCAAGATACCTCAATGCCAAAAAAATCCCGCGTTTATTGCGTATCCACGATGGCCCTAGTGTTGATAAATTATTAAACCTGAAAACCTTTTTAGGTGAACTGGGCTTAAAGTTTGGTGGCGGCGTTAATCCTTCGCCTTTAGATTATATGCACTTGGTTGATTCGATTAAAGATCGCCCTGATGCGCACCTGATCCAAACCGTGTTGCTGCGCTCGATGTCGCAAGCCGTGTACAGCCCTGACACCAAAGGCCATTTTGGTTTGGCGCTAGAGGCTTATGCGCATTTCACTTCGCCGATCCGCCGTTATCCCGATTTGCTGGTACACCGCGCCATCCGCCATTGTTTGTCAGGCAAAAAAGTCGAGGCGTTTGTTTATGGGATGCCCGACATGGTATTGCTGGGCGAACAATGTTCCGCCTACGAACGCCGCGCCGACGAAGCCACCCGCGACGTGGTCAGCTGGCTGAAATGCGAATACATGATGGACAAAATCGGCGAAGAATTCCCCGGCATCATTTCCGCTGTCACTTCGTTTGGGTTTTTTGTCGAACTCGCCGATATTTTTGTCGAAGGCTTGGTGCATATCAGCAACTTAGGCCAAGATTATTTTCACTTTGACCCGACCAGCCACCAATTAAAAGGCGAGCGCACCGGCATGAATTTCCGTTTAGGCGATAGCGTTAAAATTCGTGTGGCACGCGTGGATTTGGACGAAAAGAAAATGGATTTTGAGTTATTGCAAAAACAGGGTTCGGCGAAAACAGCGGATGGCAGTGGTAAGGTTAAGAAGAAGCGGCGTAAGAAATAGCAACATGGTTGGGTTAGGTGCTAGCCGTAACCCGACAAAGACGCTTAAATTTACCTGAACTAAACAGCCATTAAACTTTAAAGAGATTTAGTTATGAAATTTATTGACGTAAAAGTCAAAAATTTGGGAAGACTAAAAGAGGCGGAATTTCACATTCGCCCGATGACGGTGATTACTGGCCCGAATGGGACAGGCAAAAGCTTTTTCACTAAGTCATTGTATTCTATTTTAAATGTCATTAATAAAAATGTGTACCATGAATCGGTTACACAAACGATAAGGCAAATTCATCTTCAATTTGATGCGCTTGTTGGTACTATTCCCTGGGCTGGCACAGATGATTTTACGTTTAAGGCTAGGATAAAACGTAAACTTGATGATTTACAAAGTGAGTTTGACGTTGCCAGTAGTTGGAAAATTAATGATTATTTAACATTTTCTATTTCAAAAGTTGATGCTGTTGAATCAATGCGTAAATCCTTTTCCTATTATTTAAGTGATCTTACGAGTAAGCCAACAAAAAGCAATTCCATTACAAGTATTTCTAAGGCGATTAATAAAAGCTTTGATATTTTTATAATACAGCTTAAAAATCCATCAAAGCATTATGATGATTTATTTGATGCACAAATTCAAAATGAACTGAAAGATAATTTCCAAATTTCTTTGTTAAGCGAACTCATTAGCTTTGGGGAAGAAAAGATTGAAATTAACATTGAAGATCTTTTAGAGATTGAATTAAGCAATAATAAGAATAAATTCAAACTCGGGACAGATTTTATTGATGATGTTTCCAGCTTATCCAGCGTCGTTTTTTTTGAATCACCTGCCTATTGGAAGGTGAGAGACGCATTAAAATCAGCAAAAAATAATCTAAATATCCCGCCTTGGATGGTTAAGAAAAAGAATGATGTTTTAACAGGTGTCCCCAAATATTTTTATGATTTGGATAACGCGCTAAACACCAAAACAAAAACCGAAGGTAAGTTTAAAAAAGCAGCCGCGTTATTAGAGGCGACTCTAGGCGGCGAATTTGTTTTTAAAGATGACAACCTAAGCTTTAAAGATAATGCCGGACGGGAAATATCCAAAAACCTAGTTTCTTTTGGCATGACTAACTTAGGCATGATTCAGGCTTTACTCAAGCACAATGTGATTACCGATGGCTCATTTGTGTTTATTGACGAGCCAGAAACCAATTTGCATCCCGATTGGCAAGTGAAGTTGATGGAAGTGTTGCTGGTTTTGGCGCAGGAAGGGGTAAATATTGTCATTACCACCCACAGCACAGATTTATTAAAAGCCCTAGAGGTTAATTTAAAATTACAACAAATACCCCCCGCAGATTTTCTTTCCGTCCATTATGTGGAATTAGACGGCAAGTTGTTGGAATTTGAATCTAAAAACTCTGATGCACAACTAGTCGAGGCAAGGACTTTGCTAAATTCGGCTTACGAAACACTTTATTTCAGTGCTTTGTAGGCGCGTATGTCCATTGAACTCTCTGTATTTTTACAAACGGTTGAACATTCCAAAGGCACTGAAACCTCTGGATTAATGGCTTATAAGCTGGATGATGCTGATGGCATTGATGATGCTGATGGCATTGCCGAGGCTATAGGCTTTAAAACACATGTCATTAACAAGGTAGATTATTTTCTGGAGCTAGGCGCACATGTGCAATTGATTGAATGCTCCGATCTTCAAGACGACATAGCGCGTTGTCACAGTCATATTGGTCAGGCTTTAGAAAAACTGCGCCAAGATACCAGTATTTCAGAAAAATGGAAAAGGGAGCAGTTAAATGTCATCAAGAAAGAAGTGTGGCGAGAACTTCGTGATGAGTTTTTTAAAAAATGGAGTGGCTCTATCGCAGTTATTGAGCGCTTGTACCGTAAAACGAATCGCCCTAGTGATATTGACCCCAGCTATAGCTTGTTGATTGTTTGCAAGAATAACACTGATGTACGGATGTTGGATGCGTTCAGAGAAATATTAGACGGGCAATGTCGCATGGGGAAGCCCGTGATTGTTTGTAACACCCAACACCTTCCTCAAAACTTAATTAAGCTGATCAGCGCTGCTGGATAGCTTACACAACCTGTAATCCTGCCAAAATTCATCATGAAACTCAGCAAACTCTACGGCCTACACTCCGTGCAAGCCGCCCTTGATTATTCCCCCAGCAAAATCCAACAAGCGTGGCTGGACAGCGGGCGGCAAGACAAACGCCTTAACCAACTTAGTGAAGACTTATTGGCTTTAGGCATTACCCCCGAAAAAGTCGATAAAAAACGCCTAGATCGTTTGGCGGATGGCAGCAACCACCAAGGCATCGTGATTGCAGTGGAAATGCCGGGCGAATTGTCTGAACACGAACTCAAAACGGCTGTGGAAAACCTTAACGAACCGGCGCTGTTTTTGGTGTTGGACAATATCCAAGACCCCCATAATTTGGGTGCGTGTTTGCGTACGGCAGATGCCACCGGCGTGCATGGCGTGATTATCACCAAAGACAAAGCTACGGGCATTACCCCGACGGTGTGCAAAGTCGCCAGTGGCGCGGCGGAAACTGTGCCAGTTTATCAGGTGACTAATTTGTCGCGCACCTTGCGGTGGCTCAAAGACGAAGGCTTATGGATTATTGGTGCGGCTGGGGGAACGGCGGATAGCCTTTATAAAACCGATTTTACCGTGCCGATGGCTTTGGTGATGGGCGCGGAAGGCACGGGTTTACGGCGTTTGACCAAAGACCATTGCGATATGTTGGTGGCGGTGCCGATGCTGGGGCAGGTGGATAGCTTAAATGTGTCGGTGGCAACTGGCGTGTTGCTTTATGAGGCGGTGCGTCAGCGCTTGCAGTCTTAAAGCCACTGCATCCACTTTTCGTGCTTAAGGGGTGCAAGCCACCATAAATACATTTATAAATATTAGAACTTTCTAACAAACTCATGTATTATCCGCTACAAATAGGGTATTCCTGTTTATTAGTGAGGTTTTTCATGAGAGTCCGTTTCCCCGTTTTACAATTTTTGTTGTTCCTCTGCGCATTGTTTGCGTTTTCCCCTGTCTTTGCCAAGAGCGACGGGCGTGCCCAGTCTTCGCCCTTGGCTGTTAGCCAAACCTCGGTCACCCTGAAAGTGGGGGGTGTTGCCACGCTTACGGTGACCAATACCAGTGGTACGGTTTCCGCCAGTTCAGGCGACAAATCGATAGTTACTGCGGCCTATGCCAATAAGGTGTTGACCCTGAAGGGGGTAAAGGCTGGCTCGACTAAGGTGACGGTAAAAGACAGCAAGACCAGTGTCAGCATTGCCGTCAAAGTGGATGCCGTGATTGTAAGTAGTCTGACCGCAAGCCCGACTTCTGTTGTTATGGTGGTGGGTGCTACGTCGGGCATCACTGTCAGCAATGCATCGGGTACAGTAACGGTCAGTTCCGCCAACAAAGCCGTGGCCACCGCAAGTTATGCCAGTGGCATAGTCACTGTGAAAGGCGTTGCGGCGGGCTCTACGACCTTGATCATTAAAGACAGCAAGCAAACCTTGACCTTGCCAGTCACTATCACCGCCGTACCTGTACCGCCAGTGGCCGGAAATTACACTTTATTGGCGTGGAATGACTTGGGTATGCACTGCATGGATGGTTTGGACTTTTCTGTGTTTGCCATTTTGCCGCCTTATAACACGCTCCATGCCCAATTGAAGGATAAAGCGGGTAAGTTGGTCACTAGTGGTGTCACCCTGACTTATGAGGCCGTGGCGGATAGCACGGGTTCGATTAACACCAATAGCTACACCAAAACCAATTTCTGGGGCTGGGTGGGCAGTTTGGTGGGCTTGCAGCCAGCCAATGATATTGGGCTTAATTTGGATGGCCTGGCCACGGGTAATCCTGCGCCTGGCAATGAAACGCCTTCTTTAGTGCCAGCACCTATGGCTTACAATACCGAGTATCGCTGGTTTGAGGCGGAAGGTATCCCCATTACCCCCTTTGATGACCAAGGCAAAAAGAATTTCTATCCGACCGTCAAAGTTGTGGCTAAAGATGTGAACGGCAAGCAGTTGGCATCAACAACCACGGTGTTGCCAGTCAGTGATGAAATGACCTGTAAGGCCTGCCATACCTCAACGGCTTCAAGTAACCCCGCTGAAGTTGCCGCTAAGCCAGCGGCTGGATGGGTGAATGATGCCAATCTGGATAAAGACTGGAAAAGGAATATTTTACGCCTGCATGACGAAAAGCAATTGACAAATTCGCTTTACCAATCTGCCTTAATCCAAAGTGGTTACAATACGGGCGGTTTATTGGCGACAGCGGATGCGGGTAAACCAGTCTTATGTGCGGGTTGCCATGCTAGCAATGCGTATTTTGACAAACAAAACAAAAAGACTGTGATGGGCGGTATGGCAGGTATCAGACCGTTTACCCAAGTCTTGCACACCAAACATGCCTTAGTGAAAGATCCGTCCACCCAATTGGCCTTGGACAGCAATGGTGACCGCACCGCTTGTTATTTGTGCCATCCGGGTTCGGCGACGAAGTGTTTGCGTGGCGCTATGAGCAAAGCAGCGGACACCAGTGGTAAGTTGATGAGCTGCCAAAGTTGTCATGGCAATATGGCGGCAGTGGGTAGCCCAGCCCGCCAAGGCTGGTATAACGAGCCAACTTGCGAGTCTTGCCACAACAGTGCCGCAACTAACAAACGGGCAATGTCTGCCTTAAATGCCAGTGGTGTGGCAATTGTGCCTAGCGACCATACTTTCGCTACTAACGCCAACGCGCCAGTGCCAGGTTTGAATTTATACCGTTTTAGCACGGGCCACGGCGGCTTGCAATGTGAAGCTTGCCATGGGGCCACCCATGCCGAATATCCTTCTAGCCATGTGGATGACAATACCCAAAGTTTGGCTGTCCAAGGGCACACTGGGACGATAGCTGAATGTAAAGCCTGCCATAGCGTGGTACCGACCACTGTCAACGGTGGCCCGCATGGTATGCACACAACTGGCGATGCTTGGGTTAAAGCGCATGAGTCAGCAAACAAAAATGGCACGGCAACTACACCGAGTTGTGCATATTGTCATGGTACGACCAGCGCAGGGACGCCGTTGAGTGCCATTAAAGTGGCAAAGACGGTTAATGCGGGGGATTTTGGCATTAAAAATTGGCCTGTAGCTTACCAAGTTAGCTGTTTTAGTTGCCATAATGGCCCTAATCCTTGATGCGTAAAGCTTAGCGTAGGGCTCAGGAATACCGGGCCGACGCTAATAGAGGTTCATGCAAAACACCCCGAAAGGGGTGTTTTGTTTTGTGCATAGGTTCGGGGATAAATTGTAATCCGACAGGGATAATCGGCTATAATTTGCCCTTAAAAGCTGACATCAATACGCTTCATCCACGGCTTGGAGCGCAGTTGTTTTAAACCCATCGCTTACGCACCCCGCCGAAATCGGATTTTGGCTGGCCTTAAGCATTTTTAAGCACAAAGACTTGCTTGGCAATATTGCCCAAGCTTTAGCCCATTCTTCCCTCAACCTAGCCCTTAACTGACAACGCATGATGGATCAATCTCTCAAGTTCGACCTTGCCCTTATTAACCGCTATGACCGTGCTGGCCCACGTTACACCTCTTACCCAACGGCTTTGGAATTACATGATGGATTTGGTGATGCCGACTATCGCCAGCATATCGCCAAATCCAATGCCCAAGGTGGGCCCTTATCCTTGTATTTCCATATCCCGTTTTGCGACACGGTGTGCTTTTATTGTGCCTGCAATAAAATAATCACTAAAAATCGTAAACACGCTGAGCCCTATTTGGCTAATTTGTGCAAAGAAATTGCGATGCAAGGGGATTTGTTCGACCGTACCCGGGTGGTCAACCAATTGCATTGGGGTGGTGGTACACCAACGTTTTTAAACTTTGAACAAATGCAGCAATTAATGACCGTAACCCGCGAACATTTTTTGTTAAAAGACGATGATACTGGCGAATACTCGATAGAAGTTGACCCTAGGGAAACCCATTCAGAAACCATCAACCAATTGCGTGACCTGGGGTTTAACCGCGTTAGCTTAGGCTTGCAGGATTTTGACCCTGCCGTGCAAAAGGCCGTCAACCGTATCCAAAGTGAGGCCCAGACGTTTAGTGTGTTGGAAGCCGCCCGTAAAGCGGGTTTCCGTTCCACCAATATTGATTTGATTTATGGATTGCCTTTGCAAACCGTCGCCACTTTTGCCAATACCTTAGATAAAATTTTGGCGGCTGAGCCTGACCGCTTTTCCATTTTTAATTATGCGCACATGCCTGCACGGTTTAAAACCCAGCGCCAGATTAATGATGCCGATATGCCTAGTCCTGAGACCAAGCTGGATATATTGCAAATGGTCGGCCAGCGCTTGACGGAAGCGGGTTATGTTTATATCGGTATGGATCATTTTGCCAAACCGGATGATGAACTAGCCATAGCCCAGCGCGAAGGCAAGCTGTACCGGAATTTCCAGGGCTATTCCACCCATTCCGATTGTGACTTGGTTGGCTTTGGTATTACCTCGATAGGCCGGGTCGGGGATGCCTATAGCCAAAACGTCAAAGATTTGGAAGAATACGACCGCCTTATCGGGCAAAACAAATTACCGGTGTTCAGAGGTGTGGAGTTGGATGCAGACGATAAATTGCGTAGTGCGGTCATTACCCAGATCATTTGCCATTTTGACCTGCATTTTAAAGCCATCGAACAGCGCTTTGGGATTAACTTTGCCGAGTATTTTGGCAAGGAACTCAAGTTGTTGGAGCCCATGCAAACCGACGGGCTGCTTAGCCTGTCCAGCGAAGCCATACAGGTTTTACCCGCAGGCCGTTTATTGATCCGCAATATCTGCATGGTCTTCGATAAATATCTGGCGCAAAAAAACCAGCAACAATTTTCCAAAGTCATTTAGTGCCTTATGAGTGATGACCGGATTATAGAGCTGGAAATTAAAGTCGCTTATCAGGAAGATTTGCTGCAAACCCTAAACACAATAGTCAGCGGGCAACAACAGCAGATAGGCCGCTTGGATGCAACGTGCAGAATGTTAAATGAGCGCATCAAAAGTTTATCTTCTGAAGGCGGCCCTGTTGGGGCGGTAGACGAAGTGCCGCCGCATTATTAGTTGGCTTAAGGCCAAGCCCCTGTTTTTTTAACTGATAATGCCTGTTCAAATTTGGGTATCTATCAACAGGGGTATGGGGCGTTAATTAAATGGCATCCCAAACAAGTTGATCGCTGGACATTCACGCCCTTGCTGCTATGATGTATGTTATGCGTTTGTTTTTAAAGCGTAAAAACACATAATCTGTAAGTTTATCCCAGGAGATTGCCATGCTAGAAAACCAACAAACAGCCCCCGCATTTAATTCAGTAAACCAATTTAATGAACCCGTGCAGTTGTCAGACTATGCTGGCAAAAAGAATGTGGTGTTATATTTTTACCCAAAAGATGACACCCCCGGTTGCACAATAGAAGCCAATGATTTTACCCGTCTCGCCGAAGAATTTAGCCAATATGATACCGTGGTGATTGGTGTCAGCAAGGATTCTTGTGCCAGCCACGTCGATTTTATCAACAAATTTGGCTTAAAAGTCGATTTGCTGGCTGATACTGATGGCACAGTGTGTGAAAGCTACGGTGTTTGGCGGGAGCGGGAAAAAAATGGCGTGAAAAGTATGGCCATTTTTCGGTCTACGTTCATTATCGACAAACAAGGTGTTTTGGTTGATGTTGAATATGGGGTAAACCATGAAGGCCATGCCGAAGCGGTATTGGCAAAAATTAAAGCGCTATAAGTGTTGGCCGCTAGATAACAACTTATACAATTGCTTTAGGAGTTGTCACCCATGATACCCGAACAAACCATCAACTTAACGGGCAAAGTCGCCCTTATCAGCGGCGCTGGTGTTGGCATAGGCCGCGCAACGGCATTGGCATTAGGCAAGGCGGGTGCATTTATTGGCATCCATTATTATTCCAGTGCCACCGGTGCCAAAGCACTGCTAGACGAACTAACCGCGCTCAATATCAAGGCCATGCTGTTGCCGGCCGACTTGACCCAAGAAGACCAAGCAAATGCAGTGGTCGAGACGCTGGTGGCCGAAGCTGGGCAGCTGGATATTTTGGTCAATAACAGCGGCGGCTTGGTCAAGCGGGCAAAAATTGAAGACTGCACCTTGGAGAACTGGAACAAATCATTAGACCTTAACCTCACCAGTGCATTCTTGCTGACTAAGCACGCCATTCCGCATTTGCGGGCAACAGGCAATGGCCGTATCGTCAATATTTTGTCCTTGTCAGTACAAACCGGCGGGGCCAATGGCGGAGGTTCTTATGCAGCTGCCAAGGGCGGTTTGATGGTATTTACCCATACCTTGGCCAAAGAGTTGGCGCCACAAGTACGCACCAATTCGGTAATGCCAGGTACGGTTGAAACCCAACACCATGAAATCCATTCGACGGCTGAGATGATGGAGAACTACCGCAAACAAACCCCATTGGGGCGTAATACCTTTGCCGAAGAAGTCGCCAGTTCGGTGCTGTTCCTTGCCAGCGATATGTCTTCACATATCAATGGTGCCCTGATCGACATTAGCGGCGGGCGATTTCTCAGGTAATAGTTGGCATGTCCTGTACCTATTAGGGCTGTGTACCGTTGCGGTGTCCATTTTATGTTTGCGGCATAAATGGACACCGCGCTTGTGGTATAGTTTAGCCTTTTATTTTCCCAAGGAAACAACATGAGTGTCACCAAACTTCTTGCCGGATTGTGTTTAGCTGCGGTTATTGTGCCAGCAGTTGCGGAAGAAAAATTTAAAGTCTGTGCTGATCCGTTAAACCCGCCGTACTCAACAAAAAATCAAGATGGCTTTGAAAATAAGATTGCCGAACTTTTTGCCAAAGAATTAGGGCAAAAAGTTGAATACACGTGGTTTGCCCAGCGTATCGGTTTTATCCGCAACACCTTGACCGCGCCTGTTGATGAGTGGGCGGCGAACAGCGATGACTATAAATGTGACATCGTTATGGGTGTTCCGGCAAACTACGATTTGACCTTGACCACCGCACCCTATTACCAATCAACCTATGTGCTGTTGATTGCCAAAGGCCGTGGTTGGGATGATATTAAAGATGCCAGCCAATTGGCAAACTTGCCTTTACAGCGCCAAGAATCCTTAAAAATCGCCATGTTCGACCGTGGGCCAGGTACAAGCTGGTTGCAAGAAAATGGTTTGTTAGACCAAGGCGTCCCTTACCAATCCATGTCGGGTGATAGTAACAATAATACTGCCATGGAGATGGACAGGGATTTTAAGGCCAAAAAAATTGATATGGTCATTTTATGGGGGCCGCTGGCAGCCTATGTCACCGCGCAAAGCCCTAAAAACACATACACGATGATCCCGATGAAATCCACGCCGGGGATAAAGTTTGATTATGCCATGGCCATGGGGGTGCGTAAGGGGGACAAGGCAAAGAAAGCCCAGCTCGATAATCTGATCGACACTAAAGCCGATAAGATCCAGGCAATTATTGGGGGTTATGGTGTGCCTTTGTTGCCGATAGCTAAGGAAGCTAATGGACGTGGTGATTAGCCCTAAACAAGCAGGGCGGCAGGGGCAATTTCTTCAATTGCCCCTGGACACCACTTATTTTCGGTTAAACAACGACACCAAATACGCAAATCGGGTGGCGCGTTCATGTGACAATTGGTTCCACTGGAAACGCCATTTCCAGTTGCCTACGGTTGTACCGGGCGTGTTCATACGTGCCTCGGAACCTAATTCAAGGATATCCTGCATAGGAATGATGGCAAGGTTGGCCACAGACCCCAAGGCGGCTTGTATCAGTGCACAATGCAATGAAATTGACGGGTTGCCCAGATAATCATAAGTATAGTTCCGTTCATGTTCATTAATGCTATAAGTCCAACCAACTGTGGTGTCATTATCATGGGTACCGGTATATACGACGCAGTTTTTGTCGTAATGATCCGGTAAATACGGGTTGTCAGGGCCGCTACCAAAGGCAAACTGTAATATTTTCATGCCGGGTAGGGCAAACTCGTCCCTCAACTCTTCAACTTCATCAGTGATAATGCCAAGGTCTTCGGCCACCAAGGGAATAGACCCCAAGGCGGTTTTAATGGCATTTAATAAGTCTTTGCCGGGTGCTTTGACCCACTGGCCTTTTTGGGCGGTAGGTTCGCTGGCGGGAATTTCCCACGCGGCTTCCAAGCCACGAAAGTGGTCTATGCGTAAAATGTCAAATTGTTCAAGTTGGGTGTCCATGCGGGCTACCCACCAAGCAAAACCCGTTTTATTGAGATAGTCCCAATCATAATGCGGGTTGCCCCAACGTTGCCCGGTTTCCGAAAAATAATCGGGCGGTACGCCTGCCACCACTGACATTTCACCCGATTTGTCCAGTTTGAACACTTTTCGGTTAGCCCATACATCGGCACTATCGTAAGACACAAAAATCGGGATGTCGCCAAACAAAAGCACGCCGCGCTCATTCGCATACGTTTTTAAAGCCATCCATTGCTTGAAAAACACAAATTGTTCAAATTTAATTTCTGCTATTACATTTGCCAAGCGATGGCGTGCCTCGTTAAGGGCAGCCAGCTGTCTTTCCTTGAGGGGGGTGGGCCATTGGTTCCAGCATTGCTGGTTAAACAAATTCCTTAAGGCCATAAATAAGGCAAAATCTTCCAGCCAAAATGCCTTTTGTTGGCAAAAGTTGGCGAAGTCTTCCTTGTCTTGTGCCTGGGCGTTCTCTAAAAAACCTTTGAAAGCTTTTGCGATTAAGCAGCTTTTGTTAAAAGCCGGAGTTCCCTGGCATTCTTCGCATTTTTCGGCGAGTTGTAACCAACCTAGCTTCTCCAGGCCATCAATATCGATTAATGCGGGGTTGCCGGCATGGGCCGATAAACACTGGTAAGGCGAACCATCGGCATGGGTCATGCCTAAAGGCAATGTTTGCCAAACGCTGACACCGGAATCGTGCAAAAAATTGACAAAATGATAAGCGTCTTGTCCTAAATTACCTTGTTTGTCAGGGCCTGGTAGTGAGGTTATATGCAACAGGACGCCTGCGCGGCGTTTATTTAAAAGGTTGTTCACACGTGTTTCTCTTGTTAATGTTCTGTGCCTGGCCGCATTGCCCCACCCATGGCAGGGTCGCCAGACCCTTGGGTGAATGACAGTGCCAGATAAGCGGGAGGCTCTTCGCCTAATAATCGATAAAGGTTGGCTAAATTAAGCCGGAACTGTTTTTCAAAGCTACTGACTGCCTCGCCAGGATTGTAGTCGCCAAACCACCAAAACCAATCAGAACCCTCGCAAACGGCCAGTTGCAGCCTGGCCTTTTGAATTTGTTTGTCGGTCAGGTGGTTAGCTGCGATTGCCTTGTCGAACGCATATTTTACCTCACCTAGCATATCCCAGCCACGATTCTTATCAGCCGATCCTATCCAAGTTGAAAAATTGCCGTAAACCCAACTTCCGGCCACCAGTTTTACTAAGGGTTTGACGGCTGATTTTGTTTTTAGGCTCTCTGAAAATGTGCTTAACTCGATGGCAGGATGGGCCACTAATTGCTTATATAAGGCGCTGAGAAAATGGTAGCCGTTATCAGGGAAATATTCCCAGGCATTTTCACCATCCATAATAATGGACACCACTTTATCGCCGGGTTCATGGTTGGCAATGTTTTCGAGGTGGCGGATCAAATCGGCCACGGCATCATCGGCATGCCATTTTGAATAGTCAAAACCAATGAGGTCTGAAAGGCCATCGTCCCGAAAAAAACAATTGATTTTGGTGTTTTTTAGTTTGAACGGATGATGGATACTGCTGGCTTTGTTTTCGGGAAGATTTAAGCTGTGCTGTAATACTTGGCCGCCACTGGCCGTCCAACTAAAGCCATATTCACCAAGGATTTTTAAGGTTTCTAGGCTGATGCTGCCTTCTGAAGGCCAGCAACCTTTCGGTTTGGCGCCAAAAAACCGCTTGAATGTCTGTATGCCTTTGTCAAGATGCCATCTGACGCTTTCTGCTCCGCCGGGATAGCTGGCCAATTCCGGTAGCGGGGCATCGGGCATGGCTTCATGGGTGCTTTGCAAATCCAAAAGCAGCGGCATGATCGGGTGGGCATAAGGTGTGACCGACAGTTCAATTTGACCTTTACGTGCCAAGACTTTGTATCGGCGTAAGACGCTTTCCAGCAGTTCGCCGATAATTTGGATAATTTCCCGCCTATCGTGAAAAGTGTAAGTAGCGCCTTTATCAATTAAATATTGCACCCGGCTGTCACTGAGTTTGACTGTTTCGCCCATCCAGGCCAAATGGTACCAGACTAAAATATCTTGGATAAACTGGGGGTTGACATAACACAAGGACCCATAATGGTGTTCTAGCCATTCGGTCATTTCAACCAGTTTTTTAAAGGCGGGATAGCGGTTGATTTGTCGGTCACGGTTTGCCCGTAGGCAGTCCTTAACCAGTTTTAACCGGTCTTCAGGGTCATCGGGTATGGTGGGGGCAACCAAGGCCGCCAGAAAGGGATCGGTAAGTGCAGAACCATTGCGCAAATAAGCATTGACCTGATTGGCATATTCTTCAATCTGTTCCAACAAAATTGGCGCAAAGTTGACAACGGCCTTGGCCGTTGGCTCAGCTTCGAGGTGGGCAACCATATCAACATAGTCTTTAATGACATGCAGGTAAGTCCACGGCAATTTAAATTCACCGGTTTGCAAATCCCGATATTCTGGCTGGTGCATGTGCCAGCACAACACCAGTTTTAACTTTTTTTGGTCTGACATAATTTTATATTCTCATGCGGGCGCTGAAAAAAGTAGGGGGTAAGCAGATTTTCCTGCAACAAGGACACAGTTATTTTTTTGTTGGTTTAAATGGCTAGGGTGATGCGGGCAGTACTTTGCAATACAAAATTGATCACCCCTATTCAAGATTGCGCTATGGACTGCCTGACGTGTAGCCCATATATTAAAAAGTTTGTTATCTGATAAACTTTGGGCAGCACTGCTTAGGTCGTTTTTGCCTAGCCTTAAGTGCGTGGGCTTGGGGCAAAAGACACTTAACAAGCTAAAGCTTACGTTATAAGTTGATAAAAAAGCAATGACAAAGGTTTTGTCACGAAAACGGGTGGGCAAAAAGCCTACTGTTTTCGTGACATTGAAAGATAAGGATAATCCAATATCCTAAGTAATGCCCTACCGGACGTAATGCAGTTTTTGGCCCAGCATGTCTGGGGTCACCAAAACAACCCCACCGGCGCTGACGTGAAATCTTTTTTCGTCTTCAGCACGGTCTTCACCGATTATCATCCCTTCGGGGATTTCACAGCCTTTTTCAATAATGGCTTTGGTGATCCGGCAATGGCGGGCGATATTGACTTGGGGTAAGACTATCGAGTCCTTTACCGAAGAAAAGGAGTTGACACGCACATTTGAGAACAACAATGAGTGCCGTACAGCCGCCCCTGAAATGACGCAGCCGCCTGAAACCATGGAGTCTACAGCCAAGCCGCGCCGTTCGTCATCATCAAAGACAAATTTGGCTGGCGGG
Source organism: Methylococcales bacterium (assembly GCA_026399075.1). Classification (GTDB taxonomy): domain Bacteria; phylum Pseudomonadota; class Gammaproteobacteria; order Methylococcales; family Methylomonadaceae; genus Methylobacter_C. Next base: position 80,373 of record JAPLRR010000089.1, read on the forward strand.
GTTTGTTCTTGGTTAGTCCAAATGGGCCAGGTGTTGTCGTATAAATTTAAACCGGGGTTTACGCCAATCAATTCCATATTGGCGGCCCAGTAAGCATCTATAGTACCCACGTCGCGCCAGTAACTTTGCTCTCCGCTTTGTAAGTCCAAGAATGGATAGGCATTGACGATGTATTTATCGATTACAGAGGGGATGATGTCCTTGCCAAAATCATTGGTGGAGCCTTTGGTGTCGGCATCTTTAAGCAATTGTTCAAACAGGAAGTTGGCATTAAAGATGTAAATGCCCATAGACGCTAATGCGGTGTCTGTACGACCTGGCATCACCGGGGGGTTTTCGGGTTTTTCAACGAAAGCCCTGACGCGGCGGTTTTCATCAACATCCATTACCCCAAAAGCAGTCGCTTCTTCTAGTGACACCTCCAAGCAGCCGATAGTCAAGTCGGCATTTTTTTCCATGTGGTCAGCCAGCATTGCGCCATAATCCATTTTGTAAATGTGGTCGCCTGCCAAAATTAAAATGTGTTCTGGTTTCCGGCTACGCAGGATGTCTATGTTTTGGAACACCGCATCTGCCGTGCCTTTGTACCAAGAATCTTCGTCGTGCCGTTGTTGTGCGGGCATCAAATCAACATATTCGCCGAATTCGCCGCGTAAAAACCCCCAGCCTTGTTGGATATGGCGTATCAGCGAGTCCGCTTTGTATTGGGTCAAAATGCCAATTTTACGTATGCCTGAGTTGACGCAATTGGATAAGGGGAAATCAATGATCCTGAACTTGCCGCCAAACGGTACGGCTGGCTTGGCGCGCCAATCTGTCATGTTCATCAATCGCGAGCCTCGGCCACCCGCTAATATTAATGCGATTGTATTACGGGTTAAATGACCGACATTATGATCATGCTTTTGATTGCTTGACGCTGACATTTTTCATCTCCATGTTGATATAGATATTACAACGGTTGCTTATTTTGGTAAGATTCACAGGACAATCATTCTACTACTACACTGAGGCCATTCAAAGTGAAAAAGCGTTCTAATAACACAGTTGACACTGACGAAAAAAAAGCCAGCGCAACAAAAACACAACTAAACACGCCTGACTCTGAATCTACCAAGACTATTGCAGAAAAATCGGCCACCAAAAGCGTAAAACCTAAAGCAACGGTAAAATCCGCAGCCTCGCCAGCTGTACCCCCTGAAGCAGCGCAAACCGCAAGCACAGAAGAAAAGAAACTGGATGCCGACTCGATAAAAATTATGGCTGCGACCCATCATGACCCATTTTCTGTCTTAGGCCGCCATGCCAAAAACAATCAAATAGTCGTCAAACTTTATCTGCCTTATGCAGAAACTGTCGGCTTTTCCGACAACGGCCCAGTTTTTGAGCGGATTACGGGTTCGGATTTTTTTGAGTATTATGCCCAAGAAGGCGAATTGCCAGAGCATTATAAATTATCGTGGGTCGATAAAAGCGGCTACACCCACGAAAACTATGACCCCTATGATTTTGGGACACAGTTTCCTGAGTTTGACCAGCACTTGTTTGGCGAAGGTAAACATTGGCATATTTACCAAAAATTAGGCGGGCATTGCCACACGGTCGATGGTATCGATGGGGTGCTGTTCGCCGTTTGGGCGCCGAGTGCCGGGCGGGTCAGTGTCGTTGGGGACTTTAACCATTGGGATGGCCGTTGTAACCCGATGCGGAATTTGGGCGGCAGTGGCATTTGGGAGATTTTTATCCCCGGCCTTAAGGTCGGTTGTTTATACAAATTTGAAATACTCAACCGTAACAGCAACGAGATTTTACTTAAAACAGACCCTTATGGTCAGCAATTTGAATTTCGCCCTAGCACCTCATCTATTGTCGTTAAGGAAAAAAACTATACTTGGCAAGATAAACAATGGATGGCCCAACGCGTTAAGCACGATTGGCTGCACGAACCCATGGCCATATACGAGGTGCATTTAGGGTCTTGGCGTCGCGACAATCAGGGCAATTTCCTCACTTACCGTGAACTCGCCGTTGAATTGGTCAACTATGTCAAACAATTGGGCTTTACCCACATAGAGCTTTTGCCTATTACCGAGCATCCTTTCGATGGATCATGGGGTTATCAGACCACTGGCTATTTTGCGCCCACCAGCCGTCACGGTTCACCAGAAGATTTCCGCTATTTTGTCGACACTTGCCACCAAAATGGCATAGGTGTCATTTTAGATTGGGTACCAGCCCATTTCCCTAAAGACGCGTTCGCGCTGGCCAGGTTTGATGGCAGCCCGCTCTATGAGCATGAAGACCCGCGCAAAGGTGAGCACCGTGATTGGGGTACGCTGATTTATAACTATGGCCGCAATGAAGTCAGGAACTTTTTGTTGGCCAGTGCGGTGTTTTGGTTGGAGGAGTTCCACCTTGACGGCTTACGGGTCGATGCAGTGGCCTCCATGCTTTATCTGGACTATTCCCGCGAAGCCAATGACTGGATACCAAACCGCTATGGTGGTAACGAGAACCTTGAAGCCATCGACTTTTTCCGGGAGTTGAATGCTGTCACCCATGACCTGCACCCTGGTACGGTTATGATGGCGGAAGAGTCCACCTCTTGGCCACAAGTGACCCGCCCTACCTGGACAGGCGGCTTGGGTTTTTCCATGAAATGGAATATGGGCTGGATGCACGATGTGTTGTCGTATATGAGCCAAGAACCTATACACCGCAAATACCATCACGATAAGCTGACTTTCGGTATGCTCTATGCCTTCACCGAAAATTTTGCGCTGCCTTTTTCACATGATGAAGTGGTGCATGGCAAAGGTTCATTAGTGAGTAAAATGCCCGGTGACGAATGGCAACGGTTTGCCAATTTACGCTTGTTGTATACTTTCATGTACACCTATCCAGGCAAAAAACTGCTGTTTATGGGCTGTGAATTTGGCCAAGGCACTGAATGGAATGCGGGCAAGGAATTGGATTGGTATGTGCTGGATTATCCGCATCATAAAGGCGTACAAACCTTAGTCAAAGACCTTAACCACTTATACAAAACCCATCCGGCTTTGTTTAGCCATGATTTCGACCCCCAAGGTTTTGAATGGATAGATTGCCGGGATGTGGAGCAATCCATTATCAGCTATCGCCGTAAAAATCAGTTTGAAGAGTTGATCATAGTCCTTAACTTTACACCGGTGCCTAGGGAAAATTATCGGCTTGGTGTGCCTGAGGCAGGCACTTACACTGAAATTTTTAATTCTGACTCCAAGTTTTATGACGGCAGTAACAAAGGTAACGGTGCGGTTGTTTCAGAGCCTACGGCGTGGATGAACCAACCCCACTCCATTAATTTGACCTTGCCGCCGCTGGGCGCGTTGATCCTAAAGGCTTAAGCCTTTGGGACATTAGGAAGGCTAAGGCAGGTCTGCCTTACGTATGGCTGGGATAGGTTGGACAGGTTGTCCAACCTATTTTCTGGCTGATCTAAAATAATTAAAGTCACTTTAACGGGTAAAGGCAAAGGCCGTTGGTTTAGCCAATACGATTTTTGCCTTAGCTTGGATGTTTTTCAGGCTCGCTGTTGAGAAGTGACACCTAACAAGTGATCATAGAACCCTATGAAAAGAATTCTTTTTGTTACGAGTGAAGCCCACCCTTTGATTAAGACGGGCGGGCTGGCTGATGTTTGTGGTAGCTTGCCTAAAGCTTTGGCTGAATTATCCCAAGATGTACGCCTGATTATCCCTAATTACCAAGCCTTAAAAACTAGCGAAAGTGTCCGCTTCCTTTGTTCGGTAAGGGTAGACAACCGCAACGTCAACATCCTTGAAAGCCGTATGCCCGAAAGCCATTTGACGGTTTGGCTGGTAGATTACCCGACTTATTTCAATTATCCGGGCAACCCCTATGTGGATGAATTGGGTGAGCCTTGGCCCAACAATGCCGAGCGTTTTTCCTTATTTTGTAAAATTGCCGTGGAAGTGGCCATGGACAGGGTACACCAAGATTGGAAGCCTGATGTTGTGCATTGTAACGATTGGCAAACGGGTTTGGTGCCAGCGTTGTTGTCGATAGAGCATAACCGCCCATCAACGGTTTTTACCATACACAATATGGCTTATCAGGGCTTATTCCCTGCCGAAACCGCCGCTACGCTAAATTTACCCGGCCAATTATGGCATCCTGCGGGGCTTGAATTCCATGACATGCTGTCTTTTATTAAAGGTGGTTTGGTATACGCCGATTTTATCACTACAGTCAGCCCGACTTATGCCTTGGAAATCCAAACCCCGGAATTTGGCTACGGACTTGAAGGTTTGCTTGACCATCGCAAGGAGTTTTTGGGCGGCATTATTAATGGCATAGACCTAGACCAATGGGATCCAAAAGCTGACGCTTATATTGCCCAATCCTATTCCGCCACTACCTTGGCTAAAAAGCAAGCCAATAAGGCAGAACTACAAAGACGATTTTCGCTGCCCATTATCGACAGTGTTCCGTTGTTTGGTTTAATAGGCCGTTTGGTGGAGCAAAAAGGCATAGACTTGATTTTGGAATGTTTGCCCGAGATGGCGGCGATGGAATTGCAGTTTGTGTTGTTGGGCAGTGGCGACAAGGACTTTGAAAAGCAGCTCCAAGAACTTGCGGCCTTATATCCCGATAAAATCGCGATAACTTTAGGCTACGATGAATCCTTGGCGCATTTGATTGAGGCGGGGGCGGATAGTTTTCTGATGCCGTCGCGGTTTGAGCCCTGCGGCTTAAACCAAATGTATAGCCAACGTTATGGGACTTTGCCGATAGTCAGGAAAACGGGCGGTTTGGCCGATACGGTTGTTGACAGTTTGCCCGAAACCATAGCGGATAACACCGCCAGTGGCATCGTTTTTTCCGAAGCGAGTTCAGGCGCTTTGTTGGAAGCCGTTAAACGCACCCTGATGTTATACAGTTTCCCCAAAACATGGAAAAAAATCCAGGTGAATGCCATGAATAAAGATTTTTCATGGGAACAAAGCGCCAAGCAATACCTTGGCTTATACGAAAACCTTTAACAAGGATGCGTGCCCGCTATGAGCATAGCCGGATGCGATGCCAGTGGCTACCGATCGGGGGCTTAGGATGAACGAAATCCAACTGTTATATGTGGAAAATATTATTTCCCGTAAAAAAAGGCAGATGCAACAAACCGTATATTTTTTTATGCGGGTTGAAAATTTAGGCTATGACAAGCAATGTGAAGTGCTGTGGGCTGGCGAAGATGGTGTCTGGCAAACGCTGCCAGCCACCTTCCATAGTATTTTGGATGATAAATCCGAATACTGGCAAGCCCAACTGACGGTTAATGCTAATCCGGAAACTTCATTGCCGGGTAACATCCAGTTTGCTTTGCATTTTCAGGCGCTGGGCAACGACTATTGGGATAACCAGCAAGGCCAGAACTACTCCAGCCAGGCCGACTCTGGGATCAACATGGTGGTAGACCAGCCGCTCATGGTTATCGGCCATGCCGACCAGATCCATGCAGACCAGCAACACATGGCCATTAAAGTTTCGGTAAACCAGTTGGTCCATGCCGAAACCGTCACTATCCATTGGACGACGGACAATTGGCGGCACACCCACAAAACCCCTTGCCACACGCAAAGGCATTATTGGGATGAGCAATCACGCAGCAATGCCCGCAACCCAAACCAGTATGGCTGCCAAATCTGGCAAGGGGTGTTGAATGTTGAGGCTGTGTATCGCCTGCAATATTACCTCTCTTGTGAGTGTCCAGACCAAGTGTTATGGGACAACAATTATGGACGGCATTATGTGGCGGCCCGTCGGCCACTGAATGTCATGATCCTTAATTTGCATTGCTATCAGGAAGCTAACCAAGATGCCAAGTTCTCACAAATTGCCAAAGCGATTAATGAGCTGGAGGTTGATATTGTCTGTTTTCAGGAAGTCGCCGAGTTTTGGAACAATGGGCACGGGGATTGGGACAGTAATTCAGCCAAGATCATCAATGACCGCCTAAACCACCCTTTCCACCTTTATACCGATTGGTCGCACTTAGGTTTTGATCAGTACCGTGAAGGTGTTGCCATTTTAAGCCGTTATCCTTTGGCCAACCAGTCAGCGAAATACGTCTCCCATAGCCATAGCGCCCACAGCATCCATTCCAGGAAAGTGGTTATGGCGCAAGTTGACGTTCCCTGTATCGGCTTGATCAATGTTTTTTCTGCCCATCTCAGTTGGTGGGAGGATGGTTTTGCGGATCAATTTAAACGTCTAGGGCAGTGGGCCCAGAGTTGCCAATCTGAGGCCGTCGGCACTACCTTGTTATGCGGCGATTTTAACGTCACCGCTGGTTCAGAAGGCTATAATTTGGTGGTTGACGGCAATGAATACGATGACCAATTCTTGGCCGCCAATGACAAGCGGCTATTTGAAAAAATTTTTAGGGTCAATGATGCCCATTGGCAGCATCACCTTGCCGATGATTATCGAATTGACTATATTTTCATGAACAAAGCCAGCCCGTTGCGCATCACGTCGGCGAAAGTGTTGTTTACTGATGACGATTATGGACGGGTTTCAGACCATTGTGGGTATCTGATGAGTTTTGAGCCTAAGCCAGTGGATTAGGGCAGGGTGTTGTTCAACATTAAGCGGATAATGCCGCCTTAATTGGTGGCCAAAAATAATAATAACAAATCAAGCTATACAAGGAGAGATGTCATGCCAATAGCAGAAGACTATGCCATGCCCATACATGGGCATTTGGGTGGCTATTTTCAGCGGGTCAATGATTTTAACGACACGTTCGATATACGCTGGGGCAAAATTGAGTTTAACGTCAATTATGGCGTGCAGGCCAATGTCAAGGTGATCCTTAAAGTCTATCGGGATCATGGGGTTTGTGAAACCTATATTGTTGACACCGATGCCTATAATATCCGCTGGGATCGTCACCAGCGGGCAAGCCGTGATTTTTATATACTCCCGTATTCCAAACAGTTTGGCGCGATTAGTTGCATCAAGTTTGCATTCATTGTGCATTTAGACGAGCATTCCATTGCTTCACAAAAAGACTATATTTTCATGGAAGGCCATCAGGCTTGTGATGAACACCCACAAAACCGGGTTATAACCCATGACTGGGCCACGCCAAACAGCTACCGCACTTATGAGCTTAATTCCTCCGAGTTGCAGTGTGATGCCGATTGGTATAACAACCATTTTGATTCCTTAAACTTGATACCCAAGTTTACCAAAGGCCAGCAATACCACCCTTACCATCCCAAGCGCTTTATCCATGACCATATCGACAAGGTAATCCATAGCAAATGGGAAAATCCCAATCGCTTATGCACCATTAAAGTCAGCGTGGATTGCATCGATGATGCCGACTTTGTCAACCATTTGATCCATGCCAGCCAACAAGGGGTCTTGGTGCAGTGCATCGTTGACTGGCGCAAAATGACACTGACCAACAGCCACAATTATGCCCGCCTAAAATGTGCCAAACTCGAACTAATTGGCGTGTTTTGCACAACCAAGCACCACCTCATCGAAGTGGAGCCGGATATGCACACCAAATTTGTCATTTTTAATGATGAAGACAGCATAATAGGGTCATTTAACATCACCTTTGACCGTTGGTGGGCGAATTGGGAATCGGGGATGACCTTCCATTCCAAAGGCATTTGCCGCTTGTTGGACAATATCTTCCAAAGCCAGCGTGGCGGCGTCAACCAGAAATACGGCATCAACCCCTTAAGCCATTTTAACCTGCTGTATACGTTTGGCCGGCAAATGATGCTTAATGGCAAACCTTACCGCCCCCATCATGCCATTTTGGCTGAAATCCACCGCGCACGGCATTCGCTCAGGCTATGTTTGTTTTTAATGGGCGACTTATTGGGCGAACATCATGACAGTGTGGTCGAGGCCCTGATCCAAGCCCAGGCTAGGGGAGTTTATGTGCATATCCTGTTTAACGGGCATTTGGCTAGGGAAGGGCGGATTGGTGTGGAGCGGCCCATGGATGAAGAGCTTAGCCGCCCGCTGTTACCCGCCGTGCAACGCTTAAGGAATGCAGGCATCCCCGTTGGTTTGGTTTACGGGCAAGACGACCACCCAGTGCCATACTCCCCTATCCATTCCAAGTATTGCATTATCGATGATGCGATTGTGATAGAAGGTAGTTTTAATTGGTATAATACCTCAGTTTTCTCGCATGACTTGGTTGTGGTGGCCAATAACCACCAAGTAGCTAAGCCTTACCTCTATGAGTTTGAGCAAATACAACAGTGCTTTAGGGTTTTTTATTGATTAGTCGGCTTGTTGATTATCCAGCCCCGCATCTAAAAAAATCGGGAGGTGAATAGGCACATGAAAATGCTTTTTAACAAACCGCAACGGATACTGGGGTAACAATAAAATATACAATTGAAGTGGAGCAAGAAATGGATGGCCGTTGGATTGCTAAGTTCGGTACTATCTGTGAACACGTTTAGCGCCGCGTTGGCTTGCCAATAGTTTTGGGTATGGCAAATGCCAGTCGATTGGGATAATGTAAGCCGTTAGCCGACAGTTTCTGCAATATCGACATAATCCACGTTTTTGTCGGGTTACGGCTGCCGCCTAACCCGACCAACGAAACTTGCTTAGGAGGTGATATTCATGTCGGCACTACAAAAACTTATTCCTTTAACAGAACAAGACTATCTGGCCTATGAGTTGGCAGCTGACATCCGTCACGAATTTGTCGATGGACAGCTTTATGCGATGGCGGGGGCAGGTGAGCGGCATAACCGTATTAGCCTGAATATAGGTTTTCACCTACGCGCAGCGGCACGCGGCGGGCTATGTGGTGTGTTTATCAGCGACATGAAGTTACGCGCTGCAAATCACAACGCCTACTATTATCCCGACGTGATGCTAGTGTGTAACCCCGACGACAACGGCGAATACTATAAACAACAACCGTGCTTTATTGCCGAAGTCTTATCGCCGAGCACAGAAAACATAGACCGCCGCGAAAAATTGCTGGCTTACCAAAAAATCCCCAGCTTGCGCTATTACTTGCTGGTAAGCACAACGCAACAGTGCGTTGAATATTTTGTCCGAGACGCGCAAGACGCATGGCAAACCGCATTCTTAGAGGCTGATGAAACTCTGGCTATTGACTGTGACGGCTATCACGCGGTTTTAACCTTGGCGGATATTTATGAGGATGTGGTAGTAGAGTCCAGTAGGCTAGGTTAGGCGTAGCGTACTCGACATTTTCGGCAATATAGACAAAAACCACACTTTGTCGGGTTACGGCTATCGCCTAACCTGACCTACGAAACTTAGGCGTAACCATGCAACCCATATTAGCACCGTTTAGCGCGAGTATTTCAGAATTAAAAAGAAACCCTACCGCTTTGCTCAATCAAGCACAAGGCGAGGCTATCGCAATCCTTAACCATAATTTGCCAACAGCTTACCTCGTGCCTGCTAATGTGTATGAACAACTGATGGAAAAATTAGAAGATTATGAATTAAGCAAAATAGTGACAGAACGCCAAGCTGAAAAGCATTTGGCAATCGACGTTTCGCTTGATGACTTATAGATTAAAGTTTTTGCCTAGTGCGAAAAAAGAATGGGACAAGCTGGATAACAGCATTAAATCCAATTTTAAAAACAAGTTGGAAAAGTGCTTGGAAAATCCGCGTATTCCAGCAAACCGCTTAACGGGTTTTGATAACGCCTATAAAATTAAACTTCGTTCAGCGGGGTATCGGCTTGTTTATGAGGTTGATGACCAAGAAATAATCGTTTTTGTGATTGCCGTGGGTAAACGGGAAAATAACAGCGTGTACGACAAGGCAAGAGACCGAACACTAAAGACGTAATAGCAGCGTAGGTTGGGTTGCGCTTTTTGCAATCCAACTAATCAACAGAAATTCTAGGTTCATAAAATATATTGCATAAAACTAAGTAATAGAGAGCTGTGATGATTTTACAAGAACAATTATTTGAAGAAATTGCGTTAATACCGACTGAAAAATACGCAGAAGTTTATGACTTTCTGCATTATTTTCGCTTAGGGTTAATACAGGCGGAGGATACACAAATAGCAGGGAGTTTTTTTAATATACTTACGCAATTATCCGATGACTTTATGAGTGAAGGTAGAAACCAATTACCTTTACAAATAAGGGACGATACCTAATGTATATGCTCGATACTAATATTTGTATTTATATTAAAAACAATAAGCCGCCGCATGTTTTAGAAAATTAAAATCTTTTGATGCTAATCAGGTTTGCATGTCATCGGTTACCTATGCAGAAAATATTTTATGTTGCGATGAAAAGTCGGCAGCCAATTAAAAATATAGAACAAATCATTGCCTTAAAAAATGCCATAACCATTTTAAATTTTGATGAATCGGCGGCTGAAAAATACGGTGAAATTCGTGCTGATTTAGAAAAGCAAGGCTTAGTGATTGGCTCAAATGATTTTTTAATTGCGGCTTATGCGTTGAGCGAGCAGTGTGTTTTAGCGTCTAATAATCTACGCGAATTTAATCGCGTTAAAATTTATATACTCAAAATTAGGCTTAGTTATTAGGTTTAAGCTTTAAATTATCCTACTGCGGATATTATGCAAGATTTTGAAAATGCCTAAAATAATTTCAAACGCTAGTTTTAACAAGCCGCATAAATACTGAGGTAACAATGAAATATAAAATTGAATTGGAGCAAGAAACTGATGGACGCTGGATAGCTGAAATAGAGGGTCTTTCTGGTGCCATGGTATACGGGGACACGCGAGAACAAGCGATTAAAAATGTAGAAGTCTTAGCGTTGCGTATTCTTGCAGACCGTTTGGAGTTTGGTGAAGTACCCGACGAGCTGGAATTGTTATTTGCGGCATGAGTTCATTCCCAAGTACAAAAGCATAACAAGTATTCGCGGCTTTAGTCCGAATAAGTTAGTCAGTAAAAAGACAATCGGGTTCTCATAAGGTGTTGCAGCGAGAAGGTTATGAGGATTTTGTTTTTGCCTTTCATCAAAGTGAAGAGATTGGTAGCCGAATGTTGCAACGTATCGCCAAAAAAACCGGATTGATGCCTGATGATTTATAATGACCGATACCGAACTGTTTTTATCGCTGAGCCGATAATAGAAAATCCCAACCATAAAATAAACAACATGCCAAAAAGAACCGACATAAAATCCATACTTTTACTGGGCGCAGGCCCTATCGTTATTGGTCAAGCCTGTGAATTTGACTACTCTGGCACGCAGGCGTGTAAAGCCTTGCGCGAAGAGGGCTACCGCGTGATTTTGGTCAACTCCAATCCCGCCACGATTATGACCGACCCCGATATGGCGGACGCGATTTATATCGAGCCGATTGATTGGCAAACGGTGGAGAAAATCATCGCCAAAGAACGCCCCGATGCGATTTTGCCGACGATGGGCGGACAAACGGCCTTGAACTGTGCCTTGGCTTTGGATGCGCACGGCGTACTGGCAAAGTACAACGTGGAAATGATAGGCGCAACCAAAGAGGCCATTAATATGGCTGAAGACCGCCAGTTGTTCAACGAGGCGATGGCGCGTATCGGTTATGAAGTGGCGAAGTCAAAAACCGCGCACTCTATGGAAGAAGCCTTGGCGGCGCAAAAAGAAGTGGGTTATCCCACGGTGATTCGTCCATCGTTTACGATGGGCGGCAGCGGCGGCGGTATTGCCTATAACAAAGAAGAATTTATTGAAATTTGCGAACGCGGTTTGTATTTGTCGCCGACCAATGAATTGCTGATTGAAGAATCGGTATTGGGTTGGAAAGAATACGAAATGGAAGTGGTGCGCGATTCTAAAGACAATTGCATTATCGTGTGTTCGATAGAAAACTTTGACCCGATGGGCGTGCATACGGGCGATTCGATCACTGTTGCACCTGCGCAAACCTTAACCGACAAGGAATACCAAATCCTGCGGAACGTGTCGGTGGCGGTGTTGCGTGAAATCGGCGTGGATACTGGGGGTTCTAACGTGCAGGTCGCCATTAATCCGGCGGACGGACGTTTGATTGTGATTGAAATGAACCCGCGCGTGTCGCGTTCTTCGGCTTTGGCTTCCAAAGCCACCGGTTTTCCGATTGCCAAAGTGGCAGCAAAATTGGCGGTGGGTTTTACCCTTGATGAACTGAAAAACGAGATTACTGGTGGTGCAACGCCAGCATCGTTTGAGCCGACTATCGATTATGTCGTGACTAAAGTCCCGCGCTTTACCTTTGAAAAATTCGCCCAAGCTGATGACCGTTTAACCACACAAATGAAGTCGGTTGGCGAAGTGATGGCGATAGGCCGCACGTTTCAAGAATCCTTGCAAAAAGCCTTGCGCGGTTTGGAAATTGGCATCGATGGTTTGACTGAAGTTACTGATTTAACCGACGAAAACGCCGCCGACAAAATGCGCCGCGAAATGCGCCATCCTGGCCCTGACCGTTTATTGTATGTCGCCGATGCTTTCCGTTTTGGCATGACGCTAGAAGAGGTACATGAGTCCAGCAAAATCGACCCGTGGTTCTTGGCGCAAGTGCAAGATTTGGTGCTGACCGAGCAATCGTTAGCCAAAAAAACCTTATCTACGTTGGAATCCGGCGAGTTGTACAAACTTAAACGTAAAGGGTTTTCAGACCGCCGCATCGCCAAGTTACTGGATGCCTCCGAAACCGAAGTGCGTAACGTGCGCCATAAACAAGGCATCCGTCCTGTGTATAAGCGCATAGATTCGTGCGCGGCGGAATTTTCTTCGGATACGGCGTATTTGTATTCCACTTACGAGGAAGAGTGTGAAGCCCGGGTGTCGGACAAAGAAAAAATCATCATTCTGGGCGGTGGCCCTAACCGTATCGGGCAAGGCATTGAGTTTGACTATTGCTGTGTCCATGCGGCCTTGGCTTTGCGGGAAGATGGTTATGAAACCATTATGATTAACTGCAACCCTGAAACCGTGTCCACCGATTTTGACACCTCCGACCGTTTGTATTTTGAATCTTTAACGCTGGAAGACGTGCTGGAAATCGTGCATTTGGAAAAACCCAAAGGCGTGATTGTCCAATACGGCGGGCAAACCCCGCTCAAACTGGCGCGCGCTTTAGAAGCTGCGGGCGTGCCAATTATTGGCACGTCCCCCGATTCCATCGATTTGGCGGAAGACCGCGAGCGTTTCCAAAAATTGTTGGAACGTTTAGGCTTAAGACAACCGCCAAATGCGACCGCACGTTCAGTCGATCAGGCACTCAATGCCGCCAAAGAATTGGGCTATCCTTTAGTGGTTAGGCCATCTTATGTGTTGGGTGGTCGCGCGATGGAAATCGTGTTCAACGAAGAAGGCTTGCAACGCTATATGAAAGAAGCGGTTAGCGTGTCCAACGATTCGCCAGTGTTGCTGGATCGCTTTTTGGATGATGCGGTGGAAATGGACGTGGATGCGATTTACGACGGCGAGCGCGTGTTAATCGGCGGTTTGATGGAACATATCGAACAAGCGGGCGTACACTCCGGCGATTCGGCGTGTTCTTTGCCGCCGTATGAATTGGCCCCCGCCCTACAAGACCAATTACGCGAACAAGTCGGCAAAATGGCTGAAGCTTTGGGTGTAAGAGGTTTGATGAACACCCAGTTTGCTATCCAAGGTGAAGACATTTATGTGCTGGAAGTCAATCCGCGCGCCTCGCGTACCGCGCCGTTCGTGTCCAAAGCCACGGGTTATGCGCTGGCAAAAATCGCCGCACGCGTGATGGTCGGGCAAACCCTAGCGCAACAAGGCGTTACCGAAGAACGCATTCCTAGCTATTTTTCCGTAAAAGAAGCGGTGTTCCCGTTTGTTAAATTCCCAGGTGTAGATCCTTTGTTAGGGCCAGAAATGAAATCGACGGGCGAAGTGATGGGCGTAGGCAAAACCTTTGGTGAAGCGTTTGCCAAATCCCAACGCGCAGCAGGTGTCAATTTAAATGCCAGCGGCAAAGTGCTAATCAGCATCCGTGATGCCGATAAGGCCAAAGCCCCCGAAGTCGCCAGAATGTTGGTCGATAAAAAATATGAAATCGTCGCGACAGGTGGCACGGCACGTTTCTTAAAAGAAGCGGGCATCCCTTGTGAAGTGGTGTATAAAGTCAACGAAGGCCGCCCTAACACCGTGGACATGATTAAAAACGACCAAATCCAGTTGATTATCAACACCACCGAAGGCAAAAAAGCCATTTCCGATTCATTTACAATGCGTAGGGAAGCCTTGCAACATCGGGTCACTTACTACACCACCATGGCAGGGGCGAAAGCCGCGTGTTATGCCTTGGGTGAATTGGATGCCGGCGATGTGAATTGTTTGCAGGATTTGCATAAGAGTTTGAGTTAAAAGTTTTGTAGGTCGGGTTAGGTATTAGCCATAACCCGACCTGCGAATTTTATAAAAGGAGGTAAATATGCAAGCTATTATGATAGATAATGAGCTTTCCGCAACGGTTAACGAAATTGCGCGTGAATTAAATATATCGCAACAAGACTTTCTTAAACAAGCAATTGAGGACTATGTAAAAAAAATCAAAAAACATCAGGCATTGTTGGCGTTTGCAGGGATATTGCAAGAAAATGAAGCAGATGATTTTTTGGCAACTATTCAGCAAAGCCGTGTCAATAAAACCTTAGAAATTAATTGCGGTGACAAAAATTGAACTGGCAAAATTAGACGACTTAGCAAGCAAGCGGGATTTAAAAGAGCTGGAGTTAAAAATTGCAGAAAACAAAGCCGAACTAGTTCGTTGGGTGGTCGGTGTTGGCTTGCTTCAAATAACCATTATCGCTGGCTTGATTTTTAAGCTTGCTGACAAGTTATAACAACGTGTTCAGCTGCGTTTATAGGATGTACTGAGGTAAAAAGTGTAACTACACAAGAAAAGGTGTGTTTTGAACAAGCTCACTAAAAAACAATCAGCAGAATTAAATCATCTTGCCTCTATGCCCGATGATGCCATTGATACGAGTGATATTCCTGAACAAGCCGATTGGCAAAATGCAAGTATTGGGCGGTTTTATTCTGCAACACACCAAAGCCATGTTAAATTGGATGATGATATTTTAGCGTGGTTTAAAGCTAACAGTGGCCGTCATTATCAAAAAATGATTAATCAGGCACTGCGTGATTATATGCAGTTGCCTAATAAATCAACTTAGTAACTTATTGGGGTTAGTGTTTACCCCAACTTGAAAACATTAGGAGTGTTAAATAAAAATGGTTAAAGTACCCCTCACCATTAAAGGTGCAGAAAAATTACGCGCAGAATTAGAAGAATTAAAATCCGTTGTGCGCCCGCGTATTATTGCGTCTATCGCCACGGCCCGCGCACATGGTGATTTAAAAGAAAATGCCGAATACCACGCTGCTAAAGAGCAGCAAAGTTTTGCAGAAGGCCGGATTTCGGAAATTGAAGGCAAGTTGTCGAATGCGCAAATTATTGACATCACCAAAGTGGATGCCAATGGCAAAGTGGTGTTTGGCGCAACGGTTGAAATAGAAGATATCGACAACGAAAAGCGCGTCGTTTATCAAATCGTTGGCGAAGATGAAGCCAGCATCAAAGAAGGCCGCATTTCTATTGGTTCACCGATCGCCCGTGCTTTGATAGGCAAGGAAGTTGAAGATGTGGTGACGGTTAAGGCGCCGGGTGGCAATGTTGACTATGAAATTATCTCGATTAGTTATATCTAATCGCTAAGGTGTTAGGCGAAAGCAGCCGTCAGTGGCGCTTTCGCCTAACAGCAAACCTACTTGTCTGGATTCAAGCGGTAAATGACCGCGATTTGACCAATGCTTTGGATAGGTTCTGCCCCAGTGTCGGCTTGAATTTTTTCAGTGATCAGCTTGCGCTCTTCACGTTCGGCGCGTATTTTTACTTTAATCAATTCGTGGCTGTTAAGTGCCAGTTCAATCTCTGCAAGCACTGCGGGGGTAAGGCCGGATTGCCCTATCATGACCACGGGCTTTAAAGTATGAGCCTGGGCTCGAAGTTTTTTCTTATCTGCAGGGTTCACTCAGTATTCCTAAATTAAAAGTTCACACTACACTATACAACAGATTATGGGTCGAAGTAAAAGCAGCAGCCGTTGGATGCAGGAACATTTTGAAGATGAATATGTCAAAATGGCCCAAGCGCAAGGTTATCGCTCGCGTGCAGTATTTAAATTAAAAGAAATCCAAGAAAAAGACCAGCTTATCAAGCCGGGGATGACTATCGTCGACTTAGGTGCTGCACCCGGCGGTTGGTCGCAATTTGCCCGCCAACTGCTGGGCAAAAAAGATATTTTGGTTGCGCTGGATATTTTGCCCATAGATGCGCTCGAAGGTGTTGATTTTATCCAAGGCGATTTTCGTGAAGCCGAGGTGTTTGAGCAGCTGCAAGCTGTTTTGGCGGGCGCAGCCGTTAATTTGGTGATGTCGGATATGGCACCTAATATGAGCGGCAATAAAGGGACGGATATGCCGCGTGCCATCTATTTGGGGGAATTGGCCCTAGACACGGCAAAAACCGTGTTAGCCAAAGATGGCTGCTTTTTGGTGAAATTATTTCATGGTGAAGGTTTTGAAGAATTCCTGCACGAAGTCCAGCAGCATTTTGCCAAAGTGGTCATTAGAAAACCTAAAGCATCCAGGCCCCGTAGCAATGAAGTATATATTTTAGCCAAAGGCTTTAAATTAAGTTAAGTAGTCCCCACATATCGGTATGGGTTTGGGGCGATTAGCCCGTATCCCGCGCGACCTAACGATAAATAACGTCCGCCAGAAAAGCCAACTCCTGATATAATTATATATTAGCCAGTTTTTTAAACCGAGAGCCGTTTGGGCCTAGGGTGTGTTTGTGAATGATATGATAAAAAATATAGTCTTGTGGGTGATCATTGCGGTGGTCTTAATGTCGCTGTTTAATAATTTTGGCTCACAAGGCGAACGGGCAGACTCATCATTGTCCTATTCGCAATTCATTGATTCCGTAAAGGCGGGGCAAGTGCAGCAAGTGGTCATTGACGAGCATATCGTTAAAGGCAAGATGCAAGGCGGCCAGGTCTTTAGGGTTTATGCGCCTACAGACGCGCATTTGGTCGATGATTTGTTGGCAAATGGCGTGGACATTAAAGCCGTGCCACCTGAGCAACCATCTTTGTTGATGCAATTGTTGGTGTCCTTTGGGCCGATGTTATTGCTGATTGCAGTTTGGGTTTTCTTTATGCGCCAAATGCAAGGCGGCGGTGCGGGTGGTCGTGGTGCCATGAGCTTTGGCAAAAGCAAAGCCCGTATGCTGGAAGAGGACCAAATCAAAGTCACTTTTGCTGATGTCGCGGGTTGCGATGAAGCTAAAGAAGAAGTGGTCGAAATGGTCGATTTCTTAAGGGATCCTGCCAAATATCAAAAATTGGGCGGCAAAATTCCTAGGGGCGCATTAATGATAGGCCCGCCAGGCACCGGTAAAACCTTGCTGGCAAGAGCCATCGCGGGTGAAGCGAAAGTGCCGTTTTTTACCATTTCAGGTTCTGATTTTGTGGAAATGTTTGTGGGAGTGGGTGCATCCCGTGTCCGTGACATGTTTGAGCAAGCCAAAAAACACGCACCTTGCATTATCTTCATTGATGAGATTGATGCGGTAGGTCGCCAGCGTGGCGCTGGTTTGGGCGGTGGCAATGATGAGCGCGAACAAACTTTAAACCAGTTGCTGGTTGAAATGGATGGTTTTGAGGGCAATGAAGGCATTATCGTCATAGCCGCAACCAACCGTCCTGATGTATTGGACAAAGCCTTATTGCGGCCAGGCCGATTTGACCGCCAAGTGACTGTCGGCTTGCCCGATGTCAGGGGGCGTGAGCAAATCCTGAATGTGCACATGAAAAAAGTGCCGATTGCCGATGACGTAGAGCCTAAATATATTGCCCAAGGCACCCCTGGATTTTCAGGTGCTGACTTGGCCAATTTGATCAACGAGGCGGCATTATTCGCTGCCCGTATGAACAAACGCGTCGTTACTATGGCGGATTTGGAAAAAGCCAAAGACAAATTGATTATGGGTGCTGAGCGGCACACCATGGTCATGGACGAAAAAGAAAAGAAAATGACCGCCTACCACGAAGCAGGCCATGCTATTGTCGGTAAGTTAGTGCCTGAACATGACCCTGTTTATAAGGTCAGCATCATGCCTAGAGGCCGTGCTTTGGGCGTGACCATGTTCTTGCCGGAACGTGACCAATACAGTGCCAGCAAACAAAAGCTGGATAGTATGATTTCCAGCCTTTACGGTGGGCGTATTGCTGAAGAGGTGGTGTTTGGTTGGGAGCAAGTCAGCACAGGTGCGTCCAATGACATTGAGCGGGCAACCGAATTGGCCAGAAATATGGTCACCAAATGGGGTTTGTCCCAACGGTTGGGGCCATTGTCCTATAGTGAAGAAGAGGGCGAAGTGTTTCTAGGACGTTCTGTTACCCAACACAAAACAGTTGCCGAAGAAACCTCACATACCATCGATGAGGAAATTCGCTCGTTTATTGACCGCAACTACGAACGCGCAGAGCGGCTATTAAAAGAAAATATCGACATATTACATGCGATGGCAGCTGCGTTAATGAAATATGAGACCATCGATAAGTTTCAAATTGACGATTTGATGGCGCGTAAACCCGTTAGGGATCCACAAGGCTGGGATGACAGGCCGCCCCGTGGTGATGTTAAGGTTGATGAAGTCAAAGATGACAAAAAAACTGAAAAGACTATAGGTCAAACTGCTGAACAAGGCTAAAAATTCATTTTTGGACTAAACTTAAAGGAGAAGCAAGCGCTTCTCCTTTTTTTATGCGCCAGTGCAGGGCGGGCAAAAAGGGTGTTTTGCCCGAGATCTTATATTTTGTGACTATTCCCCCCTAGAATAGGGAGTGTGGGGATTTATCCCATAAAACTTTCCCTTAGGGGCTGAATAGTTACCTTGATTTTAATAACGGTAATCTGGTAACCACAGATTGCTGAATTATCAGCTAGCGAGCTTTATCGTATGACAAGAAAATATTTTGGAACAGATGGAATCAGAGGGAAAGTAGGCGAACCCCCAGTCACGGCGGATTTTTTGTTAAAGTTGGGTTGGGCGGCAGGTCAAGCGTTTGCCAATGCTGGCCATGACTTTGTGTTAGTGGGTAAAGATACCCGCATTTCGGGTTATATGTTTGAGTCTGCCTTGGAGGCGGGGCTAACAGCCGCAGGCGTTGACACTCATTTATTGGGGCCTATGCCAACGCCTGGCGTGGCCTATTTGACGCGTACCCTAAGGGCGCAAGCCGGTATCGTCATTAGCGCCTCACATAACCCGTATTACGATAACGGTGTTAAGTTTTTTTCGGTGCAAGGCACTAAATTGCCTGACGATATTGAAAAAAGGATAGAGCACTTTATCGATTCGCCGATGACGACGGTTGAGTCGTCAAAATTAGGCAAGGCAAAACGTATAGCCGATGCCGCAGGCCGCTATATTGAGTTTTGTAAAGCCAGCATTCCCACCCGGATTGATTTTGGCGGCATGAAAATTGTCGTCGATTGCGCCCATGGTGCGACCTATCATATTGCCCCTCATGTGTTTAGCGAAGCGGGCGCGGAAGTTATTGTGATTGGTGCTGAACCCAATGGCATTAACATCAATGACAACTATGGCGCCACTAGCCCCAAGAATCTAGTGGCGGCGGTGTTGTCCCACCAGGCTGATTTTGGCATTGCTTTAGATGGTGATGGTGACCGGTTGGTTATGGTTGACCATAAAGGCGAAATCGTGGATGGCGATGAGCTTATCTACATAATTGCCAAATCCAAATTGGAGGCAGGGCAAATGTCAGGCCCGGTAGTTGGCACATTAATGACGAACCTCGGCATGGAACACGGGCTTAAACGTTTAGGCATCAATTTGTTAAGGGCCAAAGTGGGGGATCGCTATGTGCTGGAAATGATGAGTGAACACCAGGGCATTTTAGGCGGCGAAAATTCAGGACATATTATTTGCCTGGACAAAACCACCACTGGCGACGGCATCATCGCCGCCCTGCAAGTGATGGCGCACATGCACGATAGCGGCAAGAGCTTGTACGACTTAAAATCAGGGATGCAAAAATATCCGCAAGTGTTAATAAATGTCAAAACTGCCAGAAAAGTGAACCCTGACACCGATGAGTCCTTGCAAAAAGCAGTACGCGCGATTGAAGAAAAACTAGGCGACCAAGGCCGGGTCTTGCTTAGGGCATCCGGCACCGAGCCATTAATCAGGGTCATGGTTGAAGGTGAACATGCCGATTTAGTCAACAAATACGCGCAAGAATTGGCGGAAGATGTCAAGAAAGCAATAGGTGCTTGAAATCTGGTCTATAAGCCTATATCATAAGCAGTTTGATTCTATGTGGGAGTAATGTTGATGCGTCGGTCTCTGGTTGTCGGAAATTGGAAAATGAATGGAACTCGCGCGAGTGCAGAGTCGCTTGCCAAAGGTATTATTGCCGGATTAGGCTCAGACCATGCTGATATAGCGGTTTGTGCACCTTATGTTTACCTGCCATTCTTGGCTGACTTGGTAAAAGGTTCAGCATTGGCATTAGGCTCACAGAATGTGGCAGACAAAGCTTCCGGTGCTTATACCGGTGAAATTTCAGCGTCTATGCTAAAAGAATTGGACATCCGCTATGCGCTGGTTGGCCATTCAGAAAGGCGTAGTTATTACGGAGACACTAACGAATCAGTGGCGGCCCGTTTTAGCGAAGCCCAAACACAAGGCATCATACCCGTTTTGTGTGTGGGTGAAACCCTAGAACAACGCGAACAAGACCAAACCTTTGCGGTGATCAATGAACAACTGGATGCGGTTATTGATCTGGTCGGCATAGCGGCCTTAAGTGCCTCTGTGATAGCCTACGAACCCGTTTGGGCGATAGGCACTGGCAAAACAGCCAGTGATGAACAAGCACAAGAAGTTCATTACTATATTCGCCAGTATATTGCGGCTAAAGATCAAGCTATTGCTGACAAAATACAAATTTTGTACGGCGGCAGCGCCAAGCCAGAAAATGCTAAAGGCTTGTTTGCCATGCCGGATATTGATGGCGGTTTAATAGGTGGGGCTTCGTTGGATGCGGAATCCTTTTTAAAGATTTATCATTCGATTTAGAGCAGTTTAGACTTTCATGTATCAGGTAATTATCGTTATTCATGTGTTTTTGGGCTTAGGCATCATTGGCTTAATATTAATGCAGCAAGGCAAGGGCGCCGATGCAGGTGCCGCTTTTGGCACTGGCTCAGCAGGTTCAGTTTTTGGTGCCCAAGGTGCGGCATCATTTTTGTCCCGTGCGACGGCAATCTTGGCAACATTGTTCTTTATAACCAGCTTAGGTTTGGCGGTGATAAATGGGCACAAAGGCAGTACCTTTGATTTAATGGGCTCGCCAGAAGTGCCAAAAGAAACTTCGTCTTTACCTGAAGTTGATGGTGCCAAAACTGCTGAAACCACGCCAGCAGCCAAGGCGGAAGAAATTCCAGCTGTCCCTGCAGCTAGCGCACCTGCACAACCCGCTAACGGCACAGAAATAAAAGACACCGTTGTGCCCAAAGCAGAAGAAATAAAAACTGTTAAATAATCAACAGCAAGGCTACCTTTAGCCTTGTTAAGATTTATGCCGATGTGGTGAAATTGGTAGACACGCCATCTTGAGGGGGTGGTGACGCAAGTCGTGCCGGTTCAAATCCGGCCATCGGTACCAACACCAGCCCCTAGGGCGAAATATAAACCCGCAAGCCGTATAGCTTAGCGGGTTTTTTATTGCGCCAAATAAGCCTAAGGCCGAACGCATTGCTTAAAATTGGTGCTTTACAGGGTTTGATTAGCATACTTTATGCGCATAAAATACCCATAAGATCAACACTGGGTGGGTAACTCATGAAGCAGGTATCGAATCCGCCAGCCTTAAAAAGACCAACTAATGTCAGCATCAATAGCGAATTATTGTTACAAGCCAAACAATTCAAAATTAATTTATCCGCTACCATAGAAGCTGCTCTGATTGGAGCCATTAATGCCAAACAACGCGAACTCTGGATGCGAGAAAATGAAGCCGCTATCGGGACATATAAGCAAATGGTGGAAGACACCGGTGTTTTTAGTGATGGGCAGCGGAGTTTTTAATGGCGCAATTTGACGTTTATAAAAATACCAACCGAGTATTTATTGGCTTCAATCATCTTTGCTGGATGATTTACGAACAGCCGATGTTATTCCGTTAAGTGAGGCTGTGAAAATATTCCGAAATTAGGCAAAAACTCTACTTTCAGCAAAGAAGAATCATTGGCTTACAGAGTTTTTTCCGTTGATTTTAGTTGGGCTCCTCTGGAGTTAGGTATGCCGGAAACAGCAGTTTTCATTCCCGGTCCAACTGCCTTATTCCGGCCATAGGGCTATGGCGTAAACCGAGCAATAAGTCTAGTGTTAGAGTCCCTGAATCCCCACCTATCCTTTTTGTCCCTTCACAAAACAGCTGTTACAGAACAGCTATTCACCGTATACGGTAAGCACCAATTGGCGGTTGCCACCATGATTTCTGTGTTCACAGAGATAAATGCCTTGCCAGATCCCCACGTTTAGCCTTCCTTCCGTTACCGGAATAAGCAAACTACAGCCAAGAATGCTGCCTTTTATGTGGCTGGGAAGATCATCTGGGCCCTCATCCCTATGCTTATAGTAAGGCTCATCCTCAGGAACCGCCCGGTTGAAAAAACTTTCAAAGTCTTGCCGTACCGTTGGGTCGGCATTCTCATTAATGGTCAGAGCCGCCGATGTGTGTTTGATAAACACATTCAACATGCCCACAGACAACTTTTCAAGTTCCGGTAACTCACGAAGTATTTCTTCCGTCACCAGGTGAAACCCCCGTGGGCGGGCTTTTAGCCTAATTTCTTTTTGCAACCATATCATGTCAATTGACCTTGTAAAAACAGGATTACCTTAGTGTAACCACCAATACAGGGTGAATTTTAGCATGAGTGGCATTAAGTAGCCTTCTAGCAAGACTTGTTATGAACTTCTAAGTTGGGCGCATCTGGAGTTCGGTGTGCCGGAAACGCCGCTTTTCACTTTCGCTCAAAGCGACTTATTCCGGCCTACACATTACATTTTATCCCATCGGTTTATATACAAGCCAGGTAAGCTGTGCGTACCTTTTGATGTTCGGGTATGAACCTGTTAGATCATCCGGCAACGCAGCAACGGTGAGGGATGCGTGGACAAACGCTGATAGGCCAAGAAGACGCTGGCGCATCCACGGCGGCATTCCGAGTGGAGCGCAGGAACGATAAACATCAGCTTAGGATAGCGAATCTACCCGCGAAAGTTTATGAATAAATCCCGATAGATTACAATAGGCGGTTATTTCCTTGGCTAGCCGATGAACGCGGTTAATACCGTTGTTAGGCCATCGCCGGCCACTACCCCTAAAATTAGATAAGCCCATGAAAAAATTAAGATGCGCGGTGATAGGCACTGGCTATTTAGGTAAATTCCATGCTGAAAAATATGCAGCGCTACCCGATTGTGAATTGGTCGCGGTGGTTGACATTAACGCCGATGCCGCCAAAGCCGTTGCTGATAAGCTGGGGGCTAGGGCGTTGACCGATTACCAGGCGCTGCTGGGCGAAGTCGATGCGGTCAGTATTGTCGTGCCCACCACCTTGCATCATCAAGTTGCCAAAGATTTCCTGTCAGCAGGTGTGCATGTGCTGGTTGAAAAGCCCATTACCGTGACGGTTGCCGAAGCCGATGAGCTGATCGCCATTGCCAAAGCCCAACAGCTTATTTTGCAGGTCGGGCATTTGGAGCGCTTTAACCCCGCCGTGCTGGGCTTGGACAAAGACGAAAAGCCGCTGTTTATTGAATCCCACCGCTTGTCACCGTTTAACCCTAGGGCTAATGATGTCAGTGTGGTCTTGGATTTGATGATACACGACATCGACATTATTTTGGCGTTGGTTGATTCCGAAGTGGAACGCATCGATGCCAGCGGCACGGCAGTGTTGACCTCGGGCACAGACATCGCCAATGCCCGTTTGTTGTTTAAAAATGGTTGTGTGGCGAATGTGACCGCCAGCCGGATTAGCATGAAAATGGAGCGCAAAATGCGGCTGTTCAGGCCCAGCTCGTATATTTCCGTGGATTTTCAAAATCGGGTGTTGACCAAATACCGCACCGGCAGCAAAGAAATGTTCCCCGGCATCCCAGAAATTTTAACCGAAGAGTCAGTTTTTGAAGGCGGCGATGCTTTGCTGGCGGAAATTGAACATTTTATCAACTGCATCCAAACTGGCACCAATCCTTTGGTTTCTGGGGAAGCAGGCAGGCGGGCCTTGGCAACCGCAATACAAATCACCGAGTTATTGGGCGAATAAAAATGGCTATTTTGCAGCCCCACTCCGCCCGTTCCCACCCTTTTGCGCCCATCCATAGCGCCCAAACCTAACAGCAGGCAATAATAATGATACCCATGGTAAACCTTAAGGCCCAATACGCCGAAATCAAAGCCGAAGTGGAACACGGATTGGCGGAAACCATAGATAACTGTTCGTTTATCTTAGGCCCGAATGTACAGGCGTTTGAACGTGAAACTGCCGACTATTTGGGCGTTAAACACGCCATCGGCGTGGCTTCTGGCACTGATGCGCTGCATTTGGCCCTGATTGCCGAAGGTATAGGCGCTGGCGATGAGGTGATCACCACGGCGTTTACTTTTATTGCCACCGCCGAAGCCATCAAATATGTCGGTGCAATCCCAGTGTTTGTGGATATTGACCCCAGAACCTTTAATATTTCCCCTGAAGCCATAGAACGCGCCATCACGCCTAAGACCAAAGCCATCATGCCGGTGCATTTGTTTGGCCAACCGGCGGATATGGCAGAAATTATGCAGTTGTGCGCGCAATACCAACTTAAGTTGATTGAAGATTGCTGCCAGTCTTTTGGTGCGTCCATCAATGGCAAACAAACAGGTTCATTGGGTGATGCGGCGGGTTATAGCTTTTTTCCCAGCAAAAATTTAGGTGCTTTTGGCGATGGCGGTTTGGTGGTCACCAACAACGATGCGACGGCGGCAAAAGTCAAACAATTGCGTAACCACGGTTCTGATGTACGGTATTACCATGATGTGATCGGCTATAACAGCCGTTTGGATGAAATGCAGGCGGTAATTTTACGCGCTAAGTTAAAGCGCATAGACCAATACAACCAAGCCCGCCGCCGCGTGGCGCATTTGTATTCGGAACTGATGGCTGATTTGCCGCTAGTCACCCCTTACGAAGATGGGCTGGGCGAGCATGTTTACCATCAATACACTTTATTGTCAGACCGCCGTGACGACATTATGAAAGCCTTGCAAGAACGGCAAATTGCCTGCGCGGTTTATTATCCCGTGCCTTTGCACCAGCAAAATGTGTTTAAGGAAGAATGCGCGGGCTTGTCTTTACCTGTCACCGAATCAGTGGCCGCCACATGTTTTTCATTGCCGATATGCCCGTTTTTGGAAGCCGCATCGATACGCGAGATCGTGGCGGTGATTCGTGGGGTGTTGCTTGCTTAGCGTGACTCAGGGCCTCCATTAAACCCAGAAATTAACGTATTATTCCAGCTTGATTCCCCTCACCCAACCCTCTCCCGCTGGAGAGGGCTTGTTGGCAAGACTTTTGGGTAGTTAGGCCCGTTGTCGCCACCAGCTGGCTGGATTCAGCTTTAGGTAAGCGTTTATAACTCATAGCCGTCAGGCACAAGGTAAGCCACCAATGTCCATTCCGCGCCCCCCAACTGTCCTGTTTAGTGCAGGCGAATCTTCCGGCGACCAACATGCCGCCAATTTGTTTTTGGCTTTAAAGGAACGCCAGCCGGACATTGAAGGCATCGGCATGGGCGGGGCAAAAATGTTGCAGGCTGGGGTGGACATCCGCTATGACTCCGGCCAAATTGGTGTGATTGGCGTGGTTGAGGTTATCAAACATTATGGGGAAATCCGTAGGGCTTTGGCTTTCATGAAACGGCTGTTAATGGCCGAACGCCCGGATTTGTTGGTGTGTGTTGACTATAAGGAATTTAATTTAAAGCTGGCGCGTTTTGCCAAACAACAAGGCATAAAAGTGTTGTTTTACGTTAGCCCGCAAGTTTGGGCGTGGCGGGCAGGGCGGGTAAAAACCTATGGCCAGGCGATAGATATGATGGCGGTAATTTTTCCGTTTGAAACCGCCTACTATGAGGCCGAGCAAGTGCCTGTGCGCTATGTGGGGCATCCTTCGGTTGATAAAGTCCATCCCCATTATACGAAACTGGCGGCCAGGGAGCATTTTGGCTTGGCTGCCGATAAACCCGTGGTCGGTTTGTTGCCCGGCAGCCGCCGCAATGAAATCAAACGTTTATTGCCTGTCATGCTGGCCGCCGCTGCCATTTTGCAGGCGGATATGCCGGACATCCAGTTGGTTTTGCCGCAAGCCGATTCCATCAGTGATGATTTATTGGCAGGCTATCTAAGCCAGTCGCCAGTGAAAATAACGGTTATAAAAAACCAGCCTTATGATGTCATCCAAAGTTGTGATGCAGTGATGACCAGCTCAGGCACTGTCACCCTTGAAGTCGCTTTGTTGCTGGTGCCTATGGTGATTACCTATAAACTGGCGGCGTTTACGTATTTTTTGGGTAAAAGATTGGTTAAAACCCCGTTTATCGGCTTGCCCAATATTGTTTTGGGCAAACGCATCATAAAAGAGCTTATCCAAGATGAGGCGACGGGCGATAGTTTGGCCGCAGAAATTAAGAAAATTTTGACCGACCGCGCTTATGCAGACCGGATGCGCAACGACTTAACCTTGGTCAAAACGCAGTTAGGGCAGGGCGGCGGCTCTAATAATATGGCGCAATTGGTTTTGGAGATGTTGGGGTTGGCTAGGCCGGGATAAAGCAGTCCAAGCGTGCGGGATGATGTTTCCGGCAGGGTTGTGCCAAGCCGGAAACCGTTGCTAATGTTTTAAATGTTACAAGCTGTTGGGGCCAATTTCGCTTTGATGGTCATATTGGTTAAATCATAAGGCCCGCCTTTAGCGCCGTCTTCGTCAGCGACGGTTTCTTTAAGCGTACAGCTAATTTGTAAGCCAACGTTAATATCTACGCCCGCTACACTCAACACGGCATTATCCGTCGTGGTACCCGGGCCATTGTCTAGGCAAAGGCTGGTGTACATTTTTTGGCCATTGCCGTCATTGTCCGATTTTCCGGTAACGGTAATGGTTGCGCCTTTATTTTTGACGCGGCTTATTTTGAACGTGGTGTCTGTGACCAGTTTAGTTTTTACACATTCTTCATCAGCATCGTATTTGGTACAGACTTCATGAGTTTGCAACCAAGTGCCCTCAACGGTGCTGGCAGTGAGTTTCTTTTTGCTGGCAGCGCTGAGTGCGTCGGCAAAAGAAAATTCACCGATAGTAATGCCTATCAAGGAGTCGGCATCAATGTCGGTAAACAAGCTTTCATTGTTGGTAAAAGTGGATTCGGTCAGTTTAATGGTTGCCGAGTAAGCACCCGTGGTGTTTTGGTAGCATTCTTGATAGGTTTCACCCGTGTCAGGGTCTTTTTGTACCGGCCCGCATTTGATTTCATCTTTTTGGGTTTCGGTTAAGGCGACCGTATCGGCGGCATAGGCCACGTTGAACGTGGCTAGGCAAGCCCCTAAGGCCAGAGTTTGCATGGCGCGGATGGGCAAGCATTTGAATATTGTATGGCGTAAGGCTGATGGCTTCATAGTAGTATCCTCAAGTGTGTTTGCTGACGAATGGGCTTGGCGCTAGACGGTAAAACCATTGGAGCTTTAAGTCAAGTATAATTCTTAATTTTTGTAGTGGTTAGGTGGCTAAATTTTATTATGGCTAATCGTTGCGGTTTTCCATGGATTTTACCCCACTTATTCCCCATAAAAAAAAGGGTGATGTTTGCCGCAAAGATTAAGCGTAAAATGCAGCTTATCTGTCCCGTTTGTGGAGAGTCCCCTTCTTTTATTCATCACAAGGCTGTTCTATGCAAAACCAGCACACATTGACTATCGATGGAAACCAAGCCGCCGCCACGGTGGCGTATAAACTAAATGAAGTTATCGCCATTTACCCCATAACGCCGTCATCGAATATGGGTGAATGGGCGGACGAATGGTCGTCACGCAAACAGCCCAACTTATGGGGCACGGTGCCGCAAGTCACCGAAATGCAAAGCGAGGCGGGGGCCGCAGGTGCCATCCATGGCGCTTTGCAGGCTGGGGCGATGGCGACCACATTCACCGCGTCGCAAGGCTTGTTGTTGATGCTGCCCAATATGTACAAAATTGCTGGCGAATTGACCCCAACCGTGTTCCATATCGCCGCCCGCTCTTTGGCTTGCCAAGGCTTGTCCATTTTTGGCGACCATAGCGATGTGATGTCGGCGCGGATGACGGGCTTTGCGATGTTATGTTCCAACTCACCGCAGGAAGTCATGGATTTTGCGCTGATTGCCCATGCCGTAGCCTTAGAGGGACGGATTCCCTTGATGCACTTTTTTGACGGTTTTAGGACGTCGCATGAAGTGGCTAAGATCAAAACCCTTGATGATGCCGTGTTGCGGGCGATGATTAACGAAGAGTGGGTTAGCGCCCACCGTAGCCGTGCCTTAACACCAGACCAGCCAGTTTTGCGCGGTACGGCGCAAAATCCCGATGTATATTTTCAGGCGCGGGAATCCGTCAACAACTTTTATCAAGCATTGCCGGCCATTGTCCAAAATGCGATGGACAAATTTGCCACGCTGACAGGCCGCGCATATCGTTTGTTTGAGTATGTGGGTTCAGAACAGGCTGATCGGGTCATTGTGATGATGGGGTCGGGGGCCGAAGCAGTTGCAGAGACTTTGGATTATCTTAATCGCCAAGGTGAGGCGGTGGGGTTACTTAAAGTGCGTTTGTACCGGCCTTTTGATGCCGCTAGCCTGTTGGCGGCGTTGCCTGCCAGTTGCCAAAAAATTGCCGTGCTGGATCGCACCAAAGAACCGGGTGCAGACGGTGAGCCTTTATATAAAGATGTGCTAACCGCATTGGCGCAAGATTATATCAGTGGCACGTCAAAATTTGCGGTCTTGCCCAAGGTGGTTGGTGGCCGTTATGGATTGTCTTCCAAAGAATTTACGCCGGGTATGATTAAGGCTGTGTTTGATGGTTTAAAACTGCCGCTACCCAAGAACCAATTCACTATCGGCATCCATGATGATGTCAGCCACACCAGTTTGGAGTGGGATGCCAATTACCGCACTGATGCCTTGGCGGATACTTTCCAAGCCATGTTTTACGGCTTGGGCAGTGATGGCACGGTTAGCGCCAATAAAAACACCATCAAGATTATCGGTGAAGCGACGGAGTTATATGCCCAGGGTTATTTTGTTTATGATTCAAAAAAATCGGGGGCGATTACAGTGTCCCATTTGCGTTTTGGCCCTAATCCCATACGTTCTTCGTATTTGATCGGGGAAAACGACGCCAATTTTATTGGTTGCCACCAAACGATATTTCTGGAACGCTACGATATGCTCGCCAATGCCGCAGAAAATGCGGTGTTTTTATTGAACACACCCGAATCGCCAGAGCAAGTGTGGGCATCGTTGCCAGCTACGATGCAGCGGCAGATGATAGCCAAAAAAATCCGCTTTTATGTCATTGATGGCTATGCGGTCGCGGAAAAAAGCGGCATGGGCAAGCGTATCAACACTATCATGCAAACCTGTTTTTTCGCCATTTCTGGGGTGTTGCAGCAAGATGTGGCGATTACTGCGATTAAACATGCGGTTGAAAAAACCTATGGCAAAAAAGGCCAGCGCATTGTTGAGCTTAATTTTAAGGCCATTGATGAAACCTTGGCAGGCTTGCATGTGGTCACTGTACCTACAGCAGTCAGCAGTGTTTTTGACATCAAATCGACCATTTCTGATGTGGCCCCGGATTTTGTCAAACGGGTTACGGGTGAAATCATTGCCGGTAGGGGCGATGCCTTGCCCGTTAGTGCCATGCCGATAGACGGGACTTTTCCGACTGGTACGGCGGCGTTTGAAAAACGCAACTTGGCCTTGGAAATCCCCGTTTGGGAAACTGATTTATGCACCCAATGCGGTAAATGCGTGATGGTGTGTCCGCATACGGCCATCCGCAGCAAAATTTACCCAGTAGAAACAGTGGCCGATAGCCCGGAAACATTCAAACATGCGCCTATGCTGGGCAAAGATTTTCCAGAAGGTTTGGCGATCAGT
This sequence comes from Methylococcales bacterium, assembly GCA_026399075.1. GTDB lineage: Bacteria > Pseudomonadota > Gammaproteobacteria > Methylococcales > Methylomonadaceae > Methylobacter_C. The sequence continues at coordinate 110,761 of JAPLRR010000089.1, forward strand.
TATCAGGTAGCGCCGGAAGATTGCACGGGTTGTAGTTTGTGTGTGGACATCTGTCCTATCCGCGACAAATCAAATGCCAGCCGCAAAGCCTTGAACATGCTGCCGCAACCACCGCTACGCGAAACTGAGCGCAGCAATTGGGATTACTTTTTAAGCTTGCCGGAATACGATAGGCGGCAAATAAAGCTTAACACCATAAAAGGCGCGATGGTCTTGCAGCCTTTGTTTGAGTTTTCCGGAGCGTGTGTGGGCTGTGGCGAAACTCCTTACATCAAATTGGCCACCCAATTATTTGGTGACCGTATGGTGGTAGCCAATGCCACGGGTTGTTCATCGATTTATGGCGGTAATTTGCCAACCACGCCGTGGACTAAAAATGCCGATGGCAAAGGCCCGGCATGGAGCAATTCCTTGTTTGAGGATAACGCCGAATTTGGCTTGGGGATGCGCATTGCTTTAGATCGGCAAAACGCCTATGCCCAAGAGTTGGTGGGGGCCTTGCGCGGGTCTTTGGGCGATGAATTGGTGGATGGCATTTTAACGGTAGACCAGTCTGATGAGGCAGGCATCTACGAACAGCGTGAGCGCGTTGCCAGCCTTAAGCAAAAACTACAGGCCCTGCCCGAACAGTTTGCACAACCTTTGTTGCAGTTGGCGGACAGCTTATGCAAAAAAAGCGTTTGGATTATCGGCGGTGACGGTTGGGCTTACGATATTGGTTTTGGCGGCGTAGACCATGTTTTGGCCAGTGGCCGCAATGTCAATATCTTGGTGCTGGACACTGAAGTGTATTCCAATACTGGCGGACAAACCTCAAAATCCACACCCTTAGGCGCGGTCGCCAAATTTTCGGCGGGCGGCAAGGCCACCGCGAAAAAAGACTTGGCCTTGTTGGCGATGGATTACAGCAATGTGTATGTGGCGCATGTGGCGTATGCGGGTAAAGATGTGCAAACCCTGAATGCGTTTTTGGAAGCAGAAGCCCACGACGGCCCATCGATTATTATTGCTTATGCGCCGTGTATCGCACATGGTGTGGATTTGTCCAATAATCATAGGCAACAAAATCTGGCGGTTAAAAGTGGCCATTGGCCGTTGTTCCGGTTTGACCCTAGCAAGGCCAGAGCGGGCAAAAATCCGATGAAGTTGGATTCAGCCGAACCGTCCATCCCTTACCGCGATTTTGTCAAAACCGAAACCCGTTTCAGTATGTTGTGGCAAACCCATCCCGATGCGGCGGAAGCCTTTTTGGAACAAGCCCAACAAGATGTCAGGAACCGCTACCGCTACTATAAACAATTGTCTGAATTGGAATGGACTGAGGCGACCTCGGTTTCAGCCGTTAAAGCACAATTAAAAAATGACCCTGCTAAGGAGAACGATCATGGTTGATTTATCGACAACTTACTTAGGCTTAAAATTGGCGAACCCCTTAGTGCCGTCAGCTTCGCCATTGACTAAAGATGTGGCGACTGCCAAACGCTTGGAAGATGCGGGCGCATCAGCCGTGGTGATGTATTCGCTGTTTGAGGAAAAAATTGAATCTGAAAGTTTACAGATGGAGCGGTTTTTTTATCAACAAGCCTTAGGCCACGGCGAGGCGGATTCTTTCCATCCCGTGCCGGATTTTATCCTGACGTATCAGGACCAGTATTTGGAGCATGTGCAAAAATTGAAATCGGCCTTGTCGATTCCGGTTATAGCCAGCTTAAATGGCACTTCATTAGGCGGCTGGGTGGAACACGGCAAGCAATTGCAACAAGCCGGCGCAGATGCCTTGGAACTTAACATCTACCAGCTTGCCGCCAATGCTGACGAGTCCAGCGATGACGTGGAAAACCGTTATCTGGACATATTGAAGGAATTAAAAGCCCACGTTAGTTTGCCCATCACAATGAAGCTGTCATCACAATTCAGTTCGCCCATCCATTTCGCCAAGCGGCTGGAGGTGGCTGGGGCAGATGGCATCGCTTTGTTCAACCGTTTTTACCAGCCAGACATTGATTTGGAAACCTTGGAAGTGCTGCCCAAATTGGAGTTGTCCACTGCCTCGGAAGCTTTATTGCGTATCCGCTGGACAGCCTTGATGTATGGCCGCACCCAGTTATCCTTGGCGGTCACAGGCGGATTCCACCAAACCCCTGATGTCCTGAAAGCCTTATTGGCTGGCGCTGATGTTGTGCATGTTTGCAGTGTACTGCTAAAGCAAGGGGTAGGGCATTTGGCAACAATGCTCTCAGAGTTGGGGCAATGGTTGGATGCGCATGAATACGAGTCGGTTAGCCAATTAAAAGGCAGTGTCAGCCAACAACATGCGATAGACCCTAGCGCTTATGAACGCGCCAATTACGTTCAAGTATTGGACAATTATACTTGCCCGGCTGGGGTATTACGGTAAGTTGATGGGCAATGGGGGGATTTGTTTTTTAAAATCACCCCAAGTCCCCCACTTCCCTAGGAGTTACTATGAAAAATTTGTTTGTTATCGGCTTGGCCTTCTTTTTGTCCGGGTGTACCGGTATCCCCAAAGGTTTGACCGCTGTTGATGGCTTTGAGGTCAACCGTTATTTGGGGACATGGTATGAGATAGCCCGTTTGGACCATCGTTTTGAGCGGGGCTTGGAGAAGATTTCCGCCACCTATTCTATGCGGGAAGATGGCGGTGTCAAGGTGTTGAACAAAGGCTGGAACCCTGCTGAAGGCAAATGGCAACAAGCCGAAGGCAAGGCCTATTTTGACGGGCCTAGTGATAAGGGGGCTTTAAAAGTGTCATTTTTTGGGCCGTTTTATGGCGGCTATAATGTCATTGCCTTGGACAAAAAAGCCTATTCCTATTCAATGGTCGCAGGCCCTGACAAATCCTATTTTTGGCTGTTGTCAAGAACCCCGCAACTGCCTAAGGAAACCCTGTCGGGGTTAATCGAACAGGCCAAAAGTTTTGGCTTTGCCACTGATGAGCTAATTTACCCTAAGCAAGATTAAGCATTAAATCTAAAAAGTGCCTTCCCCTTGGGGAGAAGGTTGGGGTGAGGGGGTATAACTACTTGGATTACATACTCCCCAGCTCTATTTTACAATAAGGCTGTTGTTGACCTGTTTGACACCTTGAACCCTCCTAGCCAGCTCAGTGGCCCGATTCGAGACTTCAGGGGAATCAACAAAACCGCTAAGCTGGACTATACCTTTAAAGGTCTTGACACTAATTTGAAACACCTTAAGCTTGGAATCACCCAATATTGAAGCTTTAACTTTGGTGGTGATGGCGGAGTCATCAAAATACTCACCCGTGCTTTCATAATGTTTGCTTCCCGCACAGCCGGGGACAGCAACGGCCAACACCAGGCAAATTAACAATTGGCGAATGAAATTTGATCTGCTCATGAGTTCTGGTTTTTAGAAAAAAGCGTGTAGTGTTTAGGGGGCAGTGCAAACTCCCCCCGACTTTGGCATTGCCGCCATGAAAATGAACATCCTGACCCAGTTACGGTGACTACAAACATAATACAACAAACGCGCACAGATGCAACGGCTAATGGCAGCTGGCTTTAAGCATGTTGCCGTGCGATGTTTTGTTGGCCGTGGTCATTTATAATGATTAGTTGTAAATATAACAGGCTACTATAGCCCTGAGTTTATTCCCCCTGTTGTTAGGAAATTTAATGCCAAAATCATTGCTGAGTGGTCAAGTTTGCCTGTCTGCTAGAAAATTCAGGCCTAGCCTGTTGCTGTTGTTTTTATGTTTGCCGTTGTGGGCCTGCGCTGAGATTTATCATTGGCATGATGCAAATGGGGAAGGGCATTTTTCCGACCAATTCCATGCCAATGCTGAAACCGTCAAAATAAACCCAGGTTATAGTTATTATCGTGTTAAGACGGTTTACGATGGCGATACGGTGATGTTGGAAGATGGCCGTAAAATCCGTTTTTTGGGCATCAATACCCCAGAAGTGGGGCATAGGGGGCAGCCATCGGATGCGGGTGGTGAACTTGCCAAGGCGTGGTTGGTGGATAAGCTAAAAAACACCCGGGTCCGTTTAGAAACCGATGTCGAAAAAACAGATAAATACAAAAGGACTCTGGCGCACCTTTTCACTGAAAAAAACGAGCATATCAATTTGTCTTTAGTGGCGCTAGGCTTGGCCGCTTGCAGCATTTACCCGCCCAATCTGCTGTATGTCAATGAGTTGCTGGCCGCCGAGAAAAAAGCGGGGCAAGCCAAACTAGGCATTTGGCAGATGCCAGACTATGCGGTTATTCCGGTAAGCCAGTTGGGCGAGGCCGGACATCAGGGATGGACCCGCCTGACAGGTAAGGTGCTTGATATCCACCCTACCCGAAAGTCCATTTATTTGAAGCTTTCCGATGCGCTGGACGTGCGCATTGAACGTGAATGGCTGGCGTTGTTTCCCGATGTTACTACTTATCTGGGGAAAACAGTCGAAGTCCGTGGCTGGCTCAACAAAAACAACGGCCATTTTTCGCTATTGGCCAGACATCCTAGTGCGATTATTATAAGGGATTGATAGCTTGCTGTTGGCAAATTGCTTATCTTTGGGCAGTGGTGCTTGGGCAGGGAAGACAAAATTTTACCGCCAAATAATTAGGTGACTTTGATGACAGACATTATCGATAAAACTATGGTCATGAAGTGTGTGGCCTACCAAAAAGGCGTCAGCATCGGCGACGTGACCATTGAAGACATCAGCGAAGTGCTTAAGCTTGAACACACGTTTGTCTGGTTGGGTTTGCGGGAGGCCAGCAGGGAGCTGATGGCTAAAATTCAAGAGGAGTTTGGCTTGCATGATTTGGCCATAGAAGATGCCTTGGCCGCCCATCAACGGCCAAAAGTTGAAGAATATGGTGACTCACTCTTTATGGTGTTGCACACCGCCCATTTGGAAGGTGATTGCCTAGCGTTTGGTGAAACCCATTTTTTTATGGGTGAGCGTTTTTTGGTGACCATCAGGCATGGTGATTCACGGGATCACAGCAAAGTCCGTTCGCGTTGCGAAGCGATGCCGCATGAGCTGTCTAAAGGCCCAGGATTTGCGCTGTATTCGATCATGGATTTTATCGTTGACAACTACGTTCCGGTGATAGACGGCTTACAGGAACGGTTTGACGTGCTGGAATCGGCCATTTTCGAATATAAGCCTAGTCGGCAAACCATCGAGGGCCTATATGAACTGAAACGCGAATTACTGTTGTTGGATGGCATCATTAATCCCGTCATCGACATTTGCAATGAGCTGATGCGCTTTCATAACAGCATAGTCCCCAAGGAGGTGCGGGTGTATTTCCGGGATGTGGCCGACCACAGCAAACGCATCCAACAAGTGATTCAAGGCATGCGGGAAATGTTGGTCGCGGCCATGCAAGTGCATCTGACATTTGAGACCGTCAGGCAGAATGAAGTCGTTAAGCGCTTGGCGGGATGGGGTGCGATTTTGGCCATACCGACCATGGTGTTTAGTTGGTATGGCATGAATTTTAGGCACATGCCTGAATTGGAGTGGGAGTACAGCTACCCATTGGTCGTTGGCGGTGTGTCCTTGGCCAGTTTAGTGCTGTTTTTGCGCCTGAAAAAAGTGGGTTGGTTATAAGGCAAGGTTCTGGCATGAAGTCAGCCATGCCCACTGCAACCCGAACAGTTGATGGCTGATCACCTATCCGATGTATCCACCCTGGTAAAAATAAGTAAGCCTTAGCGGTTTAATGGGGGCGTTCCGCCTGAGGATTGGATTTAGCTAGTACCCGTTGTAGCAAGTTTTCACCTTTTGTACTGCGTTTAAAAAACTGAAAACTTAACCGTTTAAATAATATATCAATTACTCCCCAGGACGATAATCCGTAGGATCTGGGGTTGCGCCCAACTCAATTTTCGATGCGTTTTCGGGTGCTATTGGTGGGCATTTCCAATTTTGTCCTATCCCAACCTTCCATGTCCAAAATTTCATCCAAGCATTGTTCCATCAATTGATGGGCTTGTTGGGTAACCTCCGCAATCCGTCTGTGCACTTGAATTTCTACACCGCTGTCGGCGCTGGTTTCTTTATCAATGCACATGTTCTGGTAATCAAACAATTGGCGTAAGTTGGCGATTTGCAAGCTGATATGGACGGGGCAAGCACAGGTGTAAAGGGCGGCTTGGTCATTGATGATGGCCAGTTGTAGTGCGGTAAATTTCTTGTCAAGGTTCATGTGTTTCCTCATATTATTATTTTTAGGGATTACGGTGTTTGGCCAGTAAACGCCCAGTTTCTGCACTGAGGGTTAAAGTGGGTGTTCATGCGTAAAGCCAACCGATTTTGGAAGGGTATTTTATGTCTTAAGCCTAAAAAATACGATACTTATAAATTTTAGGGCTTAATCCATAAAGGTTTTTTGCAGTTTGGGAGCGCACTTTGGCTACCCGGTCTACGTTGGCATGTCCCAACTGCGTGGTGTTGATGCCCATGTCAGAAGGGTTGGGAGGCCTACGGCGATAGGGTTGGGGATCAAAAAACCTTAGGTTTCGTATGAATTTACCTTAATAATTAGCCTTGTATGCTAAGATGGTGTGTGGTATTTTATATTAACAAATGCTAATAAGCTTATTTGATTTTTAAGTTTTTCGGTCTGATTGTTTGATCATTGCTGGGTTTTTTATTGCCTTGCGTGGGTATCGATTAACTTTAAATGGGGGAGTGCTGGGGGCGAATGCCGCGGCAATGGTCAAAATATAAAAATAAAGCACTAATGAGGAAACAAATATGGCCCGTATAGTAATTTTAGGCGCTGGCATCGGCGGCGTACCGATGGCTTATGAAATGAAAGAAACCGTAGGCAAAAATCATGAGGTGATTGTGATTTCTGATTCACCCACGTTTCATTTTGTCCCTTCCAACCCGTGGGTGCCACCCGGCTGGCGTAAACCTGAAGATTTAAAAATTGAGCTGGCGCCAGTGATGAAAAAGAAAGGCATCGAGTTCATCCAAAAAGCGGCAACAAAAATCGATCCCGTCAATAACCAAGTGCAGTTGGATGACGGCTCAGCCGTTGCTTATGATTTCCTAATTATAGCCACTGGGCCACGTTTGGCTTTTGATGAAATTCCTGGTTTGGGGCCGGATGGTTATACGTCTTCGGTTTGCCATGTTGACCACGCTGCCGTTGCTGCCCAAGATTGGGACAAGTTCATGGAAAACCCAGGGCCGATAGTCATCGGTGCGGTGCAAGGTGCTTCTTGTTATGGCCCGGCTTATGAATATTTGATGATCTTGGAAACTGAATTGCGTAACCGCAAAATTCGTGACCGCGTGCCCATGACCTTCGTTACCGCTGAGCCGTATATCGGGCATTTGGGTTTGGGTGGTGTCGGTGACACCAAGGGCTTATTGGAGAGTGCTTTGCGTGACAAGTCCATCAAATGGATAACCAATGCCAAAGTGGACAAAATTGAACCCGGCATGATGTTTGTCACTGAAGTCGATGATGACGGCGTGGACAAGAAAAAGCACGAGCTGCCTTTTAAGCATTCGATGATGCTGCCTGCGTTTACTGGGGTTGATGCCGTGCGTAATGTTGGTGTTGAGGGCTTGGTTAATCCGCGTGGTTTTGTGTTGGTCGATGAGCACCAACGCAATAAAACCTTTAAAAACATCTATTCAGTGGGCGTTTGCATTGCCATTCCTCCTGTTGATAAGACCCCATTGCCGGTAGGTACACCAAAAACGGGTTATATGATCGAATCGATGGTGACCACCACTGCCCACAATATCGCTGATGAATTGGCAGGTAAGGAGCCAACCCATGTGGCGACTTGGAATGCCTTATGTCTGGCTGATTTTGGTGATTCTGGCGTGGCATTTTTGGCGATGCCGCAAATTCCGCCACGTAACACAACCTGGTCAGCGGAAGGCAAGTGGGTGCATTTGGCAAAAATCGGCTTTGAAAAATATTTCATGCGTAAAATCCGTAAAGGCATCAGCGAACCTTATTATGAAAAACTGATGCTTAAGTTATTGGGTGTCGTACGCATAAAAGGGGAGTGAGATGACGATAGATAAAGTCGTTTTTGCAGTGGCTGGCAGTTTTATTTTGCTTAGCCTGTTATTGGCGCATTTCCATTCTGAATTATGGTTATGGTTTACGGCGTTTGTAGGGGCTAATTTATTGCAATCGGCTTTTACGGGTTTTTGCCCGATGGCGATTGTGCTTAAAAAGTTGGGCGTAAAATCCGGTTGTGCTTTTTGAAGGTTTTAGTTAAAGCCGCAATTGGTGGTTAGTTTGGCTTTAACAGCGGCAGGATAAGCGGTTAAAGCCATCCAGCCATAAAACCAGCCACTGTTCCACCTCTTTTAGGCATTAGTATCTGCACAAGTTTTAATAAATATAAAAACAAGTAGCACCGCACATAACTCCCTCTCCCCTAGGGAGAGGGTTGGGGTGAGGGGATAAAATCAAGTAGTTAAACCCCCTCATCCTAATCTTCTTTCTAAGGGAGAAGACGTTTTCTGACTTGTTTAGATACCTATGTTCTTTTAGGGGTATTGGATAGAATCACCCGTTAGCCGTTTTCGGCAAAGCGGGGGAAATGCTTACGTACAGTTTAACTTGACACACGCCCATGAAGATTATGCTTAAACCCATTAATTACAGGCTGGCATTAAGCTTATTGCCCCTAGTCATGTTAGTCCCTTGGCAGGCAATGGCTGAAGCTGCGCCACCTGCAAGCAATGTGGCCGCCAAGCCAGCCGCAGCCCAATCGTTTAATTTAGATCAGGCCATCGATTACGCCTTAGCCAACAACCCGGATTTACAAATCGCGGTGGAGCGTATCAATCAGGCGCAAGCCCAATTAGGGGTGGCAAAGTCGGCGTTTTATCCGCAACTCAGCGCCAGGGTGGCTTATGACCATTCCAATAATCCGGCACAAGTGTTTTCAATGATCGTGGCACAACGGGATTTTGATGCCAATTCTATCGCCAACATTAACAATCCGGGTTATCGGCAAAACTTCCGGCCTGAAATTATTGGCAAATTGTCGTTGTTTCGGGGAGGGCAGGATTATCAAAACAGCAAAGCGGCGGAACTGGGCATTGATGCCGCCGAGTATGAGCGCTCAACGGTGCGCAATGCCTTGGTTGAGGCTGTTACCGCCAGTTATTATGCCTATTTGGCATCGATAGAAGCACAAAAGGTGGCAGAGGATTCGATGGCGGCAATCGGCAGTGAACTCCAGCAAACAAAATTGCAGTACGAAGCCGGGACAGTGCTTAAGTCGGATGTGCTGTCCTTGGATGTGCAATTGGCCGAAGCCCAAGATGCGCAAATTCGGGCGGCCAATGGCATAGAGCTAGCTAAAGCCAGTCTGGCCAATTTATTGGGGCTGTCCAGTTTTGAAACGTTTACCATTACCCCGTCAGCACCCCAGTTGGCCAGCCCCAAATTGACCGCACCTTATAATGATTTGCTGGAATTGGCCATGGTTCAGCGTCCCGAAGTCAAAGCCGCCGCCAACCAAGTGGAAATTAGCCTGCGGCACTTAAAAAGCGAGCAGGGCGCGTATTTGCCAAAAGCCGATGCTTATGTCAGTTATGGCCAAAATAGCCAATCGCCGGGTTTTAACAGTGAGCGGGATAATGTCACAGCGGGGGTTAGCGTTGAGGTGGAATTGTTCTCAGGGTTTAATACCCAGCAAAAAGTGAAGGCCGCCGAACGCAAAGCCGCAGAAGCCCGCGAACTGGAGCGGAAAACCAAGCTGGCGATTGAACAGGAAGTAAAAATCGCTTTTTTAAAACTTCAAGAAGCCTTGGCACGTTTGCACGTTACTGAAGCATCCATCTTATCCGCTGACGAAGCCTTACGGCTGGTCAACGAGGAGCGGCGGGCTGAAGTCGTTACCGTCACCCGTTATATAGAATCGGAAGTTGCCAGAAACAAGGCCCGATCCAATACCATCGCCGCGCGTTATGATGCCTTGAGTGCAGAAGCGGCCTTAAAAAAAGCCATCGGCGACTGGAAATAAAGGAATTTTATGTCACAAACCATTAAAAAAATCGCCAGTATAAGCGCCGCCGTGTTGGCGCTGATTTTATTGCTGCTGTATATGCAAGGCAGTTTTGTCGGCAAAGTGCCGCCTGGAAGCAGCGAGCCGCAGGCTGGCCCGAAAATCCCTGAAAGCGATACCGCACGGGTTGAGCAGATGCAAGTAGATGATTTGCTGACTTGGCCGGGCACGGTAAAATCAAGGACGGTTGCCAATATTGCCCCCCGGATGACAGCCCGTATTTTAGACATTAAGGTGAATGCAGGTGACCGCGTTAACAAAGGTGATATTATCGCCCGATTGGACGAGCGTGACATCAGGGCGCAAGAGAATGCCGCCTTGGCCGCACTGGCAGGCGTTAATGCCCAAGCAAGCCGTGCCAAGGCGGACGAAAACCGCATCCGCAGTTTATACAGCAAAGATGCCGCCACCCGCGAAAATTTTGATGCAGTGACCGCCCGGGCAAAAGAAGCCAGTGCCAGCGTTAGCCAAGCCAGCAGTGCGGTGAGTGAAATCCGTAGCCATTTGGCGGACACGCTGTTGCTTGCGCCGTTTGATGGGGTTGTGGTCAAACGGCTTAAAGAGCCGGGCGACATGGGTTTGCCGGGCGTACCGGTAGTCAGCTTGCAAACCCCGCAGGGTTTACGGCTGGAAGCGGATGTACCCAACACGTGTGCCGGACGTTATAAGGTGGGTATGGAGGTGACTGTGCGCATCGATGCCTTGGCCTTGACGACGGCGGCGCATATTGACGAAATCAGCCCCGAAATTGACCCCCAAACCCGTACCCAATTGATTAAAATTGCCTTGCCTGCCATCAAGGGCTTGCAGCCTGGGCATTTCGGTTGGTTGGAGCAAGCCTGTGACCAACACACCGCTTTATTGATTCCTGCAAGTGCCGTGCAACATATCGGCCAACTTGAAGTGGTGACTGTGGTTGCAGCAGGCAAGCCGCAAATGCGCCATATTAGGACGGCCAAAACCTTCGGTACACAGACGGAAGTCATTTCCGGCCTACATGCTGGCGAATCCGTCCTTATCCAACCCCAGCAGGCCCGCTGATGGATAGCCTGCAACCTGCTAAAAAACGTGGATTGACCAGCAAAATCGTCGAGGTCTTCACCACATCACAGTTGTCCATCTTGTTTTTGATCATCTCCTTATTGGCGGGTGCGGCCGCGCTGGTGCTGACACCGCGCGAAGAAGACCCGCAGATCGTTGTGCCAGTAATGGATGTGTTAATAGACTATCCAGGCGCATCCAGTGAAGAGGTTGAAAAGTTGGTGGCTACGCCCTTAGAGGTGTTGCTGAAACAAATTGAAGGCGTGGAATATGTGTATTCCATTTCCCGGCCAGGTGCGGCGGTGGTGACAGTCCGCTATTTTGTGGGCCAAGATTTTGAAGACAGCTTGGTTAAAACCTGGGATCGGTTAATGTCCAACCAGGGCCTGATTCCACCTGGGGTAACGCAATGGAAAGTCGCACCCGTTGAAATCGATAACGTGCCTATCGTGATGCTGACGCTTTCGGCACAAAATGATAATTACGATTCCATGGCTTTGCGGCGTATCGCTGATGAGCTGATCATTTCCCTACGCGGTGTGGCTGATGTGGGCAAAAGTTGGGTGGTCGGCGGTGAGCAGCGGCAAGTGTCGATTTATGCCAACCCCGCCCGGCTTGCTGCGCATGGCGTGACCTTGCTGGATATTACCCAAGCACTGGCCAATGCCAATGTGAATTTGCAAGTGGGCAGTTTTGCACGTGACAACCGTGAGATTCTGTTGGAAGCGGGGCCGCATTTTGGCTCATCAGATGAGGTGGCGGCAACTGTCATCAAGAGCGTGGCAGGGCGGCCCATTTATTTGCGGGATGTGGCGCGTATTGAGGACGGCCCGGCGGATGTCAACCATTACACCCGCATCGGTTTTGGCCCAGCGGTAAATGACATGCCCACAATAGGCAAGGCCACGGGCAATCAGCCGCAAGTCGGGCAAGAACGGCAGATGGTCACCATAGCCGTTGCCAAACGTAAGGGCAGCAATGCCGTCAATGTTGCAGAGGCGGTGCTCGCCACCGCCGAAAAAATGCACGGTACTCTAATCCCCGAAGATGTGTTGATGACAGTCAGCCGGGATTATGGCGAAACCGCCAACCATAAAGTCAACGAACTGGTTAAACATTTAAGCTTTGCCATCGTGATTATTGTGGTGTTGCTGGCGTTTTCCCTAGGGATGAAGGAATCGTTCATTGTGTCCATCGCCGTGCCCATGACCTTGGCCTTGACCTTATTGCTGGATTATCTATCCGGCTACACGATAAACCGCGTGACCTTATTTGCCTTGATACTGGCCTTGGGTTTATTGGTTGATGACCCGATAGTCGATGTCGAAAATATCCACAGGCACTATAAACTGCGTAAAGAATCACCGCTACAAGCTTTGTTGACTGCCGTGGATGAGGTGAGGCCGCCAACCATTTTGGCGACGTTTACGGTGATTGTGTCATTTTTACCGATGTTTTTTATCACGGGCATGATGGGGCCGTATATGGCACCGATGGCGTTTAACGTGCCGATAGCGATGATTGTGTCCTTAATTGTCGCCTTTACTGTCACGCCTTGGGCCAGTTTTAAGCTGCTGCAATCCGATTATCATCAACACAGTGACGAGCCGCCGGAAGAGCTGAAGCAAACCGTCATTTATCGGGTTTACCGCGCGGCCTTGGGGCCCTTGTTGGCCACCTCAGGCCGTGCCAAATTATTCTTACTGATTGTGCTGATCGCGTTTGTCGGCTCGACCCTGTTGGCCGTGACCCGCGCTGTGCCACTCAAATTATTGCCATTTGACAATAAAAACGAACTGCAAGTGATTATCGATATGCCGCGCGGTGCAACGCTGGAACAAACCGACGAGGTCGCCAGGGCCGTGGGGCGTTATTTGGCGACTGTCAACGAAGTCACTGATTACCAAACCTATACCGGCCTTGCTGCGCCTATGGATTTTAATGGCATGGTGCGCCATTACTATTTGCGTGGCGGTGCTTTTGTCGGCGAAGTGCGGATTAATTTATTGGCTAAAGACCAGCGCGAACAACAATCACACGAAATTGCCCTGCGCATCCGGCCGGAAATAGAAAAGATCAGTAAACAGTACGGCACTAACCTTAAGATCGTGGAAATCCCGCCAGGCCCGCCTGTGCTTTCCGATTTGGTTGCTGAAGTCTATGGCCCGCCAGAAGCAAGTGTCGCCAAACTGGTGGAAGTGTCCAAACGCATACGTACCGATATGGAGAAAACCGAGGGTGTGGTCGATGTCGATGACTATTCCGAAGCACCCCATGACAAAGTACATTTTAGGCTAAACCGTGAAAAAGCCGCCCTGTCTGGTGTCAGTGTCGCCCAAGTGGCGGAAACATTGGGCATTGCCGCCGCAGGCAAAATGGCAGGCATTGTGCATTTGGACAGCGAGCGCCAGCCTTTAGAGATCACCTTGCAATTGCCTAGGGCTTTGCGTTCGTCAGTGGCGGATTTGTTGGCGCTGCGGGTAAGGACAGGCCAAGGCGAATTAATACCGCTTAGCGAAATCGGCACGGCCAGCGTGGAAACCGAAGACCAGCCCATTTACCATAAAAATTTGCAGCGGGTGAATTATGTCGTTGCCAGCATGGCAGGCCGCAGTCCTGTGGAAGCCGTGTTTGACCTTAACGAGGTGTTGGACCAACGGCCTTTGCCAGATGGTTTTAGCGCCGAATTGGCAGGGGAGGGGGAATGGAAAATCACCGTTGATGTGTTTCGTGACCTAGGCTTGGCTTTTGCCGCCGCCTTGGTGATGATCTATGTGTTATTGGTCGGGCAAACCGGATCGCTGACTGTTCCGCTGGTAATGATGATCGCCATCCCGCTGACCGTCATCGGCATCATGCCAGGATTTTGGCTGCTTAACCAATTTATGGCAACACCGGTTGCAGGCTATCCCAACCCGATTTATTTCACCGCCACCGCCATGATAGGCATGATTGCCCTGGCAGGTATCGTCGTACGCAACTCAATTATCCTGATTGATTTTATCGAACGTATCCGCGCCCGTGCCGATGTGACGCTGGCAGAAGCCCTGATAGAAGCCGGGGCCATCCGCCTGCGGCCCATATTTTTAACCGCAGGGGCTGCCATGTTCGGCGCATTTGTGATTATCTTGGATCCCATATTTTCAGGGTTGGCCTGGAGCTTTATCTTTGGGATTTTTGCCTCGACTTTGTTTTCCTTGTTGGTGATTCCGGTAGTGTACTTCTTGATTAATAGGGAAGACTAAGCAAGCAATTTTGCCCGGTTAATGCGTTTCGACATCACCATGCCGGCTACTCCGACAAGCAATAAGGGCAAACCCGATGGTCCTGGGACAAAGCTAAACTGGATGATGGGCGCCGAGGTAATTGCACTTTGGCCCGATAATTTGCCTGGGATTGAGGTGGCCGAATAGCTTGTGGCACCTATGCCTTCGCTTACTGCCGAAAGGTTGTTAAAGATTGCATCCAAGAAAAAATTTGCATTTGCGTCCCCTTGTCCGGTGTGCCTAAGGGTAATGAGCAAGTCATTGCCATCGTAGAGATAAGGGGTGGAAAAGGGGATCACAAAGCCAAATGCATTGGGGTTGCCACCAGCAGTGAAGCTTCCTGCTGGCACTGTAAACGCGCCGCTACGCACGGTCACAGCATTCGCGCCGATGTTGTTGGCAAACGTGGTGCTGAGATTGCCGGGGCTAAACATAGAATCGCTCAGTTGGATGTCATAATTCGTAAAAGTCATGGGGAGTGCTGGGTATGAACCTGATTGGTTAACGTTGGCCCTAAAGGCCATGCTAGTGATGGCAAGTCCGTTTAGGCCTGCAAACTGCGAAGCATCATACACATATTGGAACGTCCTGCCTGTATTAACAAACGCACCGGACTGTGCACCATTCGCATCGCTATTGGTATAGGCGTTGGGCGTGGTGACCAGCACATTTGCCTGAGCCGACCCGAAAGTAAAAGCCAATGCCAAAACAAGTTTGGCAAACACTGCGGGTAAAGTATTTTTATGACGCATTGGTTTTTCCTACTATTTATTTTGTTGGCGGGTTTAATAGCGTAACCTGACACTGGATAATGAAGCAAGGCAGTATATTTCATCGTCCCAAGCAGGAATTAACCTTGCTGATTATAGTTCTGCTTCTGGGTTTAAGGTAAAAAGCCTTACGCCATGCTTAGGAAGGTGCATGAAATAACTTACCCAAGTCCGTGAAATGATTTTTCAGTGGTAAATATTCAGACCCCTACATTATAAATCACGAAGCGCCATAAAAATGATGTACATTACCTTCCATGAATACGATGACCATGACCAAATGCAACTGACTGAGGAAGACTTGCTGGGTTTTCCGAAGGAAGTCCTGAGGGTCTTTAGTGGTCAAATTACTGAACGATTTAAAGGAAGTGCGTTAACAGTTAAGACAGACATCGCGGGGCAGTTCGCGGCTACCGGGCAGTGACCTTCAAAACCTGCTGCTTACGTCAACAGTCGCCTTGGATTTATTTAGCTGCGGTGATTCGTCAAAGACGGGAATGTTCACGGTGGCGGCTACTATTATGACCATGATGATGGTATCGGTGTCGGCGTTGCAGGTATAGCAATCGGATTGATGATAACAGCCGCCGCGCTTCCTCCTTCGTGCAGTACGGTTTCAGTTAATGGTATTGCAGCAGCAACTGGTATCAAACGCAATATTCCGGCTCGCAAGTTAATTATATCGTCGTCAATTCGTCTTTTTAAACTGATGGGCTTTCGGGCTTTTGACTTTTCAGGCAGATGTTTTCAAAGCAAAATTAATTTAGTATCGGGATTGTAGCAACGTATCAAGCTGTTGTGCTTGATAATCAACAGATGACCCTTCACAAATGGAAAATAAAATATGAAAGTACTCAAGATGTCACTGCAATTATTAGTCTTGATTGCCTCCTGGATCAGTGTATCCCCGGTACTGGCGCAAGAAAGCAAGCCGAATATTCTGGTGATATTCGGCGATGATGTCGGCTGGATGAACATTTCCTCCTATGGTAGCGATATCATGGGCGTGAAGACACCCAATATTGATCGGATAGGCCAAGAAGGGTTACGGTTAAGTTCTTTCTATGCGCAGCCGAGTTGCACGGCCGGGCGAGCCTCCTTTATCACCGGCCAGTTGCCGGTGCGCACCGGGTTGACTACTGTCGGCACGACGGGCTCACCTGCGGGTTTGCAAAAGGAAGACATCACGCTCGCCGAGATTCTGAAGTCGCGCGGCTACACCACTGCACAATTCGGCAAGAACCACCTCGGCGATCTGGAAGCTCATCTGCCGCACCGCCATGGCTTCGACGAATTCTGGGGCAACCTGTATCACCTCAATGGCAACGAGGATCTCGAAGATCCCGATCGGCCCACCAACCCCGACTTCCGTAAGAAATTTGACCCGCGCGGCATAGTCTCAGGCACCGCCGACGGCCCGACCAAGGATGAAGGCCCGTTGACGGTTGAACGCATGAAAACCTTCGATGACGAGGTTGCGGCGAAGTCGCTGGACTTTCTTGATCGCCGCGCGAAAGATGGCAAACCGTTCTTTCTTTGGCACAACGCGACACGCCAACACGTGTTCATCCACCTGAAGAAGGAAGCCGAGGGGCAGTCGCGCGCGGGTAAAGAAGATGTGTACGGCAACGGACTTAAAGAGCACGACGCCCATGTCGGCCAGTTATTGGATAAGCTCGCCCAGACTAACCTCGACAAAAACACCATTGTTATCTACACGACCGACAATGGCGCTTACCAGTATATGTGGCCGGAAGGTGGCACTTCGCCGTTTCGGGGCGATAAGGGCACGACTTGGGAGGGCGGTGTGCGTGTGCCGTTTCTGGTTCGCTGGCCAGGTGCGCCTGCCGGTCGTGTGAGCAGTGACATCGTCGACATGACGGACTTGCTGCCGACGCTTGCCGCTGCGGCGGGTGAACCGGATGTCGTCGAAAAACTGAAAAAGGGCGGAAGCTACGGCGGCCGCAGCTACAAACTCCACCTCGACGGCTTTGACCAGACGGCGCTGTTCACCGGCAAGAGTAACGAGTCTGCACGCGACTTCGTTTTTTACTACGACGAAACCGTGCTGACCGCCATCCGCTACAAGCAGTTTAAGGTCACCTTCTCGGCAAAGATGGATGGGCATTGGGACGATCCCTTGGAAAACCTCGGACGACCAGTGATCACCAATCTGCTGATGGACCCGTTCGAGCGGCAGTGGGGTGACGTGAACCGGCAGTACGCGGAACACAAGGGCTGGGTTCTGACACCGATACTGGGCATTGCCATGCAGCACATCGCGACCTTCAAGGCATTTCCTGTCCGTCAGGTCGGTTTGAGCGCCCAAATGGGCAAAACCCTTGAAGGCATCCAGTCGCAGATCCTCAAAATCCAGCATGCGGATTAGATTGGTTGATCATTATGATACAAGCACCTAAACCAGCCCATTATTCTTTTCTTATGGCGTCTTTCGGCGCTGTAACGTTTATCCGCAGTGCGGCACTGGCGCTTAGTTTCGCCTATCCGCCCGCGGCGCTTGCTACAGAAGGCGGTACGGGGCACTACCTGCCGGGCGTTATTGCAACACTGATCGATCTTGCGCCAACGAAACCGGGCTGGGTCGTCGAACCTATCTATTTACATTACCAAGGGAGCGCCTCGGTTACCAAGAGCATCCCGCTAGCTGGGGACATCACTGCCGGGCTGAATGCAAAAAGCGACGCCGCTCTGCTCGGAGGTCTGTATACGTTCGGGCAGACTGTGTTGGGCGCACACTACAGTGTCGGCACTTACCTTCCCTACGTTTGGCTCAGTGCGGAGGCGAATATTAGCACCCCGTTCGGAAAGGTACGACGCCGGGATACCACGGATGGAATCGGCGACATGACGCTGATTCCAGCCATGCTTGCATGGAAATCGGGGTTTTGGCAGTTCAATGCCCTCCTTCCGATTTATGCGCCTACAGGCGGTTATAAAGTCGGGCAACTGGCCAATACGGGTTTAAACTACTGGACTTTCGACCCCACCATTGGAGCCGCTTACAACAACGAAAAAATCGGCTTCAACTCAGCTTTGCACATAGGCATCACTGCCAATACAAAAAACTACGACACCAACTACACCAGTGGCTCGACACTACACCTCGATGGCAGTATCCAACAACTTCTGCCAGCAGGGCCGGGTTATATTGGTGTCGGCGCTGAAGCTTTCTACTTGCAGCAGGTGGTCGGGGATAGCGGCACGGGCGCTAAATTCGGTAACTTCAAGGGGCACACGGTAGGCATCGGCCCGGTTTTGTCCTTCATCCTGCCGGTTGGCAAGGAAACTTTTGTAACGGAATTTAGATGGTTGCCCGAGCTTGATGTCAAACGCAGGCTGGACGGTAATTATTTCTGGTTAAAAGCGGTTTATCAGTTCTGAAATTGCTAAGCTAGCTTCTTCTGGCCCCGAAACTGATACAACGACTACACATGAATGTCGAACCAGTAGGAAAATAGATATAGCCACTTGGGGCGGTAGCGTTAGCCGGGTTTATTTTTCAAAATCTTGAGAGGTCATAATGTTACTGTTATTAACGATAAAGCTTGCTATCACTGCACTGGCTTTTGCTACGGGTCTTAGCGCTACCCGCGAAGATTTATTCTGGATATGGCGATCCCCGCCGCTTTTCTGTTCGCTTCAGCACTCGTGAGCATCCCTTATGTCCGTTGGAGAAAAAGAGTCGCCAGTCAGCTTATTCAAGAAGAAGTTGTGCGCTAATTCAATGGATTAATAAAAACCCAACCAAATAATCAAAAAACAACCACAAAACCATCAATTGAGAATCAAGCATGAAAACAAACGCAAAAAAATCTATCCTAAAAACAATAATATTTCTCGCCGCAATATTGTCTGTCCCGCTCAGTTCAGCAGGTGTACTCGACCCCGATTGCACTGCCTCTAAAGCGGCCAAAAGCGCGGCCGCGAAAGCGACCGTAGGTGTCGGCGGCCGTTGTTCGCCAGCTGAGGCAGCAAAGGATACCGCCAAGAAAGCAACCGGGATTGAAGGTAAAGTGCCGTCTGGCAAAACCGCTGATCTTACCAAGGGCGCTGCAAAGGCGGTCGTGAAATAAGGCTTGTCGTTCGGACGCCGGTTATGCCCGCGCTTTCGTATGCCAGAACTTTTATTATGGCGTATTTCCCGTTAGCTGGTAGGTGGAAATACATGCTAACTTTTTGCAATTCGCTTATCCGCACCTACAGTCGCCCAGCTTTTTTCTGCACGTTCCTTAATGAATCAGGGCTACAACATCGTCCGAAGTATCGCCCCCGCAGATTTTTACGTAAGACTATCTTCTGGGCAAAAATATAACAGTGTCGCATTATAAATTCACTCGGCAATCATGCTGAGGATTTTTTAATTGACGATTGGATTTCCCAGGCCGCAGAATTCATGCAAAAGCCGCCTGAATTTCGTCAGTGGTAACGTATAGGGAATTCAATTTATAGTTTTTAGTCGATTAATGTCATAATAATGCTTGTTAGGCTGTGTGCGACAATAGCCATTTCCCAGAAGATTTCAGTACAATATTTTAATATCCACATCCACACATTTCATTTACAGGAAATCCGCTCATGAATAAAACCGCAGTTATTACTGGCATTACTGGTCAAGATGGTGCCTATCTTGCTGAGTTGCTGCTTAACAAAGGGTATACTGTTTATGGCACTTATCGCCGCACCAGTTCAGTCAATTTTTGGCGTATTGAAGAGCTGGGGGTTGATAAACACCCTAAGCTGCATTTGGTTGAATATGACTTGACCGATCTGGGATCGAGTATCCGCCTGTTACAGACGACAGGGGCAACAGAAGTTTATAATTTGGCTGCACAGAGTTTTGTGGGCGTGTCGTTTGACCAACCTGCAACGACAGCGCAAATTACCGGGATTGGGCCTTTGCATTTGCTGGAAGCGATACGTATCGTAGACACGTCCATCCGTTTCTATCAAGCCAGCACTTCCGAGATGTTTGGCAAAGTCCAAGCTATCCCACAAATTGAAAGCACACCGTTTTATCCGCGTAGCCCTTATGGTGTGGCTAAGCTTTACGCCCACTGGATGACGGTTAATTATCGTGAGAGCTACGATATCTTTGCCAGCAGCGGCATTTTGTTCAATCATGAGTCGCCACTACGCGGCCGCGAGTTTGTTACCCGCAAAATTACCGACAGCATGGCCAAAATAAGCTTAGGCAAGTTGGATGTGTTGGAATTGGGCAATATGGATGCCAAACGTGATTGGGGCTTTGCCAAAGAATATGTGGAAGGCATGTGGCGTATGTTGCAAGCCGATGTGCCAGACACTTACGTGTTGGCGACCAACCGTACCGAAACTGTGCGTGATTTTGTCACCATGGCGGGTAAGGCGGCGGGCTTTGATTTAGTATGGGAGGGCACTGCAGAAAATGAGGTCGCCAAGGATAGCCAAACTGGCAAAACCGTCGTGCAGGTCAACCCCAAATTTTACCGCCCAGCTGAAGTTGAGCTGCTGATCGGTAATCCAGAAAAAGCCAAAAATGATTTGGGATGGGAGCCAAAAACCACGCTTGAGGAATTGTGTAAAATGATGGTGGAAGCGGATATTACCAGAAACAAAGCTGGGTTTTCTTTCTAACCATGGCAGTTGCACTGATTACCGGGATTAACGGGTTTACCGGCCGTTACGTCGCAGATGAGCTGAAAACAGCAGGCTACACGGTGATAGGCTTGGCTCACAAAGCATCAGATGGTGTTTATGCGTGTGATTTGCTGGATCGTGAGGGGCTTTTTGATATAGTTGCAAAAGTCCAGCCTGAGTTTGTGGTACATTTGGCTGGTATAGCTTTTGTGGCCCACGGCGATGCGGAGGCTATATACCGCACTAATGTGGTGGGTACGCGCAATTTGTTGGAGGCGTTGGCTAAAACCACATGTCAGCCACGGGCTGTGCTGTTGGCAAGTAGTGCAAACATTTATGGTAATGCCACTGTTGAGCCTATAGATGAAACTACGGTGGCAGCACCTACCAATGATTACGCAGTCAGCAAACTGGCAATGGAATATATGGCCCGGTTATGGTTTGACCAATTGCCGATCACATTGGTGCGTCCATTTAACTACACTGGCGCCGGCCAATCCTTAAATTTTTTGCTGCCCAAAATTGTTGACCACTTCAAACGTCGAGCTCCCGTGTTGGAGTTGGGCAATATTGACGTGGTACGGGATTTTTCAGATGTACGCACGGTGGCAAAATGCTATCGCCACTTACTGGAGGCAGGCCAAGCCAGTGAGGTGTTTAATGTTTGTTCCGGCGACGGTTATTCGCTGTTGGAAGTGTTGCAAATGGTGCGTGAAATGTCCGGCCATGATCCTGAAATCCGGATCAACCCTGCTTTTGTGCGGGCTAATGATGTGCATCGTTTGATAGGTTCAAAAGCTAAGCTTGATGCGGTTATTGGTGTCCAAGACCGCATTTTGCTGCGGGAAACGCTGAAATGGATGCTGGAGAGCACCGTTTGAAATTAATTCTTGCTGTTGATGCTCTCATTCCCCCGTTGTCTGGTATAGGCCGTTATACTTGGGAGTTGGTTAGCAGGCTGGGTCAAGTGCCGGATATTGAACAAGTGCGTTATTACTTGGCAGGGCAATGGATAGATGATCCAGTTGCCTTGTCCAAAGGCGACCCTAATGCGCGTAAGCCACGGTATAAACTCCCATCCTGGTTCAAAACTTGGTATTGGCAACAGGCTTGTAAGGGGGAGGTGTTCCATGGCCCCAATTATTTTTTACCTGACTATGCCCAAAACGGTGTGGTGACAGTTCACGATTTGTCAGTGTTTAAATTCCCCGAAACTCATCCAATAGAGCGCTTGAGGGAGTTTGACAGATTATTTCAACGGACTTTGGATATAACGTCCCATATAATCACTGTTTCTGAGGCCACCAGACAAGAGGTGATTGATTATCTGGCTTGGCCAGCCGGGAAAATTACTGCTATACACAACGGTGTATCCGGGGCATTTGTCCCCCGAACCGAAGTGGAGCTGGTGCCTATTTTAGGCCGATACGGTTTGCAATACTGTGCGTATATTTTGTGTGTTTCCACCATTGAGCCACGTAAGAAAATTGATGCGCTGCTTGAAGCGTATCTTTTGTTGCCTGCAAGGTTGCGGTCAGCTTATCCATTGGTGCTGGTCGGGGGTAAGGGCTGGCTTAGCGAACGTTTGCACCAGCTAATTGATAGTGGAAAACGCGGGGGGTGGTTGCATTATTTGGGTTTTGTGCCTGAAATAGACTTGCCCGCACTTTATGCCGGGGCTAGATTATTCGTCTACCCGTCAATTTATGAGGGTTTTGGTTTGCCTGTCATAGAGGCTATGGCTTCGGGTGTTCCGGTGATCACCTCAGATCGTTCTTGCTTGCCTGAGGTGGCTGCTGGCGCTGCCATGATGGTAAACCCCGATGATATTGCAGCACTGGGTGCAGCGTTAGAAATAGGGTTGACCGATGCACAATGGAGGGGTCAGGCTATAGTGGATGGGCTGTTGCTTGCATCACGATATGATTGGGATGAATGTGTTAAGCAAACTGCCGTAGTGTATGTCGAAGCGGCCCGTAATTAAACGCGGGCGGGTCAGTTAATAACAGCGGCTTGCTAATCTGAAGTCAATTTAAGGTTTTTTTATGGAAGTAAATAAGGTGGTTTCTTGTTCGCGGCATGCATTTTTGTTGGGGTTGGTGCTGGGATCTGGCCTGGCCCTTTCCGGGTGTGCCACTTATCCCGATTGGATGGCCTCTTCCGGCCCTAGCCGTGAGGTGGTGCAAGAAGTTGGCGAGGCCCCGCATGTGAATGGTATCCAGTTTGTTGATGTTAATGGTGCGGTAGCCCAACGGCTGCTTGCCAAACGTAAACAACGTCTTTTCTCTGAGGCTTTTGGGCAAAAATCCAAAGCGGGTTATGTGGTTGGGGCCGGGGATGTGATTGAGGTGTCGGTGTGGGAAGCGCCGCCGGCCATGTTGTTTGGCTCTTCATCCACGGACTCCAAGATGGCGCCGGCCACTACACGGGTAACGGCATTTCCAGAACAGATGGTGAGCAGTGATGGTGTGATTAACATGCCTTTTGCCGGACATGTTCCCGTTGCTGGTTGGACACCGCAACAAATTGAGTCGGAAATTACCCGGCGTCTTAAAGATAAGGCTAACCAACCCCAAGTTCTGGTGCGGGTGATCCGCAATAACACCGCTAATGTCACGGTGGTGGGCGAAGTGACAACCAGCGCCCGTGTTCCTTTAACCGCACGTGGTGAGCGCCTGCTGGACGCTTTGGCGGCGGCGGGCGGGGTGCGCCAGCCAGTTGGGAAAATGACGCTGCAACTGACCCGGGGGGATAATGTCCATGCCTTGGCGTTGGACACCATTATCCGTGACCCGAAACAGAATATTGTGCTACAGCCCGGTGATGTCATTACCGCCCTGTTCCAGCCTTTAAGTTTCACCGTTTTAGGTGCTACAGGAAAGAACGAAGAGATCAACTTCGAGGCGCAAGGTATTTCCTTGGCCCAGGCTTTAGCTCGTGCAGGCGGTTTACAAGATGCACGGGCTGATGCACGGGCGGTGTTTATTTTCCGGTTAGAAGACAGGGAGGCACTAAAATGGGCCTCACCACCGAAGCTGACGCCAGAGGGCAAAGTGCCGGTCATTTATCAGGTGGATCTTAAAGACCCAGCCAGTTTTTTTATGGCCCAGGGTTTTCCTGTTGATAATAAGGATGTGTTGTACGTTGCCAATTCCCCATCTGCTGAGTTACAGAAATTTTTGAATATGGTCGTTTCAACGGTCTTTATTTTGAGATCGGTTGTACCATCTGGTGGTTTTTAACTTAGGTAACTCGCAAAAAATACCCCACACTAATTTTTTAACAATACTGTTCAAAATCGATATATGCTACAAACACAATTTGACACATCGCAACCTAGAGCATGACCCATATATCTGAACAACATATTGCAACGATTAAA
>JAPLRR010000088.1 GCA_026399075.1 Methylococcales bacterium
CGGCTTTGCTTAACCATCAACTGCTCC
Source organism: Methylococcales bacterium (assembly GCA_026399075.1). Taxonomy (GTDB): domain Bacteria; phylum Pseudomonadota; class Gammaproteobacteria; order Methylococcales; family Methylomonadaceae; genus Methylobacter_C. The sequence continues at coordinate 28 of JAPLRR010000088.1, forward strand.
CTGTCAAACCTGGCCGACCGGAGGCGTGGCCTAGCTTACCGGGAATCAATCAGGCGGCTTGGGTTACTGCGGTTGGGTGCGCGGAGTGAAAAAACCTACACGTGTAAGAGGGAGAGGGCTGGGGTGAGGGGTATCAAATCAATTAGTTAAATCCCCTCATCCCAACCTTCTCCCTAAGGGAGAAGGGGCTTTTTGTAGAAACCTATGCCGTTAAATAGCGGCTAATCAAACCTTGCAACTGGTTTTTATCCAGTTGCTGGTTGTCCACTTTAAGGTAGACCACCGCCTCATCATAATGCAGGGTGACATCTTCCACACCATTAATTTTCAACATATCAGTAACAAAACTATTGGCATCTTGTTCGCCCAGTTGTTCCAAAGAAATCAGCAAATTCGCCCAATAGCGCGGCGGCTTCATGCTAAAAGACAACACCAGCCAGCTGGCAGCCAAGCCCGCACAAAACAAAAACACGCCAGCCGCGCCATATTCGCCGTAACACCAGCCACCTATCCCGCCGCCAACGCCTGCCCCCAAAAACTGGCAGGTTGAATAAACCCCCATCGCCGTACCCCTGACATCACCGGGTGCGGTCTTGGAAATCAAAGACGGCAAAGTGGCCTCCAACAAATTAAAGCCGGTAAAAAACAACCAGAGAAAACCAATAATACCCGCCAAGCTGCCATGGAACTGCATCAGGCCCAAATCCGCCAACACCAAGGCGGAAATCGCGCCAAGAAACACCGGTTTCATTTGGCGTTTCTTTTCCGCCAAAATAATAAACGGGATAATGGCGCCCATAGAAACCACAAAAACAGGCAAATAAACTTGCCAATGCAAGGCTGGCAACAAACCCGCATCGCGCATCAACAAAGGCACGACCACAAAACTGGCGGTCAGCATGGCATGGAGGACAAAAATACCGTAGTCCAACCTTAACAATTCGCGATTTTTTAAAATCTTAAAAAAGTCACCGGAAACCAACTCGGCATCGCGGTGTTTTTTAGATTGTTGCGGATTCGGCACCACATAACGGATAACCCCAATCGCCAGCAACGACAAACCGGCAATCAACCAAAATATTCCATGTACTCCCACTAGTCCAGCGATAACCGGGCCAGCAGTAATGGCCACCCCAAACGACACGCCGATGCTAAGGCCAATTAACGCCATCGCTTTGGTGCGGTGCACTTCTTGGGTCAAATCTGCGACCAATGCCATGATAGGTGCGGCGATAGCGCCAGAACCTTGGATAGCGCGACCTAGCAGGACACCATAAATCGTGGTCGAAAGCGCCGCCACCACACTGCCAATAAAAAACAGCAGCAACCCAATAATTATCAGCCGTTTCCTTCCCCAACGATCTGACATCAGGCCAAAGGGGATTTGGACTATGGCTTGGCTAAGCCCATAAATGCCTATGGCCCAACCGATCAATGACGGGGTTGAGCCTTCCAGTTGTTCGGCAAACAACGACAAGACCGGCATAATCAAAAACAAGCCCAGCATCCGCAACGCATAAATGCTGGCTAAAGACCAGGTGGCCCGTTTTTCCGATGCCGTCATCGGACTTGTAATATCCTGCACTTTTGTCAAAACCAGATGCTCCTGTGCCGCTGAAAATTCAATAGAAAAGCTGGGCTGCTGTCGATAGCCCAGTTAGGTGACTGTGTTTATTATAACAATCTTTGCGGATTGGCATGAGGATTTAAGGCAAACAGGCGAATTTGACACTAACAGCCAATATAGGCAGTAAATTAACCCATTGCCCACAATTAATCTGGAGTGCAAGGGCTTTAGACCTTGTCCTGTCAGCCATGAAACCGCGAATACAAAGCCTAGAACCCTTGCACTCCTACCAAGATAAAGACCTGCGAGGCTTATAAAACCTCACAGGTCTACGCTATTGCCTATAACTGATTGGAAGCACTCTATGGACACTGCAAAAAAACGTCCAGCGTTTACCCTAAGCAGACACATTGACAAAAACGAATCGCTTAAGTTTCAACCCGCCGCATCCTGCCAAAGCCCAAACCACTCCGTCAAATCGCGGCTATCACCCAAGGCCTTAAGCTGGCGATCAACCGCATCATGGTTGCCCCACACCACCGTCGCCCAATCGCCTTGTGCCACACGCGCTTCTATCTCATTACAATAAAGCCCCTTATCCCGCTGGACATAAAACCCGTAAGTGCGGCAAGCCACAGGCCGATGGGCGTAAACCCTGCAAGCCCCTAGCGATTGATCTAACAGCGGGCAAATCACCGGGCGTGATACCTGCCCAGCCAGCGCGGCAATACCCCGCCCAATCTCCAAAAGCTGCTCAGGCGGTAAGGCAGCCAAACCCTCCCGCAACAGCGCCCATTCTGCCGCCGTAAGCCTAGGGATTTCCGCAAGCCGCCGACAGCAAGAATCACAGCCCATACGGCATAGCCAGTCTTTATGTTCGTCACTGATGGTTTGTACGCGGGCATCAATATCCGCATGGATTTGGTTTAGGATATTCATCTTTGGATTCGGTAATTGTGAGGGCTTTAAAAAGACCCAGTTGTCTCGTTCACAAGCTCTAGCTTGGGAACGAGAAAAAGTACAAGGTCTAAAACCGTTGTACTCCGTCCTCTATAGTTCCCACGCTCTGTGTGGGAATTCATCCCGTAACGATCCAGCGTTGCAGGGCAATTAGGCCACTGTCAGCAGACCTAGAAGACGCTGGAGCGTCTAGTGCTGCATTCCCACGCAGAGCATGGGAACGATAAAATACCGCAGCCCAGTGGGTATTCAACAACGCTACGGCAAACGACAGGCGAGTAATGTTTGTTGTGCCTCAGCAAGTTTTTCTGCTTGTCCAAGTTTGCTAAAAATATACACTGCGCGTTCTGCATAAGGCAAACCTTCGTCTTGGCGATTTTGTTGGGCTAGGGCTTGGGCGAGTATCCTGCAATCCCAAGCAATCAATTCCAAACGCCCTACCGCCTCAGATAATGCCAAGGCATCACGCGCTAAGCTTTCTGCTTGTTGCCAATCTTCACGCGCTAACATCAGCCCGGCTAAATTGCTTGTATAAGTAGCCACACCTGAACTAGCTTTGATTTTAGTCGCAATGCGTAAAGCTTCACGGTAATTGGCTTCGGCAGCCATGCTGTCACCTAGCCCTTTTTGCACGCTTGCTAAAGTATTCAATGCAATAGCAACATCGACACTTTCAGCCTCTATACTTTTATATAAGTTTAAAGCTTGTTGATAATCGTCTATCGCTAACGCGTACTGTTTAGCCAACTGATGTCCTAAGCCGCGTAAGCGTATAGTGGTCGCCATTTCCCGACTGCCCGCCTTACCCTGTTGCCAATGCTGCCCACAGCGTTCAGCACAAGCTAATACCGATTCTGATTGCCCACGCAAGTAATAAACCCAACCTGCCCGATATGCCCGCCAACCTGCGTTATAAAAATCCTGTGCCGCAAGGGCTTTAGGTTCGGCTTGTTCACTGAGTGTTAGCCAAACATCCCAACGCCCTGAAAACTCCAAAAACTTATCGAGTGCATCACACACGGTTTGTAAACGCTGATTTTCATCGTGTAAAAACTCAGGCAAGCTGGCAGCTATCAATGACCAGTGCTGTTCTAATTCAGCAAAACGTTCATACTTTTGATAACCGTTTTCCATAATCAAAGCATACGCCTTATCGGTTAAGCGGCTGCTGGTGGCTGTTAATAAATCGGGGCAATGGCGGCGTAAAAATGCGGCGGTGTAAGGGGGTAGATAAAAGCTGTTGGCGGCTTCATCGCTAATCACTAAAGCGCGGTCGTTTAAATCTTCTAAGGCCGTCAACGCGACGTTTTCATTGAGATTGCCCAATTCCGCCAACCATGCAAGATGCGCAGGATGGGTAAAATAACTTAAGGCTATCAACACTGCTTTTTCGTTATCCCTTAAGTTATCGAGTAAGTCGGCAAAAATATAAGCCAAAGGGTCGTTATGTTTAGGGGCTAGCTGGATAAAGCTACACGCCTGTGCAATGGTTTGGCAATGTCCGCCTTTACGCCCTAATTGTGCGGCTGTCCACGTCAATAACAACGGATTGCCGCGGGTTTGTTCATACAAAGCGGTTTTGTCGTCGTCTGTGGCGGCGGCTAAATAACGGTTTTTTTGTGCCAGTGCTGCCAATAAGGCTAAGGCGGCGGTTTTATCCAAACGGGCTAGCCGAATTATCCGCGCATCAATATCCGTGCGGCGGCGACTGGTGACGATGGCTTTGGCGTTTAGTGGCAAACGCTCAAGAAATTGATATAAGCGTCGTTGCTCAGGTTCGTTAAAGGTTTCTAAATTATCAATCACCAGCAAAGTCGCTTGCTCGGTCAAGCTGTGATTGACGCTGTCAGCGCGTTGGTTTTCGGGCAGTTGCTCTATGCGTTCATTGCCCAAATGCCGTGCCATCGCACTAATCAACGCAATGAAATTAGGCAACATAAAATCTTTTAGCGGCTGTTCGCCATCTGGCTGCAATTCGCGCACTTTGGCAGAAACAAACACTTTACGCGGAAAGGTTTGCTTACTGGCTAGCGTTGCCGCGCGTATCGCCAACGCTGTTTTGCCTATGCCGCCTTCACCATCTATCAATACGCCCCAAGTGCGAGTTGTGGGCAACAAGGCATCGGCAATGGTTTTTAATTCGTCGTCACGCCCAAAAAAATATTGTTGGTGCGGGATGTTGCTGCTGGTTTTGATGGGGTCGCTGTGGTTATGAAATATGTTGATGGTTTCGGCTTGGGCGTTAATGGCGGTGCTGTTATTGGTAGCCGTGGCGATTTGTTTGGCGTGTTGTTGGCGCAGGGCTTGCCAATCGATAGTCACAAATTGCAAACAATGCAACACAAAATCCGCCGCATTGTTAGCGGCGAGTTGTTGATTTTTGTCTTTGTCTTTGCCCTTGTTGCCATCGGCAAAATCACACACGGCTTTGACCAACAACCAATCAATTTTTTTATCATGACAAGCCGCATATAGCCCCGCGCCTTCCATTTCACCGCCGATGGCTTCGGGTGCTAGTTCTAAAAGTTGATCGCGAAACGCTTTGTTATCCACCAACTTTTCACCGCTTAACACCACGCCAAAACGTAGCGTCGCACCCCCCCACATCAATTCTGCACTACGGCATAAATTCAACAGCCACGGTGCGCTGTGTGGACGGTCAGCGCGGAGAATAATTTTGTCGCCCACACGTTGGGATTCATAAGGTTGCAATTGTTCGGCAATGAGGACATCGCCTATCGCTTGTTTTTCGTCGTTGATGCCAAAGGCAATACCGACCATGATGACAGCAGTCGGTTGTAAGGCTTCTATGCCTTTAGTCACCGCTTGCAAAGACGCATCCAAAGCAGCCGTCCCCATAGCCGATTGAGTTAAATACACCGCCGCGCCGTTAATTTCGCCCAAATCAAAATAAACCCGCTTGTCTATGTGTATGGGTTTGGCTTTGCTATTTGATAGGGTTTCAAAACACTGCAAAACCGCGCGGCTTTCGGTTTTGGTTACAGTAATCAATAAAACATCGGCTTGTGGCATGGTATGTCCTGTTTATTTTCCCGGTTCCAAGTTCTGGTTTGCGTACAACTATAGCAAAGCTTTGCTTGGTTTTTAAAATAAATGGGGTCAGCCTGTAGTGAGGATAACACCAAGCTTAGGCAAGTCATGGTCGCTTATCTATCAATAGGCCAATAAGCGATTTAGGCTCAATTAGTGGTTCAAAGCTTGATTTGGGACGCTAAAAGGAGCGCACGCTATAAAAGCAGGCATCGACCCACTTGCAGACAAACAGAGGCCTGCAAGGGAAGCTAAGGCACAGAAAGCCAAGCTGCGGTACAGCAATACCCCAAGGCTGGGCGGTGAAATTGTGTCAATTAATAAAATGTTGGCGGTTAATAACCAAGTAGTACAATGACAGCCAATAAGACAAAAAAAAGGCTGAAAACATGAACGCAATCCCATTTGATACGCTCACAGATAGCAACTTAGAACAGGCGCGGCATGATTACCATCTTGATGATGTGGCGACCAAGCGGAATATGAAAGAGCTGGAAACAGCGCTAAAACATGAAGTAGAGCTATTGAGAGCCGAAACAGGGCGCATGATTGCCGAAACCAAGCAACGCATTTACGAAAGCAAAGCCGATTTAACCCGCTGGATTGTTGGCGCTGGCTTTCTGCAAACCACCCTGATTATCGGTGTGCTGCTAAAAATAACCCACCTGATTTAATCCAAAAAGCTGGATCCATGCCCTGTTTCCGGCTAATCCTGTATGGGTGGAATGTAAGAAGTTTACTGTGGACAGCCGCTCAATATGGGCGAGCAGGCATAAAAAAACCGATTGCCCTTATAAAGCAATCGGTTATATTTTAGAATGGCGGAGAAGCAGGGATTCGAACCCTGGGAGGGGATCAACCCTCAACGGTTTTCAAGACCGCCGCTTTCGGCCGCTCAGCCACCTCTCCGCAATCTGTATATGATAACCTACCTGAATAAATAATCAATCTTTTTGTTGGAATTTCCTGATCAAATCTTTTATGTCCTTGTTATTGTCAGCTACAGCCACCGATTTGTTAAAAATACAGGTCGAATGACAGTGACTAACATTTGCAAACAAAGCCTACGAGGAGTATTGTTATTTGCCATGCTTTTTAGCAACAGCCCGTCCCGCACGTCTACATCTTATCCACATTGACCATAAACCAAACCTTGTGCCAACCTTAATAAAAGCAAACAATGTCCGGCAACATGATTACCGCACCTTTCTTGTTATCAACACGATTGCTTATTTAGGCATAGCCGTCCATTTTTTGCTAATCCCGTTATTTTATTTGCTAAACCTAGAGCGCTTGGCCTTCATTAACCTGTTCAGTTTTTTGGCTTGGGTATTGGCCTGGCGGATCAATAACAGTGGCAACCACCAATGGGCCATTGGCTTGATGATTTGCGAAGTGTTTGTCCATACGGTATTGGTGGTGCCGATAATGGGCTGGAATGCCGGTTTCCAGTATTATTTGATAGGCTCCATCCCTTTTAGTTTATTTAATGTCAAGTTTAACGGCAGATTGATCATCCTGACCTCCTTTTGCCTCTGCTTGACCTTCATCACCCTGAATGTTTTGACAGTTGATGTGGTGCCACCCTCCATATCAGGCACTTTTCTTAAAATGATCAATTATGTCAATACGATGGTTGCCTTTGCTGCCATTGGCATTATTACTTATTATTTTCGGCTGGCCTCTTTGGCATTGGAGCACGACTTGGAGTTGCTTGCCCATACCGACAGCCTGACTGGCTTATTAAATAGGCGCCGGATGCAGGAGGTGCTGGAACGGCAAAAGGCGCTGTTTTTACGTAATGATTCAGCTTTCACCTTTATTATTGTTGATATTGACCACTTCAAAAAAATTAATGACACCTACGGGCACTTTTGCGGGGATTTGGTGCTAAGCGAGGCCGCCGCCTCCATGAAAGCCAACTTACGCAAGGGCGATGTGCTGGCGCGCTGGGGCGGTGAAGAGTTTTTGATCTTGTTGCCCGACACAGATATTAAGGGGGCACACCGGGTAGCCGAGCATATCCGTGCAACCATTGCGGACAAACATTTCGTTTTGGAGGGTAAAGCTGTTTCGGTGACCATGACTTTCGGCCTAGCCCAATATGAAGGCAATTCCATAGACGAAAGCCTTAAACTTGCCGACAATGCGCTCTATGAAGGCAAGGAAGCGGGACGCAACTGCGTAAGGGGGGCGGCTAGCATCAACCCTTAGGCCAATACAGCCACCACGATACATCGATACTAACCTTAAGCTTTGGCTGCAAAGGTATGGACCCACACTAAGCTGTCAACATTCCATGTCATACCTGCGTGCATTTTTAAAATAATATCTTTATACATCTCAAGATTCGGATAACCTTCCGCTTGGGCATGTTCATCCGTCATATCGCCTAAACGCTCGCGCTTCAGGCTAGTGACTTCAAACAATTTGCCTTCAAGTTCAAACGTTTCTCCAGGAAAGCCATAAACACCATCACGGCGTTGCTGGGTTTTACTACCGGCCAAGGTTGCAGCCACTAGCCTAGGATGGGTCACTAAACGGTCTATTGAACAAGTTCTTTCTGGGTAAGCTTCCATTATCGGTTCCAATTGGGTTAAAGCGTTGCATTGTACACCACCCAGTTAAAGCAGCTAAAGCCATTTAAACGGGGTTTATGCCCCCTGCCCTCAGTTGTCTGGCAACCCAGCCAACCATACGGCCATCGTGTCAGCTGCTTGCAGGCTTAATTGGGCAAATCCCTTGACGGCTCCTGCTGCATCGGGTGTAGGTGTGGCTTGATCCAAATAAAACAGGTGGCTAGCCAGTTTTTTGGGGGGGCTTTCAGAATAGGCTGCAACTGACCAGCGCATCACCACACGGGCTTTATTGGGCGCGGAAAATTGTTGCTCAAAATCCAGTAAGCGAATGGTCAGGGAATAATTCTGGAATTTTCCGCTGGCTATTAACTGCTGCTCAAATAATTCGGGCGCTGGGGCCACCCACAAATCCAAGCTATAAACACCGACATGGGTGGGCGACAAATACAGCAAACGGTAACGGATGCGGTTATCCCATAGCCAAGTGGGTGCATTAACGATAATGCTTGGCTGGGTATAGGGCTTAGACGCCTTAACGGGGGTTGGGCCAAAATCATGCAGTGCCAATGGCCTATGGCTGACGCTACAAGCACCTAATAAAAACAGTAGGATTAGCGTTAAAACAGGGATTAACGGCATTTTCATGGCGCTTCCTTAAAACCTGGCTCGCCAGGGCCAGTGCCTTGTAGGTCTGGCCCTAACAGCAAAGATTGGGGGTTATTGTCCAGCATTGCCGCCGTCCGTTTGACTTGTTGGGAGGCCGCTTGTAATTCTGTGAGCATTTTATTGATTTTTGGCAAGGTTGTTTGCAGCAATTGGTCACCTGTGGCAGTGCTGGTATCGGCCAGTTTGCCAGCCTTGACACTGAGGCTTTGCACCTCTTGGCTTAAGGCCTGTAAATCTTGGGTCAAGTGGTTAATGTGGGCCAAGGTTTTTTGGGTGTCTTGGGTTAAGGCGGGGATACCCACCAAAGCCTTATCAACGCTTTTTTGCAGACCGGCCAGCTTGTCGGTCAAGGTTTTTAAGTTGACCAAAATGCCGCCGATATTTTTGGCGTTCTCATCATTTAACAATGCGCTTAGCCGTTGCATCAAGTGATCGGCCTTATGTAACAGTTCTTCACCGGAAGCCATCAATTTATCCGTTATCGATGGCAGCAAGGGAATACGGCTTAAGGGATTGTCGCCCGGGCGCAAAATGGCGGGAATATTGCCAGAATCTTCCAATTGGATTTGGGTCAGGCCAGTCACCCCTTTTAAGCGCAGGGTTGCAAATACCCCTTGGGTAAACTGGATGTTTTTGTCCACTTCGATGGGAACCAAAATAGTGCCGGAATCATTGGGGTCAAATAAGATCTTGAGCACCTTGCCTACGGCAATGCCCCGGTAAAAAACCGTTGATTCAGGGTTCAGCCCCGAAACTGAAGCCCGTGTCGTCACCACATATAAATTGCGCTCCCGTTCAAAATGCCCTAGCCAATAGATAATTACGGTTACTGCCGCAATGAACACAATCAAAAACAGGCCGGTCAAGAGTGCATGTTTATCCCTACCCATCCTAACCCCCTTAAAACTGAAAGACCCGCCGGGCGCGTTTGTTATAAAAAAACTTTTCGATAAAAGGATGCTGGCAATCCAAGATTTGCGCCAAAGTCCCAAAGGCTATCAACTGATTGTCCGCCAGCACCGCCACTTTTGTGCATAAATCCCGAAGAATGTCCAAATCATGGGTCACCATAACCACCGTAAAGTTAAGTGCGCTATGCAGCCCGGATAATAGGCTGACAAAATCCTCGCTAGAAATGGGGTCTAAACCGGAGGTTGGCTCATCCAAAAATAACAGCTCAGGTTCCAAAACCATAGTCCGTGCCAAAGCAACCCGTTTGATCATGCCACCCGACAAATCAGCGGGTTTTAGCCAAGCGTCTTGGTCGCTCAAGCCGACCATGGATAGTTTCATAAAGACGATACGTTTAATCAATTCTTCATCCTTAAAACCCAACTCCCGCAACGGGAAGGCAATATTATCAAATATGCTCAGGACACTAAACAATGCGCCTTTCTGGAACAATACCCCGCAATTATGCCGTAGCCGTTGCTTGTGTTCGGCGCTGATATGGGTCAGCGGTTGCCCCATGACAAAGACTTCCCCGGCGCTAGGTGTTTGCAAGCCTATCATCTCCCGCATCAAGGTGGTTTTGCCACAACCTGAGGCACCGACCAGCCCCAATATTTCACCTTGCTCCAAGCTAAGGTTAATATCGGTATGGACAACTTTCTCGCCAAAACGCGTGTAAATATGCTCCATCCGTATCGCAGGTGATTTATTCATGGCATACCCACGCCCATAAACAAAATGGCAAACACCGCATCAATCATAATCACTACGGTAATGGAAGCCACCACCGAATTGGTGGTCTCATTGCCCAGACTTTCGGTGTTAGGCTTAATCCTAAAACCAAAATGACAGGCAATCAGCGCAATCATTAGGCCAAACACGGCACTTTTACCCAAACCGATGAACACATTCAGTAAGGGGACAACATCAGGCAATTTGTTCAGAAACTGCTGGTAGCTGATGTCCAAGGTCGTTTGCGCCGAAAACATCCCGCCCAGCAACGCGGCTGCACTAGTCCACGCACTTAACAACGGCATCACCAACACCAGCGCAACCACTTTGGGCAAAATCAAGCGCAAAGAATGGGAAATGCCCATCGCTGACAGGGCATCGAGTTCCTCAGTGACACGCATGATGCCAATTTGCGCCGTCATCGCCGACCCGGAGCGCCCTGCCACCAAAATGGCCGCCAACAAAGGCCCCAATTCACGGATAATGCTCAGCCCCAAAATATCAATGATATAGACTTCAGCGCCAAAGGTTTTCAATTGCAATGCCGACAAATAACTCAGCACGATGCCGATCAAAAAACCAACCAGCGCCGTGATGCCTAAGGCCTTAACACCGGCGTCATAAATCGTGATGGAAATTTCGGCCTGGGGAATGGCACGCGGGTGACCCAGCAAATACCCCATATCCAGCACCAATTGGCCTAACAGAGTCACTAGCCCCAATAATTGTAGCCAAAACCCCAACAGCAACTGACGGAAAGCAGACACCAACTGACTGGTAAGCGATTTGGGAGCTAAGGCACTGGGCAGGGTTTGTGCTTGCCAACGGTCAAACAAACATTGATGTTCTGGGTTTATCTGTAGCAAATCCGGAACCCTCCCACCCCATGCTTGCCAAATTAACAAGGCAGACGTGCTGTCCAGCACGTCCACCGGGCGCAGATCCCAGTGCAGGGTTTTGTTGTTGGCAAGTTGTCGTATTTGTTGCGGTAAACCGGGGGCTAGCACCACGCCCCGTAGGTTCCAATTGCCAGCCAAGGTGGCGCACTGCTGGCCAGTGTTCAACTTATCCACTGTCAATGAGGGTGGCAAATCCGCCGATGTTTCGGGTGCAGTCATAAATTTTTTAAGCAGCGTCTTTCTTGACCATCAGTTTAGCGCACTATTGCCGGATAGTTCGCAGAAACTTTTTAAGCCCTGGTCTAGCTTACATCCTGTAAAAAATAAGCCACCGATTTTTTGGAAATTTGGTGTTGCAGTTTAGCTGAAGCTTGTGTAATGGGCTTGTCATGATGACCCACTATAATGGCAAAAAGTAAAGCCGAAACGCGGCCATCATCTAACGCATTCCAGCCATTTATGCTTGAGAATCAAACCAGCCTGACCGTCCCATTTGTTGTTCCCTGCGTGCGTGATTTGACCCATTCGGTCACTTCCATCACGCTTAACTCACCCATATTGGATGTGTTGGGATTATTCCAAAGCCAATCCGAATTATCCGCCTTGCCTGTCTTAGACCATAACAAGCAGTATTTTGGCATTATTTCCCGGCGTAACTTTTTAAACTTTATGACCCGCGCTTTTGCCCGTGAGCTTTATGCCCGTAAGAACCTCGATTTTTTATTGGTAGGCCATGCTGACATTTTTGCCACCCCGCTGCTTGCCAAGGCTGACGATTCCATCGACCAAGTGATCATCGATTTTTTAAGCGTAGATCCTAGCATCAAACATGAGGCCCTGCCGGTAATGGGTTCTGAAGGCATTATCGGGGTGGTCAAAGTGGCTGACATGATGTTGAAAATGTCGCAATCCCAAAGCCACTTGATAGGGACTATGCAACAACTGAGCGCCCGCTTAAATACCGAAGTGGCTAACGCCGCCGCCCTGCAAAAAAACCTGCTACGCCCAGCCGACATTAATTTGCCTGGGGTTAGGGGCTTATCGACCATGATAACCTCCAGCGAAGTGGGGGGCGATTTCTACGATTATTATCGGGTTGAAAACCGCTGGGTGGTCATATTAATTGGGGATGTCAGCGGCCATGGCATTGCTGCCGGGACTATCGTCTGTGCCGCCAAAGCCGGGGTTAATTTCTTGGAAGCGGAACAGGAAAAAGAACCCCATAAAATTCTTGGCAGGCTTAGCAATATTATTTTTAACACCGCCCACCAATCTTTATTGATGACCATGTTCGCCGTCTGTCTGGACACCCACACCGGCGAATTGCGTTATGCCAATGCAGGACATCAATTCGCCTATATTTATCGGCCCATGTTAGGGCAATTGGATTGCCTGGAAGTCGGCGGCCTGCCCTTAGGCAAAAATGCCCAAACTGAATACGAACAGCACAGCACTGAAATCGACTTGGGTGACCGACTGTTCCTGTATACCGACAGCATTGTAGAAGAAGAAAATAATGACGGTGAATGCTTTGGTTATGAGCGTCTGGAAGCGGTGCTGCAACAGTATGGAGAAAGTAGCATTGATACGCTGAACAAGCGATTGTTATCAACACTGGCGGCTTTTTTGGGGCGGTCTGTTTTTTATGATGATGTCACCATTTTTTGTGTTGAGTATTTTGAAAAAACAGGCAGCGTAGGCCATACGCCTAAACTTAATGAAATCCATTCTGAACTGATTGACGAAATCCACATCAGTGATGCCGATTTTCGCAGCCACACCGGCAGCATTTCCCCGCGCATCTCCCGCCAGTCCGTGGTGTTTTTGGCCGAACAGAATTTTTCCACATTAATTCCTCGCTTGTCCACGCAAGGGGTTAGGCGCGTATTATGGCAAGGCCACCCCATTAGCCAACAGCTAGGCTGGGAAACCTTGCTCAACCAACATCAACAACACACCGCCAATGATTTGGCAATGTTATTACGTAAGCCAGAGCAACGGCGCGAGTTTCAATTTACCCATAGCGACGACAAGGCCTTTATCATCAATGAAGTTGACGGGTGGTTGCAAGAACAAGCCCAAGTTGATCCCGAGCGCTTGGATACCGCCATTTTTTTGCTGGATGAATTAATTGAAAATGGCCTCTGCGCTGCACCCCGCGATGGTAAAGGCCAGCCTTTATATGCCAAAGGCACGGTGCGGCAGTTACAGGCGGATGAGCTATTACGCTTGGACGTCTCCCTTCAGGATGGATTATTGGGCATATCGTTGACTGATAGCTGGGGAACCTTAACCCCTGCTGTGTTCCTCAGCCGATTGTCACGGCATGTGTTGGGTAAGGGGCTGGATTCTGGCGTGGGTGGTGGCGGGCTTTATTTGATATGGCGTATGTCTGATTATTTACAGTTGCGGGTTTTCCCAAACAGGCAAACGCAAGTGTGTGCTTTTATCGACTTAAAAAACCCATTTGATCCTGAAGTGGATAAAGGTTTCCAATTCCTTTACCACAGCGAATTATACGAGGCCGTTATCCATGACTAATCCTATGTTACGCATTTCCTACCAACCGTGTAAAGAAACCTTGTCCCACCAATTTGTCCTGGTCGGTGCCGTCGATGTCCATGCCACCAAAGCCTTGGATGCGCTTTATAAATTACCAGCCAAAGCCACGGCAGAATTAAATTTTGCCCAAGTTGAGCGCATTAACTCTATGGGTTTGGCGCAGTTACTAAAGCTCTTTGACCACTGGCAAAACCAAGGTATCACTATCCGCATTACCCAGGCTAACCAGATGGTGTGTTTGCTGTTCAACAAAACAGGCTTGGCCCATTTGTTGTCCGCAGATGCCGCCAAGGCTAAGCAGGAGCCTTCACCCCCAACACCAGCGCCATTAATGGCGACAGATGAACCACCTGCGTTACGCATCAACCCCCAGCCCTCCCCAGTTTTGATGAGCCAACGTATCGCCCTGGCTGGCATTATAGATGTACGTGCCGGGCAGCTGCTTGAACCGCTGTACGCGCTCCCAGCAAATTGCACTGTTGAACTAAGTTTTGAACAAGTGGAACGTGTCAATTCCATGGGCTTGGCGCAATTGTTAAAATTGTTTGAGCATTGGCAAAACCAAGCCATCACAATACGCATAGTCCACTTGAACCGCATGGTCAGCGTCTTGTTTAAGATGACAGGCTTAACCCGTTTCATGCTGGAAACACCGCCAGCCCAAGACATCCCTGCCATAGACCCCTTGCCTGCTACGCCAGCAGCAAAATCAAGCACACTGCAAATCACCCCCCTGCCCTCAGCCGAAGCCTTAGTGCAACGTTTTAATTTTGCGGGTATCGTTGATGTCGATGCAGTCGATTTGCTAGCAACGCTTTATGTGCTGCCAGCTAACTGTGCGGTAGAATTGAATTTCCTAAAAGTCACGCGGGTAAACTCCATGGGGCTGGCGCAATTGCTGAAACTGTTTGAACACTGGCAACAACAGCAAATTAGCTTACGCATCACCGATGCTAACCGCATGATCGGCGTATTGTTCAAAATGACCGGCTTGACCCGCTTTTTGGCAGATGCACCCGCCGCAGATAACACTCCGCTACAACCGCAACCCGTTGTAGCGCCAACACCTGCCAAAACCATCGACGTATTACCTAGCCCTGTAGCAGCCGTCAGCAGCGACAAACTTAAACTTTGGGTTAGCGCCCAAAGCAGCCAACAAATGAATGGCTGGTATTTTTTCAATACTTATTTACAGCGGCATTTGGGGCGGGAAATCCATTTGGAATTGATCCATGGCGCCATTGCTGATCAGGACAAAAAAATCGAAGACATGGATATTGTCTTCACCAAACCCTTTGAAGCCACGCGCTTAATGTTGTCGCATAATTTTTTGCCGCTGTTGCGGCCTTTAGATCAAGTGGACGAAGTTACACTGCTGGTTCGGGCTGATGATCCCCGCCAGCACTTGACGCAATTTCAAGGCGGTAAAATTGTCACCGCCGCAGCGGATAATTTTGTCTACTTACTGGGCCGGTTTTTATTGGAGCAAGACGAGGCCGCTATGGCCAATATGGATTATCTTTTTTCAGGCAACGACATTAAATCCCTGCAAATGCTGCTAAAAGGCGCAGCGGATATCCTGTTTGTGTTAAGCGACACGTTTAACGGCCTATCAAGCTTAACCAGAAAAAACTTACGGCAAATAGACCAAAGTGACACAGCTTTTGCCTTCCACTTGTTTTGCCTGGCCCCGCAATGTAAAGACCTAGGCACAGCCTTGTCGAACGTCTTGTTGGATATGTCCAATGATAGCCAAGGTCGGCAAGTGCTGGCAGATTTAGGCATCCCCGGCTGGATCAAACCAACGCCCGACGAATGCGATATGCTGGCCATGTTGTATAACCGTTATGCCATTGGAGTTACAGCGCCTTGATCCCAACCCATTTCCGACTGCCATAGAAACAGTTTTTTATAGCAGTCCCGATTTACCAGTTCACCTAAGCAGCACCCTCAGGCTCTGGGCGGTAGTCACGACACCGCCCATTTTTTTTGCCTTGGATTTTTCCCGACCACCGGGGGTTACCATACGCTAGCCAGCCATCATAGTCTTGTCACTGTTAAACCCCACCAACGGGCAGCACATCGCTTAAACTGAGGTATTGGGCTTAAAATAGGCCACAGCACAATTAAGCGGCTGCAAGCTCACGAAAACTGAAAAACAAAACCGCATCAAAGCCGTGCTTCGGTTAAGCATTAGGTTTGGCTGTATGCGATATTGCAAGAACTTACCCCGTGCTTTCTTGAGTTAGGCCGAGTTTTTTGTGCATTTCTCGTAAACAAATTCAGGGTCAAGGTCAACTCCCGACTCCCATTCAATCGTGTCAAAAGCAACAGAAACTTTTTCAAAAGATATACCATCTTTGATTCGATTAAAAATACCAAAATCTAAATATGGTTTCATATCTAATATGCCACTTTCACCGTTATTGAAGGCAACATCAAGTTCATAATTATCTCGTGGAACAACAGATATTACAGATGGGTACATACTATCTCCTTTCATTGCAATGGTTTTATTTTAAAAGGCTCCTCGCCATTCATAACTAAATTCCAGTCGTTCATAAGCTCTTCTTGATGTAATTCAGCCCAAGCAAGGACAAGTTTGAGTTGTTTTTGGGTAAATTTCCTTCAATCAACTCACAAATTCGTATATCTACCGTAGCCGTATATTCAGCATAGTAAACATGAAAATGTGGCGGCGGATGTTCGCCAGGCGCAAAGTACATGCGGATGATAATTCCATAAAACATCGATATTGTAGGCATAACAAGCTCCTCACATTACGAAGTGATGCAAAGTGCCAATTGGCGCTTTGTAGATTGTAGGCCAAGGAACAGTTTTATCGTTGCCCGACATTGCGTTGTCCGATAATAGGACAACAGCAAAGAAATCCGAAAGCCGTTGCCATATTGAAGCATCGCAATGTCGGGTACGAAAAGCATGTGCCCGACCACACGGCTCATACATGAGGTAAACTTGCTTAGGTTAGTTTAATTGACTAGGGTCTAATGTAATGTGAACATGGTGATGATGATCTTCATAATTTGGTATATGTTTTTCATTTGACCACGATCCTGTATCTAAATCGTATTCTTTACCAGCTACAGTAATTTTACCCGTAGCAAGTAATCCTGACATATTAATACTATTGTTAGGTACAGAGTTATATGTGTAGATTATTTTAGAAACGCTTGGTAATGCAGTTAAGCTATCTATTCCAGCCCTGCTGGCATTAATCCACGCAATAATTTGAGACTCGGCTGCCTTACCAACCGCCAACAAAAACGGGTAGAGTAGAGAACAGGCTCTCGCCTGCCCTCCCTCATCAAACCGTGCATGCGCTATTAACGCACACGGCTTTCCGATGTTCTTCACACCAAGGCATGCGCTGTTTTCCAGCCAGCCTTTGTCGGAACCTTGTATAG
>JAPLRR010000085.1 GCA_026399075.1 Methylococcales bacterium
TATATTCAGTACGCGTGTGAAGTTGTAACCCAGCACCATCAGGCTGAACTCCCCTTTTGATTTCACTAGCCCACGCATCAAAAAATGATCCCATCCAGCCCTTCGCTTTAACGTGCCAAAAGGATGTTCAACTAGCGCCCCGCGTTGGCGCATGATGCTTTTACTGTTTTGCATGCGGGCTTGGTGACGCTCGGCAACGTCCTCATGCTCCCAGCGCATAAGCTGTTTGGTAGTGGCTTTGTCGGTTAAACATTGGCTACGCACCGGACATTGTTTGCAGGCGGAGGCTTTGCTTTTGTAGCGGGTATAGCTTTTATTATTGATCCAGAGCGGTGTGCCATGGCGAGTGAGCGGCATACCCTGTGGGCAAATATAAACGTCTGTTTCCGCATTAAAGTTGAATTTGTCCCGGGTATGGCGGCCTTGCGCCTTAATGCCTTTGGATTTGTCGGGGATGGCGACATAGGCGGTGATGTGCTGGTCTTCGCATTGCTTGATTTGGTTGCCCTCGTAGTAACCGCTGTCGGCCAATACCGTTAAGGCCGTTGGCCCCAGTATGTCCCGGGCCTTATCAAGCATGGGCACGAGCTGCTGGGTGTCATTGCCATCTTGGGTCACCGCTTCGGCGACAATGAGCTTATGTTTCGCATCAACGGCAATCTGTACATTGTAGCCCGCAATGGTTTGGCCGCGTTTGCTAAGCAGGCGGGCATCGGGGTCTACGGTGGACAGTTGTTTGCCGCCATTGTCGTGCAGGCGTTTTTGCAAGGCTTTCTTGGTGGCCTGTTTGTCTTTCAGGGCGGCGATTTTCGCGCCCAGTTGCCGGTCTTCAACCAAGCTGCCAAGCCCCGCCTGGTTGTCGGCCTCATCTTGCCGGGCGAGCTGTTCCTGATAGGCGTTGATTTTTTGTTCCAGTTGCTGAAGTTGTTTGTCCAGCTTGTCTTCGGTGTGGATGCTGTCTTTGCTGGCATCGGCCTTGAAAAAGCTGCCGTCAATGCCCAGCATTTCACCGCCAAAAAGCTGTAATTCTTTGCAGAGCAAAACAAAATCACGGTTGGTGGACGTTAATGCCACGCTGTTGTTTTTGCGGAAATCGGCAATGGTTTTATAGCTGGGGCGAAGCCCCTCCACCAACCAGATGACTTCGAGGTTGCGGTAGGCCTCGCTTTCCAGCCTGCGGCTGCTGCGGACTTTATTGAGGTAGCCATAAAGGTACAGTTTTAGAAGGGCTTTGGGCGGATAGGCGGGTTGTCCGGCAAGAATCCCGCCCTCGGTATGTTGATAACCTTGTTTTGCCAAATTCAAGGTGTCCACATAGGCATCTATGGCGCGTACCGGATTTGTTTCTGGTACATAGTCTTCTATGCAGGGTGGCAATAGGCTAACTTGGTGTCTGTTTGATACGGCTTTGTAGCGGCGTGACATTGTGACCTTATCTAAATAATATTATATTTATCAACTGGCTATATTATATCATGTTTTGGAGGGATAATACTTTCACAGTCTCTGGCGCTTATACACCCTACGGTCGAGCGTTGAAATGTTGGGCACGAAAAGCTTGTGCCCAACCTACCCCACTAAGCCGCACCCCCACCCGGCCACAAAATCACCGCCGTGCGCAAACGGTTTTTACCAAAACAGGACATGCGGTCAAAATCTTCGCGGGCGATGGGGATAAACTGGCAATCGATCTCACTTTGCCGTTTGTCGTCGGGGTCGGAGTCGTGCATGTATAAACAATCGTCATCAAAGCCGCTCATCACTAGCCAATGCGGGGCTTTTTTGCGATCCATCAAAAAAGTGCTGATCAATATCAACGGTATCGCGCCCGCCTTAAAGGCCGTAATCAGCTCGGTTTGGGTGATGTTGGCGTAATGCAGGGGGATGTCTTGTTCTGCTGCTTGGCGTTTAAAGCTTGTATCGACCAATTCAACCACTTGTTTTTTTTCTTCATTACGTACGCCATCAATAAATAAGGTTGAGGTTTGGTTAATCCATGCCTCAACCCCAAACCCACGGCGCTTTGCCGCCAGCGCCAAGCCGATGGGATGGCAGCCACCATGGCCTGATGTCATATAGATGGTTGTGGCTTCCCGCCATAAATTAATCTCTTCTTCGCGGGAAGGCTGGTAAGCGCGGTTAATGCCGTGCATCGCCATCATCAACGCCGCCGGGCCGCAGGTAAACGGCGTGGTTTGCCTTAACCAATGCACGGAACGGTATTGCAAGGTATCTTGATAACGGCGTATGCGCTTTTGGTAGCGTAGCGCGTCTTTGTGGTCTTGGTAATAATCGCGGTATATGCCAAATTTTTGGAAACCCAAACTTTCATATAGCTTGATGGCGGGCTGATTATCCACACTCACTTCCAGGCGCAGATACAATCTGCCGCTGTCATTGGCGGCCTGTTCCCCAGCCAGCATCAGCTGTTTGGCCAAGCCTTGCCCCCGATAGTGCTGGGACACAGCGATGGAATAGATCCTCGCCAAGCGTGTGCCGGGATGGTAAATGATCAAAATATAGCCGACCACAGTCTGGTCGATTTCGGCTAACAACAAGGCCCGATGATCGGTGGCCAACCAATGTTTAAAGCTACGGCGGCTTAAGCGGTCGCAGTTAAAACAAGCGTTTTCCAAGGCGACCAAACCGTCCAGATCAGCGCTTAGGGCTTGGCGGATAATCGCACTCAAACCACTAACCCCCGCAATGCTTGACCTAACACTTGCCTGCCACGGAACAAGACCATTTCCCGCCAGGCTTGGTCTTCGGGACAAAAATGGTGGCGCATCAATTGGCTATGCGCCAGCCTTGCCGCGTCATTATCCGTTTGCGCCCAGAGTTGATGGTCTTGCAGCAAGACCTCAAACAATTGCCCGGTTGGATACGTGCCAAACTCCAAAGTGATATAACAACTGCGGTCATTCATCACCGTATGCCAGGCATAATCCAGCAAGCCTTGTTTAGGTACTGAACTGGACGTGCCCAAAAAAGGCAAGGTCACAGAATCGCCATACCATCGCCGCGCCACGGCTGTTGCAGGGCTGTCCGGCTGATGGTCACAAATTATTTCGCCATAGCCAAACGAACCCAGCCCGCTATGCAAATCGATCACCGCCAAATCCCGCTGCGCCAAGCTGTATTTTTGGATGATGTCTTCAACAACCCGCCGCCCGTGCGCTGGGGCAAATCCGCCAAAAAACGGCCCTAAAGGGTCGGTGTATTGCCCGCCACTAATCGCTTGTTCCAACGCCACCCGCCCATGCAGTTGGCCAAATTCAGCAAATGCTTGCTGGCGGGCGTGGCTATCTGCCAACATAAACGCAGGCTTTAAACTTTCATAAGCGGGATTTTCAGGTAAAGGCTTAGCAAAATCGACCACATTGCGGTTTAAATCCACGCCATCGCCATCGCAACGGCGCGACCACGCATAACCCCACGGTGTCAGCGCATGTATCAACAACACCGCCGTATCTTCAGGCAGTTTTAAATGGCCAGCAGCCAGCAAGGCCAGCGCATCGGTTTCTATTGCCGAACCGACAAAACCTTCAACGCCATGGGTACCGGCAATCAACACCACCACTTTTGCCGCATCCGCAGCGCCTAGCCAAGCGCTATCAGTAAACAGCGCTTCGCCTTCGGGACTTTCCCCCGCACACGGAAACGAACACCAGCCCATATCACCGCTAAGCGCGTTCAACCATCGCCGCCTGCCCTGTGCGTAATTGGCAGGGAATAAACTCGTATCTAGCGCTAGGGCAAAAAGCAAGGAGGGCATACGTGTCACCGTAGGTGTTGGGTTAAGGCTAGGGCATTAGGCAATCAGTCAAGAAACTGCTTGTATAAAAGCCGCACTGGTAACAGAATTATACTTCACTTATCAGCCCAAACACTTAATCTATGGCGCGCACCCTACTGGTGGTTGACAACCTTTCCGACTGGAACCCTTATTATCCTAGCGACCAAGTCATTACTTTTGAAACTTATCTGGCCACCGAACAAACCGAATCCGAGCAACGCGTCCGCATCATCAACCTGTGCAGCAGTTACCGCTATTTGTCTGACGGCTATTATTGCTCCCTTTTGGCAGAAGCGCGGGGGCACCACGTCATCCCGTCGGTCAAAGTCATTAACGACTTGGGCAAACAAGCGCTCTACCAACTCCAGCTTGAAGACTTGTCGCCCACCTTGGCCCGTGCCTTTAAAAGCCACGCCAACAAAGCCCAGGAGCTCACGCTGTTAAGTTATTTTGGCACCACCGCCGACCCGGCTTTTCAAGAACTGGCCCGCTTGTTGTTTGAACGCTTTTCGTGTCCGGTGCTGGAAATCAGCTTAAACTTTCGCCAACAATGGGAAATCAACGGCCTTAAACCCATCTCGCACCGGCAATTGGATGACCCCCAGCAAACCGTGTTTGCCGAAGCCTTGGACAAATTCAGCAAAAAAGTCTGGCGCAAAGGCCGGGCGCGCAAAGCCGCCCGTTATGACTTGGCGATATTGATCAACACCGAAGAAAAACTGCCGCCCAGCAATCGCGGCGCACTGAAAAAATTCATCAAAATCGGCCGCGAACTCGGCATAGAAGTTGAACTCATCAGCCCCCAACACTACGCCAGACTGCCGGAGTTTGATGGCCTGTTTATCCGCGAAACCACCGGCATAGACCACCATACTTACCGCTTTGCCAAAAAAGCCGAAGCCGAAGGTTTGATTGTCATCGACGACCCCACTTCCATGCTGCGCTGCGCCAATAAAGTTTATTTGGCCGACTTGTTCCGCATTCACAAAGTGCCTAGCCCCAAAACCTGGTTGCTGCACAACGGCAATGCCGAACATTTGGATAGGGTGGAACAGGAAGCGGGGTTTCCGGTGGTGATCAAAATCCCTGATGGCTCTTTTTCCCGGGGTATTGTTAAGGTCAATAACCGTGCGGAGCTCGATTTAAAAGTTAAGGAATTATTCCAACAATCGGCATTGTTATTGGCGCAAGAGTTTTTGTACACCGATTTTGATTGGCGCATCGGCATATTCAACAACCGCGCCTTATATGCCTGCCGTTATTATATGGTTAAAAACCACTGGCAAATCTACCGCCACCACAACAGCCGTGTTGATAGCGGCGATTTTGAAACCCTGCCCACCTTTGAAGTCCCCAAAGCGGTGTTGGATGCCGCATTGAAAGCCACGCTGCCGATAGGCAATGGTTTATACGGTGTCGATGTCAAGGAAAAAAACGGCAAAGGCTATGTGATAGAAGTCAACGACAACCCCAATATCGATAGCGGCATCGAAGACAAATACCTAGGGGATGAGTTGTATCGGCTGGTGATGGCGGAGTTTTTACGGCGTATGGAGAATAGGAGCAAGGGGGTTTAGTTGTCTGCTTTCCGAACCACGCCTAGTTAAAGTCATGAAAATTAACATTGCCCTATTTCTTCTTGCCTTTTCAGTGCTATCCCATGCTGGGACTGCAGATAAGATTACCGTTAGCAAATCTGAAAAACTGTTGTACTTGCTAAAAGACGGCAAAGTCTTCGCCGCTTATCCGGTCACCTTTGGCAGGAATCCAGTTGGACAGAAAATAAAAGCGGGGGACAACCGCACACCAGAAGGCGTCTACTTGATAGACGCAAAAAAGGAAAACTCTGCCTACTTTAAAGCGCTACACATTTCTTATCCAAACCCAAAAGAAATTGAGCAAGCAAAAATCAGCGGTGTTTACCCTGGGGGTGACATTATGGTCCATGGGCAAAAAAATGGTTTTGCTTGGGCGGCTTTCATCGTCCAGCTCTTCAATTGGACGAAAGGCTGTATAGCGCTATCGAATGACAATATGGAAAAAGTTTGGCAAGCAGTGGATGTAGGCACTAAAATTGAAATCAAGCCGTAAGCACAAAATACGCTGCCCAATAATTAACGCGTAAGCCAGATAATTGGTAGGGTGTACAACGCCAAGACCCTATACCAACACCCCCAATAATACCCTACCGCCAAATTATTTAGGGTGTCGTAGGAGGATAGTTGCCTGCATTTGAAGGCTGCATAAGTGTTATGCAAATCTAAACAAAAGGTATTTTATGAACCGGGGTTTAAAAATACAGCGCTTGCAGATGTACGATATGTTTCGTACACTACAGCTGTGCTCATGTTACAAGGGCGTGTAGCTTTAACGTTACAACCATCTTTTCTCAGGAGTGATAGGAATGGGGTTTAAGGATGCACGACAACGTGTCATTGCTTGCCTCAAGTCTGGAAATGTCAAGCATGAAATCAGGAATGGCATTGATATAAAAAATCTTCTGGCTACTGGTGAGCTTGATGCGGAAGAGCTTGCCGCTATTCTACGTCAAGCTAAAGGTAACGAACATCAAAGCAGTCCACATCATTGTGCTGCCAGTATAGAAGTCCATATAGTAAAAACTAAGCACTCAGGTCGTAACTGGTCATAAAATGGTATTTTGTTGACCCTGACAGTGTTTTCATTAGTGTACATGACGCATGATATGAAGATTTTAAAAGTTGGCGATAAGGAAAAGGCAATCTGTAATACTTGCCAAGTATTGGTGGGTGTAACTTACCAATTGCGGGATGTGCCTTTTAGTGACCAAAGCGGTGTGGTGAAGGATGTTCTGGTGGGTGTATGCGATGTCTGCGATACGGTTACAGTTTTGCCTTACCAATCCACACCCAAGGTTAAGCAACAATTGGCAAAACAACGGACTTCTTTGGAAGTCAGGGTACCTGCACACATGCTGGATATATTGGGTTTAGCAAGTGTGGAGTTAGGTGGCGATACGAATTTCATCTACAACATCATTAAATATTATCTTCATGCTTTGTCCAATGGGCAGTTACCCATCAAAGATATGGATAAATATTTATTGAGCGATTTGGCAAAAGGCAAAGCACAAAAAAGATTGTCGTTAAAAGGCAAAAATGTCGCCCATGACATAGAGCAACTCAAAAAATTGGCGCACATTCCGTCAACCTCAGACCTGATTAAAAGTGTGGTTTTAAAAATAAATGATGACATATTGGTGCATAAAAACTCCCAGCCCATGAAGTTTTTAAGAAGTTTGGCAGCCATATCAAATTAAAACCCCGTGGATATAACTATGCTGGGTTGGCGTGCATTATAGTGCGCCCACTGAAGATGTCGCAGGCAGATAGTTGCCTGCATTGTCACTAACGCCTATCCAATGTGCTTTATGCCCCCTATAATGTAAACACCGCAGCTTAACCCCACAGCCGCTAAGGCCAACAAGGCTATGAACCTATCATTGCATTTGCTGTACCGCATCACAGTTGTCGTGCTCTTGTGCTTTTTGACCAGCTCTGCTTATATGCTGTACCACGGCAACCGGCAAGCTTGGCAGGCAAGCTTGGCAACTGCCGACTCGTTGGGCGGGCAATTGGACTCGCAGTTAGTGCGTATCCATGCCGGCTCCTTCGCCACCAAACAATTTCCAGATTTTGGCCTATGGCAAAAAACCAGCAATGTATCTGGCCTTTGTGTGCATTATGTGTCCGTTGATGGTGCCACTAGCCGCCGCCTTTGCAACGGCACAAACTTGCCGGCCCTAAACTGGCCGGATGGTTTCGGAAAGCTTTACCGCAGCCTGTTAAAGTCCGACTTACAACTATCACGACCCATTAGTTTCAAAGGGCGGACTTATGGTTTTTTGACCATCACCCCCAACGATAACACTGAAATCGGTCAGGCATGGGAAACACTTTGCCACTTATTGGGGGTGTCTGTTCTGACTATCATCGCTGTTGGCTTACTGGTTTATTTCAGCATTAACCGTGCATTGCAGCCCGCCCAGTTAATAGTCGCTGGCCTGGCCCACATGGCCAAAGGGGACTTGGCTTACCGCCTTCCAACATTTGAGCTGCCAGAATGGCAGCATACTGCTGAAGCCATCAACCAACTGGCGGCATGCCAGCAACGGTTGCTCGCCGAACGCCAAATACTGGCGGTTAGGCTGATTGCTGTCCAAGAGGAAGAGCGTCGACATTTGGCCCGAGAACTACACGACGAATTAGGCCAATGTCTCGCGGACATTAGCACGATTGCCGCGTCAATTTCATTTGTCGAAGAAGCCCAGCAAATCAGCCATATTAGCCAACAGAAGATGGGCAATATACGCGAACTACTGGGGCGTTTGCGGCCTGCCGACCTTGATGAGCTGGGGCTGGCCGCCAGTTTGAAAAACTTGGTGGCAGACTGGCAGTCACGCAGTGTCAATTACGCCCAGTATCAAATCAAGTTAGAAGGTGATTGCTCAACGCTGCCGGAACCAATAATCGTCACCTTATTTCGGGCCGCCCAAGAATGCTTGGGCAATATTGCCAAACACTCGGCAGCGGGAAACGTGAAGCTTAGCTTGGTGGTGAACGCAACGGCGGCCATTTTGACCGTTGAAGATGACGGCATCGCCACCGAACTGCCTTTTGCTGACAATTCGGGCATAGGCCTGTTGGGTATCCGCGAACGGGTCAACTCGCTGCAAGGCCACTTGACTTTAGCGATTGCCCAACCCCACGGCTTGGTTGTTACTGCTTGGCTGCCGCGCTATCCCATGGCAAGGGTACAGCGGCACGGATTATGACAAAAATCGGCCACCAACTTAAAGCGGGACATTTGCGAAGGTTGGACGGTTAAGCCGTTCATGGTTCGACAAGGCTCTCCTGAGGTATCGAAGGGCTCACCACGAACGGCTTAACCTTAAACTGTCCCGCCTTAAGTTGGTAGCCCAAAAATCAGTCCATTGCTGGTTAATGCATCCACAACAGCTACTCAGCAACCTTAGTCGGTATCCATAAGTTTCTTTACAATATCTACATCTGTGGGAGCGGCTTTAGCCGCGACAATCGCAGCTAAGGCTGCCCCACATTTGTTGAAATATTTTTGCACCACTATTTTACATTAGCGGGATTACCCCATGGCTACGCCGAAACCACCTACAGCCACTAAAATCCCCCCGGCCTTTTGGTCTATGGCCCTAGACCAACTGTTGGAACAACTACAAACGACGGCACAAGGCTTGGGTGGCTTAGAGGCCTCAAAGCGCCTTAAGCAATATGGGGGCAACCGTTTGAACGGCAAAACTAAAACGGGCCATTTGCGCTTGTTTTTGGCACAGTTTAAAAGCTCGATTATCCTAATTTTGCTGTTTGCCACGGGTTTATCCTTCTTCCTAAATGAACCTATCGATGCCCTGATTATTTTAACCATCGTCTTAGTCAGCGGCATCCTTGGATTTTGGCAAGAAAAAGGCGCGGCCAATGCCGTGGAAAAACTACTGGCCCTAGTACAGATTAAGGCCACCGCCATCCGGGACAACAGCCCCTGTGAAATTTCGGTTTATGACGTAGTTCCTGGCGATGTGCTGAAGTTGCAGGCGGGTGACATTATCCCCGCTGATTGCCTGGTAATAAGCGCTGACCATCTGTTTATCGATGAGGCCATGTTGACTGGCGAAAGTTATCCGGTTGAAAAAATCGCGGGGACTGTTGCCGCCGATGCGCCGCTCAGCCAACGCAACAATGCCTTGTGGATGGGCACCCATGTCCAAAGTGGCGTGGCAACGGGGTTGGTGGTCACCACCGGACAAAACACCGAATTCGGCAAACTGTCTGAAAGGCTTAAACTCAAAGCCCCTGAAACCGATTTTGAACAAGGCATCAGACGCTTTGGCTATCTGTTGATGGAAGTCACCTTAGTTTTGGTGTTGATGATTTTTGCGGTAAACGTCTATCTACATAAACCCATCATCGATTCATTCTTGTTTGCCTTGGCACTTGCCGTAGGGCTGACACCGCAATTGCTGCCAGCAGTGATCAGTATTAACCTGGCCCATGGCGCCAAACGTATGGCTAAAAACCAAGTCATCGTCAAACAACTGGCAGCCATCGAAAACTTTGGCAGTATGAATGTCTTGTGTTCTGATAAAACAGGCACACTCACCGAAGGCGTTGTCCAATTGAAGGATGCTTTGGATATGGCGGGTAAAACCAGCGACAAAGTGCTGCGTTATGCCTACCTTAATTCATTTTATGAGACTGGCTTTACCAACCCTATCGATGAGGCCATCCGAAATTTCCGCACTTTCGATACCCAAACCTGCCGTAAGCTGGCGGAAATCCCTTACGACTATTACCGTAAACGCTTGAGCATCTTGGTTGCGGATGCGGGTGAAAACTTCTTGGTCACCAAAGGCGCCCTCACCAACGTGCTGGCCGCCTGCTCACACCTTGAAAACAGTGATGGCTCACTAACGGCCATTGATGAAGCGCGTAGTGCCATTCAACAAACCTATGAGGCTTTTAGCAAACAGGGTTATCGGACTTTGGGCGTGGCTTATAAGCCATGGGAGGGGCAAAACAAACTGCTTAAGGAAGATGAGCAAGGCTTACGGTTTTTGGGCTTTCTGACCTTATTCGACCCGCCTAAAGCCAATTGTGTACAAACCATAGAACAACTCAAGCAGTTGGGTGTCGCCCTTAAAATCATCACGGGGGACAACCGCCTGGTCGCTGAAAGCGTCGGCAAACAATTGGGTTTAGCCGATTTGACACTACTTACCGGCCCAGACATTGCCAATATGAGCGAAAGCGCCTTGATACACCAAGTCAGTAAGGTCACTATTTTTGCCGAAATCGAACCCAACCAGAAAGAACGGCTGATCCTCGCGTTAAAAAAAGCAGGGTTTGTGGTCGGCTATTTGGGTGATGGTATCAATGATGTGGCGGCCTTACATGCTGCCGATGTCGGCATTTGTGTCGATAGCGCGGCTGATGTCGCCAAGGAAACCGCCGAAATCGTCCTGTTGGAAAAAAACTTGGATGTGATAGTAAACGGTGTCAAAGAAGGCCGCGTCACTTTTGCCAACACCTTAAAATATGTGTTTATGGCGACCAGCGCCAATTTTGGCAATATGTTCAGTATGGCTGGGGCATCGCTGTTCCTGCCATTTTTGCCCTTATTGCCCAAACAAATCTTATTGACCAATTTGCTGACCGACTGCCCAGAAATGACCATCGCCGCTGATAATGTCGATGCTGACATGGTCAACCTGCCCCGGCGGTGGGACATCCATTTCATCCGTAAATTTATGTTCACCTTTGGCTTGGTCAGCTCCGTGTTTGATTATTTGACCTTTGGCCTGCTTTGGTATTTAGATGTCCCCGTCGAACAATTCCGCACTGGCTGGTTTTTGGAATCCATCATATCCGCCGCCTTAATTGTGTTTGTTGTCCGCACCCAAAAATCCCTATTCAAAAGCCGCCCCGGCAATTACCTCATGCTGACCACCTTAACCATCAGCCTGTTCGCCCTAGCCCTGCCCTATCTGCCCATCGCCCCCCTAATCGGCCTGCAACCCCTACCCCCCAACATACTGGCCATGCTAGGCGGCATCGTCCTGCTCTATCTCGCAAGCGCAGAAGTGGCAAAACGGGTGTTTTACAGGTATGTGAAGTTTTGATGGGGCGGAAAGATATGAAAAGGGGCCCTAGCGGGGCACACATCGCCCCACATGGATTTATAATCCAAAAGTAAAACGTCACTGCCGCGACTTTATTCATCCCTTGTTGTCCTTGATGGTTTTGGGTGGCCTGGTTTTGTAGGCTGTACGCGTGACAACGGATTTTGTCGGTAATACAACTGGAGTTGCTGATAAACATCGGCAAAGTGGGTTTGTAAGATGGCTGGGGCGCAGAAAAAATATTCGCTGGCCACTGCAAAAAACTCGGCGGGGCTGCTTGCGGCGTAAGGGTCTATAGGGATGGTGTGGTGGTGTTCAAGCCTTAGTACCAAGCTTTGATAGGCGGCATTGAATGTCGTTGACCACGCGGTTACGGCCATGTCAGGGGCCAGCGGCGGGTAGCCGTCGGCATAGCCATTTAACATATCCAACTTATGGGCAATTTCATGGATGACAACATTGCGGCCTAGATGTTTGCTTTGTAAGTCTTGCGCCACATCGTCCCATGACAAGATCAACGGCCCTTGCGACCAAGATTCACCGATGAGTGTTTGTTCCTGATGATGGACAACGCCTGTGGCATCGCGACTATCACGGTTAATCCGAAACGCACCCGGATAGACTATGATCTCTATCCAGCCGGATAAACTGGTTAGGCCAAACCCAAGGGCGGGCAAACAAGCTTGGACAGCGATGCCTAAACACATCGCATCCGTGAGCGCCAGCCCTTGTACGCCAACAAATTGCTTTTCGTGTAAAAACAGCGTTACCAATTCACGTAGATGGGCTTGTTCAACCGCTGTCATGCCGTGCAACACGGCCAACTGTCCGGTGGTTTCTGCCCATAGGCTATGGGTAATGGCATGGCGGCGCAACAGATAGGCGATACGTGCGCGTTTAAAAAATTGCATCATCGGTGGTCAAAAGCCATTAATGCGATGAATAAAAAGATGATCATCAACATGGGTGAAAAATAGGGGGCTAATAGTGCGCAAATCAGGAAGGCAAAAACCAGCATCCCAAAAAATATAACGATGCCAACCCCTAAAAACAGCACCACCATAAGTAAGGCTGTTAGCCCCATAACCACCAAAAAAGTCGGTACGGCGGCCAAACGAACCATGGGGTCGGAGATTGTTTGGCCGTTCAATACCATGCTGATATGGCCGACTTCAGGATGAAATAAATAACTTAACAGCGCAACGACCACACCCAATATCAGCACTTTTACCAGTAGTTTTACATTGTGTTTACGTTCCATCAGTAATCAGCCTTTTGTCAAATTAAACGGTTTCCAGCTTTGGCTGGATAAGCCCCTAGCCTGGAATAATTGAAAACTAAAATTTTTATTGAAGATATAGGCAACTTGCAGGCCAGTATTAACAAGCAGTTACCAAGCAGCGGCTTACACATATTAACCTCCTTACAGTCCGAAACAAAAGGTTGGATTCAACCGATTGCCACGTGGTTTTAGGTGCTAACCAACCAGCTTGTAAGCCCAGCTGGTTTCTAGGTTGCCACATTCCAACGCCTAATTCTGGCATCTAAAGTCTTACTGCCATTAAGTTATGCAATTATGGCTTGAGTGCAACGGCTTTAGCCGACGCCGAGTCGGCTATGGAACCAAGAATACAAGGTCTAAAGCCGTTGAACTCCGACAATGATCTTAGACATACTGAGTAAGCAATCAGCTCCTGCAATCATTTTCAAAGCCATCAAACCCTAGCGTGTGATAAAGTGGTTATGGCTAAAATTCTGTAATTTGAGGTGCGCTGTGAATGAAGTTTTACACCAATTTGATTATCACCCCCTGTGGATAATATCCCTATTTGTGGTTTTTTTCGTGGGTTTGCGGAAAACCAACCGTCCACCACAGCCTAAATCATTTACCGCGCCATTTAGATTGCTGGCACTGCTGTTATTAATCGGTGTGTCCATCCCCCTGCCCGCAAGCGCCCAAGAAGCCGAGGCCGCCGATTTGTCCTTGATTGCCGGGCAAGACCAGGACACCAACCCCGACGCGATTACGTTCACTTTTATGAACCGGCCTATTTTCACCATCCGTTCTGGGGTTATGGGTTACACCCAAAAAGAACGGATGATGGGCATCAAAAGCCGTATAGAAATTGCTATGGAAAAAGGCGGCGAAGACAAAGTGACCATACGCCCCACGCCAGAAGGCGGCCGTTTTATCGAACTGAATGGTTTGGCAGTTTTTCAGGTTAGGCTCGCTGACCTTGATCCCCTGACTGGTGAGTCTTTAGATGAAGCCGCCAAAACGGCTGCCCAAAACCTCAAAATTGCCGTGGCCGAGGCACGGGAGCAAAACAATCCCCACATCATCTTTAAAGGCATTAGTTTTTTCATATTAGCCACGGCAATTTTTTTCTTGGCGTGTCGGTTTATCTATTGGGGGGACAGGCGGATACGCAAACACCTGTTAAACTGGATGGCCAGCTTTGATGCCACCCTAACGGTTGCCATGCGTCCGCAGCAGGCCATTAACCTGTTTATTTTTTTGGTGCGCGTTGGCAAATCCGTGTTGGTGATGATGGTGGCCTATGAGTGGTTGACGTTTAGCTTGCGCCAATTCCCGTATAGCCGCCCTTGGGGCGAGAAACTGCACAGTTATCTGGTGTATACCGTTGAGGGGATGCTGTCCGCTTTTGTTGATGCTTTGCCGGGGCTACTGGTTGTCATACTGATTGTGTTCATTACCCGCTTTACATCAAACATGTTAAAAGCCTTTTTTTCCCGCATCGAATCCGGTGAGGTGGCAGTTTCTTGGATGGCGGTAGAAACCGCTAAGCCAACCCGTAAACTTACCCAAGCCCTGCTGTGGTTGTTTGCTTTTGCGATGGCCTACCCGTATTTCCCAGGCAGCAATACCGAAGCTTTTAGGGGCTTGAGCGTTTTGGTCGGCATTATGCTCTCCATCGGTGGTTCGGGTGTTGTCGGGCAAGCCGCCAGTGGATTGATCATGATTTACTCCCATGTTTTAAAGGAAGGTGAGTATGTCAAGGTCAACGGGATAGAGGGGTTGGTCAGTAATGTGGGCATTTTTTCGACCAAAATCAGGACATCGAATGGTGAAGAGGTTAATGTGCCCAATTCCCTGATCGGCAACTCCACTACCCTTAACTCTTCGCGGCTGGCAGAGGGCAAGGGTTTGGTCGCCCATACCGCGGTCACTATCGGTTACAACACGCCTTGGCGGCAAGTCCACGCCATGCTGATGCAGGCCGCCGAATCCACGAATGGGCTACGCTCCCTGCCTAAACCCTATGTATCCCAAACGGCGTTATCAGATTTTTATGTCGAATACCGACTGGTGGTGCAGGTTGAACGCCCGGAAATCCGCAGGATTACGCTGTCGGCGCTACATGCCAACATCCAAGATGTGTTTAACGAATTTGGTGTGCAAATCATGTCACCCCATTATGTCAATGACCCAGTAGAAAAAGTCTGGGTGCCAAAAGAACAGTGGTTTGACGCACCTGCTGACGGACGGGGGGATGGCAAACCAGGGTAAGGCGCCTGCTAGCACCTTTCGGCATTTTTAGTTTTAACCCAGCCTAACTGGCCCGCCGTTTAAATTGCGGGGATATAGTAAGAATCAACTTGAAACGACTGGCATCCTGTAGCTATCTTTTGTTAAAAACATAATAGGTGGACAAAATGGCTAAACACGGTAAAATTAGCCGCCTTGTGCCCTAACCCGACTGAAACCTGTAGAAATGGCGACTATTACTGTATTAAATGGCCCGAATTTAAACTTGTTGGGTATCCGTGAACCTGGACATTACGGAAACAAGACTCTTGCTGACATACGCCAGTCACTCGAACAAAAAGCCGCCGGGTTAAACCATCAGCTGTTTTTTCATCAAAATAATGCTGAGCATCAAATTGTTGAACTGATACATCACGCTTATGAAACCCACGTTGATTTCATCATCATTAACCCGGCCGCATTTACGCATACCAGCGTCGCCATCCGCGATGCCCTGCTGGCAACCCAAATCCCCTTTATAGAGGTTCATTTATCCAACGTGCATGCGCGCGAGCCTTTTAGAAAACATTCCTATTTCTCAGATATTGCCAAAGGCATCATTTGTGGGCTGGGAGCAACAGGATACGAACTGGCCTTACAGGCCGCCCATCAGATATTAACCGAGAGACCATAAACCATGGATATTAGAAAAATAAAAAAACTCATCGAAATTATCGAAGAATCTGACATTGCCGAGCTGGAAATCAAAGAAGGCGAAGAGTTTATCCGCATTAGCCGCTATTCCGCCGCCCCCGCGCCTGTTGCCTACGCACCGGCTCCGATAGCCGCAGCACCGGCCGCCGTAGTTGCAGCAGCCCCTGGCGAAGAAAAAATTAGCGGGCATGTGGTCAAATCACCCATGGTTGGCACGTTTTACCGCTCAGCGTCACCTGGCACCAAGGTGTTTGTGGAAGTTGGACAAGCGGTTACGGTCGGTGACACTTTGTGCATCATCGAGGCCATGAAAATCCTAAACCAAATCGAAGCGGACAAAAGCGGCGTCATCAGCCAAATTTTGGTTGATAACGCAGAGCCGGTCGAATATGGCCAACCCTTATTCATCATTGAATAACTGGCGGAAAACTTATGTTCGATAAAATAGTCATCGCCAATCGTGGCGAAATAGCCCTACGTATTTTACGCGCCTGTAGGGAATTGGGCGTTAAAGTGGTCGCTGTCCATTCAGAAGCAGACCGTGACCTCAAGCATGTGCGCCTTGCTGATGAATCGGTGTGCATAGGCCCAGCGGCATCTGCTGACAGCTACTTAAACATCCCCGCCATTATCAGCGCGGCTGAAGTGACCGATGCCGAAGCCATCCACCCTGGTTATGGCTTTTTGTCAGAAAATGCCGATTTTTCTGAAAAAGTGAAGCAAAGCGGTTTTGTTTTCATCGGCCCCAATGCCGAAACCATCCGCATGATGGGCGATAAAATTTCTGCCAAAAACGCCATGATGGCCGCAGGCATCCCTTGCGTCCCCGGCAATAATGACCCCCTGTCTGACGATGACCATAAAAACTTGCGCATGGCCCATGAGATTGGCTATCCGGTTATTATTAAAGCCGCAGGCGGTGGTGGTGGCCGCGGGATGCGTACCGTGCATACCGAATCAGCCCTAATCAACGCCATTGCCATGACCAAAGCCGAAGCAGCCAGTGCTTTTGGCAACCCAACGGTCTACATGGAAAAATTTTTGGAAGACCCAAGGCACATTGAGTTTCAGGTGATGGCCGATGCCCATGGCCATGCCATCCATTTGGGTGAACGCGATTGCTCAATGCAGCGCCGCCATCAAAAAGTGGTTGAAGAAGCGCCAGCACCCGGCATCACGGAATTACAACGGAAAACCATCGGCGAACGTTGCGCCAAGGCGTGCATTGACATTGGTTATTTAGGCGCTGGCACGTTTGAATTTTTGTATGAAAAAGGGGAGTTCTTTTTTATCGAAATGAACACCCGTGTCCAAGTTGAACATCCGGTCACTGAAATGATCACCGGCTTTGATATTGTTAAGGAACAGTTGCGCATTGCCGCAGGCGAACCTTTATCGATTACCCAAGACCAGGTCAGGATCACAGGCCATGCCATTGAATGCCGCTTAAATGCCGAAGACCCCAGGACGTTTATGCCCTGCCCTGGCACAATTGAGCAATTCCACATGCCCGGCGGCCCAGGCATACGCTGTGAAACCCATATTTATAACGGCTATAAAGTACCGCCATATTATGATTCCATGATAGGCAAACTGATTGCCCACGGCGACGACCGCAAAAGTGCCATCGCCCGCATGAATACGGCTTTGAGCGAAATCATCATCGACGGCATTAAAACTAACATCCCGTTACAGCAGGACATTATGAATGACAGCGCTTTTGCCCTAGGTGAACAGAACATCCATTATCTGGAAAAGAAGTTGGGCATGGGTTAAGGCAATAAAAAAAACCAAGGCTAGGGCGGGGCAAAAATATCAGGCCGTGAAGAGCCTTCCCCCTGAGAATATAAAGATTTGTGTAGGAAGGTGTTAGCTTCGAAAACGGGGCTAAAACCTTCCCAATACCCCAAAATAATAACTTACAAAACACAAAAACATCCATAATACGTCCCCATTCGCTACAGCCCCCTTAAACGTCCAAAATGCAATACAAGCTACCGCCCATAAACCCGCCCACAGTGGCAGACCTGGCCGTTTGACAAGAACTACTAACCAATTTTCTAGTCACTTGGCATCGCCCATGCGTAAACGCCCCCATGAAATTAATAAAACCCACAAATTGAGTGTTGTTAATTATTGTGCCAAGGGATACCTAAGCGTAAATTATCGACTATACTAGGGAGAAGCAGTAGCGTAAAAACTCAGGAGTGCGCATGGAATATCCACGCTACCATTAAATTTATGGTTTGTGTTGGTGCTGTAAGTGCGGATTTATACGCACTTACAATAACAATTTCTTGCTTAACTGGTAGTGATGGAACACCCTAGGTACTTGGTAGGGACGACGAATTCGCCGTGGGCGGGTTTTTCCCACCCTACCCTACCCCGTGTTTTTTTAGCGACATTAGGGTTATGCACCTTCCTTAGTGCTACTGAAACTTAGCCGACATTAATCACTTTATTTTCTTAAGGTGGTGTTGGGCACACGCCACCAAACATTCTTTGAAGCTAAAAATTGAGGTCAGATGTTTTTATCATATATCCATAATTTTCGGGGAATTGCGATTTTATATATAGTTGCAGGGCATAGTATTTCTGCCTTCAACTGGGAACAAAGCCCTGTGCAGGGAAGATTAACCAGAATGCTGCTAGAAAATGGGACAGTATTTTTTGTCTTTATTGCGGGCTATTTGTTCCAATACCTATCTTACAAATACGTCCCCAAAAAATATTTTCTTTCAAAATTAAGCACGGTTGTATTACCTTATTTATTGGTGTCGATACCGGCTATCGTCACCTTCGTTTTTTTTCAGGAACGGGAATCACTATGGCCAGGATTTTATGACAATCCCCGTTGGCTACAAATCATCTATTTTTACCTCACGGGTTTACATTTGGCACCCTTATGGTTTATCCCGATGATTTGTTTGTTTTACTGTATCTCCCCCTTACTTTTGTTAATGGACAGGTATAGTTGGACTTACTTGCTGCTCCCGGTGTTGGTCATCGTGTCCTGCCATGTGCCTAGGGGTAATATTTTTGAATCGTTTGTCCATTTCTTTTCCGTTTATTTTTTCGGCATGTTTTTAAGCCACTACCGGGTGGTGGTCAACGAACACTTAACTAAGCCCTTGGTTTTGTCACTATTGATATTTGATTTTTTTGCCTTGGTGTATATAGAGTACTTTTTAGCAGATGATCCGTACATTAACCTTATCAGAAAACTATTCGTCTGCTGCCTTTTTATAGGACTGTTAGTAAAATTCAACATAAGCAACAAAATCCTGGAGTTATTGGCCAAAGAAAGCTTTGGCATATTTTTCATCCACTCTTATGTCATATCATCGATTAAGATTGCAGAACAACATTTCCTTGGTCAATATTTAGAAGGAAGTCTTGTCGCTTTTATTTTTTTTATCATGATCGTATTATTAAGCTGCATGGCAATTATAGGCCTCATCAAAAAACTATTTGCCGCCAACAGCAAATATTTAATCGGCTGTTAATCCTTGGCTTAAATCGGTATTTGGCTAAACCAGCCCAACACCATTAGCGGCAGGAAAGCCGTGCAGGTGATGGCTGCAAACCATCACCACCAACTGAAGCATCATCACATCCACCCCTTGAACACACTACCCCAAATGGCCTGGCATCAACTATCTGTAATCACCAATGAAAACACCGCACCCAAACTGGCAGATTTTTTCAGCCATTTAGGTGCGGTTTCTGTCACTTATATGGATGCCGAAGACGAACCTGTTTACGAACCCGCCATCGGTGAAACCAAAATCTGGAGCAACACCCAAGTTATTGCCCTTTATGAACTGGATGCCGACCCTGGGCAAATAAAATCCCTAGTTTTACAGAAGTTTAACAATACCGACCTACATGATTGGCAGCTTGAAGCAGTGGATGACCAAGAATGGGAACGCGCATGGATGGAGCATTATAAGCCGATGAAATTTGCCGATAGGCTATGGGTTTGCCCCACCGACCAAGAGCGCTATGAACCCAATACCGTTTGCCTAACCTTAGACCCAGGCCTCGCTTTTGGTACCGGCACCCATCCGACTACGGCATTATGCTTGGAATGGCTAGCCAGCCATGAGGTAAAGGACAAAACCATCATTGATTACGGCTGCGGCTCCGGCATCCTGGCCGTAGCCGCCATTTTACTGGGCGGAGATTGTGCACATGCCGTGGATATTGATCCCCAAGCCATTACGGCGACCCAAAGCAATGCCTTAAAAAATAAAGTCCAAGATAAAATAAACTGTTATTTACCTGAGCAATTCAGCCCTTTTCAGGCGGACATCGTCTTGGCCAATATTCTGGCAAAGCCGTTAATCGACATGGCAGGACAAATTGCCGACCTAGTGGCTCCTGGTGGCCAGTTGGTGCTATCGGGCATCCTCTACGAACAAGCCGAAGCCGTCATTAGCGCTTACCAACCCTACATCAATTTTAGGCCATTGACCCAGCAGGAAGATTGGATCAGGCTAGAGGGCATCAAGCAGTAACTGGCCATGTATACCCAATGCCCGAAATGTGAAACCATACAGCCGATCTCCCTTGCAAAAATCCGCAAAG
The DNA here is from genome assembly GCA_026399075.1 of Methylococcales bacterium. Classification (GTDB taxonomy): domain Bacteria; phylum Pseudomonadota; class Gammaproteobacteria; order Methylococcales; family Methylomonadaceae; genus Methylobacter_C. The sequence goes on from JAPLRR010000085.1 coordinate 20,281, forward strand.
GCCGGGGCATGATACAATGCAACCATTGCGCCTCCTTGTTTGATGCACTGGAACGGCTTAGCGAAACAACTGTAATTAATTTGTCCGAACAACAGCAAGCAAACAGCTTGCCTTGGCAAGAAGACAAGGATTCCAGCCCAGTTGATTGGCGCGTCGGGCTGATTGTTGGCAGCTTATTACTGGTTGCCCAGCTCATTTACTTTGAAGGCCATGGGCTTAGCCAAAACCCCAGCACCCGCCCTGCCCTGATGACGTTTTGCCAGCTAGTGGGAAGCCATCTTCCCACTTACCGAAACCTTAATGAATTTGTCGTGCTACAGGGTTCTTTTACCCCTTTGCCCAACCAAAACTATACTTTTAAACTGGTGTTTAGCAATCAAGCGGTTTTTCCACAAGCCTACCCCAGCATCAAATTGAGTTTACAAGACTATAATGGCATTGAGTTTGCCAACCGCATTTTCAGCCCCCAAGACTACCTATCGGAGAATGAAGCTGCCAATCTTATGGCAGCTGATGCCACAACTGAAGTCAGCTTGGACATAGCCGCCCCAAAATCAAGTATTGGCGGTTCCACTTTTGACCTTATTTATTAGAATGGTGGTAGCCAAGCCTGTTTGAAAACCCAGTTTTGGCCCGCACCCTACCGCAAATATAACGTATAACTAACCACACATTGCTATGTCACAAGCTGAACTATATTTAAAAAAGAATGAAGACAAACGTCTACGCAAAGGCCATCTCTGGGTATTTAGCAATGAAGTGGACACCAAGCGCTCGCCGCTGGAACAGTTCACGGCAGGTGATCTGGTACAGGTTAAAAGTGATGACGGTAAAACCCTAGGGACGGCTTATGTGAATCCGCAAACCCTTATTTGCGCCCGTTTGCTGTCACGCAAGCCTAATGTAAGCTGCGGCGCCAATTTTTTTAAAGAGCGTTTATCCACCGCGCTGGCCTTACGTGAAAACCTTTTTGACCAGCCCTATTACCGCCTAGTTTTTGGCGAAAGTGATGGCTTGCCGGGGTTAGTTATAGACCGTTTCGGCCCTGTTTTATCAGTACAAATCACCACGGCAGGTATAGAACTGCGCAAAGCCACGCTGATTGCCGCGTTACTTGAATTATTAAACCCAGCGGCCATCATCCTAAAAAATGACAACAGCCAACGCCAGCTGGAAGGCTTAAGCTTAGAATCTGAAGTCGCTTATGGCCAGATCCCGGAAACCCTGATCATAGAAGAAAATGGCGCGCGCTTTAAGGTGGATATAATGGACGGCCAAAAAACTGGCTGGTTTTATGACCACCGCAGCAGCCGCGCACTATTAGCAACGATAGCAAAAAACAAGCGGGTATTGGATTTGTTTTCTTACACCGGTGCCTGGGGCATCCCTGCTGCCATCGCCGGGGCGGCTGAAGTCGTTTGTGTCGATGCCTCTGAGGGCGCGCTAGCCCTAGCCAAAGACAATGCGGTACTAAACCGGGTTGAAGACAAAATGGACTTCATCCGCAGTGATGTTTTTGAGTTTTTAAAGCAGGCCCGCCAAGAAAACCAGCTTTATGATATAATTGTGCTTGATCCACCTGCATTAATTAAACGCAAAAAAGATTTTAAACAAGGTTACGAAGCCTATCGGCGACTCAACCAACTTGCCTTGCAGGTTTTATCCAAAAACGGCATATTGGTTTCAGCGTCTTGCTCCTATCACCTTAGCCGGGAAAATCTGCATGAAATTTTACGGGCTTCAGGGCGGCACATTGATCGGCATCTGGTGTTTTTTGCCAGTGGTGGGCAAGGCCCAGACCATCCTATCGAGCCCGCTTCACCTGAAACCGAGTATTTAAAAACCTTTTTTTGCTCGGTTTCGTCTAGCCTATAAAACCATTGAGACAATGTCACACCCATTATAAAATATCTTAGCCCTTGTTTTCTTATGGCCAACAAGCGGTTTTAGTACGCAACATCCAGCATCCCTAATGGGCTAACACACTTTTGCTGAGCGGCTAACCCCAGCATTTACCAGCTGCTTGATAAATACCAAGCAACACCTTCTAAGAACCATTACAAAAATAAATGAGGATATTTTAACTATGAAAGCATGCGATTCCTGTTCAGGCCGGGCTGAAATTGGCAAAAACCACCAACAAGTGCCTGTCCTGCAAAGGGCGGTAGGTTTAGTTTTTGTCTACCTGCCAATACTGACTTTACCGTTTGTGTTTCTCAGCGCTTATCTCACTTACTACCATTTGCGCTTAATAGGTGGCAAAAACATTAAAACTTTGTCCGACTTCCTTCCGGACAGAAAAAGCCATCGTTATGACCTGAAAAACCAAATCACCATGGATGGTTCATTTAAAGCCAGTTTGGCCCAATCCAAGCTGTATTGGATCCTAAACTGCACATGGTACTGCCCTGTCAGTGTCGCAGTTTTTGAATGGCATGCATATATGGTCAAAATTGTCGAAAACTGGTGGTGCCCGTTCACCCATGAGAAAAAAGAAGGCTACAACAACGCCAAAATTGACAAGTCATTCTGGCATATTTATCCAGAAGATGCCGCCAAGCTTGACCAAGCAGACCTTAACAACCCTATTTGGAATGAAGACGCCGATAAATAAGCGGTAGGCGCGGAGTAACTAGGGATCTGGCATTAAGCAATTATCCTAGTGCTATCTGGCATTTGTAGGGGTAAACCTATTCGCCTTGGGCGGATAAATCCATCCCTACCCAAGCTACCGGGTGTTTTTCAGCAGCACCAGTGTATATCCGGACTGTTCTGAATTCAGGACAAAATCAAACTTGGGCACCAGCAGAAACCCCTTAACGGATACCTAGGCTTAACACTTTGCTATCCTCGTCGCTGACAAGGTAGCGGATTTTATTAAGCTATTTTTCACCACGAAGGACACGAAGCTTTATATTTTTCTTCGTGCCCTTCGTGTTCTTCCTGGTAATAAAAATTCCGAATACTATAGTTTCCCGGCCAACACCCCTCTTAATAAATGGGCGCTCCAAACGTCTGTTGAATTACTTTTTACCCAAAACTGGTAAGCCCATGCAAATCGGCCCTTATAAACTCGAAAACAATCTGATTTTGGCACCTATGGCGGGTATTAGCGACCGACCTTTCAGGGAGTTATGCAAACAATTTGGGGCGGGACTTGCCGTTTCTGAAATGGTCGCGTCGAACCCAGCCCTGCGCGAACACAAACGAACCTTGTTAAAAGCCGACCATAACGGTGAGTCGGGCCTGCGGTCGGTACAAATTTTAGGCACAGATCCCCAGCAGATGGCTGAGGCCGCCAAGTTTAACGCCAAGCGCGGCGCCCATATTATTGATATCAACATGGGCTGCCCAGCAAAAAAAGTCTGTTCCGTCGCAGCCGGATCCGCATTATTAAGGGATGAAGATCTCGTTAAAAAAATTTTAGATGCCGTGGTTAATGCGGTCGATATTCCGGTCACGTTAAAGATACGCACAGGCTGGGACACGGAAAACCGCAATGCCGTTAAAATAGCCCAAATTGCCGAACAGTCAGGGGTTGCTGCATTAACCTTGCATGGACGTACGCGGGCTTGCAAATTTAACGGCAGCGCTGAATACGAAACCATTAAGCAGGTTAAGCAAATTGTTAGCATGCCCATCATCGCCAATGGCGATATTGACTCGGCTGAAAAAGCCCGTTATGTCCTTGATACGACAGGCGCTGATGGCCTTATGATCGGTAGGGCGGCACAAGGTAATCCATGGCTTTTCAAACAAATCAGCTATTTTCTTAACACGGGGAAAGCTCTTGAAAAACCAACAACTTCGACTGTCAACAGCACACTTTTGACCCATCTCGACCAACTATATAGCTTCTATGGCAATGTCAGCGGTGTTAGAATAGCCAGAAAACACATCGCTTGGTATTTTAACCATCTAGGCCCGATAGCCCAGGACACAAAAAATAAAATCAACCAAGCAACCAGTCCAACACTACAACAAGCGCTGGTTAATTCCGCCTTTACCCTTTACTCAACCCACAGTGCTGCATCATGAACGCATCCCAAAAAAGTGCTGAAATTATAAACATTGACAGTAAAAAAACAGCGCCATTGCCGTTGTCAGTGTATGTCAAACAAACAGTGGAGCTCTATCTATCGCAGTTAAGCGGCCATGATGCCGTTGGCTTACACGCCATGGTCATCAGCGAAGTTGAAAAGCCCTTGTTGGAGGCAACCTTGGAACACGCGGGCCATAATCAAACCAAAGCCGCCAAGGCATTGGGCCTGAGCCGTAGCACTTTACGCAAAAAATTGGAGCAATACGGGTTGTCATAGATGCAGGGCATTGCACTAGCAATAATCATAGCCCCCAAGACCCAACCTAGAACCATGCCTACAGGGGCCGGATTCTTGTAGAACAATGCTGGCAATGGTCAATATTCCTATAATCAAGCCATCTGTATGACGGCTAACAGCTGAACCCCCACCCATCATCCCAACAACCAAACCATTACAAAAAGGTCTGCATGAACAAAAAAATTACCCGCGCCCTGATCAGCGTTTCCGATAAAACCGGTATCGTCGATTTTTGCCAGGAATTGAGCCAACTGGGCATTGAAATTTTGTCTACTGGCGGCACGGCAAAAACCTTGGCCAGCCATAACATTCCTGTGACGGAGGTTTCTGATTACACAGGTTTCCCCGAAATGATGGATGGCCGGGTTAAAACTTTGCACCCTAAAGTCCATGGCGGCATACTTGGCCGCAGGGGCATTGATGATGCCGTGATGGCTGCAAACAACATCAACCCAATTGACCTAGTGGTGGTCAATTTATACCCGTTTGAACAAACCATAGCATCGCCTGATTGCGACTTTGCCACCGCAATCGAAAACATCGACATTGGCGGCCCAACCATGATCCGCGCCGCCGCCAAAAACCACGCCGATGTTGCCATCGTTGTCAATCCTGCCGATTACACCGACATTTTGGCAGAACTCCACAATACCGATAACTGCCTTTCTGCCCAGACCCGCTTTAGCCTGGCGCTGAAAAGCTTTGAACAGACGGCACGTTATGACACGGCCATTGCCACTTATCTGGCCGCCATCAACCAAGTCCAGTTACCCGAAACATTGAACCTACAATTTTACCGCAGCCAAACTATGCGTTATGGTGAAAACCCGCATCAAAATGCCGCTTTTTACCGTGAAAAAAACCCGGTATCTGGCTCAATAGCCGCCGCTATCCAGCATCAAGGCAAAGAACTGTCATACAACAATATTGCCGATGCCGATGCGGCACTGGAATGCGTCAAATCGTTTAAGGACAAACCTAGCTGCGTTATTGTGAAACATGCCAACCCCTGCGGCGTTGCCGAAGCCGATAACTTGCTGACAGCCTACGGCAAAGCCTACGCAACCGACCCTACCTCTGCTTTTGGTGGCATTATCGCGTTTAACCAAGAACTTGATGGGCAAACAGCGGCAGAAATTGTCAAACGTCAATTTGTCGAAGTGATCATTGCCCCCACCTTTCATCCCGATGCGCTGGCTAGCTTGGCTGAAAAGCAAAATATCCGGGTCTTGGAATGCGGGGAATGGGGTAATACCGCACTCGCCTCCCTGGACTTTAAACGCGTTGCTGGCGGTTTACTGGTACAAGACAAAGATATCGGCGAAATTAGCCGTGCCGACCTGACCATAGTCAGCAAACGCCCACCGACAGAGCAAGAACAGGCCGATTTATTGTTCGCGTGGAAAGTGGCCAAGTTCGTCAAATCCAACGCCATTGTTTATTGTAAAAATGGCCAGACGATTGGCGTTGGCGCCGGGCAAATGAGCCGCGTCTATTCCGCCAAAATTGCCGGGATCAAAGCGGCTGACGAAGGTTTGACTGTGCCCGGTTCGGCAATGGCTTCAGATGCCTTCTTCCCATTCAGGGACGGTATTGATGCCGCCGCCGCCGCTGGCATAACCGCCATCATCCAACCCGGCGGCTCTATGCGCGACAATGAAGTGATTGCCGCTGCCGATGAGCACAATATCGCCATGGTCTTCACGGGTATGCGCCATTTTCGCCACTAGTACACAGCAAATAACAACCCTTTAGGGGCGGTTTTTAGCCGCCCTTTTGCCAGCTTGGGCAGCGTAAGCCGCCCTTCAAACAACCGGAAATCATCATGAAAATCCTCATCGTCGGTAGCGGTGGGCGTGAACACGCCCTGGCTTGGAAAGCCAAACAATCCCCAAAAGTTGATCAAGTCTTCGTCGCACCGGGCAACCCCGGCACCGCCTTAGAGCCTGGCATACAAAATATTGCGGTCGCTGTCGATGATATATCGGGATTACTGGCTTTTGCCCAACAAGCCGAAATTGACCTGACCATCATAGGCCCGGAAATACCTTTGGTTTTAGGTGTGGTTGACAGCTTTCAGCAAGCGGGCCTTAAATGCTTTGGGCCATCTGCCAAAGCGGCGCAACTGGAAGGTTCCAAATCTTTTTGTAAAGACTTCATGATCCGCCACCATATTCCGACCGCCGCCTACCAAAGCTTTACCGATAAAGACCTGGCCATCGCCTATATCCGCAAACAAGGCGCACCGATAGTCGTAAAAGCCGATGGCCTGGCAGCGGGCAAGGGTGTCATCGTTGCCCAAACCGAAGCAGAAGCCATAGCGGCTGTTGAAGACATGTTGTCCGGCAATGTGTTTGGGCTTGCCGGTAGCCGCGTGGTCATCGAGGAATTTTTACAGGGCGAAGAAGCCAGCTTTATTGTCATTGCTGACGGCAAACACGCCTTAGCCATGGCCACATCACAAGACCACAAGGCCAGGGACAATGGTGATAAAGGCCCCAATACTGGCGGCATGGGCGCTTATTCACCAGCTCCCGTGGTTACCCCTGAAATTCACGAAAAGGTTATGCGTGACGTCATAAACCCTACCTTAATTGGCATGGCCGAAGATGGCCTGCCGTATGTGGGCTTTTTGTACGCAGGCCTAATGATTACGCCTGATGGCGCAATAAAGGTGTTGGAATATAACTGCCGATTTGGTGACCCGGAAACCCAGCCAATTATGATGCGCATGAACAGCGACTTAGTTAGCTTGTGCCTGGCAGCCTTAGCTGGGGAACTTGATAAAACATCGACTGAGTGGGATGAACGGGCCGCATTAGGCGTTGTTTTGGCGGCAGGTGGCTATCCTGATACGTATCGGAAAGGTGATGTCATTACGGGCTTGCCTAGCGTGGATTATGCAGACCGCAAAGTGTTCCATGCAGGTACTGGACTGGCGGGGGACGCTATCGTTACAGCGGGTGGGCGGGTGTTGTGCGCCTGTGCATTGGGGCAAGACATTCAGGAAGCGCAAACCAAGGCTTATGAATTGGCCAACAACATCCATTGGGACGGCATCTATTACCGCACAGATATTGGCTTTAAGGCGATAAAAACCAAACCCTGACCTTGGTATGGCCAAGGGATAGTCCTGATGCTGTCCAGCGGCAGGACTACCCCCCTTCAAACCATAACTGGCTAGCCCTTACTGAGTTTACTGCTTGCGCCCAACAAGCAGCACGATATTTACGCTACAAAAATAAGCCCCATTTTTATCCGCCTGTTCTAGACTTCGATGCCAGCGCTGAAGTTCTTCGTGGCTAATTACCCCGGCTTCAAGGGCAAGTTGTTCTACCCTATCTGCCTGCGTGACTTCACGGGAAAAAGCATAATGGGAAATCGCAACCGGAAAAACTTCATAAGCAACATCAAGCAAATTTTGCTGTTTAAATAAACGGTTTAATTTCCGGCCTGAATAGCCATTATTTAAAAAACCTTCCGTCAAAAATCGGGTCAAGCGGCGTTCTATATCAGTTTCATCGCTATCTGTGGACAAACTGCCCCAGTCTGTGTCTACCACCACCACCCAACCATTGGGTTTAGTCACCCGAACCATTTCAGCCAAGACTTGCCCTGGATCCTCTAAGTGCTGAAACAAGCGCTCGCTACGGCAAGAATCAAAATAATCCGTTTCAAAAGGCAATGCGGTTGCTTCAACACATAGATGACTGACAATGGCCTTCACGCCCGCCTGCTCTGCCCGTTGTTCAGCTGCCGCAACCATTGACGCGTCATGGTCAGCCCCTATCACCATTCCCTCCCCGCCCACTATAGAGGCTAGCCGAATGGTGTCCGTACCCGGACCACAACCCAAGTCCAGCACTTGATGTCCAGGCAGAATATGCATTAGGGTATAAGATCGTTCTTTTATTTGATTAAATAGATTAGCGATTACGCTTAAGTAATCCGGTGCCACATAACCTTTGGCAGATGACATTATTTATCCTTGGGTGCTGGTGACTGGGTAAGTGAGACAACAATAATGGTAAACAAAAATTCTACCATAAGTAATCTTCTTCCGTGCTAAGACAAGCCGAATTATTTACCAATGGATGTTCGCCATGCACAGCATGTGCGCAACCAGCCGCGATCACTTCACTGTAGAGTTGATATACTTCAAATGGTCAAATTTGCAGATTTTAAAATATGCTATAAACCTTATATTATAATGACTTATAGCGTTTCCATTTTCCGGATCTGTAACCGCGCACAGTATACCTGCCAGCGTAGTATCTGAAAATACCAACGTAACCCCTTAAAAATATGGCACTAAGTAACGTGCATGAAATAACTTACACAAGTACGTGAAATTATTTTTCAGTGAGGTGCGGATAATTCCGCGCCTACAGTCGTGCAGCTTATTTCATGCACGTTCCTAAAGTATAACCGACATTCCGCACCCTTAGAAAATAAACACTTAAAATCAATCAATTGAAAATTGATGTTGCTATTTAGTAAAAATAAAATCATTTAATATCAATAGGATGCCAAGGGGTGCGGAATGCCGGGTATAAATCCCAACCCAGTCTTAAATAGACATTAGTTTCCCAGTCCTCAGATATAAGCTGCCCCTCAATAGCTTTTATTCGCCAAAGTAACTATACTACCTAAGAATGTTAGGTAGCGGGTAAATCGCGATCAAAGTTTGAGCCAATCTCCGCAATTTACCCATGGGGAAGCATGCAGGCGGGTTCAAATTAATTTTATGCCCGGATCTAAACACCGTAGACAGGCTATATCCGTGGTCTCACAACCCCTCTAAAAAGAGATTTGCATTTGAACGACAGTAATATTGTTGACAGCTTCAATGGATATTTTGAGATGATACCTGCTATAACTGGGGAGCTTAAAAATGAGGTCTTCAAATTACGCTATCAGGTTTATTGCATTGAAAATCCATTTGAGAATCCAGCTGATTTCCCTGACAACATGGAGTCCGATATATTTGACAGCCGCTCCGTCCATTATCTGATACGTCACCGCAAATCGGGTGACTTTGCCGCGACAACACGGCTTATCCTCCCGCTTGCCAACAAACCAACAGAATTATTTCCAATCGAATTACACAGTACGATTGAGCATATCGACTTTTTAAAGTCCGTACCCCGCATAAATTTGGCGGAATTATCCCGGTTTTGTGTGTCCAAAAGATTTAGACAGCGAAAAAATGAACGGCATCTGGTGGCGACCTGTGGGGTTGACTCAAATCAGAGCTTTACACAACGCGAGAAATGGAGCTCCTCTTATCTAACGCTTGCCCTGATCGCATGCGGCGTTAAATTGAGCGCTGAAAACAATATTGATTATTGGTATGCCCTGATGGAACCCTCCCTACAACGGCTTGTTTCCGCATTAGGTGTGCCTTTTGACCAAATTGGGCCATTAGTGGATTACCATGGCTTACGGCAGCCTTGTTTGATTAAAGTAGATGCGCTTCTTGAGGGGGTTGCTAAAAAGAACATCCACTATTGGAATCTGCTGACAAATAATGGTGTAAATTCTTTACCGGATAGAAATGACCAACACCCACTGGAAAAACTTGGCTAACCCAATTATTAAGGCACTTGAATGATGCCCAAGGAGTCAATGTGAATTTTATGGCGCTTAGTTAAACCCATACCGATCAAACATACAGCAATTCCCATTATGATCTTAAGGCGTTTAAATCGCCCGTCGTTCCGGCGGGATCACCGGAATCTAGTCACATGGAATTGGGCTTCTCGTACACGGCTCGTCTAAATCAAGCACTTGTCGATTATCAAAGCAACCATCCAAGGCACTGGTTTTGCTATGCCCCCTAACCATGCCGGAATAATGGCTCACAACCATAATGTGAATACTGTCAACCTAGGGTGGCAGCACTGAATAACAATATTTTAGCTTTCACTTTCTGAACGGGTCTCTAACGGCCAATACTCGTCTTCACAAGCCTAACCAAAAAGCAACGCGGCAGTATTTTCAACCACAGCCATAGGCCCCATCAAAAATTAGTCGAGACCTCAAAATAATAGCTTCTGCCTGGCATAGGGATATTTTGATAGGGTATCGAAGTATTGGCTGGTTCGAAGTTGCCCGCATCAAACATATTATGTATGGAAGCCGCTAAATTTAGATGACCAAACAATTTAACCCCCCTTAAGGTTAAGTCTATGGTTTCAAAATCATCCAAAGGCCTATTGTCACCCGGCTCTGATGTCCTGCCACCGATCCAATTGAGTTGGGGCTGAATTTGCCATTGGGGTAAAAACTGCCAACGTAGCGCCGTATAAATATGGTGCTCTGGCACGCCAGTCACGCGCGCGTCGGTAACGCTGTTCCGCGCATTCTGCCAAGCGTAATTGCCCATCAGATTCCAGTCTTGGGCAAATTGCCAATTCATCTCCAACTCGGTGCCATAACCGTTTTGGTTACCGTTATTTGCATACTTGCCGTCTAGTAAAGTAATCAGGTTTTCAATTTTGTAATAATACAAATTTAGCGCAGTCCTTAATGACGAGGTAGGCCGATAATCAAAAGCCCATTCAATGGTATTAATGGTTTCAGGTTTAAGATCTTTGTTGCCGACAACTGCCGGATTATTTTGGTTGCCCTGCTCTGAAAAATTAGGCGCCCTAAAGGCTTTTCCATAAAGCAACTTTGTAGTCAACTCCTTATTAATGTCCCACACCAGTGCCGCACGCGGGTTGGTGGTACCGCCAAAGTCTGAATAATGGTCATACCGGACACCCGCTGTCAGTTGCCAACCTTTGGCGAACTGCCATTCATCTTGGACAACCCCCGACCAAATAGAACGGTGGGTATTTGGTAAATAGACATATTGGGTACCGGTCACATCAACCAGATTACCATCAACTACAGGAGGCAATGGCTGACCATAACCAAAATTTGTACTCTGGTTTGTGGTGATTTCCTCATACCGGAAACTCGTGCCAAACCGCAATAAATGGTCAGCCCAGCCTTTGTAAATTGAGTTAAGTTCTATCGCAGGAACTTTCTGCACACGGCCTAAATTAGCGGCAGCCCCATTAGGAAAAGAAACCGGGGTACCGCCCTTAAAATCAATATTTCCGGTCGGGTCAATAAGCAATGTTGTGTTATCTGGAAAGATCTTAAAACTTGATTGGAAATCTGTCTGCAAATAACTGGCATGGGCTAAAAACTCCCAATCTTCAAACCAGTCTTCTGTTGAATAGCGAATATTGCCCATATATTGCTCGCCATTTGCGTTACCGCTTGGATCCAAAGCTGAAACAACCCCAGCACGCGCACCCCCATTGATTGAGTTAAACGCCCAGAAATCCACATCCCAATGCTTACGTTGCAAATTAAGATGGGCATTAACAGTTTCATATTGGGTATTCATAGGGCCGGGTGCATTGGAAGCGTGCGTCCCAAACGCAGTATCTAAGCCTGTCTGGGCATCTGCGGCAATTACACGGCCATTATCGCCATCGGTGTGTTGATATTGAACACTGGCCGCCACATCCCAGCCTGCCCATTGCGCACCATACTGCCCCCACCCGCTGCCAGTTCCGTGATCACCGACACGGCCCCCCAAAACCCCACCTTGGGTGTCGTTTGCACCTTTTATATCTTTGGCTTTTTTGGTGATGATATTGATAATGCCAGCAAAAGCATCGGCGCCATACAAAGCCGATCCTGGCCCACGTATCACTTCCACCCGGGCTATGGCCTCTATGGGTAATTCCATAAAATCCATGACCCCACCACTAAAAGGTGTGGTTATGCGAGTGCCATTTAACATCACCAAGATTTGCGAATTTGTTGAATTCTTAATACCACGCATACTGTAATTATAATCACCAACGACATCTTGGTAGCTGGCATGAACCCCGGGCACTGTTTCCAGCACCTGGTGGATTTCAGTCGCCCCCATAGACTTTATTTGCTCGGCCGTAATTACGCTAGTCACTGCTGCGGACTGGAAAATCGGCTTGGATGTTCCCGTCGCAATAGAGGTGACAGGAATTGAACCCAACTTTTCCAAAGGAAAATCCAAGAAATCATCCGCAGCTACAGAACAAGGGCTAAAAGTGCCAATAGAAAGTAAGCAACTAATGGTGAAGGCTAATTTAGTGTACATAATGATGCCCTGCAAAGGGTTTTGTTAACTTAAGATCATTTAACGGCACGGGCTTACCGATACCATATCCTTGGGCATAATCCACACCCAATTCATTTAACAGCTTGAAAATCTGTTCGTCTTCTACAAATTCGGCAATGGTTTTTTTACCCATAATGTGGCCTACTTCATTAATCGCCCTCACCATGGCAAAATCAACTTTATCATCGACAATGTCCTTCACAAATAAACCATCAATTTTAAGGAAATCGACGGGTAAATTCTTCAAATAAGCAAAAGAAGATAAACCACTGCCAAAATCATCCAATGAAAATAAACAGCCAAGATTCCTTAAATGATTAATAAATTTTGTTGCATAAGACAAATTGGCGATAGCCGCTGTCTCCGTAATCTCGAAACAGATTTTGTGCGTAGGGATGGCCCACAACTCAAATTGCTCGGTAATATATGACAGCATAAGTTCATCCGACAGCGACACACCTGACAAATTTATCGAACAAATGGACAATTCATCCAAAAAATCGGGCTTTTTGGCTATCCATTCAAATAAGTTACTGATAACCCAGCGGTCTAGCGAAGACGCCAAATTATAGCGTTCGGCTGAAGATAAAAAAGCGCCTGGTGGGATGATACTGCCGCTTTCATCCCGATAACGGATGAGGGTTTCAAAATGCAGGCCCTCATCATGCGCAGATACAGGGACAATCAGCTGCCCAAATAAACAAAACCGATTTTGTTCCAGACCACGTTGAATTTTTGACACCCACTGCATTTCCCCATGCCGTTGTGCCAAAGCCTCATCGTCTGGCCGAAACACATGCACCCGGTTACGGCCTTTATCTTTTGCGGCATAACAAGCGGCATCGGCCTCTTTAAGCAGTTCCACGGCATTGCCACTAGTTGCATTGATTGATGAAACGCCAATGCTGACACCCACAGTAAAACGCCTGTCTTCCCAAGCAAAATGAAAGTCGCTGATCATATCGCGTATTTTTTCACAGGCCAAATAAGCGTCATCAAGCGAACAGTTATACATTAAAACACCAAACTCATCACCACCCAAACGGGCAACAAAATCATTCCGCCGTAAATTTTTTCGTAACAAATCACCCAATTGCCTAAGCAGCTCATCACCGGCAAGATGCCCACAGGTGTCATTCACCACTTTAAACTGATCCAGATCCAAATAGCATAGGGCGTGTTCGGTTTTATCGACATGCACCAATAACACTAAGGAATTAATGTGCTTATCAAACTCACTGCGGTTGGCAAGGCCAGTTAAGGCGTCATGGCTGGATTGATAAGCAATTTGTTCACTCAAATCATGGGTTTCTGTAACATCCTCACAAACCAACAGCAAACTGCTTTGCTGGCTTTCATTTTCAAACGACCTTGCGGTTGCCCTAACCCAAATGATCCGCCCATTATAACAAACCTGCCTAAGCTCTTGTTTATGGACAAATAACGGACTGGCAAGGCAATGCTCAAGCAAGCCATGCATAATCGGCAAGTCATCAGGGTGGATAAAATGGAAAATCAAGCAGTCTTGTAATTCTTCAACCGTCAAGCCCAGCTGTTTGGCGCCAGTACGGTTCACCGATAAAATAAGGCCATCTTCGGAAAGGTTAAAAACCATCGTGGGGTTGTCATCGTAGAGGGCCAAATAACGGTTTTTTGCCCGCGTCAATGACTGGTTTTGGGTCTCAACTGTGCCAATCAAATCATTGAACGCATCAACCAAAACACCCAATTCATCATGGTTCACTTTAACCGCCCGCAACGAATAATCTTTTGTGTCACTAATCGACTTAACGGTGTTCATTAGCTTTTTTATGGGTGATGAGATGAGCCTTAACAATGGCGCGGATAAAAAGAACGCCAAAATCGACACCCCCATCAACACTAAAAACAACAGGCCAGTAAATTGGATTTTTCGCCAATACGCCTGGGTATAATCCGCATGGATATAAACAGTGCCCAACATATCCTTATCATCAACAATCGGCTGCACAATAAGGAGATGAACGGTCTCAAACCGGGTATGTTCATCTTTCACTGATAAGGGACAGGCAAACACTTCTGGGTTGTTTTTCAGTAACTTGGCAAAAACAACGCCTTGCGCGTCATAAAGGCAGGCGGCTTGCACTTCAGGAAGGGTATTAAGCACACCCAAGTTTTCATTGGCCAGCTCCAGATCATGGAACATCAAAGCCGCAGTACTACGATTACCGATAATAGCCGCCAATGTGGACAAATCGTCACGGGTATTTTTTTGGAACTCGGCTATTTCAAGCACTATCAAAAATAAGCCGGCAAACAATAAGGACACCACCCCAGGGAATATTAAAGTCAGCAACAACTTATTTTTTATGGAAAGATTGCCAATTCGCTTGCTCATCATTCCCCCCCCTCAACCACTTCAGCGACTTCCAATAATTTTGCGCTGATTTTCAAGCCGCCTTGTTTGATGGGCCGGAGATTAACCTGTAGTTTAATTTTTTCATCTTGGTTTTTAACGAAACCAATCATTCCACCTTGCTCTATGAAGCCGCTGCTTTCACCGACAACCAAGGTGTTGTTGAAATCCCGTCCAAGCAGCTTATCGCCTATAGCAGATGTCAAAAAAAGAATGTGGCAATGCGGGCCCTTGTCGATGGCCTTAAGATTTTCGTACCGTAGTAACTTAATGGGCCTAGTTAATACCGTGCGCTGCTCAATGGGGTCAATTAACTCACCAAAAGGATCATTACCCACTATACAAATGTTAAAAGCAGCCGCATTGTCGGCAGACCAAGTGACAAACTTGGTAAAGTTATACAAATAACCGGCTTTGATTTTGTACTCAACTGATGCAGCCTCATCTGCACTTAGCACAGATGAAAACAACAACCAGCCTATAGTCCACAGAACACTGATATATTTCATCTTGTCATTTTAAGTGGCTTATAATGAAGCGTATAGAAAAGCAAGGCTGCACCCCTGATCTGAATTTATTATCAGTAAAGCTTAGTTCATAATTGCCAAACTGGCAAATTGTCCAAAAAACTTTTTCATCACTCTGATCATATAACCATGATCTTGAACCCCAGCACTTTCCCTAATGCTGTGCATAGCCCACAGCGGATTACCAACATCAACTGCCGATATCCCTAAGCGTGCCGATGTTATCGGCCCGATTGTGCTGCCACATGCCAAGTCATTACGATGGGAATATTTTTGATAAGGCACATCTGCCTGTTCGCACCAGCCAATAAACTGTGCCTGGGATACACTTTCCGTACTATATCGGTTATTGGCATTAACTTTAATCACTGGGCCGTTATTCATGGTGACTTTATGATCTGGGTCATAAGCCAACGGAAAATTAGGGTGATAAGCATGGGCCATATCAGCGCTGATCATAAAACTATGGGCCAATGCACGGGAATAATCTTCGCCCTGGGTAACATAAGCCAATGCGATGCGCTGCAAAACATCGGTTAAAAAGCCGCCATCAGCCCCTTTATTGCTAGTGCTGCCTATTTCCTCATGGTCAAAAAAGGCGCACACCAAGG
Source organism: Methylococcales bacterium (assembly GCA_026399075.1). Lineage (GTDB taxonomy): Bacteria > Pseudomonadota > Gammaproteobacteria > Methylococcales > Methylomonadaceae > Methylobacter_C. The sequence continues at coordinate 36,321 of JAPLRR010000085.1, forward strand.
TATTTTCGTTTGCCAGCACCGCCTCGTCCAATAAAGCACATAGGGCGGCATGACAAGAAGCCAAGTTATCCAATTGGCTATCCGCATAAAATTCATTATCAGCACCCCAAAAAGTGCCTTTCTGGGTATCATAGACAGCCAAATCCCAAGACAAAATACGTTCGGCGTCACCCCCTAATTGCTCTTGCAACAAACTTGTAAAAAAGGGCTGGGGTAAACAATCTTCCGCCAAGACCGATAAAATTAAGGGCAATTCATTCTGCTTATGGAGCTTTAGGCCCTCGTCATTCACAGTCCTGTTCATGTGTATGGCCAAGTTTGGCAAGCGCAACAAAGGCCGGTCAATCTTTAACAAACGGTTGACGGTTACGTTATTCGTATCTTTAAAGCTCACCCGACCGGCAATACTCAAATCCCTGTCCGTAAAAGTCGCCAGAATCGGTCCACCGTATACCTCAACAGCCAACCTTAATGAGCCTTCCAAGCCATTCGCCGCATTCGGCTTAATCCTTAAACCGGGGGAATCAGTATGGGCACCAATGATTTTAAAACCCGTTTCTGCCAAAGGCTTTTGGCCTAAGACGAAACTTATAATGGATGAGCCGTCCCGGACTACATAATATCGGCCACCCAACTGCAACTGCCACTTTTCGGCTTCATTTAATTTTACAAAACCAAATGCCAAAAGCTCTTGTTCAACACTACTTACAACATGCCAAGGGCTGGGGCTGGCATCAATAAAATCCAGTAGATTTTGCACTTGGCTATGGGCGTTCATGACTTTTCTTTTAAGGTTAGGGCTGCGGAATTAATGCAAAACCGAAGGCCAGTGGGTTTAGGGCCATCTTCAAACACATGCCCCAAATGGGCGTCACACACTTTGCAAGTCACCTCCACCCTATGCCGGCCATGGCTGGTATCGAGCTGTTTGTTTATGCCTTCAGGCAAATCAGCCCAAAAACTCGGCCAACCCGACCCTGAATCATATTTGGCTTCAGAATCAAATAAAGCATTGCCACAACAGATGCAGTGATAAGTCCCTAGTTTTTTGCAATCAGCGTATTTTCCCGTAAATGGGGGTTCCGTGCCTTTTAACCGACAAATGCTAAATTGTTCCGGCGTCAACTTATCTAGCCAAGGATCTTCATTAGTGTGGTTATTGTCAGCCATAGTATTATTTTGCGCTGCCTAAAAGATTTAATTGTACTCGATGAAAACAGCAACGCCAAAAATTCTATTGCGAAAATGACAAATAGTTGTTTGCACCAGTTAACAGGCTTGACGAACTTACAACCCGCTGCACTGTTTGTTTATTGGGCCTATCACAACAGGCGTTGGGGCGCAGCCCCCGCTTTGGGTCACTTAATGCCCTTGCTTTCAGAATAACAGCAACTTCACCGCCATGGCCAACAGTAACACCGAAAAATAGCGTTTTAATTTTGCGGCCGGTAGTTTATAAACCCACTTAGCCCCTATCGGCGCTGTGAAAACACTACTTAAGCCCGTGCCTAAAAAGACTGGCAAATAGACGTAACCAAAACTCCCTTCCGGCAAGCCTCCCGCATCCCAACCCAAAACCCCGTAACTGATCGTTCCTGCGATGGCTATTGGCAGGCCACACGCACTCGCCACAGCCACGGCATTACGCATCAACATTTGCCCATGCACCAAATAGGGCACGGTGAGCGTACCCCCACCGATACCAACTATAGACGACAACATGCCAATAATGTTGGCAACCAAAAAATCCAATACCTTAGACTGCCGGGCCTGCTCCGGCTTAGGTTGCATCTGGAAAGCCATTTGCACGGCAACATAGAATAGAAAAACCACCAAGCTATAGCGCAAGGCTTCTGCGCTTATGTGCTTGGCAACCACCGCACCAACCGCAGCGCCCATCATAATCCCCGGCGTTAAAGAATACACTCTGGCCCACACCACTGTACCCAAACGATGATGCGCAATAACGGCCGCGATAGCCGTCAGGATAATAGTCGCCAAAGAAGTCGCCACCGCCATCAGCATCACCAGTTCGGCAGAAAACCCTTTTGCTGCAAATAAAAACACCAAAACGGGCACAATCACCAAGCCACCCCCGATGCCAAACAGCCCAGCCAACAGTCCGGTGACTATTCCTAATAAAATTCCTGCCCAAAACATTTCAACCACAAACTGTTACCCGTTAATATCTGACATGAAAAAGCGACCCCGCGAGCCGCCATTAAGTGCATCCAAGCACAACACCTTACAAACACCAGAGCTGCTTTTTGTTTGGGCTTGGGCTTGTGCTATTCTAAGCCCAACATCCAATCAACCGATCATAATTCATGCAAATATACCTTGTTGGCGGTGCGGTACGCGACACCTTGCTGGGGCTTACGGTCACAGAAAAAGACTGGGTCGTGCTGGGCGAAACGCCTGAATCCATGGTCAAACAGGGATTTCGGCCTGTGGGCAAAGATTTCCCTGTATTTTTGCATCCGCAAAACCATGATGAATATGCCTTGGCCCGAACAGAAAGGAAAACCGCCCCAGGTTATAAAGGTTTTACCGTCCACGCCTCCCCTGACGTAACCTTGGAACAAGATTTAATCCGCCGCGACCTGACCATCAACGCCATCGCCCAAACCCCACAAGGACAGCTCATCGACCCCTATGGCGGGCAACGGGATCTTAAGCTGCGTATTTTTCGCCATATTTCCCCGGCTTTTGCTGAAGACCCTGTGCGCATTTTGCGTGTGGCGCGCTTTGCAGCCCGCTATCGGCACCTTGGCTTTACGCTTGCTGAAGAAACCAGAGCATTGATGCAAACCATGGTTGCAGCTGGGGAGGTTGACCATCTCGTGCCTGAGCGGGTTTGGGCAGAACTGTTTAAAGCCCTAAAAGAACCCTCACCCTCCGCATTTTTCTATACCTTAAAGGGTTGCACAGCCTTAGCAAAAATATTCCCTGAAATTGATAGCCTGTTTGGTGTTCCGCAACCAGAAAAATATCACCCGGAAATTGACACTGGCTTGCACAGCATGTTGTGCCTGGAGCAAGCCGCCTTGTTATCGGACAGTCCTGAGGTCAGGTTTGCCGCTTTAGTGCATGATTTGGGCAAAAGCGCCACCCCGAAAGAAAACTGGCCACACCATTATGACCATGAAAACTTGGGCCTGCCCATTTTAGAAAACCTGTGCGCCCGCTTGCGTGTACCCAACCACTTCAAAGTGCTGGGGTTACAGGTCATGCGCTACCATACCCACAGCCATAAAGCCTTTGAACTACGCGCTTCCACAATAACCGATATGCTGGGGCAATTGGGTGCTTTTAAAGCCAACCATACGCTAGAGCAGTTTTCCTTGGCTTGTATTGCGGATGCGCATGGCCGCACTGGCTTGGAACAATCGCCTTACCCACAAGCCCAACTGTTGGCGCAGGCAGCCAAAGCTGCGGCGGCAGTGGACACCGCATCGATTGTAAACAGTGGCCTACAAGGTGCAAAAATTGGAGATGCAATACGCTGTTTACGTATTAAGGCCGTCGCTGAGGTTATCAATACCTTCAAACCGTTGTAAAATAATTATATTGCAGCCCAATAAAGTTTTCGCCTGTTGGGCTACACTTCTATCTTTAACCAACCCAAAGTTTATAGACCATGCCCTCTTTTGACATTATTTCTGAATTTGATAGCCACGAAGTCAGCAACGCCATCGACCAGGCGAGCAAAGAAATCACCACCCGTTTTGATTTTAAAGGCACGGATTCCAGCCTGGAATTAACAGACGAAAAACTGGTTATGATTTCTGAATCCACTTTCCAGTTACAGCAAATGTTCAGCGTAGTCGTTTCCAAACTCAGTCGGCGCGGGGTCGATGTTGGCTGCCTCGATGTCGGTGATGCGAAAGGCAGCGGCAAACTGATGCGTCAGGAAATAACCTTAAAACAAGGCTTGGATAGCCCGACGGCAAAAAAAATAGTCAAATTGATCAAAGACAAAAAACTCAAAGTACAAGCGGCAATTAACGGCGACAAAGTCAGGGTGACCGGAAAAAAACGCGACGACTTGCAAGAAGTGATACAGATGTTAAAAGAAGAAAAACTGGAAGTGCCCTTGCAGTTTGACAATTTCAGGGATTAGCGTGTGAATGCGGGCTGGTAACAAGCTACCAGCCCCGTCCCTGAACAATCAGCATCAAAACGCCGATAAAACAGGGCACGTAGCCTGCTTTTATCGGCGTAATACCGCCGCCTAACAAGCTCATTCCTGCACCAATATCCAAGGCTTAACCACCACAGCCCACACCTCCACCTCTGCTTGCAGCCAAGCGATGGCTTGCTGGTCAGACACCAAAGCGATTTGCCGGGATTGCAGCCAGGTTTCCACTGCCACTTTGTTGTCCAAAGAAAACTGATAAGCCACATCAACCAAATCCAACGCAGGGGCAACCCACACCGCCGTGCCGCTGGCAAAAAACCGCTGGAGTTCGTGCCAAGCAATTTTCGAGGTTTCAAGGTTTACTTTTTCTTTGGCAATATCGGTATTGTTGGTTTCATTCATCGTTAAATTTTTAATAGTGTCGTTAGAAATGGGATGGATATTCTATAATAATTTGATTACCAACCACCCTTTAAGGAGTCAATAAGCATGTCGCTCATCCCATCATTCACCAAAAAATCAAAACTCAACGCCACCATTAAACAAACGGCACAGGCTCGTGCCAGCGAAGGCAATACCGCTAACGCGCTCTATAAAGCCGCTTATCTAAGCTATGCGGAAATTTTGCAGGATGACCCATTACGCGCTGAGACACTCTACAACTGGGGTTTCGCCTTATTACACCAAGCCAAAACCAAAACTGACGAAGAAGCCGCCAAAATTTATCTGGATGCCATTGAAAAATTCACTTTTTGCCTGTTGATCAACCCTAACTATTTGGGCGCAGCCATCAATGGCGGCGTGGCCTATATGGATTTGGCGCGCTTACAACGAGTCCCGCCCGATGATGCCTTATATAATTTGGCAAAAAAGCAATTTGAAAAAGCCAACGCCATACAAGCGGGGACAGCATCCTATAACTTGGCATGTATTTATAGTTTGCGCGGCGAGCATGATGCCTGCCTAAAGGCGTTGGAACATTCCAGGGACAAAGTGACCCTGCCAGAAGCTGATGAAATCCTTAATGACCCTGACCTGATTAATGTTAACGGACAAGAATGGTTTACCACCTTTATGGAGTCTTTAACCAAAAAAGCCGAAGCCGACCTAAAAAACCAAGAAGAGGAAGCAAAAGCCGCCGCAGAAAAGAAGGACGCAAAATGGGTAATAGTTGACCGTACAGCCAGTTCAGACGACGCTACGGCAGAATCAAGCGATAGCCAAGAAACCACCGCTACGGAACAAAACGCACAAACTGAAGGGCAAACTACCCCGGAATCAACCAACAGCGAACCCGCACCCAACTAGTCCACTTGCCCAGAGGGTGCGCACCGCGCACCTTCCAATGCCAACGGCCATAAGGAATCCGGCGCTAGGCTTGGTGGCAAGCCGCCAACAAAGCCTGCATCTTGGCCAGTCCTAACCCCCGAGTCAATTCAATATTCCGCTGGGGAATAGCCGCTGTGTCAGGATAGCCGTCAATAACCCGCTCCAGGCTGCTTTCCCGTAATAAATGCAGCATGGGATAAGGTGAGCGGTTGGTGTAATTGGCTGGATCATCCTGCTTAGCCCCCTCAAAACAATAATCTGGATGAAAACTGGCTAACTGATAAACACCTTCATAGTCCTGGTCAAGCAATACCGCTTCGGCAAGCTCAAGAAAGTCCAAATAATCGTCAAAAGCCGTAAAGGCAGCGCCATAAATCAGCAAGGTCGTTTCAATGCTGGCATCAATATTCAAGCGGTCGCATTCTTTCAGCAAATCCAAAAGGCAAGCCTCAATATCGGTGTCGTGGTTGACGCTAAAACGAACACTGCCGCGTTCCACTTCACGCTGGGCAAACGGGCAAATACTGAGCCCGATAATGATGGATTTTAACCATGCTTGGGTGCTTGCTAAGGGTTGTAGGTCTTGATTATCCATTGCCGTGTTGTGTTTTATTCGGTGAATTGCAATTAATTTTCAGTGCGGGTATTACCCGCCGTATCTAGCATAGCGGCTAAGCTACCGATAAGCCATTGATTATAAGTTTTTCTGTTCGGTAACCCACTTAAGGCACACTTAAGACTCCCCCAGTTAAAATTACCCTGCGTTAATACCAAACGTAAGAAGCAATCTGCGGCAAAACCATTGCCCCAGTATGACAAAGCAAAGAATTATGGGTTTAAGACACAAACCGACATCCTAATTCTTTATATGGCCCGTTACTGGTCTGGCCATAGATTTTAATTAAAAAAAGGCACAATCATGAACAAATTGATACTGGCAGTTTCTATTGTTGTTATTAGCAGTTATTTCTTTAACCCTATAGCATCGGCACAAGCGTCTAGCCGGCATTCATCCCATCTGTCAAAGCATAAATCCAAACAAGCGGCAACGAATCACCGGAGCACCGTTTCTTGGTATGGCGCCGAATTCCATGGCAAACGTACTGCCAATGGTGAACGTTTCAATATGTATGCAATGACCGCAGCACACCGAACCTTACCGCTTTCATCTTACGCCGAAGTCACTAACCTAAGGAACCATCGCAGTATTATCGTGCGCATCAATGACAGGGGCCCATTTCATGGCAAACGGGCAATGGACTTATCCTACGCCGCCGCTAAACAACTGGGTATCAGTGGCACGGGTTCAGTACAAATCACCCCACTTGGGCGCAACCAATCTTTGGCGCAATTAAGCCGCAACAAATCCGACAACCCCAGCTAAGTTTTTAATCCTATGAACACAGCAAGTTTTGTAGGGCAATTAGACTAGCCTAATCGCCCTACCTACCCACCATCATAAAGTCCAGATAATCCCCTGATAATATCCGCCTTAGCCCTGACACATCACGCTGGTACAAATAGACCCAAGCCAGCACAAAACCGCCCCCACCCAATTTTATCTTAATCTGCTTACGGCTATATTCGTGGGGTTGGGCAAAACTGCCACTGCATTCTTCGTAATCATCCAAAATGGCCAACATCTGGTGTGGGTCAAGCATTTTATAAACCTCACCCAACACCTCAGCCTTGCCATCATTGGATTCTATGGCTCCCGGATAGCCGCAAACTTCGTATAAAATCCCACACATCGAACCTACCGAAACAAATTCACAACTAGGGGCAATCAATTGATGCTGGCTTGCGGCCTTGCGCAGACTCCCGTAAACGAATAGAAACTCATCCGTCAAGACAGGTAACCCGTAGTTTTAAGGTTTATGCAAACCGCTCAATCATTTTCTCTGCCTGTTCAGCAAACTCTTCAAGGTTGCCTTTTTTAACCTTGTCCACCGGAATGACCAGCGCCGTGCTCAAATCGATATAAATGTACACATAACGTTTACCGTATTCCACCCGGACCAACTCAGCCCACGCCATTTTATTTTTACCGCTAGGTGATTTTTCCAGCAAATAATTGGGGTTTGTAGGGTCTATGCTTAAGGTATAAGTGCCGAACAGGCTCTTTTTTTCTTTTGCGGTATAGTTTTTAAGAATTTGCCTACGTAAATCCAGCATCATAATTTTGGGTGACAATAGCGCCCATAGAATAGCCATGACTAAGATATAGCCCGATGACTTCATGTCACCGTAATAAAAATAGTAAAAACCACCGATAATCCCCATGACACCGGGCACTACCCATCGGTTTTTCTTGATGTTGTGTTGTATCTCATCATTCCGCTGAAACTGTATCTCATTAAAATGAATTAAATCTTCTTCGCCAAATTCGTATTCTATTTCAAACATAATCTTAAATTTTGTTGGGGTTTAAAGGTTTTTAGTGCATTTTTATTTTTTTGTAAACACTGCGCCTGAAGGCATTGGACAGCGTCAGCATGGCCGTCCTAAAATAGCCATGAATGGCCACTTGGTGCATCTTATAAAGGGACAAGTAAACAACCTTGGCAATAAACCCGCCGATACTCACTGTCCCCATCAAATTGCCCATTAAATTGCCGACGGTGGTGTATTTGCCCAATGATACCAATGAGCCATAATCATAATAAACAAACTCCACCAGATTACCACCATTTAGGCGGTTGATTATCGACTTGCATAAAGTGGATGCCTGCTGGTGGGCCGCTTGGGCCCTGGGCGGCACATTACCTTTATGGCCAGGCCAAACACAAGCCGCACAATCGCCCATGGCAAAAATGGCATCGTCATTAGTCTTTAAGGTGCTATCCACCACCAGCTGATTGATTGGGTTAGTTTCCAGACCGTCCAAGTTTTTCACCCAATCCGGTGCCTTAATGCCCGCTGCCCATACTTTGAGGTCGGCTTCAATAAATTCACCGTCATGGGTGGTGATGCCTTCCTTGCTAATTTCGGTGACACGACGGCCCATTTTAAGGTCAACCCCTAAGCTAACCAGTTGTTGCTGGGTGGCAGTGGCCAGTTTGACTGGCAAGGCTGGCAATAATTGTGTCGCCGCTTCAATGATGGTTAGCTTAACCGTGCTTTTTTCATTCAAGCCATAAATCGCCAGCACATTGGTCACTTCATGCAGTTGTGCCGCCAATTCCACACCCGTGGCACCGGCGCCAACGATTGCGATGGACAAAGGCTTAACACTGGCGCTATCTTTACCGATATAGCTTTTTAAGTAGGATTCAAACAATTGCTTTTGAAATTTGAATGCCTGCGACGTGGTGTCCAGGAACAAACAATGTTCCGCAACCCCCTTGATATTGAAGGTGTTGCTGACGCTACCGATGGACATGACCAAGGTATCATAACTAAACGTACGTCCGGGTATCAGCTCTTCGCCACTATCGCTTAGCGTGGGGCTCACATAAATCAGCTTATTCTTTCTGTCCAAGCCTTCCATTCTACCCAGCCTAAAATAGAAATGGCTGCGGTGGCCTTGGGGCAGATATTCCACTTGTTCGGATTCATCCAGGGTACCCGCCGCCACTTCGTGCAATAGTGGCTTCCAAATATGGGTTGATGTCGCGTCAATCAAAGTGACTTCGACCAGTCCCTTTTTGCCTAATTTTTGGCCTAAGCGGGTCGCCAATTCCAAACCTGCCGCACCGCCACCCACTATCACTATCTTATGTTTTTCATTATTATTGTTAGCCATCATCCTACCTCCTTCCCCTCATTGAGTTTGCGTACTATAGCATTATATCCAATCAGTGCCCCAGTGGCTGGTTTGGGTGCTAAATTTATTTGGCAAGCGGCATGTTTGACGGCTAAACCATTGCCGAACTCCAGTGCCATCAGCATAAAATATTGGGAAGGTTCATCAGCCTATCGCACAAGCCACTGGTATCCTGATACTATGTGCGCTTTTTGTGGACACAACTACCCGTCTTACAATTACTTTAAGGTAAACAATGAAACACCATCCTTTTTTACTAACTTTGTTGCCAATCGCACTAGCCTTGGTTTCGGCCTGTAGCCATAACCCTGTCAATGAAACCCCGCGTTTGCCAGATACCGTCCTGAACAATACCAGCTATCATATCGGCGAATTGGGCACGATCCGGCTTAGCAACGGCGAATTTAAAAAACAATATGGCGAAGGCGCGACCGAAATGAACCAAGTCAACCTTGAAAAAATCGCCATAGGGGATTTAAACGGGGACGGTTTAGCGGATGCCGCCGTCATTTTGGCTTGGCAAAACGGCGGCTCAGGCACACTCAAATATCTTGTTGCGGTAAAAAATGCCTTTGGCCTGGCCCAACAAATCGACAGCATTTTTATCGGCGACCGCCCGCAAATCCACTCGCTTACCATTAATGACGGCACCGTGGCCCTAAATGCTACGTTACACGGCCCACAGGACCCGCAGTGCTGTCCCACTTTGCAAGTGACCCAGCACTATGCACTACAGGCAAACAAATGGCGGCAGACTAGCGGCCAAATTGACACGTCACTGCCTGTAAAAGCCTATTCTGAAATGCTTGCACCGGATATTACCGGCATCCTTTGGAAACTGGACCACTATCAGGATAAGTCAGCGGAACAGGCCACTGTGATTGATGAACCAAATGACTATACGTTAACGCTATTTGCCAATGGCACTTATCAAGTCACTGCGGGCGGCAAGCCCATACAGGGGCAATACTCGCTAGTCGGTATGCGCCTGGTCATTGCGCCAGCCACATCACTATTGACCGACTATCCAACAGAATCTGTTGCTGCCCAGTATCTGGAGCGCTTAGACAAAGTCGCTGGCTTTGAACTCCATAACGACAATCTGGAATTAAATTTGAAATTAAACGAAGGATCCATGGTATTCAAAAATAGCGGCCCAATGACGCAATCCGGCCCTAAGTGATTTAGCCCACTGCCGTCAAAATAGCCAACCCAAACTAATTGGCTAATCTGAAAACCATGTAAGCATTCAGACCCTTCCTTGGAAAAGGGGGTGAATAGTTACAAAACCATTAATCAAGCGCGTTTCGGGGTAACAATTCCGTTGCTTATCCCATCAAAAGCCGTCATTCCAGCAGGAATGACGGCTTTTGATACTAATTTCTACAAATCAATAAGCTATCTGCCCAAGCCCATAGGTCAAAACACTGTGCGCCATCATGTCGAAAATCGCGCCATTATCCGCATATTTATCATCATAAATCTCATCATTATGACCGCGTTGGCTATAAGCTTGCTCGATAGTTTGGCGAATTTGCGGTTTGTACACTTCATTTAAAAATCGGGTTTTGTCTTTATTACGTCGTATCGTTAGCAGGATGGTTTGATCCTGTTGTTTTTCCTCGCAGACCTCCCGGATAATCAAGGCTTCTTCATCACTGATCGGGTATTTTCCCCGAATGTCATCAATAGTAGCTTGGATTGACGTTTTGGGCACAGGGCTAGGTGTTGGATTGCCCCCACCGCCACGCCTTACACGTGTAGGTTTTTTCACTCCGCGCACCCAACCGCAGTAACCCAAGCCGCCTGATTGATTCCCGGTAAGCTAGGCCACGCCTCCGGTCGGCCAGGTTTGACAGGGAGCAGTTGATGGTTAAGCAAAGCCGCAAT
>JAPLRR010000058.1 GCA_026399075.1 Methylococcales bacterium
ACAACCGCCAGCAGTCGTTCCCGTTCAATTTCGCTCAATTCAATTGGTTTTACGCTCATTACAGCGCGCCCTCTGCTTTTAAAATCCCTCTATTTTAATGCATGGCGATTTGTTGTGGAACGCTTACTACCAGCAATTCTGAATATGGTTTTATTGCGTTTAAATCACCCTTCGTACCGTCCATGGCACTGAATTTTGGCATCCCTGCCAAAATGACGGCTCATACAGCCATAATGAGAGTGCTGCAATACAGCAATAGACACTAAGACTTCCCCCCAAGCATGTTAAAATTATTTGCTTTCCTCCCTCGGGCTGTTACAAAGCCATTGGTGCTGTGACACCTTGCAAGCCAAACTTAGGAACTACAGCGTTATTTCCCCTAGGCCACTTAATCAACCCCCATCCCTAAACTTATGAAAAAAATCCCGATTGGTATCAGCAGTTGTTTACTTGGCGAAAAAGTCCGATTTGATGGTGGGCATAAGCGTGATGCTTATATAGTGGGTACGCTAGGCGAATATTTTGACTTCCGGCCATTTTGCCCGGAAGTGGCGATAGGCTTGGGCATTCCTAGGCCAACTATCCACTTGATCAGAACTGGCAAAGAATTTCGTTGTGTCGGTGTTAAAGATCCTAGCTTGGATGTCACCCAGCAATTACGCGAAACCGCCCAGCATCAAGCCGCTAACCATGCCGATCTTTGCGGTTATATCCTAAAAAAAGATTCGCCCAGTTGCGGCATGGAGCGGGTCAAAGTGTTTACCGGGGCGCAGCCGCAACGGGATGGTTTTGGGATTTTTGCCCAAGAGATGATGCGCCTTAACCCGCTGATGCCGGTGGAAGAAGAAGGCCGTTTGGGTGATCCGGGCTTGCGGGAAAATTTTATCCAGCGGGTTTATGTGCGCTACCGTTGGCAGCAATTGTTGGCGGACGGCTTAAGCCCGCAAAGTCTGACCCACTTCCATGCGCGGCATAAGCTTATCATTATGAGCCATGCGGATTACCGGGAGATGGGGCAATTATTGGCGGGTTTGACTAAAGACAATGTCCAAGAGCTGGCTGGGCAATACATTTTAATGCTGATGGACACCTTAAAAATTGTCGTCAACCGCAACAACCATGTCAATGTCCTGCAACATATCCAAGGCTATTTAAAAAAGCAGTTAAGTGCTGATGAAAAAGCAGAGCTGGTCGAATTGATAGAACGTTACCGTGACGGCGAAATACCGCTGATTGTGCCTTTGACCTTGCTCAAGCATCATTTTAGAAAAACTCCAGACCCGTATATTGAAGATTCTTATTATATGTCGCCCTACCCACAAGAATTGCAGCTTATCAACCAGTTATAAGCAGCGGCCTGTCTCTTTATACCCTTAGGAATTTATGGCAAAAATACTCATCGTGGGCTGCGGCTCACTCGGCAACCAACTCGCTGGACAGCTGATGGCATCGGGCCATCAAGTGACCGGGCTTAAACGCAACCCACCCGCGTCTGCACCTTTTAATTATGTTAAGGCCGATATAGCCATCGCGGCTGAATTGGACGGTTTGGACTGTGATTTTGAGGTGGTGTACTTTATTGTTTCACCGGATGGACGGGGCAATGCCCACAGTTACCAAGCGGTTTACGGTGATGGGTTGGGCCATCTGTTGGATAAGTTTGCCATGTCCGGCAAACAGCCATACTGGATTTTTGTGTCATCAACCAGTGTTTACGGGCAATCGCAAGGGGAATGGGTGGATGAAAACTCGCTGGCCGAACCCACTAACGCCAACAGCCAATTGATTAGGCTGGCCGAACAAAAACTGCTGGCGGCCAGCCCTAGCAGTACCATAGTCCGTTTTTCCGGCATTTATGGGCCAGGTCGGGATTATTTGTTACGGATGGCCAAATCCTGCCCCGCCATCCAGCAAACACCGCCTTATTATACTAACCGTATCCATCAAGAAGATTGTGTCGGTGTGTTGGCGTATTTATTGGAATGTCGTTTGGCGGGCCGCGCCATGCACCCCTATTATGTGGCCAGCGATGATGAACCCGCCACGATGTGGGAGGTGATGAACTGGCTGGCAGGACAATTGCACTGCCCCGCCCCCACCGCCAAACCGTGGGACGCGGATGCCACGCTAAATAAGCGCTGTAGCAACCAAGCCCTTAAAGCCTTGGGGTATCAATTCCGTTATCCTAGCTATCAGGATGGCTACCGCGAATTAATCATAAGCCCCTGATGCACTAATCGTGCTTTTGCACCAGCATATAGGTTATCCCTAGCGCCAACAACACCAAGGCCGATGAACTGACGTAAGCGGGATCTAAGTGTTTATAATCAAAAACGATCACTTTCCTGGAAATCGCCATCAGCGCCGTGGCCACCACCAATTTGACCGGAATCACGTCGCTGCGTATGTACAAGGTGATGTTGATAAAAATTTCGATGGCAATTAGCACCGCCAAAAAGGCCCCGAACGTTTCCAGCAAATCATTGGTGGACAGCACCAAATACGGCGGGACGCTAATTTTATGATAAATGGTGAACATCACATCGAAAATACTTAGTAATATCACCCCAACCATCAGCAAAGCCAAAAATTTGACCCCGAAGCGTATGGTCAAATGCAAAAAGCGTATAAACGGGTCATCGTGGGCGGCTGGTAGTTCTTCATGGCATTCTGCAACCACCTGCTTTACCAATTTGCTGCGCAAATGGGACAATAAGGGGGCGATGATGTTTTTGTGTGATGCAAAACCGGAAGGGGTGAAATCTTGCTCAAAGAAGTCGTTCAGACCATCGACCTTGATTAATTCTTTGACATCGAGATTTTCAAACCCCATGCTCCAGTAAGGGAATGCCCGCTCTGTGATTTTTTCTTTTTGGATGAGGGTGACCTCTTTGTGGCGATGGTCTTTTTCAATTTTTGCATACACGCTAGTGACAGTCGCTTCGTCACCCTCCAAAACTTGAAAAAAAGTGCCCTTGGCATACAGCAAGATGCCGGTGATATTCTTGCTGCCATTGCTTCTGCGGCAGTCCTTTAACAACTGTAGCAATTCTTCGGCACCCCATTCTTTTAATGCGGTGCTTGCATAGGTTAATCTGATCATGATTGGCTTCCTCGGGTATTTGTTATTATTCTTTTCCCCCCCTAATTTACCCCTTTAAAAAATTCCCACAACAAATTAAAGCCACTAGCCAATTTTATAGGAACCGAAGTTGGTAAAGCGACATTTGAAATACCCTAACCCTCTCCCAAAGGGAGAGGGAACCTTGTGTCGCCTTAGCAACTTCGTACTCTATAGCATCACAACTTAGCTTAGGCTTGCCAGATCAATAACAAAACGGTACTTCACATCATTACTTAACATGCGCCCATAGGCTTCATTAATCTGTTGGATAGGGATGAGTTCTATGTCCGAGGTAATCGCGTGTTCGGCACAAAAATCCAGCATTTCTTGGGTTTCTTGCAAGCCACCAATCAAGGAACCTGCAATGTTACGGCGTTTGAATATCAAATTGCCTATCGAGGGTGACGGATGCGGCTGATCGGGCAAGCCCACCAAACACAGCGTCCCATCCCGTTTCAGCAGGGCCGTATAAGCATCAAGGTTATGCGGGGCAGCCACCGTATTCAGGATAAAATCAAAACTGGCCAGATGTGCCTGCATCTCGCCGTCATTTTTAGAAATCACCACCTCATCCGCACCCAGGCGTTTGGCATCCTCCGCTTTGCCCGGCGAGGTGGTGAACAACACCACATGTGCACCCAAAGCATGGGCAAACTTAAGCCCCATGTGGCCTAAGCCGCCCAAACCGACGATGCCGACCTTATCGCCTTTGCCGACTTGCCAATGCCGTAATGGCGAATAGGTTGTAATGCCTGCACAAAGTAAAGGCGCTACAGCAGCCAGCTCCAATTTATCGGAAACGCGCAGCACAAAATCTTGGTCAACGATAATTTGTTTGGCATAGCCGCCGTAAGTTATGCCGCCTGTATGCTTGTCCAGGCTGTTATAAGTGTAGGTTGTCTGATTGCAATACTGTTCCAAATGGTCTTGGCAATCTGGGCAAACCCGGCAAGAATCAACCATACAGCCCACGCCTACCTTATCGCCAACTTGATAACGGTTAACCCCGGCACCGACACTACTGACTTTGCCAACGATCTCATGGCCCGGCACCATCGGATAAACGGCAGTTCCCCATTCATTGCGCACTTGGTGTATGTCAGAATGGCATACCCCACAGTAAAGTATTTCAATTTGGACATCTGTCGGGCGTAGTTCCCGCTGTTCAAAACTGAACGGGGCTAAGGGTGAATGCTTATCTACAGCGGCATAGCCTAATGTTTTTTTCATAAAGTCACCTTGGGTGGGTAATAAGTCAGTTAAGCCGTTCACATCAAAACCCCGCCTACTGGAGCTAAGGGTGGCGGCAATTGGGTTTCCCCCAATTGTTGGCGCAGGTCGATTTCAATACTGCGGCACAGCGTGGACATGGGCGTGTCATTGATGCGGTTTTCAAACGGGTCGCGTAGTTCCGAGCCCAAGCGTTCGATAGTCACAAAAATGAACGCTAATAAGGTCTCGGTGGTCATTGCAACCACATCAAAGCGTTGCTCTGTTTCAATCAGGCAAAAGGGAATAAGCACAGCCAACACCCAGACAAAAAGCCGGGTATGGAAATTAAAACGGTCTGGGAAAGCTGAACGCTTGATGCGCTCGCAGCTGCCTTGGATGTCGTAAAGCTGGCTTAAGCCGTTATCCAATTGCATCAGCACTTGTTGCTCCGCCACGTCCTTACCAATCAAAATGGCCAGCGCCTTGGCCTGGATTTGCAATAACTGGGTGGGCACGTTAGCCGCCCCTTTTAAAACGGCAATTTCAGCATCAGAAAGGAACTGGCGTAGGTCTAGCCAATCCCGTTCTGACAAGCTACCGCCTGAACGTAAGGCTATGCGCAAGGTGTTGATATAAGCCAAATGCCGATAAAGCAAGTCTTGATGGATGCTGGCCTCGGCATTTTTATCAGGAATATTGGCGATACGTTGGGCCGTCAAAAATGTGGTGATTTGCCGCGACAAGCTGCGGCTGACGTTGGTCAGTTGTCCCCATAAACGCCTAGCTTCCCACCAACGGTCATAACTTTGGTTGATCTGGAACGCCAAAAATATGGACATCGGTGTGATCAAAACGCCTAGGGGCAAAGTCGGCAACGTTGTATGCCGTTGTAAGGGGTCATGCTCAGAGACATAGTCAGCAATATATTCTGCGCCTATGGCGAGGCTTAGAAAAAATAGCAAGGTAAACCAATCATCGCGTAAGGCGCGAATCACCGTTGTTCCACCACGTATAATCATGTTGTTTAACCATATTGGGTAATGGGGGTAGTGTTTAAAGTAAATTTTACCAGCAATTCTTGGCATGGGCATCAGCGCTAAATGGCATCAGCCAAGCACAAGGGAATTATAGGTGCTGGACATTGCCTACCACATTACTATACGCTAAGCCCCCAAACACTGGCTTTTGCCCACCTGTAAAAGTGGTGGTTTACCTAATAGTAAGGAGAAAACATGTCAGATTATAAAAAATACGAATGCACTATTTGCGGCCATATTTATGATGAGGCCTTAGGTGACGAAGACACCGGCATTGCCCCCGGCACCCGTTGGGAAGATGTGCCCGAAGACTGGCACTGCCCAGAATGTGGGGTCGATAAAAGCCATTTTAGCTTAATAGATTAACGGAGTTTTCAGGGCTGTAGAGCCTGTTAGGCCGCCAACCAGCCCGCGAAGCTTCGAAAAATCTGCGTACAAACCGATGTGGCGACAAACTTGATGCCCTAAGGGTTGGCGGCCTAGCCTTGGCTACTGGGGCCTTAGTATCTAAATCAAACGTTTATGCAATCCCCAGATGACTGTATGTTGCTTAAGCCTTACTTTTCCATCAACTTGGCCTTGTCGATCAAGCGGGTCATGGCATCTGGGATTAAGGCTTCGGCAAACCCGGCCAAAAATGACCAGATGAATAATTTTGCGATGCTGGCATAACCCACAAAACTCAGGTTGGCAATGGCGGTCGCCATGTTCAACACCCCGCCAGACGTTGGTGGTTTTACTGCCAATTGGGGAAACATAGGGACGACCATTTTTGCCAAATCATCACTAAAAATGGCCTTTACCGCTGCACTGGCCAAGCCCGAACCAAATAACACCAACAGCAGCAGGGCAAAAAAACCGCCGGCAAACAAAGCCAAAGGGCCTTCATTACCCAAAGAGCAAAGTTGTAGGTAATTGGAAAATGTCTCGCCCCGCACTTCCAGTTTTGACAAGCGCCGTTGAAAACTGATCAGTGCACCGAAAATCCCAAAAAATATCACCGTCAACACGATCATCAAGGTGCTAAAGGCTTGGACGGTAAAAAAAGTGCTGATAAACTGATACACCATGATAAAGCACAAAAAAATGAGCACAATAAGCGGCAATAAGCGTAACAGGGGTTTGATGGCACGTTGCCGGAGTTGGCTGACTTTGCAGGCCGTGCCGTAAGCCCAGTATAAATCCCAAACCAGAAAATGAATCCTATCCTTTAAATCTGAATCATCACTGCTGGCCCTGATTGATTGTTTATAACAGGCGAATTTATTTGGCTCCACAACGGCTTCATACCTTGCCTCCAACATGGCCAGCTTGGTTTTCAGACGGTTTTTGTCCAATAATTTGATGATGGCGATCTCCAATAGGGCGCAGTCATCCCAGCTAGGGGGGTTATCCTTGTCGAAACCGCCTTTTTCATAACGGATAAGCAACGCCAACAGTTCAGGGGATTGCTGGCAAGCGCATTCGGCTAATTTTTGCTGGTATTCTGGGGTTTCTGCGCTAAGGGCCAATTCAGCTTTTTTGGCGTCGCTATCGCTAGACCCAGATGGTAAATCAACTGCCCATGCGGCATCGGTATCTTGGGGTTGCAGCTGATCTTGAGTGCCTAGATCCAGCACCGTGCCGCCGATGGCATTGCTGGGGCTAGACCCCACTTCTAGTGCGGTCGTAAGTGGTGGTGTCTGCTTAGTTGTTGGCTTACTGGGTTCCTTAAGGATACATTTTTCAAAATGGACTGATTTATATTCAGACACCAAATGCGCAAACGCACTGCCGATATACGTGTCCACCTCATTGTCGGTAGTTTCGCCTGCCAACCAGTTTTGCCAATAGTCTTTAAAAATACTCATTTGAAACGCTCCACTACAAAAGGTTAGGCGCTTGACATCTTTGCCAAAAGGGGACGTTATGTAACTTCTCATTAGTTATAGGCAATGGCGGTAGACCTGCGAGGTTTTATAAACCTCGCAGGTCTTTAATGAGAAGTTACGATGTTATTGGGTTATTGCTAACCGCCAGCCGTGTTAATCAAGCCCTACGTTAAAACCACACAAACTTAAATGCCAGTAAGTGGGATTAAATAATGCGTTTATAGGAGTGATCATTTAAACTGATTATAGCGAATCAAACTAGACCCTGCAAAGCCAGCGCGTCGATTTAACCTTACTTATCCCATCGGACTATTTTATGAACCAGCTTACGCCGGAAGGCCAGCAACTAATCAACGCCATTGCCCAACGTTATAACTTTAGCCCAGATGCCGTCTTCAGCCTATTGCTGTCGGTCATCAACGGCAACGGCAGCATGGCACAATTTAACCACCCTGAGTTTGGCGGTTCTGGCCAATGGATGAAAGGCGGCATGATCATGCTGGGTGACATGTTCAATAATGGCTTAAAAAATCGGGTGGGCGGTCTGTGCCAAGAACTGTCACAACTCATCGCCAACCAGCCGGGACTGGTACAAACGGGTAGTTTCCAGTCACAGCAACAAGGCAACGGCCAGCACAATAATCTAGCCTTTGGCCAACAAGGGCAACAGCCCGCTAGCGGCAGTACCAGTCTGTTTGTCGCGCCCATGAACGGCAACGGTGGCAACTGGTGGCCTGCGGGGCTGCAATTTCCCACCAGCACCGGTGCACAAAACTCCATGCGCTATGCTTATTTTGCAACCATCAGACGGCTGGCAATTGACGTTAATGGCCAAGTCACGCTATACGACACCCTAGACCATCAAATCGGCGGCTTTTCGCAACAGCAATCACATGGCAGCTCAATTACCTTTACCAGCCAATACGGACTGGTTGATGTCAATACGCTACCGATAGTCAGTGGAAATGATAACCGGCAAACATCCGCACCAATACCACCTAGTTTTGCCCCAGCCGCTGCTGCCCCAACTAACCAAGAAGCGGATATTTTTGCCACTATTGAAAAACTCGCCCAGTTGCAAGCAAAAGGCTTGTTGACGGATGCGGAGTTCAGCACCAAAAAATCGGAGTTGCTGGCCCGCTTGTAAGCTTTCCACCTTTATTGAAAACCTGTGGGAGCGGCTTTAGCCGCGATTGTCGCGGCCAAAGCCTCCCACACGATTAAAATATTTTTTCACCACTCAGCTACCAACACGCTTGCCCATTATCCCCCATAGGTTTGACCGCCCATTGCGGGTAAGCAGACTGCAACTCACCCAAACGTCTTACTAGCGCCGCCTCCCCTTTTACCCGCACAAAAAACAAGGGCTGGCGTGCGGTGCTGTCATTAATGTCGGCATCAAAATCCGCCATCAATGCCAACCACGCTTGATAGTCTGCATCGTCGGCAAATGGCCCAACTTCAAAACAAGAACTGGCAACAGGGCTTGAAGCTTGAGGGGTTGGGGTAGTGTCAGTTGCTGGCGTTGGCACAGTTTCAAGCTCGCTCACCAACAAAATGGGTTCTTGCCACTCGTTTATCGCCGGGCTGGTATCCTGGCTTTTGGTGACAAATGCGCCGTGCTTAAACTCCCACATAAACAGCCCAATATTGGCCAAGGCCACCAGAAAAAACAAGACTTTCATAAGGGTTCCCCAAGTACAGCCGCCAAGCCACGCAAAACCAAATCCTTATCAATCGTGGCTTTAACATTCAATTGGGCGGCAATAAGCCCAGCATCACCGCCTGTTAAAATTAAGCGCAAAGGTTGGGCTTGCTGGCTCAAAACATGCCCAATCAAACCAACTGCCGCCGCTAACGTTCCACTGTAAATGGCGGCTGCTGTTGAATTGGCTGCGCCAAACACCGCTTCAGAACCGTTAAACTCCAATGCGCTTGTACCGGCTGCCAAGGATTTTTTCATGAGCATTAAACCAGGGCTAATGTAACCGCCTAGATGCTGGCCATCCGCATCAATCAAATCCACGGTAATCGCCGTTCCACAATCGACGATGCAGGCCGCTGTTTGATGATACTTACGCACAGCCACTAAGGCCAGCCAACGGTCTACACCCAGTTTCTCAGGTTGCAGATAGGCATTACGCACCCCCATCGCTTGGGCTTTTGAGCTAATAACACGGATCTGTGCTTCGGGCCAAAGCGCCAAGACCACTTGCTGCACCAAAGCCAATAAAGCGGCTTGGCTGACGCAGGCAATCAACACCTGTTCAGGCTGCGGCAATGCCGCCCAAGCAGTTGCCAAACTGGCTGGGTTCAGTTCAGAATTTAGCAGGGCCTGGCTTTGGCTTAACCCGCCTTGGTAGGCAAACGCCCATTTGAGCCGGGTATTGCCCATATCAATCAATAAACTCATACGCTGGCTTCATTAAAACTGACTTCACCTGATGCAAAAGCCTGCACCTGGCCATCCGGTTTTTTTATCAACAACAAGCCCTGGTCGTTTATGCCGCACACCGTGCCCACTATCTGTTGCTGGCCTATATATAAAGTGGCGGAACGCCCCAGTAGGCTATCGTAAGAACGCCATTCGTCAAGATAAGGTTTAAGCCCGGTTGTTTCAAAATTTATTAGGATGGCCAATAGTTGGTTTAGCACCGACCCCGCCAACTGGATTTTATTAATTGGCACCCCAGCACTGATTTTGCTCAAATCCGTCCAGGCTTGGTTGATAGCCAGCCCTTCGGTTTCAGGAATGTACAAGTTTAACCCCAAACCAATAACCGCCACACAAGGCCCATCGCTTTCCCCGGAGACTTCAATCAAAATGCCGCCTAGTTTTTTACCTAAACTAAAAATATCATTCGGCCATTTTAAACCCACATCGTGGATAAAATGTTGCTTTAAGGCCCGGATCACGGCAATGCCTATTGCCAGGCTTAATCCCGAGGTGCTGGCAATGCCGCCTTGTTGGAACCGCCACAGCACCGACAAATAAATATTGCTGCCGTAAGGTGAAACCCACTGCCGCCCGCGCCTGCCCTTGCCCGCGCTTTGGTGTTCGGCAAAACAAACCACACCGGATGGCGCATTGGCTTGGGCTTGTTCCAACAAATACGTGTTGGTGGAAGCTAGGCTATCATGAATTTCAAGCCGGGAAACCAAGGCTTTATTGTGGGGTTCCAACTGGCCCATAATTCCATCTTCCGTCAATAGGGCTAAAGGCTGTGCCAAACGGTAGCCTTTACCGCTGACGGCAGCGGGGTGTAAGCCCCATTCGGACAAACCCTGTAACTGCTTGCAGATAGCCGAACGGCTAATGCCTAAAGCCTTTGCCAGCGCTGTACCCGAATGGAATTCGCCATCCGCCAATAATGCCAGGATTTTTTTTTGTTTATCAGAAAATAGCACCGTAGTGTCCTGTCTACCTAGTTGATTATGTGGGCAAGCCGCCGCACATGATTTTAAATTATACGTTAAGGCAGTTCATGTCTGTGGATTTTGTCCAGCAACCTGGTAAACAGGCCAAGCAATCAAGGGATTCAATAGCCTTACTGCCAGTGTTGTATACTATTAGCCGTGTGCACCATACACCCTCCCCTAGAACCAATTTGCCAAACATTAAGGAACATACCATGTCAGAACAAACAAGCTATATCCGTTGGTTTAATGAATTATCAATCGAAGATGTGCCGCTAGTTGGCGGCAAAAACGCGTCTCTAGGGGAAATGTACCGCGAACTGACGCCGCAAGGCATCCAAATCCCCAATGGATTTGCCGTAACTGCCGAAGGCTACCGCTATTTGCTGGAACAAGCCGATGCTTGGGGGCCGTTACACCAAGCCTTGGACGACCTAAACCCCGAAGATGTCACCGACTTGGCCACCCGTGCCCGTAAAGCCCGCGAAATCATTTATGCAGCGCCCTTCCCTGCCGACCTTGAAAACCAAATTATCCTAGCCTATAACACGCTGCAAGAACAATATGGCCCGGAAATGAGCGTTGCTGTGCGCAGCTCCGCCACCGCCGAAGATTTACCCACCGCCAGCTTTGCTGGACAGCAAGACACTTTCCTGAATATACGCGGTGAGTCCGCCTTGTTGGAAGCCTGCAAACGCTGCTTTGCCAGCCTGTTCACTGACCGCGCCATCCATTACCGCGTCGACCAAGGTTTTGACCATTTCAAACTGGCTTTATCGATAGGTATCATGAAAATGGTGCGTTCCGATCTCGATGCCAGCGGTGTGATGTTTTCCTTAGATACCGAATCCGGGTTTAGCGATGTGGTGTTCATTACGGGTGCTTATGGCCTAGGTGAAAATGTCGTGCAAGGCGCTGTAGACCCCGATGAGTTTTATGTCCATAAACCCACTTTTGTGCAGGGCCACCGCGCGGTGTTAAAACGCACCCTAGGCGCAAAAAAAATCAAAATGATCTACAGCGATGGCTCAACACGGGAATCCACCCAAAATATCGTCACCTCCAGCCAAGAACGTAACCGCTACTGCCTTAGCGATGCTGATGTGCTCACCCTGGCCGACTATGCCATTAAAATCGAAAACCATTACAGCGCTAAAGCCGGGCAAGCCAAACCCATGGATATGGAATGGGCCAAAGATGGCCTGGACGGAACACTGTATATTGTCCAAGCACGGCCTGAAACCGTGCAATCGCAACTCAGCGGCATGGTCTTGGAACAATATGGGCTAAACACCCAAGCCTCGCCCATCGTCACCGGCCATGCCATCGGCAGCAAAATCGCCACAGGTTATGCGCGTATCATTGAAAATGTCAGCCAATTAAGTGAATTTAAAGCGGGCGATGTGTTGGTGGCCGACATCACCACACCAGATTGGGAACCGGTGATGAAAATCGCCTCGGCAATCGTCACCAACCGGGGCGGCAGAACCTGCCATGCGGCGATCATCTCGCGTGAACTGGGTGTGCCTGCGGTAGTCGGCTGCGACAATGCCACCACCACCATCAAAGACCTTAGCCCGGTTACCGTCTCATGTGCCGAAGGTGATAATGGCAAAGTCTATGCTGGCATCCTTGATTTTGCCGTCATAAGCACCGACTTATCCGGCCTCAAGCGCCCTAAGACCAAAATCATGCTGAATATCGGCAACCCTGAACTGGCCTTTAAAACCAGCTTCCTGCCGAATGATGGTGTCGGTTTGGCACGTATGGAATTTATCATCACCGAATACATCAAAGCCCACCCCATGGCATTGATCCACCCCGACCGCGTACAAGATGCCGCCGAACGTCGGCAATTGGCCGACCTAACCCGCAATTACCCTAGCCCCGAAGCCTTTTTTATCCAACGCCTATCGGAAGGCGTAGGCACTATTGCCGCCGCGTTTTACCCCAAACCCGTAGTGGTGCGCTTATCCGATTTTAAAACGAATGAATACGCCACCTTGCTCGGTGGGCATTGGTTTGAATTTGACGAAGCCAACCCCATGATTGGTTTTCGCGGGGCCTCCCGCTACACCCATCCGGCCTATAAAGAAGGCTTTGCCTTGGAATGTGCCGCTATGAAACGCGTGCGTGACGACATGGGGTTGACCAATGTCATCCTGATGATCCCCTTCTGCCGCCGTGTGCCAGAAGCCAAAAAAGTGTTGGACTATATGGCGCAACTGGGCTTAAAGCGTGGTGACAATGGCTTGGAGATTTATGTGATGTGCGAAATCCCCAATAACGTCATCCAAATTGATGCCTTTTCCGAACATTTTGATGGCTTTTCCATCGGCTCAAATGATCTGACCCAGCTCACGCTAGGCGTAGACCGCGATTCCGCCATCGTCGCCGAAGACTTTGATGAACGCGACCCCGGTGTCAAGGAAATGATCCGGCTAGCTGTAGAAGGCGCAAAACGCAACGGCAAGCATTGTGGCCTCTGCGGCCAAGCCCCGTCAGATTACCCTGAAATGGCGGATTTTTTGGTGGAAATCGGTATAGATTCGATGAGTTTAAACCCAGACACGGTGTTACAAACTACCCAGCAGGTGTTGGAAACAGAGGGGCGGATAGCTAAGGCAAATCGCAATAAATAACTTACGCGATAAGCCAACCACAGGATGTGCTGACGCTAGGAAGCGCCTGTTTCGCGGAGTCGATGCGCTTCACTTTGTTCAGCACATCCAATTTTTGTGTGGCTTACCTAAGCAATAGGGGCGGATTTGTCGCCTTTACAAATGCCCAAGTTAGTTTATGCGCACTCCTTAGGGTGGACAATCAGCGCCTGAATCTGGCATCATGCCGCACTCAATACGCCTTGTATCCCACAAGGCCCCATAATTAAGGTAATAACGCAATGAGCAATCTTCCCCAATGTCCGGCCTGTGGCTCTGATTTCACCTATGAAGACGGCAGCCAATACATTTGCCCTGAATGCGCACATGAGTGGCCTAAAGATGCCGCCGCCGATGAGGGTTTAGAAGGCCGTGCCATTAAGGATGCAAACGGTAACCTGCTGCAAGATGGCGATAGTGTGACGGTTATCAAAGACCTTAAGGTAAAAGGTTCGTCTTTGGTGGTTAAGGTCGGCACTAAAGTCAAAAACATCCGTTTAGTTGACGGCGACCATGACATTGATTGCAAAATTGACGGCATTGGGGCCATGAAGCTCAAATCTGAGTTTGTTAAAAAAATCTGATGGGTCGGCTAGGTAACAGATTTTATAAGTAGTTAGCCTCCCTTTTTTTCTACAAGGGTATCTACACAAGTCAGAAAGCGCCTTCTCCCTCAGGAGGAGGTTGGGATGAGGGGATTTAACTAAGTGATTTAATACCCCTCCTCCCTGTGGGAGAGGGAGCTATGCACAGTGCAGCTTATCGTTTTTAAATAGTTACATTAACCGCAATCCAACCACATACAAGCAGTCATAACATGGCCGATACCAAAACCTACCTGAATGTCCCGTTTGCCCAAAAAGATGCGGCGAAAGCACTAGGTGCCCGCTGGGATCCAGCCGCTAAAAAATGGTATGTGCCTGCCGACAAAGACCTAGCCTTATTCGCACAATGGCAAGGCCAATCCGATGCGGCGGCTGCACCAACGACAAAACCAACACCCGCCAAGGCTAAGCCCGACCCTGCTGCAGGGGTTATGACTTATGCCACGGACAAAAACTTTGTCGCCTATGACGGCGATACCCCGCCGTGGGATTGAAACCGTAAGCCATGACAAAACTAAAATACTTGGCGGGTTATTCGGCGGCTGTCATTGATCAGGTGCACACGCTAATCGATGACAATAAACTGGCTGGTCTGTTACTGAAAAAATACCCCACCCAGCATGACATCAGGACTGACAAGGCGCTTTATACCTATACGGTTGACCTAAAAAACCACTATCTCCGGCAATCCGGCCCCTTGAGCAAAGTAGTTTACGATGACAAAATTGATGTCTTGCACCAGGCATTGGGGCTGCATTCTTTTGTGTCCAGGGTGCAGGGCGGCAATTTGAAGGCGAAAAATGAAATCCGCGTAGGCGCTGTTTTTAAAACCGCGCCACAGCCGTTTTTAAGGATGATCGTCGTACATGAATTGGCGCATATCCGTGAAAAACAGCATAACAAGGCATTTTATAAATTATGCACGTATATGGAGCCGGATTACCATCAGCTGGAGTTTGATATGCGCCTTTACCTGACCCAACTGGAGCTGGGCGGCAAGCTATATTAAAAAGGCTTGACCACAGCCAGGATAATAATGCCCACCAAAAACAATACTGGCACTTCATTCATCCAGCGGTAATAAACATGGCTGCGTTGGTTGCGGTCGTGCTTAAAATCCAATAGCCACACACCGCAATAATAATGGTAGACCACCATCAAGGCCAATAATGCCAGTTTGGCATGTAGCCAACCACTGCTGCCATAAACCCCCCAGGCATAATCCAGCAACATCCAAATGCCAAAGATAAATGTCACTATCATGCCGGGTGTCATAATGCCAAAAAACAGTTTGCGTTCCATGACCTTAAAGCGTTCGTTACTGGTTTCATCGTCGCTCATCGCGTGATAAACATAAAGGCGCGGCAAGTAAAACAAACCAGCAAACCAAGTGACCATAAAAATTAAGTGTAAAGCTTTTAACCAGAGCATGGCTTATCCTTGCTTGAGGGTTTTAAGGAAGGTTTTGATTTCGTCGGCATTAATGGCACCCATTTTTTGTAGCACTATCGCCCCATTTGGGGCAATTAAAAATGTGCTGGGTATCACATTGACATTGCCAAAAGCGCGGGCAATGTCAGCTGTCAAATCCAAGGCAATATGATAAGACAGTTGATGTGCTTTGCTTAAATCAATGACATGGTTGGGCGGATCGTAAGACATGGCGACAGCAATAATGTCCAAGCCTTGTTGGTGCAGGGCCACCAAATCGGGGATCTCTTGCAGGCAGCCGGGGCAATCGGTGGCCCAAAAAGTGACCAAAACAGGTTTGCCGCGTAAGTCATGCAAGGCTATTTTTTTCCCTGTGATGGTGTTGAAAGTCACATCAGGGGCCAGACCAAGGTTATTATTGAGGGCGCTAACAACAATAAAAGCTAAAACGGGCAGCAAAAAGACCCATAAAATAAAACTGGGGTTAAATTGTAGGGCAATGGATTGTTTAGGCATTTGGTGGATGTTCCGATATGGCAATATCGGGATTATAGCAAAGCTGGTAAACTGTGCAGCTTTTAACGTGTATTCCTGACCCTATTCCATGAAAAAAATACTTATTTCCGACAAATTGGCCGAAGCTGGCATCAATTATTTAAACGAACAATCCGGTATCCAAATCCACATTGAAACAGGCCTTAACGAAGAAGGCCTATGCAATATCATCGGTGATTACGATGCCTTATTGATACGCAGCGATACCCAAGTGACCCAAACCGTGCTAAAAGCCGCCAAACGCCTCAAGCTAATAGGCCGTGCCGGAATAGGCGTGGACAATGTGGACATCCCAGCGGCAACAGAAATGGGCGTGATTGTGATGAACACCCCGGATGCCAATGCCACCACCACCGCTGAATTGGCGGTTGCCCACCTGATGTCCTTAAGCCGCCACTTGCCGACTGCCGACCGTTCAGTACGTGCCGGCAAATGGGAACGTTCCAAATTGATGGGGACAGAAGTTGCCCATAAAACTTTGGCTATTTTAGGCTTTGGTACGATAGGCCGGATAGTGTCACAACGGGGTTTGGGTTTACGGATGCAAGTGATAGCCTATGACCCGTTCGTTGCACCGGAAATATTTGCCGACTTGGGCGTTGAGTCCGTCAGTTTGGACGAATTGGTGTCACGCGCCGATTATTTGACCCTGCATTGCCCATTGATCGAAAAAACCCGCAATGTGATCGCCGCCCCGCAATTGGCGAAAATGAAAAAAACCGCCATGATCATCAACTGCGCCCGAGGTGGTTTGATTGACGAAGCGGCATTGTATGAAGCCTTAAAAAATGGCCAATTGGCTGGCGCGGCGCTGGACGTGTTTGAAAATGAGCCGCCCGCAGGTTCGCCTTTGTTGGAGCTGGACAATATCGTGTTCACACCACATTTGGGTGCATCAACCTCAGAAGCTCAAGTGGCGGTCAGCGTCGAAATTGCCAGACAAGCGGTGATGTTCTTAAAAACAGGCGAAGCCGTCAACGCGCTGAACTTGCCAAGGTTGTCAGCCGAAGAACTAAAAAAATCTTACGAGTATATGAACCTGGCAACAACCTTGGGCAAAATCGCCGCTGGCTTGGCAACAGCGCCTTTAGAAAAAATCGAAGTTGCTTTATTTGGCAGGGCCGCCGAAGTGGCGGTGCGCCCAATTTCAGTGGCAGCCTTGGTGGGCGTATTAAGCGGAAAAGTGGCAACCCCGGTCAATCGCGTCAATGCCGAAAACCTTGCCAAACGCCAAGGCATCGCCCTAGTTGAATCAGTAACCCAAGAATCCCAAGATTACGTATCCTTGATTAGCATCACTGGCCATTGTGCAGGCGGCCAAAGCGTTGCCTTATCGGGTGCCTTATTGGGTGGCCGCCAACCACGCTTGGTGTGCATCAACCAATTTGACATCGAAGTGGTGCCCGAAGGCACTTTAATCGTCACCCGCCATCATGACAAACCCGGCGTTATTTCCGCCATCAGCGCGGTATTGGGCAACGCCAATATCAACATCACCCGTATGCAAGTCAGCACGGCCGATGCAAACCAACAAGCCATGGCGGTGATGAGTGTGTCGGAACCTGTCACCGAAGCCTTATTACAACAATTGTGCGCCCTATCGGCAGTACACCAAGCCACCCAGATCAACTTATGAGTTTTGATATAATTTGTTTTGATTGCGACAGCACCTTAAGCAAAATCGAAGGCATAGATGAACTGGCACGGCGGGTCGGCATGGGTGAGGCAATGGCCAAGCTCACCGACGCCGCCATGAATGGTGAAGTGCCTTTAGAAGCCGTCTACGAACGCCGTTTGTCCTTGATTCGGCCAGATCAAGATAGCATCAGCTGGCTGGCAGATTTGTATATTGCCGAAATCGTTGATGGCGTTAAGGAGGTCTTTTCGGCTTTATTGGCCCAAGGCAAAATCGTGCATATCATCAGTGGCGGCTTGCGCCAAGCCATCTTGCCGCTGGCAACCCTTCTGGGCTTGCCAGCGCAACAAGTCCATGCCGTTGATATTTGTTTCAATGACGACGGCAGTTACCGCCAGTATGACACCGATTCCCCCTTGGCCAGAAATGGCGGCAAAGCGGAAGTCTGCAAACAGTTGATGTCCGAACATGGGGCATTGGTTATGGTTGGCGACGGCAAAACCGATATGGAAGCCAAACAAGCTGGTGCTTATGTGCTGGGTTTTGGCGGCGTGGTGGATCGGGCGATAGTCCGCGAACAAGCCGATTTTTATAGCACGGAGCCTAACTTGCTTTGGGTGTTGGAACAGGTTTTGTAAAGTCGAACCCGGGGTGATCTATCACCTTTATAAATGAGGCAGGATTCACCCACAAAAATCCCCCTTTCCTTTCCGTGCATAAGCCAGGTGGGCAACGCTAATCTGCCCACCAAAATCCATGTTCGATGCTAAGCGGTGGGCAAAAAACTTGCAAACCTAATTGGCTGAGAATGAAATTGTGCAATATAGGAGCTATTATGTCTTTATCTATTCATTTATCTAAGAGCTTAGGGCAGCAATTAATTATATTTTGCCAACAACCCACTTTCCAAAAATGAAACCATCCGTTTAGCCCGTGAACGCTTATTATAGGAGCCGAAGCTGGTAAAGCGACATTTAAAATACCCTCACCCTAACCCTCTCCCAAAGGGAGAGGGAACCTTGTGTCGCCTTACTAACTTCGTACTCTATAACAACCAATGAAAAGCCATTAACACCTTACGAATTGGGTAAAGATGGATTTGGAGCAGATCAAACACACGAAGGTGGCATTGCACAACAGACAAAAGCCTTACTAAAAGCTCGGTTCACACATAATGCTGATTGTTGATACTGGATTTTTGGTTGCGTTATACATTCGCCGCGATAATCTGCACCAACACGCTGTAAGCTTTTTACAGCAAAATCAGCACACGTTAATAACGATTGTGCCAGTCATTGTCGAAGTTGCTATTTTTTAGATGCCAAGGCAAAGATTGCTTTATTAAACTGGGCTGTATGTCGCGACGTTAAAATTGTTGATGTTCCTATAAGCGCTTAAGCTCAAATTGCGTATACAATTGAAAAATATGCTGATCATGATATTGACTTTACAGACGCATCGTTGGTTTGGTTAGCCAACGAATACGGGCAACAGCAAATTTTAACGGTAGATAAAGCGGATTTTTCTACGTTTTGGTTAAAAAATAACCAACCCACATAGAGCACTCCCTGCCCCCCCGAGGCTGGCCTGCACTTTGCGTATTTCCGGCACATACAGGGTTCGTCGGCGCACTCGCCACTGACGGTGGTGATGCCCGGCGGCGGCCCCAACGGGTCCAGTACGGCCATGTTGATCTTCAGTTGCGGCAGGTCGGGACGGTGTTGCTTGCTGTGCCCGAATTGGAACAGGCCATTTTCGGTGACGGCAACGTAGGTTTTTGCCGTGGTGCTGTCGACACGCACCCGCAGCGCCTTCAAATCATAGGCACGCAGGAACGTGGCGGTCTGTTTGGACCCGTAGGATTCCCATGCCGCATCGTCCCTGCCAAGACGGTCTAGCACCAGGTACAGGCGGTCATCGCTGAAATCCAAGTCGCGCAGGCCAACCGTTTTCAGGCAGACCGACAGGGTCATCTACAGCCACAATCTTCTGACCACGAACCGGTTTTAATGCTTAACAAACTGCTGATTTGAACTTCATTGGGGGCAAAATACTCCCTCTAGGGTTTGTGCCTTAAAAATCAGATCATTAAAAGGTAAGGCATAAAGCGCCTGCACTTCTGCCAATTGCCAATCGTGACGGATGGCAGCGGAAAAGTGACGGCTAATTGCAGGGTTTGCAGACATTCTCTTAAGCTCCAGCTAAAGTAAACGGGTAAGGCTGGCCGGGTGTGGCATTATTCGTCAACCGATAGGAATAAAAATGGGTAACAACTGGAGCGACATGATACAGCATTACCTGTTCCCGCCTACCTGCATCTTATGCGGCAATGATGGATTGGGGACGCTGGACTTGTGTGCACCCTGCCTGCAACGCTTGGCTAGGAACACCTTATGTTGTTACCGATGCGCCGCCCAACTTGAACCACCCGCCACACCACCGATGTTGTGCGGGCAATGCTTGGCTACACCGCCCGCTTTTGATGAAACTTACGCACCTTATCTCTACCAAAGCGAAATCCGCCATTTGATCTTGGCCTTAAAGTTTGGTGCCCATTATAAAAATGCCCGTTTGCTCGGCCTGCTATTGGCAGAGCATTTGCAGCAAACCGCACAAAGGCCGGAGTTGATCTTACCTGTACCCTTGCACAAAGCCCGATACCGCGAACGCGGCTTTAACCAAGCCCTAGAAATCGCCAAAACCGTCGCCAAACAATTACAAATCCCCTTAGTGCTGGACACGTGCATCCGCCAACGCGACACCCCCCACCAAACCGCCCTAACCGCC
>JAPLRR010000091.1 GCA_026399075.1 Methylococcales bacterium
GCGGCTTTGCTTAACCATCAACTGCTCCCTGTCAAACCTGGCCGACCGGAGGCGTGGCCTAGCTTACCGGGAATCAATCAGGCGGCTTGGGTTACTGCGGTTGGGTGCGCGGAGTGAAAAAACCTACACGTGTAAGCCCCCTCTCCCTCAGGGAGAGGGTTGGGGAGAGGGGAGTTAAAATCAGCCTCGCCACGCACCAGCCCCCTCCCCCTCAGGGAGAGGGTTAGGGAGAGGGGGAGTTAAAATCAGCCTCGCCGTGCACCAGCCCCCTCTCCCTCAGGGAGAGGGTTGGGGAGAGGGGAAATTAAAATCAAGCTAGCCACCATCCCACGCTTTTCCCCAAGCGAAAAGCCACTTTTTGATTTATTCCGCCACTGACAGGAGTAGCTATGAATTTTACCCGGGTTTGGGCTGTCACTTACAAAGAGTGGCGGGAGATATTTCGTGACCGCTTGTTTTTTGCCATGTCATTTGTGCTGCCCGTTGGGATATTTTTAGTCCTGGGTTTCGGTATTTCCTTTGATGTGGAAAAAATTGGCTTTGCGGTGCTGGATGAAGACCGCTCGGCGATGAGCCGCGATTTTTTGCACCGTTTTATCGATTCCCGCTACTTTGATTACAAAGGCCATGTCCAAAGTGCGCGTGACCTAGACCCCTTGCTGGCGCACAGCGACATCCGTTTTGCCATCATCATCCCGCCACGCTTCCAAGAACAGTTGTTGGCAGGTCAGGCAACTTCGGTGCAAAGTTTGATAGACGGCGTATTCCCGTATCGTGCGGAAGTGGCAAAAGGCTATATGTCGGCGATTATCGCCAATTTTAACGCCCAATCCTTAGCAGTCTATTTGGCCAGAAAACAGGGGATTGCCCCAAGTGCGGCCATTGCCCAAGTCGTGCCAGTGCGCTTGGAGTCGCGTTATTTGTATAACCAAGCCTTGCGTAGCCAATGGTCGATTTCCTCCGGTTTGATGATGTTGGTGTTGATGGTCACGCCGCCGTTTTTGACGGCATTGGGTGTGGTGCGCGAAAAGGAGAATGGCTCCATTTATAACATCTACGCCTCAACCATCACCCGCAGCGAATTTATCCTAGGCAAATTGCTGCCTTATCTGTTGATTTCCTGCATTAATATCTTGGTGCTTTGGGTGTTGGTGATGACCGTTTACGGCACACCGTTCAAAGGCGATCCGGTCTTTTATTTTCTGGCCTCGGTCATATACATCATTTGTACGGCGGGGGTGGGTTTGGTGGTGTCGCTGTTGGTGAAGACCCAGGTGGCGGCGGTTATGCTCACCATCGTTGTGTCGTTTGTGCCCGCCATTTTGTATTCAGGTTTGTTGGTGCCTATCGAATCCATGGGAGTCACCACCAAAATAGAATCACATTTATTCCCCACCTTATATTATCTGCGTATTGCCTGGGGCAGTTTCCTGAAAGGCATGGGCGCTAGTGAGTTATGGTTTGATGTGCTGGCCTTAGTGGTTTATGCGGTTATTTTATGGGTGATCGGTTTTATCAACTTCCGCAAAAGGCCCGCAGAATGAACCGCCACGCATTAGTGTTATGGTTTGGAAGGGTTATTGCCATGACCGTCAAAGAATTAAAACAATTGTTCCGCGATCCGGCCTTATTGGTGATTATCGCCTATTTCTTTACCGCCGATGTCTACTTGGCTGGCTCCGGCATCAACTTAAGCCTAAACAACGCGCCCGTGATGGTGATAGACCGTGACCATAGCGCCGCGTCCCGTGACTTGATCCACAGTTTCAGGCAACCCTATTTTACGATGCGCGGCGAAATAAACCGCAGCACACAGGCCAGTGAACGGTTAAACAAAGGCGAGATTTTAGCCGTGCTGGACATCCCCGAAAACTTCCAGCGCCACTTGCTGCAAGGGCAGCCCGTCGCCGTCCAGTTTCAGGTCGATAGCAGCAACACTGTTTTAGGGACATTGGCCAGCGCTTATGCCATGGAAATTACCGCTGGCTTTGGCCAAGATTTTGTCGCCCAACGCTTAGGCATCACCGACGGGCAAATGGCAAGTTTGCCCATCATCCAAAACCGCCATCGGGTGTTGTACAACCCCAACCGCATTGATGGCTGGTTTATGTCCATCTCCGAATTGCTGACTGTAACCACCATCTTGTCGATGATGTTGCCTGCGGCGGCGGCAGTGCGCGAAAAAGAACGTGGCACCATAGAACAACTGGCCGTATCGCCCTTAAGCGCCTTGCAGATTTTACTGCCCAAAGTCATCGCCATGGGCATGGTGATACTGTTGGGTGTGGCCGTGTGCTTGTTTTTGATTATTGTCCCGATATTCCATTTGCCTATCAAAGGCAGCGTCGGCTTGTTCTTTGCCGTCACCGCCTTGTATGTATTCACCACCTCCGGCATCGGCTTGTTTATAGCCACCATCAGCCGTAACTTGGCGCAAATGGCAATGCTGGGGATATTGTTGCTGATGCCCATCTTATTGCTATCCGGCGCGTGGACACCGCCAGAGGCTATGCCACAGGTCATGCGTTGGGGGATGACGGTTTCACCCTTGTATTATTACAACGACATGAGCTACGCAATATTGTTTAAAGGCGCAGGCATAAACATCATTTGGGATTCCCTATTGGGCTTATCGGCCTTAGGCTTGGCGTTTTTTAATTTTGGGGTGTGGCGGTTTCGTCGGCAGTTTGCTTGAGTTAAGCGATAACCCCCTTCACGATGACATGGGCATCTTTTCCAGCACCGCTATGATGTGGTCAATTTAGCTGGGCACATAAACTTGCGTAGCTTGGGTTGATGGGCTTCCAAGCTAAGCTACGGGGCCAACAAACTCATCCCTATCTGTTTTGGTAAACCATTATAATAGCGTAGCTGGGCACTACGGGGGTTGGGGCAGGGCTGTAATACCGCATTGGCAGTTTGTGCAACTAACTTGAATAAACCCCTACGCAGCCAGCGTTATACATGACCAACCACATCTAAGGCACTCACCATGACAAGCAACACGCCCTACGGCCATATCGGCGGCGAACAGGCCATACACAATTTAGTCGAACGGTTTTATTTTTATATGGACACCCTGCCTGAGGCGCAAGGCATACGCGCCATGCACCAAGCCGATTTGTCCACCGCCAAGTCCAAGCTGTTCAAATACCTGTCCGGCTGGCTGGGCGGTCCCGATTTGTTCGTCCAGGAGTTTGGCCACCCGATGCTACGCGCCCGCCACCTGGGCTTTGCAATTGGTGAATCAGAACGTGACCAATGGCTGTTGTGCATGAATAAAGCGCTGGATGAAATGACCATGAACCCGCTGTTAAAAACCAATTTGCAAACTGCCCTGCAACAATTGGCAACCCACATGATAAACCTGTAAGCTAGTTTCGGCGTAAGTATTGGCCCGTGATTGATGCGCCCCGTTCCGGCGGCTCATCTTGGCGCTAGATTAAATGGATAAAAACGATGAAATTATTTTTGGATTCCGAATTGGAAGGCTTGCTCAACGATCTTGAATCTGATCTTGCCGAGCGTAAACAATCCTTTAAGGGGGATACGCCTAAAAAAGCAAGGCAGGCCGTTTGCGCTTTTGCTAATGATTTACCAAACCGTAATCAACCGGGTGTATTGTTCATTGGTGCAAAAGATGACGGGACACCCTCCCATGAACCGATTACAGACGAACTGTTACGCAGTCTTGCTGATATGAAAACAGATGGCAATATTCTTCCTTTGCCTGTACTCATTGTCGAGAAAAGAACCTTAAAAAACGCTGAGATGGGGGTGGTGACGGTTCAGCCATCTGATATGCCGCCAGTAAAATATGATGGCCGGATATGGATACGCACTGGGCCACGTCGTGCTATCGCCAACGAACAGGAAGAGCGTATCCTCAGTGAAAAGAGAAGATACAAAAACCTCCCCTTTGATATTTATCCCATCCCTACAGCTAAGTTGTCAGATCTATCCCGTTTGGTTTTTGAAAACGAATATTTATCAGCTGCATTTGCGTCTGACATTCTTGAAGCCAATGGCAGAACCTATGAAGAACGCTTGGCGTCCTGCAAAATGATTGTTTCCCCATTGGAACCCACGCCCACAGTTTTGGGGTTATTGGCACTGGGAAAAAATCCGCAAGACTTCCTGCCCGGCGCTTGTGTGCAATTTCTTCGGATTGATGGTCAAGAATTGGCAGATGCAGTGATTGATGAGCAAAAAATTAGCGGCTCAATTGTAGAAATGCTGCGCAGAACGGAAGAAAAACTAGAGGCGCATAATCGACTTGCCATTGATATTGTTTCTGCGGCAACCGATACAAAATCCTTTGATTACCCACTGTCGGCTATTCGGCAAATTTTATATAACGCTATTTTACACCGGACTTATGAGAGCACCAATGCGCCTGTGCGGGTTTATTGGTTTAACGACCGCATTGAAATTAACAGTCCGGGCGGCCCCTACGGCAATGTCACCATTGAAAATTTTGGACAGCCGGGAATCACCGATTATCGAAACCCCAATATAGCTGATGTCTTGAAAACCTATGGGTTCATCCAAGCGTTTGGTCGGGGGATTGCAACGGCACAAAAAGAAATGGCAAAGAACGGCAACCCACCGATTGAGTTTGAAGTGAACCAAAGCGCGGTTTTGTGCATTTTAAGGAAAAAAATATGAGTGTTCCTATACTGACGTTTTTTAACAATAAAGGGGGCGTAGGTAAAACCTCGTTGATTTATCATCTGGCTTGGATGTATGCCAGCCTTCATAAACGTGTCGTTGCTGTAGATTTGGACCCCCAAGCCAACCTGACGGCAGCTTTTTTGGATGAAGAAAGCATAGAAGCCCTTTGGGGTCAGCCGACCATAGGTTCAACCATTTA
Organism: Methylococcales bacterium; assembly: GCA_026399075.1. Lineage (GTDB taxonomy): Bacteria > Pseudomonadota > Gammaproteobacteria > Methylococcales > Methylomonadaceae > Methylobacter_C. Next base: position 4,874 of record JAPLRR010000091.1, read on the forward strand.
CCATTCAGTTAAACCACTCACGGGTGTTGGCGATATTGTAGAGCCAGTGCTACAACAGATTGCGCCTGATCTCTATCTCATTCCGGGTGATGTTGGTTTATCGACCTACGAAGATGCGCTTTCCAATGAATGGCCAAGCAGCATGGGCGATAACAACCTTTATCGCCCCATGAGAATTCTCAGCTCATTTTGGCAAGTCATGCAAATGGCGGCGCAAAAAGTAGGGGCGGATATTATTTTGGTGGATATTGGCCCAAATATGGGGGCGATTAATCGATCGGTGTTAATTGCCACCGATTATGTGGTCATCCCGCTTGGGGCTGACCTTTTTTCTTTACAAGGCCTTAAAAATCTTGGCCCTACTTTGGTAAGCTGGCGCAATTTATGGCATAAACGGCGCGATAATTGGCAAAACAGTGCTGACCATGCCAATTATCCCGATTTTTTGGTACCCGAAGCGAAGATGCAGCCTATCGGCTACCTTTGTCAACAACATGGTGTCCGCTTAGACCGCCCAGTAAAAGCGTATGACAAATGGGTCAACCGGATACCGTCCGTTTATCGCGAATATGTGCTTAAAGAAGCCATTGTCCCCAATTTAACACCCGAGCAAGACCCTTACTGTTTGGCAACCATCAAACACTTTAGAAGCTTGGTGCCGATGGGACAAGAACACCGTAAACCCATGTTTAACTTAACCTCTGCCGATGGTGCAATAGGCAGTCATGCCGTTGCGGTCAAAGGTGCTAGGGATGATTTTAAAAAATTGGCTGAACTAATTGCAGGCAAAATCGGCTTGTCATTATAAGTGCCGTGAAGTCTGTAGGATGCGGTGAGGAACGAACCGCATCAATCGCGAACGATGCGGTTCCTTGCTCACTGCATCTTACGGGCTCTTGAAATTACCCAACCACAGTGTGATTTTGAACAGCCGATCTACGTTGACGGCGGCTTAGCCATAGACCGAGAGGGGCCAGCAAAGCCAAGGTGGAGGGTTCGGGTACAGATGCCCCAGCAAGACTAGTGCCGCCCGTTATGGTGGCGGTGTACGAACCTAGGCCTGTAGGCTGGCTTGCATTATTGGACGCAGTAATAACCAAGGTATAAGTAGTACCCGCGATAAGGTTTAGGACAGTGCCGGAAACACCTGTGCCATACGAACCAGAGCTGCCGCCCAGCAAAGCGCCGTCACCAGCCGAAATTGGCCCAAGGCCATCAGGGTCTGGCCACTCGTCATCCGCGCCCACCAAGTTTGCCAAGGGAGCGCCTGGGTTGAAATCGGAGTAAAGTAATATGTAGGGGTCAAAACCGATGCCATTACCAAGACCGCTAGCGGTCGCATCGACGCTGATGCTGTATGGCCCTGCGGCATCGGCAATGAATTGGTAAATATCATAAGCGACGGCTGTGGCTAAATTAGAAAGGTTGGCAGGTGAGGATGGCCGATTAAAGGTTGGGTCGAATGCGTCCAATGTCCCCGAGAGGTTGATGATACCCGCTGATGCCGTGGCGGGAAGCAACGCTAAAGCCGCTACGATGGGAAGTAGTTTAGAAAACATTTTTAGATTCCTGTGGATGGTTGATGATAAGAGCATTACCATAGAAAATAAGATCAACGTCGCGGCTAAAGCCGCTCCCACGGTTTATAGCCATCAACATTAACGCTACAAACTTATGTCAGGTTTAACTACCGTGAATTTGCCTACAAGTCTGTAGGATGTGGTGAGGAAAGAACCGCATTACGCGCGAACGGTGCGGTTCATTTGGTTCACTGCATTCCTACGGGCCCTTGAAATTACCCAAGCACAGTGTGATTTTGAACAGCCGATCTACGTTGACGGCGGCTTAGCCATAGACCGAGAGGGGCTAGCAAAGCCAATGTGGAGGGTTCGGGTACAGATGCCCCAGCAAGACTAGTGCCGCCCGTTATGGTGGCAGTGTACGAACCTAGGCCTGTGCTCACATTTGCATTATTGAACGAGCTAATGAGCAAGGTATAAGTCGTGCCCCCGATAAGGTTTAGGACACTTTGGGTAACAAAACCACCCACGACAGTGTGGGTGACACCTGAGCCAAACGATTGGGTGCTGGCCAGCAGGGAGCCGTCACCAACCGTAATTGGCCCAGCGCCATCAGGGTCTAGCCAATCGTCATCCGCGCCCACCAAGTTCGCCAAGGGACTGCTTGGGTTGAAAGAGGAGTAAAGGTATATGAAGGGGTCTAAACCGACTGCATTTCCAAGACCGCCAGCGGTCGCATCGACGCTTATGCTGTATGGCCCTGCGGCATCGGCAATGAACTGGTAAGTATCATAGGCAACGGCTGTGCCGAAAGCAGAAAGTTGGCTGGCTGAGGATGCCCGATGAAAGGTCGGGTCGGATGCGTCCAATGTACCCGAGAAGTTGATGATACCCGCTGATGCCGTGGCGGGAAGCAACGCTAAAGCCGCTACGATGGGAAGTAGTTTAGAAAACATTTTTAGATTCCTGTGGATGATTGATGATAAGAAAATTACCACAGAAATAAGCGCAACGATATTTCAATATCATCATGGATGATAGTTGTGAGTCAGCTACAATCTTGATTCTATTGGCTTTACTAGAATAGCATTAAAAGGGTCGCCTGACAATCCGCTAGGCTAATTGGCAGGTCATTCCCAGGAGTGTCCAGATAAAGAGGTTTATAAAACCTCGCAGGTCTGACGCTATTACCTTAACGTGTTGGTAGCTTGATGTTTTTACCGATGTTGATGATTTTCTTGCCCATCGTATCGTCAAAGCCATAGGTGTTTAGCACCGCTTTACCGCTTTTATAGATTTTTACAGTAGCCCATGAATACATACGGTCTGTGGCAACCGCTGTAGGGGTAGCTGCGTCAAACGGTGAACCACCGGTGCCGACTAGCACTTGGTAAGCCGAGTTACCTGAACCATCCGCTGATAAAAACTTGTCAACATGGTAACTATGCTCATGCCCACAAAAATAAGTGGCCTTGTGTTTGGCAATGACGTTCCAGAAGGCATTGGCCGCTGCTGGGTCTTTACCGTCCAAGGAAGATGTCGAACCAATCGCTGGCGCGCCAGAATAGAGATAGAAAAATGCAGGTTTGTGGCCAAACACAAATAGGTTTTTAGCGCCTTTTGTTTCGGCGGCTGTTAAGTCGGCGTCCAACCAGTTGCTTGGTGCATAACTGTCTTTGCCGACGGCATCGGTGTTTATCACAACAAAGTGTGATGTTCCGACATCAAAGGAATAGCTGAGTTGTTTTTGATCTGTGGTTATGCCGTCAGCACCGCCAATAGCAGGGGTGTTGTTGACATCCCAATTTTGCAAAGGCGTTTTTGGGTTCAGCAAATTGCTTAAACGGCTTTGGTCAAGGATCAAGTCGCCCATATTGTCACGCCAAGCATTCTCATTTTCCACTTGGGCTTTTTTGCCACAACGTTTGCATTGCACTTCGTGGTTGCCGGGGACGGGGACTACATACGTGCCATTTTCGATCAGCGTGGCTATCATGCCGCGCCAAAATCCGTATTGTTGATAAAATTGCAGCAAATCTGAAGTGATGATTTGATCAACACTGGGATTAGCCAAGGCCACTTCACTGACACCTGTCGCATTGCGGGTAACAGGCGCACCAGCTTTGCCATAGCCCATGATCATATCGCCGTTAAAAAATAAAAGGTTAGATTTTTGCGCCTGGATAGCATCCATGATGCGTGTCCACGCTTTGGTATTTTGCAGCCACTTGCAATCTTGGCCAGATAAGCCTGGGTTAGCCACCAAACCAGTCCCGGCAGGTATTGGACATTTGCCTACGCCAATCAAGGCCGACTGCACTGAGCTAGGATCGGGTTTTTCTGGATCCTGTCTTGAGTCACCGACGGTAGAAAATGTCAGTACCACAGCATCAGCGGCAACAGCAAAAGTGGGTGTAAGGAAAGCGGCAACCAGCAACAACGACACAGCAATTATGCTGGGCTTTTGTTGGCGTTTTATTTTTAAATCAGACATTTGTATAAACCTGAAAACGTGGGTAAGGGCTTCAAATGCTAAGCCTGTAATATTGCAGCTTGATGAATTGCAGTGGCGTAGGGTGTTGGCCTGCAAACACCAAATCAACAGTTAATGCCGGATAGGAAGCAGCTTGTTGGCTACAAACTAAATTAATCTAACTAAAAATCATTAAGTTAAGTTGTTGGTATTTATATTGCTTTAAACCTGTTTGTATATAACCATTACTTAGAGGCTTTATGAAAATTTCCCCTTCCAACCTGTCATTACCACTAAGCCATATTGCTTTAGCGGTTGCAGCAGTATTTTCAATTACCCCCGCTTTTGCGGATGCAGTCACCGATTGGAATGAAAATGCGGTACTGGCGACCAAAGGCGCGACGTCGTTGACGGCTGGTAACAAAAGCATTGCGCTTAATTCTAATGTGGCGACCCGTATCGATGCGATTGCGGCAAGAGCGGTATTTGATGCCGTCAATGCGGTCAATCACTTTACTACTAAGTCCTATTATTACAACGGTAAAGCGTCACTGTCAGGCTTAACCACCAGCTCCGCCTCGGCTGCCGCCGCACAAGCGGCGCATGATGTATTGCTAGGCACTTTACCAACGGCGGCGACTTGGAACGATACCCGGACTTGGTTGAATAACCGTTTGGCGGCAGATTTAACGGCTTTAAAAGTCGTTGCGACTGACCCAGGCATCACCGTTGGCAAAGCAGCGGCCGTTGCGGCATTGGCAGCAAGAGTCGGTGATTTTTCCGAAATCAGGACAACGTATACCCCGTCCAGCAATCTGTCGATTAATAGCGCAGTGACCCCTAATACTATTGTTGCCAATGCCACCGGAAATCCCGGGCTTGGTTTATGGCGTCCCAGCAATGGGGCGGCGGGTGTGATTGACCCCCTGACCGGAGCGCCCACGGGGTTTGATGTTTCTGGGGCGATACAGGCAGCGGCGGCAATAGACTTTAATTGGAAAAACGTCACGCCATTTAGTTTGACCACCTTGCAAAAACAGCAACTGGTGGCCAATGTGCCGCCGTCCTTAAAAATTGGTGGCGAAGAATATAAGCAAGAATTAGATTTTGTTAAAACCCACGGCCAAGATTCCGCCCATCCGGGTAGCCGCACCAACGACCAATTATTGCAAGCGCTGTATTACAAATCCGATGCTGAAATTTTTACCAATGAACTGGCCCGGCTAGCCTCAGAGGCAAGGCATTTGACAGCAGACCAAAACGCCAAATTATTTGCAGCATTGGACAATGCTTTGGCTGATGCACGTATTGCCGCTTGGCAATCCAAATACGATTTGCTGTTCTGGCGGCCCATTTCGGCAATAAATGCCGATAGCGCCGGTAGCGTCGCCAATTATGATTGGAAGCCATTAGCCTCAACCCCATCGCATCCATCAAGCACGGGTGGGCATAGCAGCACAGTGAGCGCTGGCACTGAAATTCTCAGGGCGTTTTTTAAGTCGGACAGCATTGTTCCGGGCAATGCCGCAGTTACCTTAACGGCCTTGCCTTGGTTGACCAGCACCAACAACGGTACTGGGCTATTGCAAACCCCAATTAATGGGGCAGATGGTACTAGCCGAGATGTGACCAGTTTCTCCCAAGTGCAGTTGGAAAATGGCCGTAGCCGTATTTATCTGGGAGTGCATTATGGTAATGACGATTATCAAGGCCAAACTTTAGGCTTGGCTGTTGCCGATACCATTATCAAAAGCAAAAAAGATCCGGCAGCCGCCAATTTGTCAATTTATGCTGGCAACCGCAATGTCGCAAACCTCAATAATCTCTATGCCATTTTTACAAAAAATTCTGCAGTTTCCGGATTTTACGGTTTGAATACGACGCAGTGAGATGGTGTTTTCAGCCAATCGTGTCGGGTTAGGTGATAGCCGTAACCCGACATTCACGGGCTTCGATGTGTCAGGTTACGTTATTTCGCTACGCTCAATAAGCTAACCTGACGCAACTCCATACTTTCCCCGCAGCAGGGAACAAACTCCATCACCAGCCTTCACGCCCTGGCACACGCCCACACATCCACCCGGCTAACCCCCGCTTGTTTTAACAAGGCCGCCAATTCATGTGCGGTGGAGCCGGTGGTCATCACATCATCCAGTATCGCCACATGTTGCGCGGTCATAGGCTTGACCAATGCAAATGCCCGACGCATGTTTTTGCGGCGTTGTTTGGCGGTTAGGGCGGTTTGGTGGGGGGTGTCGCGTTGGCGGATGCACGTGTCCAGCACTAAGGGGATTTGTAATTGTTTGGCGACGGTTTTGGCGATTTCTAGGGCTTGGTTAAAGCCGCGTTCGCGGTAT
>JAPLRR010000023.1 GCA_026399075.1 Methylococcales bacterium
GGCCAAGCTGGCCCAATTTTGCATCCAACCCGGGCTTGCCGAAAACGGCCAAGAAGCCTTGGACAAGCTGGCGGCGGGCCGCTACGACCTGATCCTGATGGACTGCCAAATGCCGGTGCTGGACGGCTACGCGGCCACCCGCGAACTGCGCAGCCTGGAGGCGGCGCAAGCTTGGCCACGCCAAACCGTGGTCGCGCTGACCGCCACCGCCTCGGAAGGCGAACGGGAAAAATGCCTGGCGGCGGGCATGGACGACTACCTGAGCAAACCCATCATCGCCGAGCAATTGCAGGCCATCCTGGCGTCCTGTCTGGGCGTTGCGGCCAGCACCACCCGCCCGGTCTTGGTGGATGCCATCAGCACCCCGCCGCCCACAGGCCAGCCCGTCTGGGACGAAGCCGCCACCTTGGCGCACCTGGAAGGCGACCGCGAACTGATGGCGGAACTGATAGGGCTGTTTTTGCAGGAAGGCCCGATGCAGTTGGAGGCGCTGGCAAAATCCCTGGCAGCTGATGACCTTGCCGCCCTGGCCAACACCGCCCACGCCATCAAGGGCACCACCGCACATTTTTATGCTACCGAAGCTAAGACTGCTGCCAGCGAATTGGAGCTGGCAGCCCGCAGCGGCGGCCCTGCGGATTTTGCCGCGCTGACCGAAGCCGTGGTGGTCGCCGTGACGGCGCTGATTGAGGGTTTGCGGGGCGGCCAATAGAGGCAACGGCGGGATTAGTTAGCCAATTTTTTGGGCCGGAATGGGGGGATGTAACTATGACGGAGGGTAAGTAACCACACAGGAGTTTTTACTATTATTTATGATGGATTTTAACACCGGGAGCGGTCTTAGCCGCCCCCAAGATTATGTTAAGGAATTATTGAACACCTACTTACTTTCCGGAGCTAGTCACACCCCTTCGAATGTATTATTTTGAGCGCTTGCTGGTGTTGAAGGTGTACGCCGAAACAATATTCCGTTTATCGAATTTTATGACCAGATCTTCGGCGCTATTCTCACTGAATAGGCTGTACTTATAATTGCCGTAAGTCCAGGTCCTGACCCCGCTTTCCAGCCCTTTTCGCCAAGGCGCACCAAAAGTTGCGTAGATTTCATTTTGGGTGGTTTCACCGATATGGATAGTTGAAATCTGTCCTGCTGGAAATTCGTGGCCTACCGAGGCACAACCTGAAGCAGACAGCAATATTAACCCAGCCAACAGAGCCCCCGTCTTGTTCACTAAGGTGATTCTTAAAATATCAGTTCTCATTAATTATTTATCCATTTAAAAAAAGCTTATCGTGAGGGTAAATGATGGCGCTGTCAAATGCTAAGCGCTTCTAGGCCGCTGTTTGTAAGCGATTTGACGGAAAAACGGGTGGACTAAGGGACGTATAGAGTACGAAGTTGGTAAGGCGGCACAAGTTTCCCTCTCCCTTTGGGAGAGGGTTAGGGGGAGGGTGTTTCAAATGTCGCTTTACCAGCTTCGGCTCCTATACCATAATTTTTTGGACTGTAGCCAGGGAATCTAAGCGTATCCTTCCCCTCGTGGATTTTCATTCCCAGGACTGAATCTTTACAGTATTTTTACCAATTTACAGATAGACTGAGCCTTGATAGTTTTAATGGCTACCAACTTAAAGCGGGACATTCCGTTCGCGAAGCTTAACCGTTCGCCCTGAGCTTGTCGAAGGGTGAGCGATCAAGCCGTTCATGGTTCGACAAGCTCACCACGAACGGCTTAACCTTAAAATGTCCCGCATTAAGTTGGTAGCCGTTTTAATCTGACCCAATTTGCTTAGGAGTTTAAACGGGAGTGGCATTATGGGTAACGGAATTATTTTTTTGCACTATTCTTTTTGGTCAACAGTCTTGCTTTGCTTGTTGTCAGCAAAGGATTAAGGGGGAAGCTATGGGTTGGATAGATTGGTTAAGCACGGTGTTGGCGTTCGCGGTTTTTGTTTACTTGATTGCAGCATTACTTTATCCAGAGAGGTTCTGATGGACAACAGTCTTTTACAAATTCTGCTTTATCTTGTTTGCCTGTTGGCGCTGGTTAGACCCTTAGGCGGCTATATGGCAAGGGTTTATGCGGATGAGCCGGTGGTTTTGGGCCGTTTTATAAAACCGCTAGAATCCTTAATGTACCGTCTATGTGGCGTAAATCCCCATGATGACATGCGGTGGCGTGATTATGCCATGGCTTTGTTAGTGTTTAACGCCTTGGGGCTGGTGGCGGTTTTTGCCTTGCAAAGCCTGCAAGCTTATCTGCCGCTTAACCCCGAAAACAGGCTTGGGGTCAGCGCGGATTCAGCGTTTAACACAGCAGTCAGCTTTGTTACCAATACCAATTGGCAGGGTTATGGTGGCGAAACAACGATGAGCTACTTGACCCAAATGTTAGGGCTAGGGGTGCAGAATTTTATGTCTGCTGCCACCGGTATGGCGGTGCTGCTTGCTTTGATACGCGGTTTTACGCGGCGGGGCAGTGATTGCATCGGTAATTTTTGGGTCGATTTGACCCGCAGCGTTTTGTATATCCTGCTGCCATTATCACTGGTTTTAGCTTTGGCTTTGGTGGGGCAGGGGGTAGTGCAGACATTTGAACCCTACCAGAAAGTGCCGCTGCTAGAAACTGTACATTATGAACAGCAAAAACAAGGTGCAGATGGCCTAGCCTTAACAACCACCCAAGGCCAGCCGAAAATGGAAAAAGTGGCTGTAGACCAGCAAACAGTGGCCTTGGGGCCAGTAGCCTCGCAAGTGGCCATTAAGCAACTGGGAACTAACGGCGGTGGTTTTTTTAACAGCAACTCGGCGCATCCTTTAGAAAATCCGACTCCCTTGAGCAATTTTTTGGAAATGCTGGCCATCTTATTAATCCCCGCCGCGCTGTGTTACAGCTTTGGTGTCATGGTCGGCGACACCCGGCAAGGCTACGCGATTTTGGCGGCGATGACACTGGTGTTGGTGGGGCTGATAGCGGTGGCCGTGATGGCGGAACAAGCGGGTAATCCAGCCTTGGTGGCATTGGGTACCGAATCTTTGGCAACTGCTGGCCAGCCCGGCGGTAATATGGAAGGCAAGGAATTACGTTTTGGCATCACCAACTCCGCATTATGGGCGGTGGTGACAACTGCTGCATCCAACGGTTCGGTCAACGCCATGCACGATTCATTTACCCCACTCGGTGGCTTGATACCACTATGGTTAATCCAATTGGGTGAGGTCATTTTTGGCGGTGTGGGTTCGGGCTTGTACGGTATGCTGATGTTTGCGGTGGTCGCCGTGTTTGTGTCGGGTTTGATGATAGGCCGCACACCGGAATATTTAGGTAAAAAAATCGAAGCCTATGAAATGAAAATGGCCGCGCTTGTCATTTTAATCCCACCGCTATTGGCTTTGGGTGGCACGGCGCTGGCTGTTATCTGTGATGCAGGCAGGATTGGGGTGGCCAATCCGGGCGCCCACGGTTTTAGCGAAGTGTTGTATGCCTTGTCATCGGCGGCAAACAACAACGGCAGTGCTTTTGCCGGACTGGCGGCGAACACGCCGTTTTATAACATCTTGCTAGGTCTGGTGATGCTGTTGGCCAGATTTGGGCTAATCCTCCCAATATTGGCCATCGCCGGTTCCTTGGCAGAAAAAAAGACCGTGCCAGTTGGCCCCGGCACCTTACCGACGCATACGCCCTTGTTTGTTGCCTTATTGATAGGCGTGGTGTTGATGGTGGGGGCTTTGACATTTGTACCCGCCTTGGCTTTGGGGCCGGTCGTTGAACATCTCCAGATGACAGCAGAGGAGCAAAACCATGGCCAATAAACCGCTTACCCAGCCTTTGTTTAATAAGGAAGTCCTGTCCGCCGCCTTGCTGGGCGCTTGCCAAAAGCTCGCCCCACAACAGCAATGGAAAAATCCGGTGATGTTTGTCGTTTATTTGGGCAGTCTGCTGACTACTGTGTTGTGGCTACAAGCCCTCGCTGGCGGCGGTCAAGATTCTCCCCGATTCATTTTGTCCATTTGCCTTTGGTTGTGGGCTACTGTGTTGTTCGCTAATTTTGCCGAAGCCGTCGCCGAAGGGCGCAGTAAGGCACAAGCCGCTTTTTTACGGGATGCCAAGCGTGAGGTTGCGGCAAAAAGATTGGATGAACCGCGTTATGGGTCTAACTATTCCAAAGTGGCATCCGCCAGTTTACGGCGCGGTGATACGGTATTGATTGAAGCGGGCGATGTCGTGCCGGGTGATGGTGAGGTGATAGAGGGCGTGGCTTCAGTTGATGAGAGTGCCATTACGGGTGAAAGTGCGCCAGTAATCCGCGAGTCGGGTGGTGATTTTAGCTCGGTGACTGGGGGAACTCGCGTATTGTCGGATTGGTTGGTAGTGCGGGTCACTGCCAACCCCGGTGAGGCATTCTTAGACCGGATGATTTCCATGGTGGAAAATGCCCAGCGGCAAAAAACCCCCAATGAAATTGCCTTGACGATATTACTGGTGGCCCTGACGCTGGTGTTTTTGATGGCGACTGTGACCTTGCTGCCGTTTTCAAAGTATGCCGTGGCCATGTCAGGGATAGGCCAGCCGATAACCTTAACCGTGCTGGTGGCCTTATTAGTGTGCCTTATCCCAACAACGATAGGCGGCTTATTATCGGCGATCGGTGTGGCAGGCATAGGCCGGATGATGCAAAAAAATGTGGTCGCCACTTCAGGTAGGGCTGTGGAAGCCGCTGGTGATATTGATGTGTTGCTGCTGGACAAAACAGGCACAATTACCTTGGGCAACCGTCAGGCGTCGGCGTTTATCGCCGTTGCAGGCGTTGTTGAAAAAGACTTTGCCGATGTCGCCCAATTGGCATCATTAGCTGACGAAACTCCCGAAGGGCGTAGTGTCGTAGTATTGGCAAAACAGAAATATGGGCTTAGGGAACGTGATGTCAACTCGCTGGGGGCGACGTTTGTGCATTTTTCCGCGCAAACCCGAATGAGTGGGGTCAACATTGACGGACGGCAGATCCGCAAAGGGGCTGCCGATGCCATCCGCGCCCATGTTGAAAGCTTGGGCGGCAAATTCCCACCAGAGTTTCGGAAACTGGTGGACGATGTGGCGCGTCGGGGCAGCACGCCGCTGGTGGTTGCCGAAGGTGCACAGGTTTTGGGGGTGATAGAGCTTAAGGATATTGTTAAAGGCGGTATCAAGGAGCGCTTTGCCGAATTGCGGCAAATGGGCATCAAGACCATCATGATTACGGGCGACAACCGATTGACCGCCGCCGCCATTGCCGCCGAGGCCGGTGTTGATGATTTTCTGGCCGAAGCTACCCCAGAAATGAAGCTGAAACTGATTCGGGAATACCAAGCCGAAGGGCGCTTAGTGGCAATGACTGGTGATGGGACTAATGATGCGCCTGCACTGGCCCAAGCCGATGTGGCTGTGGCGATGAACAGCGGCACCCAAGCGGCCAAAGAAGCGGGCAATATGGTAGATTTGGATTCTAACCCGACCAAGCTTATCGAGATTGTAGAAACAGGCAAACAAATGTTAATGACACGCGGGGCCTTGACCACTTTCAGTATCGCCAATGATGTCGCAAAATATTTTGCGATTATTCCGGCGGCATTTGCCACTACTTATCCGGTGCTTAATGTGTTGAATGTGATGGGCTTGGCCACCCCTGCCAGTGCCATTTTGTCTGCGGTGATTTTTAATGCGCTGATTATCGTCGCCTTGATACCGTTGGCCTTAAAAGGCATCAAATATAAACCGCTAGGTGCGGCCAAACTATTGCAAAACAATTTGTTGGTTTATGGCCTAGGCGGCTTGATCGTCCCTTTTATCGGCATTAAAGCCATAGATTGGATTTTGGTTTCCTTGGCGTGGGTTTGATGGAGTGGGTCATGAGTAAATATCTAAAACCGGCATTGGGATTGTTTGTTTTGTTCAGTCTTTTGACGGGCATTATTTATCCCCTTGTGGTGACAGGGTTGGCACACGTGCTGTTTCCCTTACAGGCTAAGGGTAGCCTGATTAGCGACAGCGGCGGTACGAGCCGTGGCTCTAGTCTCATTGGACAGCCTTTTTCAGAGGCGGGCCATTTTTGGGGACGGCCTTCGGCGACATCGCCATTCCCTTATAATGCCGCTGCCTCCAGCGGTTCAAATTTAGGCCCGACCAATCCAGCGTTAGTGGCGGCGGTTAAAGCCCGTATCCAAGCATTGCAATTGGCCGACCCTGAACACAAAGCCACAATCCCCATTGATTTGGTGACGGCTTCGGCGAGCGGGCTAGACCCGCATATCAGTCCAGCAGCCGCAGACTATCAAATCAGCCGCATTGCCAAAGCGCGTCAGCTCGCCCCAGAAAAACTCCGCACATTGGTCGCCAAACATACCCAACCCCGGCAATGGGGAATGTTGGGTGAACCACGCGTCAATATTCTGGCCCTGAATTTGGCTTTGGACAATTTGCCAGTTGCTGATATTGCCATACCTGTGGGCAACACCAGTTTTTCCTTGCCGCCCAGCAAAGTGTCTTTGGAGCGTTGCCAAAAACAAGCCTTGGCCTTACATCCCGGTGTGATAGAAAAAGAACAGCTACACAATCGGGATGGGGAGTTTTGGGTGGAATTTCAGATACAAGCCCATGATGGCAACGGTGAAGAGTGGCTGGTGCTGTGCGATTTAAAAACAGGGAACATTATGCGTAGTCAGCGCTTGTTGGATGGAAAGTGATGGAATGTCCGTGCTTAACCGTCATTATCTGGAACTAAACCATGGCTAACGACAGACCCGACCCCGATGAATTGCTGGCACGTGTTGAGCGTGACCAAAGCCGTGCCAGCCTAGGGCGCTTGAAGATTTTCTTTGGCGCGGCGGCGGGAGTGGGTAAAACCTATGCGATGTTGCTGGCGGCCAGGGAAAAACGCGCCGAAAATATTGACATTATTATTGGTCTGGTCGAGACCCACGGACGTAAGGAAACGGCAGCTTTACTGGAAGGTTTGGAGTTGTTGCCGCCTAAGATGGTGGCTTATCACGGGACGACTTTACCGGAGTTTGATTTGGATGCCGCCCTCAAGCGCAAGCCCTCCATCATCGTGGTTGACGAATTGGCGCACAGCAATGCCAAGGGTTGTCGCCACCCCAAGCGTTGGCAAGACATTGAAGAATTGATTAATGCAGGCATTGATGTCTACACCGCGCTGAATGTCCAGCATTTAGAAAGCCTGAATGATGATATAGGACAGATTTCAGGGGTGCGGGTGTGGGAAACTGTGCCGGATACGGTGTTTGAAGGTGCAAATGAAGTTGAATTGGTGGATTTGCCACCAGACGAACTGCTGGACAGGCTTAAAGATGGCAAAGTGTATTTGCCGCAGCAGGCCGAAACCGCCGTCCAACATTTTTTTCGTAAAGGCAATTTGATCGCTTTGCGGGAGTTGGCGTTGCGGCAAACGGCCAATCGGGTAGATGCCCAAATGTTGGACTATCGGGAAAATAATTTTATCCGCGAAGTCTGGCAGGTCAATGAGCGCGTGTTGGTTTGTATCGGCCCTAATGCCTTGTCCGAACGCTTAGTGCGGGCCGGTAAGCGCTTTGCGACCAGTTTACGTGCCGAATGGCTAGTGGTTTATGTGGAAACGCCGGAGCTGCAACGCTTGTCTGCGGAAAAGCGCGATGCCGTCTTACGCATTTTACGGCTGGCTGAACAGTTGGGCGCGGAAACCGTCACCCTGAGCGCACCCGATATGAGCGAGGCCATAATCAAGCTGTCCAATGAACGCAACATCACCAAGATAGTCATGGGCAAGCCTTCCCGCCGGGGCTGGCGGCGCTTGCTATTGGGTTCGGTGGTGGACATGCTGATCAGCGATGCCCATAACATCAATATCTATCTGTTGGGCAGCCCTATGGCCGAAACCCCAGATGGTGGTGCCAAGCTGGAGGCCCCCTTGTATCGGAAAAAGCCCTTGCCGGGGCTGAGCAAACGGGTCGCCCCTAAAAAAAATGGCTTGTCTGGTTATTTTTGGGCGGTGGCTGTCACGGTTGCCAGCACAGTGTGTGCTTATCTGATGTTTGGCCGCTTTGAATTGGCCAACCTGATTATGGTGTTTTTATTGGGTGTGGTTTTTATTGCCACCCGCTTTGGCCGTGGCCCGTCCATTTTGGCTTCATTTTTGGGGGTGGCGATTGTTGATTTGTTTTTCGTCACCCCTTATTTCAGTTTTTCGGTGGCCGACAGCCAATATTTATTGACGCTGCTGGCCATGTTGACGGTGGCGATGGTTATTAGCAATCTGATGGCCAATGTGCGCTCCCAAGCCAAAGTGGCGGGGCATAGGGAGCGGCGGGCAACAGTGCTGTATGCGATGAGCCGGGATTTGACCGCCAGCCGCAGCGAGGATGAAATCGTGCGGACTGCGGTGCGTCATTTGTATTCTGAATTTAGTAGCCGCAATGTCATTTTGTTTCCTGATGCCAATGGTCGCATTGTTTACCCGAAAAGCCCCGCCATCCCCGAATCATTATTGGCCGCCGACTTGAGTGTGGCGCAGTGGGTGTTAGACCATGACGAAATTGCCGGACAAGGGACACATACCTTGCCGGGGGCCAAACCCATTTATTTTCCAGTCAGCAACAAGGAAACCGTAGTGGGCGTTTTGGTGTTGTTGCCAGTCAATTTGAGGCGGGTGTTTTTGCCGGAACAACAAAAACTGCTGGAAACCTTCCTCAGCCAAATCGCCCAAGCCATCACCCGCGTCAGGTTGACCGAACAAGCCAAAAAAGCCCAGCTGGACATGGAAACAGAGCGCTTGCGCAACTCTTTGCTCAGTTCCATTTCCCATGATTTGCGCACGCCGCTTGCTGCCATCGTAGGTTCAGCCAGCGCTTTAATCGAAGAAGACAGCACACTCAAACGGGCAGACAAGCGCGAACTCAGCCGCGCCATTTACGAGGAGGCGCGGCGCATGTCCAGCCTAGTCAATAACATCTTGGATATGGCACGCTTAGATGCCGGTGCCGTCGTGCCCAACAAACAATGGTACCCGCTGGAAGAGATGGTCGGGGTGGTGTTGACCCGTATGCAAAAACGGCTGGCGGGCCGTCAGGTGACGGTTAAATTGCCGCCTGGCATTCCACTGGTAGAAGTTGATGCCGGGATGATTGAACAGGTTTTGGTCAACCTCTTGGAAAATGTATTAAATTATACGCCCGCCAACAGCCCCCTAGAAATTAGTGCAGAGACATCCGCCACCGCAGTGCGGATAGCGGTGGCCGACCAAGGGCCAGGCATCCCCAGCGGCCAAGAAAGCAAAGTGTTTGAAAAATTCTACCGGGTACGGCATGAAGCGGCACAAAGCGGGGTTGGCTTGGGCTTGGCAATTTGTAAAGCCATCATTGAAGCGCATGGCGGTAGCATAAAAGCCCAAAATCGTGCCGCTGGCGGTGCGGAATTTTCATTCATCATCCCTCTGGAACATACGCCGCCCACCGTGATGGAGGAAGTATGAGCCGCTATCGGGAGGCTTCAACATGAGCCAAGCCGTGCCTGTCATTGTCGTGATTGAAGATGATCCGGCAATACGCTTATTTTTACGGACAGGCCTTGCTACCCATGGCTTTAAGGTGTTTGAGGCGGGCACGGGTCGGCAGGGCATTACCGAAGCGGGCTTGCGCAAACCCGAATTGATCATATTAGATTTGGGCTTGCCCGACATGGACGGCGTGGCGGTCATTAAAGCCATAAGGGAATGGTCAGCCTTACCTATCATCATCTTATCAGCACGTAGCGCCGAACAGCATAAAATTGATGCGCTGGATGCCGGGGCTGATGATTATTTGACCAAACCGTTTGGCCTAGGGGAGTTATTGGCACGTATCCGGGTGGCCATCCGCCATTCGGCCAAGCAGCCCGGACTCGGCGGCGCCTTTGTTACGGGCGGTTTAACCGTCGATTTAATCAAGCGCCAAGTCTTAGTTGACGGCGAGGAAGTGCATTTAACACCCATACAATATCGGCTGCTGTCTGTGCTGGTTAAAAATGCTGGCAAGGTCTTGACCCACCAACACCTGCTTAAAGAAGTCTGGGGGCCGTCTTATGGCGAAAACTCGCATTATTTGCGGATTTATATGAGCCAACTTCGGCAAAAATTGGAGGCCGACCCAAACCAACCGCAGTATCTGTTGACGGAATCGGGCGTGGGTTATCGGCTACAAACTTTGCCAGCAAGCACTGATGGCTAGTTCGGGAAAGATTAAAGTAGTGTTTCCAGCCAGTTGATGCCCTTGGTATCGAGGCTTATCCACTGATTAGCACACCTTATCGCGTTGGGAAGTTGGGTTAGGCTATTTTCCACATTTAAATACACCTGTGGAAGGATTGAAAACTGGCCTTATAAGTATCTTGTTATTGCTTGTCCCGAGGCTTAAGCAAAAATCATTATAGTAGCTGCGAATACTTGCAGAGCTTGAAGCGATTTCTGGTGAATAGATTGTTAAAAAAACACGATGTGGAATGTTTATTTCTATAGGGATAACAGGGGAGGGGGTTTGAGTTGGCGTAGCCGTTCCATATTCAATACATTGTTCGGGAGTATTGGGGTTTGTAAACAACGGTCTATTGGCCTGGTTAATTTTTAGTTCCCAAGATTTGGTGCTGGGATAGGCCGCGAGGCCTTTATTAAAAGACACCTCTATTTTGTGCAGAAAAAATTTATTTTTTTTAGTTGCTTCATCCAAGGGGTATGAAAAGCAGGGTTGACTGTTACGCAAAGTCACCACCACCTCACCGTCGGCAATTGAATCACTGGCAAAAGCATTGTTTGTTGCCGCGATCAGCATTAAGAAAAAAAATTTACTTGGGCAATAATTTTTCATTTTTGGGGTTTTTTAAAAAGTCATGTAGCACGTTATCAAGAAAATTCTTTTTATCTAAAAGCGGATCAATGCCCAAAAATTTGGCAGCATAATAGTCTTTAAATAATTCACATTGTTGCTCAAAATTAAAATCTGCAAGCGTTTTTGTAGCATCGGTTGCAATGTCATACTGATATGTATTTTTATTGTTGTAATCTGTAGTAAGTCCCGCTAATTTTACACCATAGCCCAGTTGAAATTGCCATACATGCCCCATTTCGTGGATAAACCATAATTTATAAGAATCAAATTCCACTGAAAAATCAAGTTTAAAATGCTTGGGATTAAAGTACATTTCGCCATTTGGGGTCATTGCTGTGTCATCATCTTGCAATCCAAACCAAAGATAATCTTCGTTGTGTACCCTAACCTTAAAGTAATCAATTGAATCCCTAAACAAACTATAAGCCATGTTGATTTCACCTGAAGTTAGTGGTCTTGATTTAATGCTAACAGATAAATTGGCATCGATGCCTATAGGGCCTGGTAATGGGGAATTAGTTAATGCCATGGTTCCTTTATCAATCACGGGCTTGTTTGTCCCTACTCCCAAGGGGCCAGGTTTGCTAGTTGCCATAATTTTAAAATCCTGAAATTAAGGTTAGTATCCAGTCCCCCATTGGAAATGAGGGGTTAGGGGGTAATACTGCTACCGTTAAAAAAAAATAATTAAATTCAAAGAGCTAGGTGGATTTTTTCCTTGGGACGGTGAGCCAAGGGTAGGGTTTCGGGCGGCGTTTGATTGCCCGTGGTTGACTCCCTCGCTTCTGTATGCCGATGGGCGTTGATGCGATTGCCTTCAATAGCGAGAGCACGGCTTTTCTGAGTGACTCCCCAGCAAGGGCGGCGATCTTCGCAGGCACTTCGCGCATAAGCTGCACCGCCGACTTAAAACTCAGTCGGCGGGGAATTTTTCCATACAAATGGGCAGCCTGCATCAAGTTTCCACGGATAAGGTTGTAGGCCAGTATATGGACGGCAATCTCTTTTTTCACCATGTCAGGGCTTTTGCAACGCAACATGTCCATGCCCATGTGAGTTTTGATGGCACGGATGTCCAGCTCGATTATCCAGCGGTCTTTGTAGAGGCTGGCAAGTTCTTGTTTACGGTAGGTTTTAGGGTCACGAAGCGTGGTCACATAGACCCTCCCGGCCACCGCCAACTCGCGGACAGTGATCGTGTCCGGTAAGGTGGCGTACGCTTCTACAGACATCCATACTGGCTTTCGTTTGGGTTTTTTCCAAGTGACCCAATGGTCTTTTGCGCCAAACCGGATACCTTGGCTAAAATCCGCCTTTTTCCGTGCATGCATTTGGAACAGCACGGGGATGTTACGGGCCTGCATCAGGGCAATAATGGCAAAAGTACAGTAGTACCGATCCGCCATCAGCAGGTCACCGGCCGAGAGATGGTCCAACAGTTGGCTGAGTAGCGAGGTTTCCCCAGTATCCTTACCCTGGTAGGGCCCCAAGGCGTAGGCCATCACGCTGCCGGCCGCCAGCGAAATCAGCGCGACCATGCGTGCCATTGGGAAGCCTAGGCCCGGCTTTTGGCTTTCTGGCTGCGGGAAGGCTGCCTGGTTTTCCGGGGTGTCCGGCATCGTCACCGTGGTGCCATCCGCGAGGACCACCCTATGGCCCTTCCATTGCCACTCGGCAGGGGTTTTCTGGTGGAGATCCAGGCCTACCGTGCGGGCGCTACCTTCCATTTGCTCCAGCGGTAAACGCTGCCGTGCCTTGCAGTAAGGGCCAGTATTGGCCGTATTGGCGGGCTCCCCGACTATGATGCGATCAGCCAACACCCCCGCAACCGCCTGCCTGCAGGAACCATCAGCAGCCAACACTTGGCCAATGAAGGCTTTAAATGTCACCAAGGGCGTGAACACGGTGCTTCTGGTCGCGGGGGTATGGGCAACAATTGCACCGATACTGTCGGCGGAAAAAAAAGTCTTCAATTGGCAAGCCCTGGGACTGCAAAAACAGTTTTCTGAGGCGGTCGATTTGCTGCCCAAGGTAGGTTCTTATATTATGTGGCATGGTTAGGCTCCTGGTTCGGTGAATGGTTTGGTTTGGTTTGGTGCCTCCATTCTATCTGGTTATGGCCGGGAGCTTAATCTTTTTATTCACATATCTAACTGTAATTTAAGCTTAATCGTATTAGCGGTAGCAGTATTA
>JAPLRR010000035.1 GCA_026399075.1 Methylococcales bacterium
CGGCTTTGCTTAACCATCAACTGCTCCCTGTCAAACCTGGCCGACCGGAGGCGTGGCCTAGCTTACCGGGAATCAATCAGGCGGCTTGGGTTACTGCGGTTGGGTGCGCGGAGTGAAAAAACCTACACGTGTAAGGGGGGGGGGCTGGGAAAAAGCTGTAGCCCACAGATTGGGGGCTACAGCTTGCAAGCAATTAGATGATGGTCACTTCTTCTGCTTGTGGGCCTTTTTGGCCTTGAGTCACAGTAAACTGGACTTTTTGACCTTCATCAAGTGATTTAAAACCTGAGCTATTGATGTTACGAAAGTGGACAAAAACATCAGGGCCGTTTTCTTGTTGAATAAAGCCAAAACCTTTTTCCGCGTTAAACCATTTTACTGTACCAGTAGTCATTGTTTAGTCCTAATATATATTTTAGAGTAGCCCTGTTGGGCGGGTAGCGCTGAGAAATTTAAGAATTACTTATGATAAACAGGACGAGCAATATAGGAAAAACTTCGTAAAGATAAGCATAACGGTAAAACAAATTCAAGCTTTGAGCAGTTTAATGCGTGGGCCGGAGAATGTCAATATCTGTTGGATTTATAGGGGCTGTGACGGTTTAGAGCTGGGCTTAGGCAGGCTCTAAACCTGCCTAAGCCCAATAAAGGGTAAGGCGCCTAAGCGATTATTGGAACAATATTGCCAAACTAATGGCAACTGCCCCTATGAGCATAGCCCAAACCGTAGTCCGGTGGTTGTTGTCCATTTGTTGCCGTAACATGGCCAATTCCCGTTGTTGTGCTTCCGCCTGTTGCTGTGCGTTGGCCGCATTGTCCAAGGCTTTGTATATTAAGGAGGGGATTTCCGGGAATTGTTCGGCAAACTCAGGAAACTGTTTGATGAGTTTGTTGATTTTCGCTTTAGGGCCGATACGGTCATGAAACCATTGTTCCAGAAACGGTTTGGCCGTTTGCCATAAGTCCAGCTCAGGATAGAGTTGCCTACCTAAACCTTCAATATTCAGCAGGGTTTTTTGCAGCAGCACCAATTGCGGTTGCACGTGCATGTCAAAACGCCGTGCGGTCTGGAATAAGCGCAGCAATAATTGCCCAAAGGAAATATCTTTCAGGGGTTTTTCAAAGATAGGTTCACAGACGCTACGGATCGCTGATTCAAATTCTTCGATGCGGGTGGTACGTGGTACCCAGCCAGATTCCACGTGCATTTCTGCCACTTTCCGGTAATCGCGGTTAAAAAATGCCAGAAAATTTTCTGCCAGGTAGCGTTGGTCAGATAAGGACAATGAGCCGACTATACCAAAATCCACCGCGATGTATTTATCCGGCAGATCGACAAAAATATTGCCAGGGTGCATGTCGGCATGAAAAAAATTATCCCTAAACACCTGGGTAAAAAAGATTTCCACGCCACGCTCGGCCAAAAGCTTGAAGTTGGCGCCACCCGCTTTTAGTTGTTCTATTTCGCCGACGGGGATGCCGTGTATCCGTTCCATGACCATGACTTTTTGCCGGGTCAATGACCAATGGATTTCCGGGATGTAAATCAGCGCTGAGTTTTCAAAGTTACGGCGCAATTTGGCGGCATTGGCGGCTTCCCGGACCAGATCCAGTTCGTCCAGTGTCGTCCTTTCAAATTCGGTAACCACGTCCATGGCCCGTAACCGTCTGGCATCAGACCAGAATTTCTCGGCAAAGCGTGCCAATTCATAAAGCAAACCAATGTCGGAGCGTATCCGTTCTTCGATATCTGGCCGTAAAACCTTAACGATGACGCTTTCACCGCTGTGCAACACGGCAGTATGGACTTGGGCGACAGAGGCCGATGCCAAAGGCGCAGGGTCAAATTCGGCAAAGGCTTCGGCAATTGACATGCCTAGCTCTTTTTCAATGATGTTGCGGGCAAGCTCGTTGGGAAAGGGCGGGACGCGGTCTTGCAGCTTGACCAGTTCATCTGAGATGTCATCCGGTAACAGGTCTTTACGGGTCGATAAGGCTTGGCCAAATTTGACATAGATAGGGCCTAAATCTTCCAGGGCATGGCGGATTCTGACACCGCGTGGCTCAGTTTTGGGTTTTAGCCAATAGCCAGGCGTTAAAATGGCTAAATAACGGACTGGGCGAAATAAATGGGTTTTTAAAACAATTTCGTCTAGGCCATGCAAAACCAAAACCCAGTTGATGTGGATTAGGCGTAATAGTAGTTTGGGTCGGATCACGAGTTGCCTTTATTTCTTAGTGCAAGATTAAACTGGTGAGTGGGTAATATAGACAGAGTAAGCCAACATGTTCTATAAAATCCACATTAAAAATTGCCAATAACTGCACTTTTGAAAAACACAATGTAAGTCCAGATAGCTAAATGGAAAATAACAATCAACCAAGTGGTTGCTTGAAAAGAGGTCTTTTTATTTTTGTGCCTTATTGTATGTTGCGTAATGAGTGCGCCAGGCCAGCCACCTAAAAAAGCGAGTAAATGCAGGTTAAGTTCTGGAACACGCCACTTATTCTTGTGTGCCATTGTTTTATCGTAGGCATAAACAAAAAATATAATAAAACTCATTGAAAGATAAGCAAAAAAAGGAATGATATTATAGTTTTCTTTAAATAAAAGCACTGAAAACACAAATGGGCTAGTTGCGATAATTAAGATCAACGGCATCCCCAAACGATATTTTGATATCGTATTTTTGGTTACAAGATTACTTTTTTTAAAAGTCTTCTTCCTAAGCTTATCGCTTATTTCTTGACCTTGTATATGGGCATCATAAGCCCTTAGTTTACCCCCTTTCTCTGCGACAATTCTAAAACTAACAATGTCACCAAGTTTAGGTTGGTAGTTGGCATGTTTTAGATCACGAATGTGAATAAATATGTCTTGGCTAGCATTGGTATTTTGAATAAAACCAAATCCCTTTTCCTCCTTCCATGATTTGATGATGCCTTCATAACGTTGCATTGAAATAGACCTAGACCGTTATAGGTGTTTTTCCAGTCTTTCAATCCGGCTTTGCAAGCGCTCATAATCGTTACGCAAAGTATCAACCTGGGCGTAAAAAATATCCACTTCGGGCGCGGCAGGCAAGTCACGGGTTTCTTCTTGTAGGAACTCAGACGCATTGAGGTTAAAGGTTTCAATGGACTCTTTGCCCCAGTTTTGCCCTGATTTTACAAACTGGCTAATGGTGCGCGCCAGTGTGTCCCCGGTTAAACGGCCTAATTGCTGTTCAAGGTTGATGTCCAGGTTGGCAAACAACGCCTGGAATTTTCGCCCAGTGTGCATGTCACCTTCAATGGTCACGGCGCCTGAGAAAATGGTGCGCATGGGTTTGGCGCTCAACCCCATCAGGCCCAAAGCAAACAGCGATCCCGTCAGATGTGTGTCAGGTGCGTCAGGGTAGTAGTCCAGTAACTGTATGCTGGTTTCATTGGGGCATAAGTAAATCGTTTCATTAAATGGTGTTATGGTGACAGCGATGGTTTTGCCTACCAAAGGCGCTAAAAAAGCCCCCCGGTTTTGATCTAAGGCCAGATAATGGTTGAGTGCCGTTTCCAGAACGCCCATAAGCAAGGGTTTGATGACCATGCTAGATTTTATAACCTCTGTGTACGGCGACTATCCCTTGCGTCATATTGAAATATTCGCAGCGTTCCAAGCCAGCGTTTTCCATCATTTTCTTCAGTTCATCCTGTTTGGGGTGCATGCGGATAGATTCAGCCAAATAGCGGTAACTGTCCTCATCTTTAGCGACCACTTTGCCAATTTTGGGTAGCAGTTTGAACGAATAAAAATCGTAGACCTTTTCGGTGAGTTTGTCAGTGGGGTGGGAAAACTCCAGCACGATAACGCGGCCGCCGGGCTTTAATACGCGGTACATGGAGCGTAAGGCCGCATCTTTGTCGGTGACGTTACGCAGGCCAAAAGCGATGCACACACAATCAAACGTATTGTCCGCAAATGGCAGGCATTCGGCATTCACTTGGGCGTAGCGGATATTGCCAGTTAAGCCTTTGTCTATCAGGCGGTCACGGCCTGTGCGTAACATTTCGGAATTGATGTCCGCCAGCACAACTTGGCCGTCTTTGCCGACGCGTTGCTCGAACAAGGTGGTCAAATCGCCTGTGCCACCTGCCAGATCCAGCACTTGCTCGCCTTTTCTGACATTGCTAAGTTGTACGGCTATGCGTTTCCAAATACGGTGTATGCCCATAGACATCAAATCGTTCATGATGTCGTATTGTCCTGCGACCGAATCAAATACGCCGCGTACGAGTTTAACTTTATCCTCGGTGGCTACTTTTTTAAAGCCAAAATGGGTGGTGTTGTCGTTAGTCATGGTTCGCCTAATTTTTTGATGGTTCTTTGCGCGCAATTCCAGCGGCTTTAAGTTGATTGAGGTAATTGTCCCATAATAAGGGATATTCAGCGCCTAATTTATAGAGCATATCAAATGTATAGATGCCGCTGTCATGGCCGTCACTATAAACAATGGCTATGGCATAATTGCCTATAGGCTTGATTTCTTTAATGCTGACATCTTCTTTGCCGATTTGCAGGGTATCTTGCCCAGGCCCATGACCCACCGCTTCAGCCGACGGGGTATAAACACGCAGATATTCGCCAGGCAGTTGGAATACACTACCATCATCAAAACTAATCTCCAGCACATTGGACATTTGATGCAGTTTGATTTCAGTGGGCCAGGTGTTGCAGGGGGTGACGGATATGCGCATAGTTGGCTGATTTTTTTGGTTTGTTCAAGAAAAATATTTATGGTTCTACGCTCAGGCTTGGATGCAAGTGAATAGACCATTACAACTGCCTATAGCAAACCTTCTTCCAATAGCTGCAAATAAATGAACTCTGGGGCTTTAACACCAGCCCGCTGTCTGATCTCAATTAGCTTTGGTGATTCAAAAAAGGCTTTGGCATCAGCTATGGATGTCCATTTTGAAAAATGGACAATTTTATTGGCATCGGTGTCAAACTTTAAAACTTGGTAGCTGATTTCGCCCGCACTTTTTCTAATGTCCGCTGCGGCATCAAAAATGGTTTTCCAAGCAGTATAGTTTGCTACTTCATGGATGATGAGTATATAGTCCACTTGCTTGGTCTACGCCTAGGTCACGGGAATTGGGGGCCATCCCCGAGCAATGGGGCTTGGGGATTGCAAATATACCCTGCACAGTCACGTTTGCGGAATTCTTTTTACCTTGAAGAATTGAAGAACACGACGAAAAATATAAAACTTCGTGTCCTTCGTGGTGAAAAAAGGTTAAATAAAATCCACAACCGTGTCAGTGTCGAGTATAGCGTTTTTGTTTGGCTATAAAATATATCGGCTCAAATCTTCATCCTGAACCAGCTCGGCCAAGTGCTTATCGACATAAGCGGCATCGATGACGATGTCTTTATCAGCCATCTCGGGGGCATGGAATGAAATTTCTTCCAGCAAGCGTTCAAGCATCGTGTGTAAGCGCCTTGCGCCAATGTTTTCCGTGGATTCATTAACTTGCCAGCCCAGTTCGGCTATCCGCAAAATACCCGCGTCAGTAAAAGTCAATGTCACGCCTTCGGTGGCCAGCAAGGCTTGGTACTGTTCGGTCAAGGAAGCATTAGGCTCGGTTAAAATACGGACAAAATCGTCAGCGGTCAATGCGCTGAGTTCAACCCGGATAGGAAAACGGCCTTGTAGTTCAGGGATTAAATCTGACGGTTTTGCGACATGGAATGCGCCAGAAGCAATAAATAAAATGTGGTCGGTTTTAATTGCCCCGTACTTGGTGCTGACGGTGCTGCCTTCGACTAAAGGCAGCAAATCACGTTGTACGCCTTCACGGGACACTTCACCGCCACCACCGCCCAATTCAGAGCGTTTGCAGATTTTATCGATTTCATCCAAAAACACGATGCCGTTTTGTTCTACCGCATCCACCGCGCGTAAGCGTATGTCGTCTTCATTGACCAATTTTCCGGCTTCTTCTTCTTGCAAAGTCTCCAGTGCTTTTTTTATCGTCATTTTGCGCGGCTTGGTTTTTCCAGAGCCCAAGTTTTGGAACATGCCTTGTAACTGGCTGGTCATTTCTTCCATGCCAGGCGGTGCCATAATTTCCACACCCATAGGCGCCACATTGACATCGATTTCTATTTCTTTGCTGTCCAAGTCGCCTTCGCGTAGTTTTTTGCGCATTTTTTGGCGGGTCGATTCTTCGGTGTCAGAAAGCATCCCTGCATCCGCCCTAGGCAACAGGATGTCCAAAACCCGCTCTTCTGCGACATCGTACGCTTTGGTTTGTACCTTTTCCATTTCTGTCATGCGGGTCATTTTGACTGCGGTGTCGACTAAATCCCGGATGATGGATTCAACGTCCCGTCCCACATAACCCACTTCAGTAAATTTGGTGGCCTCGATTTTAATGAATGGTGCATTGGCCAAGCGTGCCAAGCGACGGGCAATTTCGGTTTTGCCTACGCCAGTTGGGCCTATCATTAGAATATTTTTAGGCGTGATCTCATCACGTAAGGCGGGGTCAACTTGTTGCCGCCGCCAGCGGTTTCTAAGCGCAATGGCAACCGAGCGTTTTGCGCTGGCTTGTCCGACGATATGTTTATCCAGTTCGATTACTATTTCTTTTGGGGTCATCTGTGTCATGCGGTTACTCGTTAGGTTCAGCGTCTAGTTCTTCTATGCGCAGATTGTGGTTGGTATAAATACAAATATCTGCCGCTATATTTAAAGACCGTTCGACAATTTCGCGGGCGCTCAAATTGGTGTTTTCAAGTAAGGCGCGTGCGGCGGCTTGGGCAAAAGCGCCACCGGAGCCGATTGCCATCAGATCATATTCAGGTTCTATGACATCACCGGTGCCGGAAATAATCAAGGACGTTTTGGCATCGGCAATGGTTAGCAGGGCTTCCAGTTTGCGTAGTGCACGGTCTGTGCGCCAGTCTTTAGCCATTTCCACGGCTGCACGTGTCAAGTTGCCACGATGCTTTTCTAGCTTGCCTTCAAAATGTTCAAATAAGGTGAAAGCATCGGCAGTCGCCCCGGCAAAACCGGCAATCACCTTGTCGTGATACAAACGCCGCACTTTACGGGCATTGCCTTTCATGACAGTGTTTCCTAAAGTGACCTGGCCGTCGCCGCCGATCACAACTTTGTCGCCACGGCGAACTGAAAGTATGGTTGTTCCTCTAAACACGCTAATATCCTAAAATTTACGAAATACATTGCAGCCAATTTTACATGGTATGCGTTTAAAATGTGGGAAAAAATAAAGAGGGTGTCCCGTTTCCGGTGGGGGTCGTTCCACAGGGCTATGAAAGCTTGCGTAACTAGACTGGCCCAATTTTCCTAAAATATCATTCAAACAGCCGGATTAGTGTATAAGTGTTGCGGAATTTGGCAAGGGCTAGGATATTTGCTGTCAAGTGGCATCGCATGAAAATGGGCTTAGCGCTAATAGGCGATTGACCCTATTGTGGGCAAGGCGGACAAGGATGCTGGCCCGTTCCTTATTTCTACTAGAAGGCCTTATGAGGGGGTATTCTCCAGTGTCAAAGTCCGTAGGAATAGGGTGGGTAAAAATAAAACATGACAAAGGCTTGGTTAAAGCCCTATCATTTTTATCTTTTTGGTTTGGTTCGCCGTATTTTTTGCGGCCTAAGGTTTAAAGCATGTCAATCCGTATTAGCCCACCTTTTATAATCAGTTTGCTTGCCAGTTTGTTGTTGGCAGGATGTGCGCCTACCCGGCAAATTGCCATTGATTATCCCGCCACCCAAGTTAATGATGGGCAGGCGACCCAAGCGCGCCAGTTTCAAGCGTTGCCAGGTTTTTCAGTTATTGATGGCGATGATTATTATGTGCGCTTAATTTCAGAATTCGATTTTAAGGGCGACAATGTGCTGAAGAGTGGCTGTAATAATATGACGCCTACTTATGATAAAGGCGATTTGTCTTCCGCACTTATTTTTAGCGTCCGTAACGACAGCCTCAAATTTAGCAATGAAGCCGCTGGTTTTTTATATCAGGCAACCTCAGGGAAGTGCAATTTTAAATTTGATGCCAAAAAGATTACCCTGACCCCGTGGATGCGTTTGGATTCGGGTAAAGAAACGTCGGTTGATTATAGTTTTTATTCCAGTGCTAACAGTGATGTCGATGTTAAAGGCTTGGTTGGGGATGTGACCACCGCCAGCAATTTATTGGCATTGACGGGGGTGGGTATGGGTGTTGCCATGGTTGGGCAGTTTGCTGGCCAGTGGGCGAAAAGCAATGTGCCTGTTGCCACCACGCCAGCGCCTACCTCGGTAAAACGCAGCTCTGAATCGCATTCATTGCCAGCTATTGTGTCTTATTCAGGTAAAACCGGAGTGCTAAACCAGACGGTTTTTAAGGTTTATGCGGTGGCTGAAGGGGGCGTTAATATATTAGGTTCTGATACCCAGCCTTTAGGCGAGTTAAAAATTTATCCTGAAATTATTCCGTCTTTATTATTAAAGTCGACACCTGAGGGCATTCCAGACGCACGCGACTT
Source organism: Methylococcales bacterium (assembly GCA_026399075.1). GTDB lineage: Bacteria > Pseudomonadota > Gammaproteobacteria > Methylococcales > Methylomonadaceae > Methylobacter_C. Next base: position 8,542 of record JAPLRR010000035.1, read on the forward strand.
GTCGTTCGATGAAATTGGTTATTTGCCGATAAAATCAACGGCGGGCGAAGTTAAATTGATGGAATTGATCGGGCAATCTAAGCATCCTGCAAAACCCAATTTAAAACCAAACTGGAACAGCTACGAGGAAGTCGAGAATAATTGCCGAAAAATCAAGCTGGTGCTCAAGGATTTAGGGTTTAATAAATTTGACCGGGATGCGTTCATTTATTATTTTTTGGCGAATAGCAGTGCGTGGAAAAATTATAACATGCCACCACAAAAAGCCTTGGCTGATGGGGTTTCGCTAAAAGTTATGGAAACTTACCGCAGCCAAAATTTTGCTAACTGCTTGGTGGTTGACGATTATGCGGTCATGAAGGCCATGGGCTTACCGGTAAATTTGCCAGCCGATTGGCAGCAAGCTGAAGCATCGGGGCAGAAACAAGAGCAGTTTTTTACGCCCTTAAAGTCGATAGAACGGCAACTGGTTTCAGTACTTAAAAATCCTAACAAAGCGGAAATGGAGCAACAAATGTTTCCCTTGTTGGCTACTGCCAAGCCAGGTGAGGGAACGGTGCTGTTGCAAAATCATTTAGGCAATTTTGGTTTGGAGAAATTGCTGGCACCGCCAGCAGCAACGCCAGTTGCTGCCGTTGCGCCGTCATCAGAAGCGCTTCCAGCCGAAGTTTCGCCTTCTTTGCCAGTGCCTGAGCCCTCCGCTATTCCTGGGGAAGGACTCATTATAAGCGCCCGTCAACTCGTGCAGGTTTTTTCAGGATTGGCCATCAACGAATTGAGTTGTGCCCGTGTTCTGCCTGGGCAGCAAGGTAGTGCGGCGGCAACAGTGGGTATTTTGTTGTTCACCACTAAGGACGGCAGTCCCCGCGCAAAAGGCGGGGCAATGGAATTTGAATTTTCGGCTGGAAAAATAAGCCGCATTGCTTTCCAGTTGCCCACTTACCGCGATTTTGAACAGGATGTGCTTGATCGTCCTGAAGTGGGAGGCTGTCGGATTGAACCGGCTTTTTTGGGGAAACTACACTAACATTGACTTCAAGCTGAATATAATCCATAATTTTTGCGCGGTTAATATAATTATAATCAAAACTTGAGGAGAGCAGTATGGCTTTAATTACTTGGACAGCTAGTCAATATGGTACCAATGTTGGTTTCGCTGATGATGAGCATAAGATTTTGTTTGACAAGCTAAATAAATTGTACGACTTGGCCATTGGCGGCGCTGCGCGGGCTGCAATCGGTGCGCAATTGGATGATCTGATTGCTTATGTTGTTGGGCATTTTGCCCATGAAGAAAAAGAAATGGCCGCAAAAAATTATGCGGGTTTGGAGCGCCACAAAGCCGAACATGAAGCCTTGATTGGCATTTGTGGCGGCTTACAAACCAAGTTCCACGCTGGTGAAGCAGACGTTACAGAAGAGGTTGGGCAAATGGTTAAGGGTTGGCTGGATAGCCATATCCCAACTTTTGACAAGGCTTATGCCGAAGCGTTAAATAGTTAATAGACGCTTTTTATTGAAAGAGGCTTGTGAAATCTCTGATTCACAAGCCTTTTTTTTTTGCCAAATTAAAATCAGCAAAGGACAGCTGGTATATATAAGCTTCATAGGTTAAAATTTCCCCGTTTTTTGTGATAATTATTACGTAAAGGGAACAATGCCAGCTTTTTTTGCGCGGCTTGAAATTACGAAACGATATAACACTTATCAAAAAGTTTTATAACTACTATCGAAGAGGCTGCTCCGTGAACAAAACAAAGCAACTATTCGCAAGTCTGATCTTAACGGCTTTAGGGCTAGGAACAGCGCATGCGGACTATACGCTCAATTTAATGAAAGGGGTCACAAAGGTCAGTAATGACATTTATGACCTGCATATGCTGATTTTATGGATCTGTGTGGCCATAGGTGTTGGTGTGTTTGGCACTATGTTCTACTCGATTTACCATCACCGTAAATCAAAAGGCCATAAAGCTGCCCAGTTCCATGAAAATACCACAGTTGAAATTATCTGGACGATAATCCCGACCTTGATATTAGTTGGTATGGCAATTCCTGCGACCAAGACTATGCTGGAATTGAATGATATTGAAAAATCAGACATGACCATACAAGTGACCGGAAAGCAATGGTATTGGGATTATAAATATCTGAGCAATGATATCCATTTTGAAAGTCATTTGGATGAGCAAAGTGAAAAGACCCATCGGACTAAAGGTGCGGATCCCCGTACTGTGCCCCATTACTTGTTAAATGTGGATAAGCCCTTAGTCATCCCAGTCAAGAAAAAAATTCGTTTTGTGTTGACCTCTGCTGATGTAATCCACTCTTGGTGGGTGCCGGATCTAGGTTGGAAAAAAGATGCCAACCCCGGTTTTGTCAATGAAGCATGGACTTATGTTGAAAAGCCGGGTACTTATCGTGGCCAATGTACTGAATTGTGCGGACGTGACCATGGTTTTATGCCGATTGTGGTCGTTGCCATGGAACAAGCCGATTACGATGCGTGGGTCAAAAAGACATCAGAGCAACAAAAACAAAAGCCAGATTTAAGCGACCAAACGCGTGAGCAACTTTTGGCGCATGGCGAATCGGTTTATTTAAAAAATTGTGTCGGCTGTCATCAAATTGATGGGGCAGGTGTCCCTGGGCTGATCCCTGCGTTAACAGGCAGTGCTAAAGTGACCGGAAAATGGGAGAACTTGGATGGTTTCCTGCGGGCAGGTACCTCAAAAATGCCGAAGTTTGACAAATTGAACGGCAAGGAATTTGCAGAACTAATGACTTACGTGCGTAATAATTTGGGTAATAAAGTCGGCGACGAGTTACAGCCAAAGCAAACTGCGCTTCCCGATGATGACGATGAATAAGCCATTTTTACGCTTATCCACGCACTCTTTTTTATTTATTTTCGAGGTATAAAGTATGTCTGCTGTCGTTTCTGAACATGATGACCATCATGCTGATGATCATCACGATCACGGCCCTGCCAAGGGGTTGTTAAGATGGATTATAACCACTAACCATAAAGATATAGGGACGTTGTATTTGTTGTTTGCGTTGGCGATGTTTTTTGTTGGCGGGGCAATGGCAATGGTTATCCGTGCTGAGCTGTTTGAGCCTGGGCTACAGTTTGTAGACCCTGCATTTTTTAATTCAATGACCACTATGCACGCATTGGTCATGGTGTTTGGCGCTGTTATGCCTGCCTTTGTTGGCTTGGCAAACTGGCAAATCCCACTGATGATAGGCGCTGCGGATATGGCGTTGCCGCGCATGAACAACATGAGCTTCTGGATGTTGGTCGCGGGCGTGTTGTTGCTGGCCAGCACCTTGTTTATGGAAGGTGGCGCGCCGAATGGTGGCTGGACTTTATACCCCCCGTTGGTGTTGCAACCGATTACCGTTGGTAAGGCGATGCCGTTTGCGGTGTTTTCAGTGCACTTATTGGGTATTTCATCCATTATGGGTGCCATTAACATCATCGCGACTATTTTCAATATGCGTGCAAAATCCATGAAAATGATGGATATGCCATTATTTGTTTGGACTTGGTTAATCACTGCCTTCTTATTGATTGCTGTTATGCCAGTTTTTGCCGGCGCAGTGACCATGTTGTTGACTGATAAGTTTTTCCATACCAGCTTTTTTAATGCGGCTGGCGGTGGTGATCCTGTGCTATATCAACATATATTCTGGTTCTTCGGACATCCAGAAGTATATATCATGATTTTGCCGACTTTTGGTGTCGCTTCCACCATCATCCCAGTGTTTGCCCGTAAGCCTTTGTTTGGTTATGCCTCAATGGTTTGGGCAACGGGTTCAATCGCCTTTTTGTCATTTATCGTTTGGGCCCACCACATGTTTACTGTGGGTATGCCTATCGCGGGTGAGTTGTACTTCATGTACGCCACGATGATCATTGCTGTGCCAACTGGCGTTAAAGTCTTTAACTGGACGGCAACCATGTGGAAAGGTGCGATGACTTTTGAAACACCGATGTTGTTTTCAATTGCGTTTGTCGTGTTGTTTACCATGGGTGGTTTTACGGGTTTGATGATGTCCATCGCACCAACAGACTTCCAATACCATGACACGTATTTTATTGTTGCCCATTTCCATTACACTTTAGTCCCTGCGTCGGTCTTTATTTTAATGGCGGCGGGTTACTTTTGGTTGCCGAAATGGACTGGACACATGTACAACGAAAAAATCGGCCAGCTGCATTTTTGGTTGTCGGTCATTTCCGTAAACATCTTATTTTTCCCCCAGCATTTCTTAGGCTTGGCCGGTATGCCACGCCGTATTCCAGATTATGCGGTGCAGTTTGCTGATTGGAATATGATTTCCAGTGTTGGTGGTTTTATTTTTGGCATCAGCCAACTGTTGTTCTTGTATATCGTTATTGACACGATTAAGGGCGGCACTGGTGAAAAAGTCAGTGATGAAGTGTGGGAAGATGCGGCCCAACATAGCTTGGAATGGACGTTGCCATCACCACTCCCTTATCATACTTGGACGACACCACCAACATCAGTTCCAACTGAACACGTTTTGGATGCCCATTAAGAGGTACTAGAAACCACATTGCTTGCAGTAGGCGGGCAATGTGGTAAACAACACATGACAACTAAAAATAAAAATATCTTAACGGCTGTGGTTTTAGTGGCCATCACTGTGATTGTTTATCTGTTCGCGGTGGCGCAAGCGGTCTCCCAATGAGTGAAGACTTAGGCAAAAAAAATGTTAAGTTAGCGCGTAAATTGGTGCTGGTTGCGGCTGCTATGTTTGGCTTTGGTTATGCGTTAGTGCCTATTTATGATGTGCTGTGTGAATGGAAGTGGATAGAGCGGGATAGGCCGGATGCCATTAAGCAAGTGCCTATTGCGGCTTATAAGGTCGATTTGGCTAGGGAAATTACCATAGAGTTTATGACGACACTCAATGAGTCTACCGCTATGGAATTCCATGCCGAAAAAAAACAGCTAAAAGTTCATCCGGGTGAGTATCATACAGTGAATTTTTATGCCAAAAACTTGACCGATAAGGTGATGGTTGCAAGGGCTATTGCCAGCTTTTCACCTGCACTCACCAGTCGCTATTTTGAGAAAATAGAATGTTTTTGTTTTTCGGAGCAAACATTTAAAGCAAAAGAGGCGAAAACAATGCCCATGCGGTTTGTGATCAATCCTGAGCTGCCTAAAGATTACGAAACAATTACGCTGTCATACACATTTTTTGATAATACTGAAATTCAGTAAAAAAGAGAGGGGAAGTTTATGTCTACAAATACCGCTTATTACATTCCGCATAAAGCGACTTGGCCCGTTATTGGCACCGCTGGTTTAATGACTATGTTGGCTGGGTTTGCAAATTTATTGAATGGTTCATCCATAGGCCCTGCGTTGATGGTCGTTGGGTTGCTTATTTTTGTCACCATGTTGGTTGGTTGGTTTACCCTGCAAGCCAAAGAAAGTGAATCCGGCATGTATAACCATGATGTTGGTATTTCATATCGCATGGGCATGATGTGGTTCATTTTTTCTGAAATTGTCTTTTTCGCGGTGTTTTTCGGTACGTTATGGTACACACGCAACTTGTCTGTGCCTTGGTTGGGTGAAGAAATCCCCAAGATGGCCAAAGAAACTGCCGAAGCTTACTTTGGTACAGGAAATTCAGGGTTTACAGCACATTGGCCAACGAATGGCCCAGGAAAATTGGTTGACGGGGCAATCAGCTCTAAAGGCGAGTTTGAGCCTATGGGGGCTTGGGGCTTGCCTTTTTTAAACACTTTGATACTGCTAACTAGTGGTGTGAGCTGTACTTGGGCGCATCACGGCTTGCTGGCAAAAAACCGTGAGCAACTGATAAAAGGCTTAATCGTCACCGTTGCCTTGGGCTTTTTGTTTGTCGCTTGCCAAGCAATTGAATACCACGAAGCTTACACAGAAATGGGCTTGACCTTAGGTTCAGGCATTTATGGGTCTACGTTCTTTATGCTGACGGGCTTCCATGGTTTCCATGTGTGTGTAGGGGCAATAATCCTGAGTGTGGTTTTATTCCGTAGCGCGAAAGGTCACTTCAAGCCAGAAAACCATTTTGCCTTTGAAGCGGCAGCATGGTACTGGCATTTTGTGGATGTGGTGTGGTTAGGTTTGTTTATTTTTGTATATTTGATGTAACTATTACTGCAACACCCATAAAAGCGCTGCCTAAAACAGGCAGCGCTTTTTTTTTGTCAACATGCATGCGACTTAAGGTAATGTGGCTAAATTAACTTATTGTCAAAAAAGAGGGGAGGGCAGAATTCACAATGGCTAATCTAGGGCATTATACGACACAAGGAAAACAAACTAAGTAAAGGCATTGTCAACAACCCCCCTCTCTTGGGCGAGGGTTGGATGGCAGCTTTTGCCTTTTTAAGTCCCTAATCAAGCCGTTTGCCCTAGTCTGGTTTTTGCATGTGCATTCCTGCACCTAAACCCTCCGGCTCATACAGACCCGTGGCAACGGCAATAAATATTAGAATAAATAACACTACAGACAGGCCGATACGGAAAGTTAGGGCTTTAAGGGTTTTATCTGAAGTCTCTTCAGGGCTACGGTTCATTAGATGGAAAAGGGCTGAACCTAGGCTGATTAAAATCAAGATAAAGGCAATTATGACGAGTGTTTTGATAATCATGGTAAAGTTAGCCTTAAGTGATAAAAAAGATTTGGCTTTCTATTCTCGTTGATTAATGGGATTGTGCCAATAGCTTTAACAAAAAAAGCTGGATATATAATAAGGGTTGAACACCATGCGGTTTGAAAAAGCGCCAACAGTGGCGTATTTATGTTTGATGCCAATGTTGATAGCCTTGGGAATGTGGCAGCTAGGGAGGTCAGAAGAAAAAAAATTATTTCTTGAGCAACAGCAACAAGGTCTGTTGGCGGCTGGGACACTGACTTTAACAGCCGCTATTGATAAGGATGTTGATGGGCTCAAATATAAAAAAGTGCAGGGAGTAGGGCGCTATGATATGGCGCACCAGTTTTTATTGGACAATCAAATTAACGGGGGTAAGCCAGGTTATTTCATTCTAACGCCGTTCGTGCTGGAAGGTGGGGCCAAGGCGGTGCTGGTGAATAGGGGATGGCTTCCAGCGTATCCAGATAGGTCGGTGTTGCCAGGCATAACAATTAACCGGCAACAAACGGCGATAACTGGCCGAATAAACAGTTTTCCAAGTGTTGGGATAAAGTTGGCGGGAGCCCAAATTCCTACTGAGGGCTGGCCATCGGTTATACAGGTGGTTGACGCCGGGATTTTGGCCAATAAATTGGCCTATCCCGTATTTTCATTTCAAGTAGAGTTAGATAAAGACCAGGCTGAGGGCTATAAGCGGGAATGGCAAACAACAAAAATTATGCAGCCAGAACAACATACCGCTTATGCCGTGCAATGGTTTGCATTGGCATTCACGCTCACAATATTATTTATAGGGTACTGTTTTAAAAAAAATGATCAATAATCAACAAAAGAAGAATCGCTTATTAATTATCACCATTTTTGCCATGACTATTGTTCCATTTATGATCGCTTGGGTGCTAAACCAAAATCCAAGCCTACTTAAAGGGACTAGTAACCGTGGGCAGCTTATAATTCCCCCAGTAACGACTGAGAAAGCAGATTTTATTGGCTTTGATCCCTTTTCAGTTAAAAATATCGGCGAACTTGCAGGGCATTGGTTGATAGTCAATGTCATCCCCAATACCAATTGTAATGCCGTTTGTTTGGACGCGCTATTAAAAACCCGGCAATTAAGGTTGATGTTAAATAAAGAATTGTCGCGGACTAGACGGGTGGTTATTGTTTTTAAAGAACCACTTTTAGAAGCCGCCGGACAATGGTGGTTAAAAGACACCTTATTATGGCGGTTGCGCCGCACCGATAATGAGTCTGACAATGCCCTATTTATAAGTTTATTGCAAGAAGAAAACAAGCTGGATGAGGCCTTGATAAAAAAGCTAATCGCCAACGAAAACCCTGAATTTGCCCTAAATTCAGAGCTGATCAGGGTAAGACCCAGTGTAGGGCTAGCGGAAAAGCTGTTGGCAATAAGAAAAGGCGTATTGCCTGAGGGGATGATCTTTTTAATAGATCCCCTAGGTAACTTAATGATGCAATATGAGCCAGGATTTAACACTTATAAGGTAAAAGATGACCTTATGCATCTATTAAAAATTTCACAAATTGGGTAGTGGAAAAATAACATGTTCAGAAAACTAACTTTATTTGGCGTCTTTTTGACGTTAATCATTATTGCCTTTGGTTCATACTACCGCCTATCAGGTATTGAGCGGGCGCTAACCGAAAAAAATGCAATTGCGGAGTGGATAGGTAGCAGCCATGTTTATTTGGCTGGTGCTCTGGGCGGGGTGGTTTTATTGCTGGGGGCGCTGTCATTTAAGCGGCGGCCATATCGTAAAGCGGCAATGACCAGTACATTTTTGTTGATAGTGTGGGTTGGCTTGCAAGCAGCATTAGGCTATTGGACTAAAGCCATACATTTGGTGCCTATTATTTTAGGCACACAGGTGTTGATGGGCTTAATCACTTTCTGGTTGCTTTCGTGGTTGTACTTACGCGCCAATCCAGCAATTGCCGGGCGTATTAGTGTTGGCCAAGTCCGTGGGGGCTTGGTGATTTTTACCCGTGCCAGTATGCTGGTGTTATTTCTACAGATCGTGTTGGGCATCTGGGTTAGTGTTAACCATGCGGCTTTGGCCTGTAATGGCTTTCCATTGTGCAATGGGGAGTGGTGGCCAAAAGCAGATTATATTAATGCGCTGAAATTGTTTAGTAGCTTGTTTACAGGTTATGCCGGCATTATTTCTTTCGATGCCCAGGTGGCTGCGAATTGGCTGCATAGGATCAGCGGATTGGTCTGTTTTTTCATGCTGAGTTTGCTGATGTTCAAAGCAACAGCGATTAACGCCAATAAAACGGTAAAGACTGCTGGTTTATGGTTAGGTGTGTTGCTGTTTTTGCAAATGGGCTTGGCAATTGTTGGGGTTAAGTTGGGGTTGCCATTATGGGCGGCATTAGCCCATCATGTTGTAGAGGCAATATTAATGTTGCCGTTAATTGCAATCAGCTTTTATAGCCGATATGGCGGGCCAGAAACACAAGGCCCAGCTGATGAAAAATTAGGGTTAACTACCGGCACAGCAGAAGCAACCGAAACGCTAATTGGTCAGGCATTTTATGAAGAGCCAGCACCAGAGTCGCTCTATGTTAGGCTTAAGACACAGTTAAAGCGAACCCGTTCTGGTCTTGGCGGAGTATTGTCCACTCTGCCCTTAGGCCAGAAAATCATCAACAATGATTTATTGGTGGAAATAGAAACCAGTTTGATAATGGCTGATGTCGGGGTTGAGGCAACTGCCGCAATAATAAACAATTTAACACAAGGTGTAGATCGTCATCAGTTGAATGATGGGGTTGCTTTGTCAGCCGCCTTAAAGCACGAGTTGTTGGGGATACTCCAGCCTTGTAATATACCGCTGCATATCCCCAAGCAAGACAGCCCTTTTGTTATTTTAGTGGTCGGGGTAAATGGCGCAGGCAAAACCACAACCATTGGAAAATTGGCCAAACGTCTACAGGTACAAGGCCATAGTGTGATGTTGGCAGCAGGGGATACCTTTAGGGCGGCTGCGGTTGAGCAGTTGCAAGTTTGGGGTGAGCGCAATAACATCCCTGTGGTCGCCCAGCATACCGGGGCCGATTCGGCCTCAGTCATTTATGATGGCCTACAGTCAGCTAAAGCCAAAGGGATTGATGTCTTAATTGCTGATACGGCGGGAAGGCTGCATACGAAATCAAATTTAATGGATGAATTGAAAAAAGTAAAAAGGATCATGTCAAAGCTCGATGGGGCGGCACCCCATGAAGTGTTGTTGGTACTCGATACGGGTACGGGGCAGAATGCACTGTCCCAGGCAAAATTGTTTAATGAGGCGGTTGCCTTAACAGGTTTGGTATTGACCAAACTAGACGGCACGGCAAAAGGGGGTGTTATTTTTGCCTTGGCAAAAAACACCGGCATCCCGATTCGTTTTATAGGCATCGGTGAAAGTATTGATGATTTGCAGGACTTTGATGCGGAATTGTTTGTCGATGCCTTATTTGTAAAAGATTGACGTTATGATAAGGTTCGATAATGTCAATAAACGTTATCCAGAGACCGGTGACGTGTTACGTAACATCAGTTTCCATTTGCGGCGTGGTGAAATGGCCTTTCTTACTGGCCATTCAGGGGCGGGTAAAAGCACTTTGCTAAGATTGATTGCCACGATGGAGCGGTGTAGCCGTGGCCAGATATTTTTGGATGGTCAAGATCTGAATCAAGTCAAAGAAAATCAATTGCCTTTTATACGCAGAAAAATGGGCTTCATTTATCAAGATTATAAATTGCTGCACGATAGGACTGTGTTTGATAATGTGGCCTTGCCTTTAGTGATTGCGGGGTTTGGGCATCATGAAATTGCCCGAAGGGTAAGGGCTGCCTTAGATAAGGTCAGCTTGACAGGCAAAGAAAAAAAATACCCATTGGCACTGTCGGGTGGTGAGCAGCAGCGGGTAGGCATAGCCCGTGCGGTGGTCAATAAGCCGCCTATCATCGTTGCTGACGAACCAACTGGAAATCTTGACCCCGAATTATCTGCGGAAATAATGTTTTTGTTTGGCCAGTTTCAGCAAGTTGGTGTTACCGTGCTGATCGCCACACATGATATTTCATTGATAGAACAACTGAACCGCCGTGTTTTGAAGTTGGATCATGGGCAATTGGTCGGGGGCTAAGCTATGAAACGAAGCAATAAGAACCGGATTATTAAAGACCCGCCAGCCCGTCCCGTACGGCAGGAAACCCGGCAAACAACCAAAGCAGGGGGAAACTATGCAGACAGGCTGACCGCTTATCGTGACCTTCATGCACATGCCTTGTTTTCAAGTCTAGGGCGTCTGGTTGCCACGCCTTTTACCTCGATAATGACACTATCTGTTTTGGCCATTGCCATTTCGCTGGCCAGTGGGTTTTATATTTTGGTGGCGAATGTCCAGCAATTAACGGGTAATTTGGAAACTAGCAACCAAATCTCCCTTTTTCTTCGGGATGACGTTTCTGATGTCCATGCCAACAAGTTGGCTGACAGTATCAGGCATGATCTTCGCATCCAAGATGTTAAGTTGATTACTAGGGAACAAGCCATGGCGGAATTTAAAACCTATAGTGGCTTCGGTGATGCCATCAATATGCTGGAAAAAAATCCACTACCAATTGTACTTAAGGTGTTGCCTAAGCACACGCTGGAAGATAAGGAAGGCCTGGAGGGTTTGTTAAATCATTTTAAACAAGCCCCAGAAGTTGACATTGCCCAGATGGATTTACAATGGATTGAGCGCCTGCAATCCATATTGGCGGTGGCGAGGCTTTTTGCTGCCTTGTTAAACTTGATGCTGGGTGCGGCTGTTTTGTTTATTATCGGCAATACCATCCGCTTGGAGTTACATAACCGCCGTGATGAGGTGGTTATTGCTAAATTGGTCGGCGCGACCAACGGTTTTATCCGTAGGCCATTTTTATACACGGGGTTCTGGATAGGTTTTATTTCTGGTGTGTTTGCGTGGTTTATTGTCGCGGTGCTGATGTTGATATTAAGGCAGCCTGTAGAAAGGCTCTCTGGTCTCTATGAAGGCGGATTCCATCTGTTGTTTTTAAGTGCGGCAGAAACGGTGGCAATGATTGGCTGCTCTTCTGCATTGGGTGTGCTAGGGGCTTGGGTGGTGCTTTTCTTCCAACTACAGAATACGGTATCGGAATAAAACTGGGTCGAAAAATTATTAGCACTCTTGTTTAGAGAGTGCTAGAATTTGACAAAAGTTTTTCCTAAGGAGATACCATGAGTAACGCATTGGCTTTACCTGTTAATTTATCGGTTGGAACATTTGATGCCTATTTAAATCTAGTGCGGCAAATGCCTAGATTGACATCGGATCAGGAACGCGAATTAACCCTAAGATTTAGGGACGAAGGTGATGTGGAAGCAGCCCGCGAATTGGTGATGAGTAACCTGCGGTTTGTTGTCCATGTTGCTAGGGGCTATAGTGGTTATGGCTTGTCTATGCCGGATATTATCCAAGAAGGGAATATTGGCCTGATGAAGGCGGTTAAGCGCTTTGACCCGGATGTTGGGGTTCGTTTAGTGTCTTTCGCTGTGCATTGGATCAAAGCGGAAATTCATGAGTACGTGATTAAAAATTGGGGCATAGTCAAGGTTGCGACCACTAAAGCCCAACGTAAGCTGTTTTTTAATTTGCGAAAATCCAAACATGACATAGGCTGGTTGTCGAACGACGAAGCGATGGCAATTGCTGAAAACCTCAATGTTGAGCTCAGCGACGTCTATGAAATGGAAAAACGTTTAGGTAGCCAAGATATGTCTTTTGACATGCCTACCGATGAATCAGCCGAAGAGGGTTTTGCCTATCCTTCAAATTACCTACAGCAACACGGAGCAGATCCGTCTGATTTGCTTGAAAATGCCGATTGGGAAGAGCATGGCCAGGATTTATTGACCGAAGCCTTGGCCAGCTTGGATGCGCGTAGTTTGGATATACTTTCTAGCCGTTGGTTGGCTGACAAAAAAGCCACTTTGCATGAATTGGCGGAACGTTACAATGTGTCGGCTGAAAGGATTAGGCAATTAGAACAAAACGCCATGAAAAAGTTAAAGGCAGCGGTTGTTCTGGAAGCTTAACGTTATTTTATTAAGTGCTCGCCCTTATCTTCTGCCTACTTGGTTGAAGCAAGTCCAAATGACGCTTAAGCATTAAGTGCCATTTGGACAGGGTAACAGGCTTATTTTTACGTCAAACATCCCCCTCTATTTGGTTTCGGGCTAAGCTTGTAACCAACATATACCGTTACGGCACTAGGCGGGATTAAGCAGATTTAGCACGGTTTGCGCCTGTTCTGCCGCTTCATGGCCTAGGCTCGTTAAATATCCACCATCCTCTTGGGTCACTAAGCCCTTAATGTACAAACGCTTGGTGGCTGCAATATTTTCAGGGGCGGCGGTTTTATGTACCTTGATTCCTTCTTGTGTAGTGCTTAGGTTGTAACGGACTAGAATGTTCAGTTCGTCTACAATGTCTTGGGTATAGGGCATAGCAAATCCTCATGATTTATTGATACAGCCGGATAGCATAAAGCTATTTCTAGGTAAGGAGTATCTTTTTTTCGGGGTCGCAGGCATTCAATCAAGGGCTTCGGTAGGCTAAGCCAGCCAGAAAGGCCAAAGCGTCTTAAATACACATGATCAGCTAATAACGGTGTACCGAACTATCACAGTTTAGGGACCAAGCGTCTATGCCATCGGTTAAATTGGTGATGTTTTTATAGCCCAAGTTCAAGAGCAGGTGGGCAGCCTGATGGCTACGCATACCATGATGGCAAATGACGATAATTTCTTGCTGCGGATCCACTTCATGTAGCCTATGCTCAAGTTGGTTCAGCGGGATTAAAATACTGTTAGGGATATGTGCAAATTGAAATTCATGCGGCTCCCTGACATCCAGCAAAAAAAGCTTTTCGTTTTGTTCAAGCTTATTTTTTAATTCTGTTGCGGAAATTTGTTTTACAGTCATTGTTGTCACCGATTAATAAATCGCTCCAAGCGTTGGATGGCGATGGTCATGTTAGCAATAGAAGTCGTATACGCAAAGCGCAACATTTGCCTTGAGTTGTGGGCACCAAAATCTTTTCCTGGGGTTAGTGCAACGGCTTCGGTTTCCAAAAAATCCAGTGCAAATTGAAAGCTGTCATTGCTAAATGGGCTACAATCAGCATAGATATAAAAAGCCCCTTCTGGTTTAATGGGGATCTTAAAGCCTAAATTCAACAATTTATCATAAAGAAAGTCCCTACGTTCGGCAAATTTAGCCCGCCGATATTCAAGTTCGGCCAGGGTGCTGTCGTCAAAGGCGGCCAAAGCGGCATATTGTGATTGGGTGGAGGTGGCAATATAAATATTCTGGGCTAATTTCTCCGTGGCATCAATAAATTCATCGGGCACAACCAGCCAACCAATCCGCCATCCCGTCATACCAAAATATTTAGAAAAACTGTTGATGACAAACACATCATCACTAAACGCAAGGGCAGTGTTTGCCTGGGTGCCGTAAACCAGTCCATGATAAATCTCATCCGAATAAAAGCAACCCCCTAACGAATTGGTCGTATAGATAATTTTCTTTAATTCCTCAGGCTTGATCAGCGTGCCGGTAGGATTAGACGGTGAGGCAACCAACACGCCTTTGGTGTGTGGTGTCCAATGGGCCTCGATTTGCTTTGCGGTTAATTGATAATGGTTGTCGGCATCAACGGCAATGGTTCTGGGTTTGCCACCCAGCAGCGTGGCAAAATTGCTGTTGCACGGATAACAAGGGTCAGCCATCAAGAGTTCTTCATCGGGGTTAAGGCTAACGCCTAGCGCCAACAAAAATGCCCCAGAAGCCCCTGGGGTAACAAAAATACGGCGGTCATCCACGTTTACCCCATAACGTTGTTGATAGAAGGCCGCAATTTTTTTCCGTAGTTCGGGTAAGCCAGCCGCAGCGGTATATTTAACTTCGCCAGTGCGCAGGTGCTTGATGCCAGCATCAATGATGCCGGGTGGGGTAGGGAAATCCGGTTCACCGATTTCCATGTGGATGACATCCCGACCTTGCGCTTCCAAATACTTGGCGCGACGCAGCAATTCCATGACATAAAACGAAGAAATTTCCGAATTACGCTCGGCCAGTCGTTTGCGCATAAAGGTGGTGTCCATTAAATAAAGGGTAATGATAGCAATAAATCTTGCTATGTGCCGACTATTCTGCTAAAAATGCGCAGTTTTTATTTATCCTGTCTATAGGAGTTAATGGATGACCGATAGTGCTAAACCGATTACATCACCTTTCAGTTTTACGCCTTATAAAGAAAAAGAAGGCGAAGAATATATGGATGAAGCTCAACTGAAACATTTTGAGACGATTTTGAAAAATTGGAAAGCCGAATTAATGCACGAAGTGGACCGCACAGTGCACCACATGCAGGATGATGCCGCAAACTTTCCCGATCCCAATGACCGGGCCACCCAAGAGTCTGAATTCAGCTTGGAATTAAGGACGCGTGACCGTGAGCGCAGGCTGATTAAAAAAATTGATGATTCCTTAAAAGAGATTGAATCGGGGGATTATGGTTTTTGTGAGGCTTGTGGCATAGAAATAGGCATACGCCGGTTGGAAGCCAGGCCCACTGCCACATTGTGTATAGACTGCAAAACCCTCGATGAAATTCGGGAAAAACAAATGGGCTAGACGTTTGTCGTGTCAGACAAACCCCCTTATATTGGCCGGTTCGCCCCATCGCCTACCGGCCCCTTGCATTTTGGCTCACTCTACACAGCCTTGGCAAGTTACCTGCAAGCCCGATCAAACCAAGGTTTGTGGCGCTTACGCATCGATGACCTGGACATTCCCCGCAACAAACACGGTGCTGCTGATAGCATCCTGAAAACCCTAGATGCCTTTGGCCTACATTGGGACGATGCCGTCGTTTACCAAAGCCAAACACGCGACATTTATCAAGATATTCTCGACCAATTAGCCAAAGACCAGCTGATTTACCCTTGCACATGCAGCCGTAAAGATGTCGCGGCGGTGTATTCTGGGGTTTGCCGGGACAAACAAACCCAACCAGAAGCCCCCTATTCATGGCGCATTAAAACCGATCAGCGCAAAGTTTCCTTTACCGATGACTTGCAGGGGCTGGTTTGCCAAAATTTGGCAGGGCAGGGCGATTTTATATTAAAAAGGCGGGATCAAATTATTGCCTACCAGTTTGCGGTGGTCGTAGATGATGACTTACAACAGGTTAACCATATTGTGCGTGGTTATGACCTGCTGGAAGCTACCCCCCGGCAAATTTACCTGCAACAAGTTCTAGGTTTGGCAACACCCAGTTATATGCACGTACCGCTGATTATTGATGGGCACGGCTATAAACTCAGCAAACAAACCCTTGCCACAGCCGTCGATGCAAAACATGCCCAGGCCATCATTTTTGAGCTACTCACCTTATTACGACAAAACCCGCCTAAGGCACTGCAACAAGTAACCTTAACTGAACAGCTAAGCTGGGCAGTGGCGAACTGGAATCCAGCAGGCTTAACTGGGT
This sequence comes from Methylococcales bacterium, assembly GCA_026399075.1. Classification (GTDB taxonomy): domain Bacteria; phylum Pseudomonadota; class Gammaproteobacteria; order Methylococcales; family Methylomonadaceae; genus Methylobacter_C. The sequence continues at coordinate 24,813 of JAPLRR010000035.1, forward strand.
GTCGGGAGATACGTAGGGAAGATGGCTAAGTTTAGCGTTAGTCCATCCATTTTGCTAAAATGTCTCCCTAGTTGCGGGTAAAGCGCATAAAAAACTTAGCCTAATAATGTTTGGTGATGTTTAACAAGCCCAAGTCGCAAACACTAATCCCCGCGCGCTTTTTGCAAAGCAAATAACCGATATTCCCACCCCAATCCATTAGGCCATTACCATGACAAAAGCCAACAAAGTTGTTCACGTCAAACCCAAAGCCCAGGCTAAAACTTTGTCCGCCGCGCAAAAAAGGTTTAACCGCCTTAGTAAACAAATTGACCAGCAAAAAAAACTATTGCTGGAATGGAAAGAAGCCATCCCGACCTATAACAGCAAAGTAGAACAAGAATACAGGCCTTTAGTGGAAACCTTTAACCAGCTAAAACTGCAATGGCTACAGTTATTGGATAGCTATTATGGCCAACCTTTGTTTAAAAAAGCAGAAAAAGCCAAAATCAAGCACCTAATCCTCGACATTTGTGAAGATTTGGTGGCTGACATGGAAACCGATGAAGTGAAAGCCCTGTTTAATAAATATGGCGGGGAAGATTTTGACACCATAAAACAAGAAACGGACGCAGTGATTGGTGAGATGATGAAAGACTTGGCTAAAAACTTGTTTGACGTTGATATAGATGATGGGGTCGATGTCAGCTCGCCAGAGAAATTTAAGGCGTATATGGACGAAAAACTGCAAGAACAATCGGCAAACCCAGGCCAAGAAGCCCCCAAAACACCGGCCAAAAAAACCAAAAAACAATTGGCAAAAGAAGCCCGCCAGCAGGAAGAAGATGCCTTGGCCAGCAAATCCGTGCAAGAAGTTTACCGGAAGTTGGTTGCGGTGTTGCACCCTGACCGCGAGCCGGATGAGGCCGAGCGCGAGCGCAAAACGGAGTTGATGCAACGTGTCAATACGGCATACGGCAAGAAAGATTTGCTGCAACTCTTATCCTTGCAGTTGGAGATTGAGCAAATTGACCTGGCGCACCTTAGCGAAATTGCCGACAGCCGCTTGAAACATTTCAACAAAATACTGTCAGAACAACTCGCCGAGTTGGTGGAAGAAACAGTTTTAAACGAAGAAGCCTTTAAATTCCAACTACAAATGCCTTTTTATGCCCGATTGTCACCTAAGCAATTATTGACAAGTTTGGTGCAAGACATGCGGCAAGTACAAGCAGATATCGCTGAAATTAATGAAGAGCTGGTGTATTTCGACAAGCCATCTGAATTTAAAGCGTGGTTAAAATCCTACAAAATTCCCAAGAAAAACCAGCGCGATGATTTTGAAGATTTGTTTTTTGGGGGGATGCCGTTTGATTTTCGGTAAGCCTTTAGATTGGCGGGTAAGGCTTATATCAGCTAGGGGCTGGTCGGGACTTGCAAGGCAAGGTCTCTTTGTAGTGCCCTACAAAGTACAGCTTTGGTTTGCTACAAATCAACATAGCAAAGGTTACGGTACGCTTGATATTGTGTTGACGGGCTAATCCGGCAACAGCCCGCTTTGCATTCAGGGTTTTGCATCAATCTATTAATCGGTTGAAAAAACGCGGTTGTTGCCAAACAAAACCGCCCTAAGGCGGTTTTTGGCTTAGCAACAATTACACGGTTAGTTGTCGGTATCGACGAAATAAGCCCATTCCCGCTAAACCTAAGGTATATAGAGCCATGCTGATAGGTTCAGGCACGAATTGTAAAGTTCCAAACCCAGAGTCACCCAATAGCGTCGTGTATGAAAAATACGGCCTATCAAATGCCCCACCTAAGCCGGATGAGGCTATCAAGGCAAATTGGGGGTCAAACGAACTCACGGCATAGGAGATGCCCAAGAATACGCCCTCTGAAAAATCAGCCGTAGGCGCAAAATCAGCCGTGCTAATAGCAAAGGTGTTCGTCAAAAATGCCATTGAAAAATCTGACAGCGTAACCGATTCCGCCCCAGTGTAGGTCAAGCTGGCATCATCGAATAGCAAGAAACCGCTATAGGATTCACCGAATAATGACCCAGAATCAATAACACCATCAAAGCTGTATCTGACCATTGCCGCTTCTGCTAATGTGGACATCATTAATAGCGTAGCGAATACGCCAGCAATAGATGCAGTCTTAACTGTTTTTAACATGAAGTATTCCTTATAAAGTAGGTGTGTTGCCGCCATTGATTGCTCGCAGGCGGCGATTTGGCGGTCGTATTAAAACAAGAAGTTGGCCGAATTTTTCAGGTTAGCCACGCTGATGTTACGCACCACAATTAATGCCCGTTTTACCGCTGGCCCCGCAGTGCCGTCCGAGTCGATATAAATGCTGGTCGTGCTGCCGCTTGCTTCAAACGAGACCACGCCGTCAGCAATCGGATCCAGCCCTTGATATTGCAAGCTTTGCAGTAAGGCAGTCAGGATGATTTTGTCTTGGCCCAAGGTAAAGTCGCTGATGGTATCAATGCCTTCTGTAGGGGTGGTGTAGACAAATTCATCATTGCCTAGCCCACCACTGATGAGGTCAGCGGCGCCCAAACCGGTAATGCGGTCTTTGCCTGGTGTACCAACCAAGGTATTTTTCGCTGTTGTACCGTTGATGGTGTTGATGCTCTCCCCGAGTTTCAAACCGATGATGACAGGATCATGGTCAGATGTACGGTACTGGTTGGCTTCATACAATAGCAGTGCTGCAGGCTTGACTTCAAAACTGGCTTCACCGGTAGTGGCTACGGTGTCGTTGTAATCAAATGAGGGCGGTTCGTCGGAGTTAATGTGCCAATCAGCGGTATCGGTCACTTGGCTTGCCAATGTTTTGTTGGCCAAGGCATGGTCCAAATAACCTGTTTGACCATCGAACACATAGGAATAAGCCCCCGTGCCACCAAAGTTTTTGACCAAGTTGGTGTAATCGTCAACGGTATTAGCGGTGTCATCCGGGCCACTTTCTATTGCTTTGATCGGGTCTTCTTTGGCGTAGCTGTTCAAATCCCCGATAATCAAAAAATCAGGGTCGCCACTGCTAGTGGGGTCGCTGTTTAGCCAATCAGTCAATGCCATAGCCGCATTTTTGCGGGTTAGGTTACAGTTGCCTTGACCGTCCAGTGCATCGGGGTCGGCTACATCGATACAATCCGAACCTTTTGATTTAAGGTGGTTGACGGCAACCGTAAATTTTTCACCTGTGGCGGTTTCGGTAAAGGTTTGCGCCAGGCTTGGGCGGTTTTTGGTGTCAATAAAACGGATATCTTCCGCCGTCGTCAATAGCGCATGGCTACCGACTGGTGATACGGTTGCGGTTTTATACAATAAGGCCACTTTAATCGCGTCGCCGCCTATCGTACCCGTGTTGATGTACGCATAAGGCCCGCAGCCACTAGTGGCATTAGTAGCATTCACTAAGGACGTTAAGGAGTCGGTGGTATTGTTTTCAATTTCCATCAAACCGACAATATCGGCGTTGATGCCACACAAGGCCGCTGCCGCTTTGGCAGTTTGGCGGGCTAATTCGTCCGCCGAATCTGCGCCACGGCAATCTTGGGTCGCGCTTGGGCTACAAGGGCCGCTGGTGCTGCTGGATGTGGTGTCAATAGTGGTGAAATAGTTCAGCACGTTGAAGCTGGCGACTTTGAGTGTGCCGCCGACTTGTGGTGCGGTCGGTTTGCGGGGATTTGCCGAGATAAAATTGTAATCGAACACTTCTTCGACCGGACGGACACGCCACGCGTCAGTGCCTGATTGGCCGGCAAACGACCAATGCAACACACCTGTCAGGTTATTGATGGTATCACCACCACGGAACCGGTTGCTGGTGCTCAAGCCCCCACTCGGATAAGGCAAGGGTAGGCCGCTGCTCAGTGCGAAGTTTTGGGTATTGTTGCCATCATCCAAAATAATCTGGCGTTTCGCCAAGGTGATGAGATGGTTAGTGTACGCGGCTACGCCAGGATTGGTTACGGAGCTAAAAGTGGGAATCCGGCCACCTTGGCTTAGCGTCAGTTGGCCATAGCGTTCCAATTGGAAATACTCAGAAACACTTAAAGTAGCTGGAAAACTGACCAACATGCCTTCATACTTTTCGAAATATGCATTGATTGCCGTCGTTGCCGTCGTCAAATTACCACTGGGAACACCCGGTACTGGCAGCGTAAGCGCCACCGCCGCAGGCATGGCTTGATTGTTGGCACAAACAAAGGCGCTAGTCACCGTGCCGAGTTGGGTCATATTGAAGAATTCAGCCGGTGTACCTGTCACCCGCACCCTGTCACCGACGCTGACTGCGGTTATAGGCGTAGTGCCTTCAAAGACAAATATCCCTTCAGACGTTGCCGCATTGCCGTCAACATCGGCATCTTCTTCTTGCACGAAGTAACCGCGCAGTGAATTGGTGTTGGTGCCTTGATAATCACCGACAACGATACCTTCAATCGTCGTGCCAACTACGCCAGTAAGTGGCGAACTTGTGCCATTACCTTGTAGCGCAGAAATTTTCGTGGCGCTACTACCGCACCCATTGTCGTCGTTCGTGATCGTAGCTAGCGCTTGACCATCCGCCAGTGTCGCGCCGCTGACTTGGCTCACATTTACGGTGAAGGTTTCATTGGCTTCAAAGTTTTGGTCGCCATTGACGACAACGCTGAAGGTATAGCTGGAGTTGCCCGCCGCGATGGTTTGCCCCACTAGGGCTTTGCTGATGTAATCGCCGGCAGCGTTTGTGGCAGTGCCGTCAGTCGTGGCAATGTCAAAACTTACCCCACCAGCACCGGCTGGGGCAGATAGGCTAACGGTGAAGACATAGCTTTGCGTGCCGTTGTTGCCTTCACTTTGCGAAACATCATTAATGGTCAAACTCGGCAAAACAGGCGCGTCGTTGTCGGTGATGGCGATAGCTTGGGTGGTCGTCGTGCCTAAGGAGATGCCTGTTGTTGGGCTGCTGATGGTTAAGGTGGCGGTTTCAGCCCCTTCAATATCGGTATCGTCAGTTATTGTAAACGTCACTGAACCGGATGTGTTGCCATTGGGGATGGTAATGGTGGCGTTGCTCAGAGCGTAGTCAGTTGAGGTGATCCCCGTGCCGGAAACCGCCAGATTGACGGTTTGATCCCCAGACACCGCAGCGGATGCGGTTGCCGTCACAGTAATAGCCGTTTGACCCGCTTCAGTGCCAGCCGTTGCGCTTACCGATAGGTTTACAGTCGGTGTCCCCAGCGCACAACTCGCCGTATGACTGCCCAAACCGCTAAAGGTGTCTATCGCAGAACCTGTCCATTCCGCCGCTGGATCAAATGCGTTAGCGCCATTGGTGTCGCCCGCACAGACAGTGCTTTTGCGGCTTATGGTATTGTCTTGGGTGCTGGCAAGGCCCGTACCCCATTCAGAACCCGGATCAAGGCCGATTTGACCAATAATGTCTTTCGTTACGCCGCCGCAGGTCAATTCGATGGCATCGTCGCCATTAAACCAAGCAGTGCCTAATGTCACACCATTGGCGAGATTTAAAAGCGCCGTCGAACTGATCGGATTAGCCAACACATAAACTCCGCCCGCCGGAATAGTGCCGCTGGTAAAAGTGTGGGTTAATCCTGGGGTGATCGCGCCGTTAAAATACATTTTTACTTGGCAACTCGCTAAATTGAGGCTGCCTGGGCCGGGGTTATAAATTTCCAAGGCTTTGCTATTGCTAGCACCTTCAACGTATTCAGAAAAGAATGGATCAGCCAGCGCTTGCGTGCCTGTGACGCATAGCGACAATAAGAGCACCTTGCGGAAGATAGGATTAGCTACTGCCAATGACAGTGGATGCCGTTTAAATAAGTGTTTTTCAGCCATGATATGTCCTGTTTATAGTTAGGGTTCAGGATTGTTTACACAGCTAAAGTGGGATAATAGATTGCATCATCAACTGTGAACACTCTACAGTTTATGAATATTGCATTGAAAATTGATGAACGTTCTAAGACAATTCGGTGAAATTTAAGGCTAAGGGCTTAAAAAAACCGATGCTGCGCAGCAGTAAAAATGATTAACAGGTAAGGGGGCAACGACTATTGCCATAAGGCACTAGCCGCCATCGGCAAATCTGCCATAAATTGCTATGGACATCGTTATTGGCAAATTTTCCTCACCGTCAGTATCGCCCCAGAATGCAAGACACTGGCAACTAGCGCGTGTTGTATGCCTAACTGATCTAAGGTTTGCAAATCGGCCTCATTCCGAATGTTACCAGCGGCGACAAAGTGGGTGTTGAGATTTCAACGCTACCCAGCCAATAGGAAAACGCTAAGGTTTTTGCTGTCGGTTAAAGTGAAATTTTCCTAGGACAATCAGGAGATATACCCATTACATAAGGGCTGGTATTATGAATAATATGCCATTTTATCAATGGCCCAAGGACATGAAACAGACTCTAGTATTATTATGCGCATTCCTCACCTTCCCCTTAAGCGCTTTTGCCCATGGGCCCACGCCCCAAAAAGGTCTGGACAGTATCACCATAAATGCGCCCGTTGAAGCAGTTTGGGATATGGTCAAACAATTTGATGCCATTGCCACATGGCATCCAGATGTAAAAGCCAGTAAAGGTGATGGCAAAAATGCTTCGGATGGCATCAGGACAGTAACTTTGCAAGGTGGCGACATAGTAGAAATGTTAGATCACTACAGTGAGCAAGACCATGAGTACAACTATCGGCTAAAAACGGAAAACCCACAGGCCTTGCCCATCAGTTCGCACAGTACCAGTTTGCAAGTGACAGCCGGGGATGAAGCAAACACGGCTGTAGTCACGTTTAAAAGCCGCTTTTATCGTGCCGATACCGGCAATACGCCATCTGCCACCCAAAATGATGAAGCCGCCGTCAATGCCATGACTGCCTTTTTTAAGAATGGCTTGGTGGGTTTAAAGAATAAAATGGAAAAATAACTGGGTAAGTCTGGTACGTACGATTTAGTCTTTGCAATGCAAGGTCTAAATCGTAGGCTTAATGCAAGCCTAAACGGCTGGATTTAGCAATATAGAGTACGAAGTTGGTAAGGCGACACAAGATTCCCTCGCCCTTTGGGAGAGGGTTAGGGTGAGGGTATTTCAAATGTCGCTTTACCAGCTTAGGCTCCTATACGTTGGTTTGTTGTGGACACCCCTAGTCAGCGGGAAAAGTAGCGCCAAGTGTGGCAATATACCGCGCAGGATTTATTTTCAAGAGTAAATAGCGTCAGGCCTTAGATTTGACATTATCCACCCTCTTTTCAGCCTGTTTCACTGCCCGGCTCACGGTGGCGTAACTCACGCCAAAATATTCACCCACTTGAGCAAGTGTATAGTGCCCACTCAAATAGGCCTGGGTCATACATTCGTCGCGGGTTTTATATTGCTCAGCAAAAAAGCTTAATGGTTTTGCCGGAGCCTGTTTTTGCTTTTTGGGTATG
>JAPLRR010000008.1 GCA_026399075.1 Methylococcales bacterium
TTCGCCCTGTTCGGTGAATTTGACCGCATTGCCGACCAAATTGGTCAGCACCTGGCGGATGCGCATCGGGTCGCCCCGCCACTGCGGCGGCATCGGCACCGGCAAGGCGCAGTTCAGCTCCAGCCCGGCCGCAAAGGCGCGCCCGGCCAACAAGGCGCAAATGTCATCAACCAGATCCACCAGGTTGAAGTCCACCAACTCGACTTCAAACTTGCCAGCCTCCAGCTTGGAAAAGTCGAGGATGTCGTTGATGATGTCCAGCAAGGTGTGCGCCGAGCTGTGCGCGGTTTCCAGCCAATCCTGTTGGGTCGCGCTCATCGGCGTGTCCCGCAGCAAATCCAGCATGCCCAGCACACCGTTCATCGGTGTGCGGATTTCATGGCTCATGTTGGCCAGAAACTCTGAGATAATCTTGGTCGCCTCTTCTGCCAGTTCCTTAGCCTCCAGCAGGGATTTGGCCGCTTCATGTTCAACAGTGATATCGTCGACAATCCCAACAATCCCTTTACTGGGGTCAGTTTCGTCCAAAACCTGGCCCGACAACCGCGCCCAAAAAAAGCTCCCATCCTTGCGCACCAACTGCTGTTCATGGCGATGGAAACTACCATTTGCCACTTCTTCGCCAATTAAGTCATAAGCCGCTTCATCTGGGAACCAAATGCGGGTGGGCTGCCCGTCCAACTCGCCTTTATCATAATAAAAAATCTCTTCCAGCTTACGGTTGCAGTGCATAATGTGGCGGTCTTTAACTAGAACCACACCGGATGTTGCCGCATCAAAAATTGCCCGTTGCTCTTCGTTGGCTATCCGCAAAGTTTCTTCCGCGCGCCGCTTGCGCAACACCGAACGTATGCGGTATGGCAACAGCATCCATTGGATGGGTTTGCTGATAAAGTCAGACGCACCGAGGGCAAACGCATGTTCCACACAATGCACATCCTCTACTGCCGTCATCATGACGATGGGGGCGTGGCTAGAGTGCTCATCCCCTAGTTGGCGCAAAAATCCAAAACCATCCATTTCAGGCATCATCACATCCAGCAACACCAAGTCAGGCTGGGTGCTGGCAATTAATTCCAAGCCTTGCAAGCCGTTTTTGGCATCAACGATCTCAAAGTTATTATTGCCCAGCACTTCCCGCACCATTAGCCGGGTCATTTCATCATCGTCTACCACCAAAATTCGGGGCTTGCTATCCATGTTCGCGTAATCCGTCATTATTTAATCCCCAAATTGTTGCCAGAATACAGCAAACTCGTCAGCGGGTAGCGGTTTGCTGAACAAAAACCCTTGGGCAATTTCGCAACCTTGCTTCATCAAAAACGCCACCTGCTCTTCATGTTCCACACCTTCGGCGACCACTTCCAAGGACAAAGATTTGGCCAACGCCAATATGGCCATGGTGATGGCCATGTCGTCTTCATTAAACGGAATGTCCTGGATAAAGGATCTGTCTATCTTAAGCTCTGAGATAGGCAGTTTTTTCAGGTAAGCCAAAGAAGAATAACCGGTGCCGAAATCGTCGATGCTGATGTGTACGCCCAAGACCCGCAACTCCCGCAAGGTCACTAGCGCCTCTTCTATGCCTTGCAACAAGATGGTTTCCGTCAGCTCCAATTTAAGCTGTTCGGGCGTCACTTCAAAACGCACCAAGGTATTATGGACTTGGTCTATAAAGCCGTGCTGGCGAAACTGGTTGGCAGAAACATTGACCGCCATCACCAGCTCGGGCAAGCCTTGCACTTGCCATTGGTGCATTTGGCTACAGGCGGCATCCAGCACCCAATTGCTGATATCAGTGATTAACCCGGAATCTTCCGCTATCGCAATAAACTGCGCTGGCGGGATCAAGCCAAATTCAGGGTGGTGCCAGCGTATCAGCGCTTCACAGCCTATCACCCGGTTAATGCGCATATTGACTTTGGGCTGGTAGTAAAGCACCAACTCATCACGGTCTATGGCGCGGCGCAAATTGTTTTCCATGGACAACTTATGGAATGCCGCCAGATTGAGGGACTTGCTAAAAAACTGGTAGGTGTTTTGTTCCTGTTGTTTGGCGTGGCCCATCGCAAACTCGCCATTTTTGATAAAACTGTCTTCATCACCACCATCTTCTGGATAAACGGCGATGCCGATATTGATGCTTAAAAATATTTCATGCTGTCCAATTGTGAAGGTTTCCTCCATAATCTCAAAAATACGTTTGGCGACCTTAACACTATCGCGGGTGTCGCGGATATGGTTCAGCAACACGGCAAACTCATTCCCCCCCAACCTTGACACCGTCATTTCGTTCATACTGAGGTCGTAATCGGTATAAATCGCACTGTAATCGTAATCCCGCAGGTCATTGACCAAGCGATCCGCGAACATTTTCAGCAAGCGGTCACCCACGCTGGGCCCTAAGGTTTCATTGATGCGCTTAAAGCGGTCAATACTGATAAACAGCGCAGAAAGCACCGTATTGTAACGGTTGCAGTAGTTAATGGCCTGACCTAAAAGTTCCTTAAAAAAACTGCGGTTGGGCAAACCGGTCAACGGGTCGTAATACGATAAAAAGCGGATCTGTTCCTCAATACGCTGGCGTTCGGTGATGTCTTGGATAGTCCCCAGTATACGAGTCACTTGGTTGCCGACAATAATCGGCTCGCCCCGCATCAACACAATATGGTCAGAATTTTGGGAATGGCGCACATGGAATTGCTGGTGGAAGTTGTGCTTGTTCCTAAGGCAACTGTCAAGGTTTTGTTGGAGTTTGTCGGCATCGGCACTTTGCAGTTTTTTGTATAAATCTTGGCGCTTGCCCTGAAAATCAGCTGCATCCACTTCCAACACATTAAACACTTCCTCAGACCACTGCATATTGTCGTCCGCCACAGTCCAGTCCCAACTGCCCAGATGGGCGATTTTTTGTGCCGTGCGCAATTCGGCCTCACTTTTTGCCAAGCGGGTTAAGGCCGAGCTGGCGCGCAACAAATAACGCAAACGGTGCGGCAAGGTTGGCCAACTGATGGGCTTGGCAATAAAGTCCGTAGCCCCCAACTGGAAGGAGCGGTTAATGGAATCAACATCATCAGCGCCAGTCAGCATGACCACTGGCAACAACTCCATGCCGGGAATTGCCCGTATCGCTTGCAGGCAATCAAAACCATCCATTTCAGGCATCATGACATCCAAGAACACCAAGGCGGGGCGGTGTGCCCCAATCATCTCAATGCCGATGCTACCCCTAGATGCGCTCAGTACCTCAAAGCCTTCCCGGCTCAAAACGTCATGCAACATCAAACGCATCATATCGTCATCGTCAATGGTAAGGATAAGACTTCGCGGATTTAGCTGTTCGGTCATAATAATTCCTGTTGTGCGATAATTTGTAACACGACTTCAAATTCGGCCTTCAGGTTTTGGGCTTGTTTGATATCCCATTGTAAGGAGCCATTGCGGGCCGCATTTTCAATATTGCGGGCCAATTCTGAAAGGTAAAACCCGCCGACATTGGCCGCAGCGGATTTTAAGCTATGGGCGGCATGTAGCACCGCCTCGTTATTTTGCGCCAAAATCCCTTGGTGCAGGGTTTCTATTTGTTCTGCCACGTTGCTTTGGAACAATTGTAGCAAGCGCGACACCAATGCGTCGCCACCCATTTTACGCAGGGTGTTTAAGGGCGCTGGGTCGAAATGGGCCTTGTCCGCTATTTGAGGGGGAGTGTCGGCAATTTTGCCGCCCATCAAGGCGACCATTTTGGTATATAAGACTTGTTGTAAAAACGGCTTGCTCAGATAATCACTCATGCCCGCCGCCAAACACTTTTCGCGGTCCCCTTGCATGGCATTGGCAGTTAATGCCAATATGGGGATGTGGCTGTCCCCCGCCGCGTTTTCTAGCAACCGAATTTCTTGGGCCGCGGTGTAACCATCCATTTCCGGCATCATGCAATCCATCAGGATGAGGTCGGTCTGCCCACGTTTGAAAGCAGCCAGCGCCTCCTGGCCATTTTCTGCCAGTTCGACTTCACAGCCCATCACATTGAGCATGGCCCGGCCTATTTCTTGGTTGACCGGATTGTCTTCCGCCAATAATACCCGCAAACCCTGCAAGCGCTGTTGCTGGGCCATGTTGTTGGGTTTTTTGGTGAGCACCTTCAGCAAGGCATTATGCAGGGTACGTTTGCGTAAGGGTTTGTAGAGGTACAAGTCGCAGTCGCTGGCCTGGATGTTGGCAAACTCGCCCTCATAAGTGCTGGAGGTGATAATCACGATGGGCATTTTTGCAAAACGCACATCGTGGCGTATATGTTGGCTAAGTTCCAAGCCATTCATACCAACCATCTTCATATCCACCAAGGCGATATCGTACTTTAGGCCATGGCTTGCCGCCTGGTCTAGCGTTTCCAAGGCGCATACCCCGTTGTCGGCTATCCGCGAGGTCATGCCAAAGCTGAGCAAGTGGTTATTGAGGATTTTGGCATCGGTGGGGTTGTCTTCCACAATCAACACATGCTTGCCATGAAGGTCGGTGTCTTGGTTGGATTCGACAGGCACTGAAGCCAGTGCCAAACGCAAAGGTAGCTTAACAATAAACGATGTCCCCTTCCCTAGCTCGCTTTCCACACTGATAGTCCCGCCCATCAACTCGCTCAACTCCTTGGAGATTATCAAGCCTAAACCAGTACCGCCGTACTTACGGGTCGTAGACCCATCCGCCTGGCTAAAGGATTTAAACAACTTTGATAACACATCGGGGGCGATGCCTATGCCGGTGTCACTGACCCGAAATAGCAGACAGACTTGGTTTGGGTCATCGCATTGCCCAAGCTCAGCCAAGCCAACCTGCAAATTAACCGAACCCGCTTCGGTAAATTTAATGCCATTGGTCAGCAAATTAGTGAGAATTTGGCGCAAGCGGTATGGATCACCCCTGAGTTCATCAGGGACATTAGGGTCTATCTCACAGCTTAGTTCAATATTTTTGCTATGCGCATGGTCGAAGATAAGTGCAATGAGCTTATCCGTCAAATCGTGCAACTTGAAATCAATTTCTTCCAATTCCAATTTGCCCGCTTCAATTTTTGAAAAATCCAGGATGTCATTGATGATGGTCAGCAGCAAATCTGCTGAACTGAAGACGGTTTCTGCATATTGCCGTTGGGTTAGGGTCAACTCAGTGCCCAACAACAATTCCGTCATGCCCAACACACCATTCATCGGGGTGCGAATTTCGTGGCTCATAATCGCCAGAAACTGGGATTTGGCGACACTCGCCGCTTGGGCTTCCAAAACTGCTTTCCGTAAATCAACCGTCCTGGCTTCAACCTCATTTTCAAGCCGGTCACGGTGGTTTTCCAATTCAGCGTCGCGTTCTTGGACTTGCCCTATCATCTGGTTAAAACTTTTGACCAATTGGCCAATTTCATCCTTGCCCTCGCCTTCGGCCCTGACTGTGTAATTTTTATGTTCTGATACTTGCTGCGCCAATTGGGACAACCGTATTAAAGGCTTTGAAATCAAGGCGGCCAAGCGCTGCCCATAAAGCACGCTCAGCAAAAATGCCCCCAGCATCACCAATGAAATTTGCCCCATATTAGTAAAAATGCTCAACCACATCGGGCGCAAGTCTATGACAAAATACAAATATCCCACCGTATCAAGATGTTGTGTGATAGGTTGGATCATATTGTAAGTCAGCGACAATTTGCTGTTTGCATTCACTTCTCTGTCTGCATCAACCAGTGTGCCTGGCAAATAAATAAACCGATGGTCGGCATTATAGTGGGCAAACGCGTTCCCTTCTGGGGTATAAATCTGGGCGGCAATAATGCCCGGTTTACCGCGCAGCGCAGACAATATATCCGTTGCCGATTTGCTGTCGTTGAACATGATGGCCGCATCGACATTAAAGCCTATCATGTGCCCCGTCGACATGGCATCGGCCAGCATGTCGCCATGTTCACGCCACAGTTGGGTGACACCATTAAACAACAAGGTGAACAGCAGCGCCAAGCCAACTGAAATGGCCTGTAACCGGCGCAGTTTGCTGGTTATCGGCAAATCTTGGAATTTTTGTCGTTTCATAAACTGTCCATCATTATTAAGCTATCAATTTTGGGTTGTAATATTTTTCGCTAATCTGAGCATCTGGGAACTGATCCTGATATCCACCGCCTTCACCACATCCAGATTAATTTCAAAACCCAGGCGGTGATTTTTCTGCACTAGCCCTATCATGCCACCTTGGCCAATAAATTGGGGTATATCGCTGACCGTGAGCACTGGCAAGCCTTTTAAATCTTGGATAGTTTTTACCGCATTTTCAACCGCACTAATAAAAACCATATTGCAATTTTTTAGGCTGCCGCCATTTACCCCACGACGCACCACAATCGGCTTGCCATGCACCGCCTTTTTTTCCAGCACCGATAAGCTATCACCCAAGCTGCCACTGGCCGTAGTACATAAAGTATAGGCCATTTGGCTGACATCTTCAGGACACTCAATAAACTTAAAAAAATTGAACAACAAAGCCGTCTTTATGGCGTCTTCATTGGCCGATTCAGCCCACGCCTGACTGGTAAATGGGCAGGTAAGCAACAAGGCCAACAGCAGGCGGCCTAACAGGGGCAATGGCCTCACCAGTTGCTTACGCATGGTTATAGTCCAG
>JAPLRR010000081.1 GCA_026399075.1 Methylococcales bacterium
TTGCGGCTTTGCTTAACCATCAACTGCTCCCTGTCAAACCTGGCCGACCGGAGGCGTGGCCTAGCTTACCGGGAATCAATCAGGCGGCTTGGGTTACTGCGGTTGGGTGCGCGGAGTGAAAAAACCTACACGTGTAAGGCCCTCTCCCTGAGGGAGAGGGAGATTTACCCGCTTCGGATTCTATATGCGTAAAAGCGGGGCCCCGTTCCTTATACCGCGCCATTGCCATCTTGGGGTATCAGCATCAAATCTTGCTATTTTCTTGGCCTTAACGCAACTTTAATTATCGGCGGTTTGCTTGTGCGCCTTAACGATGCGCTTTGGAGTTGAGTCCTAGTTTGGTAATACAGATTGTGCTGTTAATGACAAACCCCCTAGCCAAGCCTGTTGTGTTTGCGACAATCCATCTTGACCCCAAAGCCAATAACACGCGTAATCAATGATTTAAAACAATAATCTGCGTTGGCACGGCCTGTGCTTTTACTTTTGTAAACACACTTTGGAGGTCTATCCCATGCAATTGCCAGTTTTAAATAATATCCCTACCCACGCAGAGCATGGGGCAAAAGGCGGCTGTTCAGCAAGCTCTTGTGGCACTACCGAAAACCAGATGGATACTTTGCCGGATTCGATACGCGAAAAAGTGCAAAACCATCCCTGTTATTCAGAAGATGCCCACCATTACTTTGCGAGAATGCACGTTGCTGTGGCCCCTGCCTGCAATATCCAATGCCATTACTGTAACCGCAAATACGATTGTGCCAATGAATCCCGTCCCGGCGTGGTATCCGAATTGCTGACACCCGACCAAGCTGTCAAAAAAACCATGGCGGTGGCGGCCAATATTCCGCAAATGACGGTATTGGGCATCGCTGGCCCTGGCGATCCGCTAGCTAATCCCGAACGGACGTTTGAAACATTCCGGCGCTTAAGCGCAGAAGCCCCAGACATTAAGCTTTGCGTGTCCACCAATGGCTTGGCTTTGCCTGACGCGGTGGAAGAACTGGCCAAGCATAATATCGACCATGTCACCATCACCATCAACACGGTTGACCCGGAGATTGGCGCAAAAATTTACCCATGGATATTTTGGCAAAACCGCCGGATTAAAGGCATTAAAGGCGCAAAAATCCTGATTGAGCAGCAACAAAAAGGGCTGGAAATGCTGATTGCCAAAGGCATTTTGGTAAAAGTGAATTCAGTGATGATACCAGGTGTCAACGACCACCATCTGGCTGAAGTCAGCCGGGTAGTCAAGGCCAAAGGCGCATTTTTGCATAATGTGATGCCGCTGATTGCCGAAGCGGAACATGGCACTTTTTATGGGGTGATGGGACAGCGTGGGCCTACGCCAGATGAGCTGCAAGATTTGCAGGACAGTTGCTCAGGCGATATGAACATGATGCGCCATTGCCGCCAATGCCGTGCCGATGCGGTGGGCATGTTGGGCGAAGATCGCGGTGATGAATTTACCTTGGACAAAATTGAAGATATGGAAATCGATTATCAGGCGGCGATGGAAAAACGCGCGGTCATTCATCAAGCCATACAGGCTGAAATGGACAGCAAGCGTTTGGAAAAAGCTGAAAAGGCGCAAAAACAACAGCAAGAACCTAAGTTGACCACCCGTCCAGTATTGATGGCCGTTGCCACCAGCGGACAAGGCGTGATCAACGTCCATTTTGGCCATGCCAAAGAATTTTTGATTTATGAAGCCTCGCCTGACGGTGTGCGTTTTATTAGCCACCGTAAAGCTGACCAATATTGCGGTGGTGATAGCACCTGCGGCGATGGTGAAAGCACTTTACTACTGACCATCCGTGCCTTGGCTGGCTGTGAAGCGGTGTTGTGCTCCAAAGTTGGCTATGAACCGTGGGAAATGTTGGAGGCGGCAGGCATTGCACCAAATGGTGAACACGCGATGGAGCCTATCGAAGAAGCGGTCATGGCGGTTTACAAAGAAATGGCGGCGGCAGGAAAGTTGGATGCACAGCCGGAAGCCGCCAGGGCAAACGCCTAAAATTAATCCGTGTAGCGTGAGGAACTGGTTATGGCCGTAAAAATTATTGAGTCTTGTGTTAATTGTTTTGCCTGTGCACCGGTTTGTCCTAGCAACGCCATTTATGAGGCCAAACCGCATTTTTTGGTTGATCCCAAAAAATGCACGGAATGCGAAGGGGATTTCCCCGTCTTCCAGTGTGCCAGTATTTGCCCGATTGAAGGGGCAATTCTGAATTCATTGGGCGAGGCAATCAACCCACCGGGTTCGTTGACTGGCATTCCGCCGGAAAAAATGGCCGAAGCCATGCGTGAATTACAGTCGCACTAACGAGGGTAAGCTGATGGCACTCATCACTTTTTATGAAAAACCAGGCTGTGCCAACAATCTTCGGCAAAAAAAATTGTTGGTGGCGGCAGGGCATCAGCTTATTGAAAAAAGCATCTTGACTGAAGCTTGGCAAGCCGAACACTTGCGGGCTTTTTTCGGGACTCTGGCGGTGCGTGATTGGTTTAATTACAGCGCCCCGGCGATTAAATACGGCGAACTGGATCCTGGGGCCTTGACCGAACAAGAAGCGCTGGCGCTGATGGTGGACAACCCCTTATTAATCCGCCGCCCCTTAATGCAATCGGGCGACACATTGATGGCGGGGTTTGACCCACAGGCTGTGGAAGTCAGCTTTGGCATGGTAGCCACTAGCTCCGGGCAGGATTTGGAAACCTGCCGCCAACCCCCTGCCAAGCAACCTTGCGGCCATGAATAAGCCACCGGTATTAACGCTTGACGGTATCCCGCAAGCGGTTGCCTTGTCAGAAAGGGTGCATTGGATAGGTGCATTAGACCCTACCTTGCGCACCTTTGACATCATTTTAAAAACCGCGAACGGCACGACGTACAACGCCTACGTGGTCAGGGGCAGTGAGGGGGTGGCCGTCATTGATACGGTAAAGGAAAATTTTGCTGGCGACTTTTTTGCCCGCCTGGAGTCGGTGGCCCGTTATGACGAAATCAAAGTGATTGTGTTAAACCACTTGGAACCAGACCATACCGGGGCCTTGCCAGAACTGATGCGCCGCGCACCGCAAGCCTGCGTATACATTTCCCAAAAAGCGCAAACCATGCTCAAAGCGCTGTTGAAACAGGATGGGGTGACGTTTACGCCTGTGATGACGGGTGACACTGTGTCATTGGGTGACCGCAACCTAACATTTTTCCACACCCCTTATTTGCATTGGCCAGACACGCAATGTACTTATTTACAGGAAGAGAACACCCTGTTTTCCGGCGATGTGTTTGGTTGCCATTTTTGTGATGTGCGCTTGTTTAACGATGTGGTTGGGGATTTTAGGTTTTCGTTTGAATACTACTACGCCCATATCATGCGGCCTTTTAAGGACTATGTGAACAAAGCCTTGGACTTGATTGAGCCTTTGGCATTAAGCACTATCCTGCCAGCCCACGGCCCGTTGTTGCGCGACCAACCGCAACGCTATGTGCGGCGTTATAGCGAACTGTCCCGTTCGGCCTTGCAAAGCGAAATCAGTGCGGGCGAAAAAACCTTATTAATTTTTTATATCAGTTCTTACGGCAATACCCGGCGCATGGCCGAAGCGATTTATGAAGGCGCAATGGATGTAGAGCATGTGCGGGTTTCCTTGTATGACTTGGAAGGCAGTGAAATCGCCCCGTTTGTCGATTTGATCGAAGGTGCGGACGGCATTATTTTTGGCACACCAACCATCAATGGCGATGCCGTCAAACCCATCTGGGATTTGTTGTCATCCTTAGTCGTCATCAACCTCAAATCCAAGCTGGGCGGTGTCTTTGGCTCTTATGGCTGGACCGGTGAAGCGGTAAGAATGGTTGAAGATCGTTTACGGGGACTCAAGTTGCGTGTGCCCATCCCCGGCATACGCATCAAGTTAATTCCGACAGAAGAAGAAATCCAGCTCTGCCGTGAATTTGGGCATGAAATGGCCCAAGATCTAATGGGTTTAAGGCAAGCTAAAGTGATTGATATGGCTGATCTTGCTTAACAATTTTTAACACAACAGGAGAGTAGAAATGGCGAAAGCGTCGATTACCTTTGAAGATATTAATGTCACCGTTTCAGCACCTGCGGGTACGCGGGTTATTGAAATTTCAGAAAAAGTGGGCTCAGGCATCACCTACGGTTGCCGTGAAGGCGATTGTGGCACTTGCATCATGAAAGTGACAGAAGGTTGGGAAAACCTGACTGAGCCCTCAGTGTTGGAAGATAAAGTTCTGCGCGAAAACATGGCGGGCAAACATAACCGCCTGGCCTGCCAGGCACAGGTGTTAGGTGGGACTATCCGGGTAAAACCGGTTTAACAACGCCCAGCGCATTCCCTACTGATAGGATCGGCCTAACAGAATGATGCCGTTATCTTGGGGATGCCACCGTAAACCTACCTGCCGTTTGGTTTCCCAATGGGCGCCAAACGGCAGCACAGCAAACTTAATAAGGAGAAAATCATGGCGTTAGTCACTTTTTCAAACCCCGAATATCGGGACAAAACCGTTTATGCCGTTGCGGGTAGCCATACTGGCACATTGCTAAAACTGGCACGGGAGAACAAAATCCCGATCAATTATGAATGCCAAGATGGCGAATGCGGCACTTGCCTGATTAAAGTCAGCAGCGTAGACGATAAACATCAACGCATGGGCGGCCCGCTGACCGAAAAAGAAAAATCGGTATTGCAGGCTTCCGGCAAAATCAGCAAAGAAGAAATGGAACAAATGATTGTTGATGATCTGCCCTCACAGTGGCGTTTGGCCTGCCAAATGATAGTCAGGGATGAAGACATTTTAGTCGAATACTAATATGTCCATCGCACTCCAACGTCAAGATGAGCGGGAATTGTACTATTCCCGTTTGACATCAGGCCTAAGCTCACCTAACCATGAGTGGTTGGCCTGCATGGTTGCCAGTTGGAGTGTCGGGCAAGGCGTTTTGCCGGATTATCTGGGGCTTACGCCTGCCCAGTTCCAGCAATTAAAGGCGGCTTATTTCCAGGGCTGCGATATACCAGAACTTGCCGTATCCGGTAGCCAACTGGATTTTAGCCGGATGCTGGAAAAAGAAGACCTAGTGAACTTGCTTACCCAACATTGTCGGCCTGACATGCCGGAAATGGACTGGATGATTGCCATTATCGTCGCTGGCTGTTTGGGCAGCGACCACTTATGGCAGGATTTGGGGCTGTGGTCACGGTCACAATTGACTGCAATGCTACAGTACAATTTCCCGACCTTGGCCGCCAAAAACGACCAAGATATGAAATGGAAAAAGTTTTTGTATAAGCAATTGTGCGAAGCTGAAGGCATTTATTTATGCCGTGCGCCTTCCTGCACGGTTTGTATAGACTACCCAAAATGCTATGGCCCGGAGAACTAACTCCAAGCGTTAAAATGTAAAATTGCGGCTAATGCCAGCCGCCATATTGTGTAGTCGGATCACCACGCCAGCCAGTTGTCGTTTTGTTGGCATCGGGGGTGTGCACGGTTTCTTCTGCCGCGCGAATCATATTGGCCCGCGTATAACCACCCATTGCCTTGGCGGCTTTGGCTATCGCTGTGGTTGATGGATTAATAAAGTAGTTGGTCACTGTGTCATAAATTGCCACCGCCATTAATTTTTCTGCGCCTGGCCCTGAAGAATACGTCAACAGGATAGGTAGCAGCGTATTGGCAGGGACTTCTATCCGATAATGGCTATTGTCCACCTTCGTCTGGGCAAGCATATGGCCGCTTTCATCCATCACTTCGACAATGCCCGCATTGACAGCGCCCTTATCATTACTGACCACACCTTCCAAAATAGTGGCATGGGCAAATTTTTTCAATTCCGCTTGGCTGGTTGTTGCCGGTTTTTGGCCTTGGTCACAAGCCGTCAGCATCATACTGCCTAAGCCCAGCAACAATGCCGATAACAAGATTTTGTGTTTCATCTACGTACCTACTAATCCAGAGTGTTTTAGTAAAGTATACTGAATATTTCACTACTGTCGAAAACTTTATCACTATGCCCATTGGGGCTTTAACCGACCTTTTGCTATCATGGCAAGATTTTCAGGCGGCATGGGCTTAGTAATGACAAAGCAAAAAACTTCAACTTCCACAGCAGGCATTGCCATATTTGGTGAAGTGCTTATCGACCAGTTCCCTGATGGTTTACAAGTGTTGGGCGGCGCACCGTTTAATGTCGCGTGGCATCTTCAAGCTTTCGGGCAACAGCCTTGTTTTATCAGCCGCACGGGTGATGATGCGATAGGCCATAGCATACGGCAAGCCATGACAGATTGGGGGCTGTCCACCGAAAACATGCAATTGGCATCTAGCCAGCCAACGGGTACGGTTAAGGTCAGTTTTGTGCATGACGAACCCCATTATGAAATTTTGGCCGACCAAGCTTATGATTTTATCGATGCCAAACAATTGCCGCAAACCGACAACTATTCCATCATTTACCATGGTACGCTGGCCTTGCGTAACCCGGTATCCAAACAAGCGTTGGACGATTTGCTAGCCCATCACCAGGGCAAGGTGTTTATCGATGTCAACCTAAGGGCACCTTGGTGGCAACAAGAACAAGTCCATCAATGGCTGGCCAGGGCAAATTGGGTCAAGCTTAACCATGAGGAGCTATTGCTGCTGACACCGCCTGACGATAGCTTACGGGATAGGATGGCACACTTGCTGGCGCGGCATGGTTTGGAGTGTCTGGTTGTAACTTGTGGTAGCTCAGGGGCAATAGCCCTAAACAAAGACGGTGAGTTTATTGAAGTAAGCCCAGAACCCGGTCTTTCAGTAGTAGACACCGTGGGGGCTGGCGATGCGTTTGCCGCCGTGTTGCTATTGGGCATGGAAAAAGGCTGGCCGCTGGCGGTGCTGATGGAAAGGGCACAAAGTTTCGCGTCAGCCTTGGTGGGCCAACGCGGGGCAACAGTGCAAAACGTGGATTTTTATCAGCCATTCATACATGATTGGTGCTTGGCTTAATTCCCGCCCTATCCCAGCTGATAAATCATTCTACCTGCCTGTATTGTATGGGTGACCCGGCCTTTAAACGTCTGTCCCCAAAATGGGGTGTTCAGCCCTTGGCTTTTCCAGTTGTCGGTATCCACTTGCCAATTTAATTCGGGGTCAAATACACAAACATCCGCCGCATAACCTGGGGTCAGTGCGCCGCTGTTGATATGCAGGACACGGGCCGGATTGGCACTTAATGCGGCAATCCCTTGGGATAAGGTCAAGGTGTTTTCTGCGACCAGCTTGAGCATTAAGGGCAACAGTGTTTCCAAGGAAGACACCCCCGCTTCGGTTTCTGGAAATGCGCCCAGTTTGGCATCGATGTCATGCGGCTGGTGGTCAGAACAGATGCTGTTCAGCGTACCGCTAGCCAAGCCTTGCCTGAGATAAAGCTTGTCCACTTCGGTACGGAAAGGCGGCAAAACGTGATAGGCGCTATCAAACGGCACCATATCATTTTCAGTCAAATGCAGTTGGTGGATGGCGACATCGGCACTGACATTCATGCCATATTTTTTGGCCTGATGGATTTTAATCACCGAACGTTTGCAACTGAGCTGGCCAAAATGCACCCGGCAGCCGGTAAGCTCAACCAATTCCAAACATTGCGCCAAGGCAATGGTTTCCGCTTCTTCTGGGATACCTGGCAAGCCGTAGCGGGTGGCCACAGCGCCTTCATGCGCACAACCGTTATTGCCCAGCCAATAGTCGTTAGGCCTAAACATCACCAACAAATCATGGCTGGCGGCATATTCCATTGCCCGCCTTAAAATCAGCAAATTCCTGACGGGTTGGTTGGCATTGCCGACGGCAATACAACCAGCCTGTTTGAGTGACAACATCGAACTTAGCTCAGTGCCTTCCAATTTCTGGGTAAGCGCGGCTATCGGGTAAATTTGCGGATAATGGGCTTTTTCAGCCAACTCTTTGATCAACTCGGCAACAGCAGGCGTATCGATCACAGGATTAGTGTCCGGCTGCAAGCACAACGTGGTGATGCCACCACTGGCTGCGGCCACTGTTTCGCTCTTAAAGGTTGCCTTACGGCTTTGTCCTGGCTCACGCAAACGCGTGCTTAAATCAATAAAGCCCGGACAAATGATTTGCTGGTGCGCATCAATGATGGTCTCTGGCTCAAACCCCGCCGGTTCTTCACTAACGGAAACAATTTTGCCGTCGGTGATATAAACCGATCCTACGCGGTCAATTTTATTGGCCGGATCGATAATCCTGCCTTGTTCAATCAGAATGTGGCCCATCATACCGCCCCCTGCGTTTGCATGGCCATGGCCATAATGGCCATGCGTATGGCAATGCCATTGCTCACTTGTTTAAGTATCACCGATTGCTTACCGTCGGCAACTTTTGAATCAATTTCCACCCCCCGGTTAATTGGCCCTGGGTGCATGACTATGGCATCGGGTTTGGCAATTTTAAGTTTGGCTTCGGTCAAGCCAAAACACTTGAAATATTCGCTTTCACTGGGCAATAGCGCCGAGGTCATGCGCTCCTTTTGTAAACGCAGCATGATAATGACATCGATATCTTTAAGCCCGACGTTCAAATTATGTGACACACTGACCCCCAAGCTTTCAACATGCGCGGGCAACAGGGTTTTGGGGGCTATCACCCGCACCTCCGCCGCGCCCAAGGTGTTTAATGCCTGAATCTGTGACCGTGCCACCCGGGAATGCAGGATGTCACCGATAATCGCCACCCGTAGCTGGGAAAAATCTGGCTTGACCTGGCGGATGGTAAACATATCCAACATGGCTTGGGTAGGATGTGCATGTTGTCCGTCACCAGCGTTAATGACGCTGATGTGCGGCGCGGTTTGTTGGGCGATAAAATGCGCTGCGCCGCTGATGGCGTGGCGCACCACGAACATGTCCACAAACATGGCCTCCAGGTTGCGGATAGTGTCCAACAGGCTTTCACCCTTGGACGTGGACGACGTGGCAATGCTCATGCTCAATACATCAGCTGACAAACGCTTGGCGGCCAACTCAAAGGTTGTGCGGGTGCGGGTGCTGTTCTCAAAAAACAGGTTGACGATGGTCTTGCCACGCAATAAAGGCACTTTTTTGATTTGCTGGTCACTCATGCCGATAAACGATTCGGCGATGTCCAGAATCTCTGTCAGCAAGGTTTTGTCCAAACCTTCGATGGTCAAAAAGTGCTTGAGCTTACCGTCTGAATTTAACTGGAGATTATCATTCATGGTTTAGGCCGCCGTGTCCAGTGTTTGCAGGTCTATGCCCAAAGGGCTGGGCCCGGTTAATTTAATACGCTGGTTGGCCGCCAAAGTAATGCGGGCCCCGGCGCAATCCGGGCACAAAGGGATTTGCCTGCCGTCGCGCTCTATCAATACGCCAAGAACCACTTGGTTGGGACGGCCATAATCAAAAATTTCATTCAAGGCGGCGCGTATCGTCCTGCCCGTATAAAATACATCATCAATCAGGATGATATCGCGGCCTTCAATATGCGCAGGCAATTGGCTGGGCTTTACATTGGGGTTGACACCAATTTGGGAAAAATCATCACGGTAAAAGGAAATGTCCAACAGCCCCAAAGGGGACTTGATGCCCAACCGTTGGTGCAATTGTTCGGCCACCCAAACCCCGCCGCTACGTATGCCTATCATCAGCGGCTCATCCAGTTTCCTGTCAATAAGCAGCTGTTTTAGTCCCGCCTCCAAATTATTGAGCAATTCGTCTGTTTCTAACACTTAATGTTCCTTTTTGTAGTCATTCAACCAGCTTTGCAAAATAAGCTGGGCGGCGAGTTGGTCTTGCACTTCCCAAAGCTTGGTGGCATTGACGCTCACCTCGTCAAACAGCATTTGCTTGGCCTCAAAAGTGGACAAGGCCTCGTCCTGTTGATACACAGGCAAACGGTAACGGCCTTCCAGCTGTCGGCAAAACTTTAACATGCGCGGCGTGATGATATTGTCAGAGCCGTCGGCTTGTTTGGAAATGCCGACCACCAAGCCTGCTGGACGCCATTCTTGTATCAATTTGCCAATAGCATCCCAGTTCGGGTTTTGGTTAATGGCGCGGATAGTTTGCAAAGGGCTGGCCGTGGCGGTAATGGTTTGCCCAACCGCCGTGCCTATTTTTTTATTGCCAAAATCGAAACCCAAATAGGTATCGGTATTGATTTTTGCCGCCAAAGGATCTTGTTTAGCCATGGCCAGCGGGTGCCGTTAGCTGGTTGATATCTATGCCCAGCTGCCCGGCTGCGGCTTGCCAGCGCTGATTAACCGGGGTATCGAATAGGACTTGCGGGCCATAAGGTGTGTTTAACCACGCATTGGACAATATTTCCTGCTCCAATTGGCCTTCGCCCCAACCCGCATAGCCCAAAGCCACCAAATATTGCTTAGGGCCTTGGCCTGCCGCAATTGCCTCGATCACATCGCGTGAGGTGGTTAATGACAAAGTGTCTGAAACCAGCATAGTCGCATCCCAGCGGCTGCCTGCGGTATGCAGGACAAAGCCACGTTCCTGCTGGACAGGGCCACCAGCAAAAACGGGGGCTTCTGCTGCCGAGATCTCAGTGGCGGAAATGTTCATTTGCTTGAAAATTTCACCCAGTTTCATTTGCGCAGGTCGGTTGATGACTATCCCTAAAGCACCTTCTTGATTGTGTTGGCACAAATAAGTCACGGTATGAAAAAAATTAGGGTCAGCCAAATTGGGCATCGCGATAATAAACTGGTTATTTAAGTAGGTGGCTTTAATCATAAGTCTTGGTATCTAAAGTTAGGGTGACTATAACTATTCACCTCCCCCTATAAAGGGGGATTGAAGGGGATTTGCCTCATAAAATTTCCCCTAACCCCGCTTTTCCAAAGAGGGGGCTGATTGCTTATTAGGTGCCGAAGCTGGTAAAGCGATATTTGAAATACCCTCACGCTAACCCTCTCCCAAAGGGAGAGGGAGCCTTGTGTCGCCTTACCAACTTCGTACTCTATAAATGAGTTAAGCAGCACGATTATCGTGTGACCAAGCCTGATTCATCAGAAAATTTCCAGACCCGGGTAATGACCAAAACTTTCACTTCCTTGCGCAAGTCCATCGGCAGCGGGGCAAAGGGTGCGCCCATACGGACGATCTTTTTGGCCGCTTCATCCAAAGCCGGGATGCCCGAAGACTTACTGATCTGGATGCTATAAATACTGCCGTCAATGTTGATGCCGACAGCCATTGTTAATGTCGCTGAGAAATTTTTCTGGGTTGCCACTTCCGGGTAATTGCTATTACCTATCCGTGCCACCTTGCTTTGCCAATCTTTCTCATATTGCGCGGCAACGTATTTATGGGTGCTTACTGAATCGACAGATTTTATTTTCGATTCTTCCGGGCTGGGCTGGCTTTGCCTGATTTCCGATACATATTGGGCAATTTGCTGGTGCAAATCTTCAGCGGTCAAATGCGGCCGCCCGTCTTCTTCTTGGGCTTTTGCCGCTTTGACCACGGGTTTTTTTTCCACTGGCCGCTTAACTTCTTCCGGCACTTTCACTTCCGGCTTTTCCAGCTTTTTGTCCAAAACTGGTTTACTGGCCGTCACCACTTTCTTTACGGCTTTTTCTTGGGTGATGACTTTTTGTACTGGCTTTGGTTTAACTTCCGGTTTGACCTCTTCAGGGCTCGCCTTTTTCACGGGCTTTTTTACACTATTATTCAAGACGGGCAGCTTTTGCGGCGGCGGTTCCGGTTTTTTGGTCGCTTGACCTGCGGCCAATTGGTTTTCCTCCGCCAAAAATTTTGCCGTTTCAGGCGCTTTTTTGACTGGCGTATTAACCAAGGTAATCTCTATCGGTTTGGCGGTCTTTTCATCACGCGCACTCGTGAAGTTAAGGCCCAACACCAACACCAAATGCACCACAACCGCCACAAAAACCGCAATCCATAACGGATCATTACCCGCTTTGGTGGGTTGGACAAACACTGCTTTATCGGCCATATTATGCCAGCATCTTTTCTATATGATCCATCAGCAAGCCGGCAATATTAAGGCCAAACTGCTGGTCTAACTCTTGGGCGCACGTCGGGCTGGTGACATTGATTTCTGTCAGCTTGTCGCCAATCACATCCAGCCCAACAAACACCAAACCTTTCTCGCGCAATGTCGGCCCTACCTGATGGGCTATCCACTCATCCTGCGCCGTTAAAGGCCGGCCTTCAGCGCGTCCGCCAGCGGCCAAATTGCCCCGTGTTTCGCCTTGCTGCGGGATACGCGCCAAAGCATACGGCACGGGCTCACCATTTACCATCAAAATACGCTTATCGCCGTCCTTAATGGCAGGCAGGTATTTTTGCGCCATCACATAGCGGCTATTATAGTGGGTCATGGTTTCCAAGATAACACTTAAATTAGGGTCATCTTGGCGTAAATGAAAAATAGACGTGCCCCCCATGCCATCCAAGGGCTTTAAAATAATTTCCCCTTGTTCCTGCAAAAAATGTCGGATTCGGGCAGGCTCCCTTGCCACCAAGGTCTCGGCACAACATTGCGGAAACCAGGCGGTAAACAATTTCTCATTGGCATCCCGCAGTGATTGGGGCTTGTTGACCACCAACACGCCCATGCTTTCAGCGCGTTCCAGCAAATACGTGGCGTAAATATATTCTTGGTCAAACGGCGGATCTTTGCGCATCAGGATAACATCGAGCTGATCCAAGGCAATGTCCTGTTCTGCGATAAACTGGTACCAACAGCTGGCGTCGCGCTGAACGGTCAAGGTGCGGGTCCGGGCAAAAGCCCTGCCGTTCCTTAAGTACAAATCATTAAGCTCCATATAATGCAATTCCCAGCCCCTGGCCTGTGCCTCCAGCAGCATCGCAAAACTGGTGTCTTTCTTGATATTGATATGGCCGATGGAATCCATGACCATGCCGAGTTTAATAGGCATCTGTGTCCTGCTGTTAAGTGCGTGGGGTGAGGGTTATGGGGTTTATTTTATAGATTGTTATTTACCTTGGGAAGAATTTTTGGTATAAAGATCGGCTAATTTTTAAATTTAGGCACACCAAGAGGTCAATCATGTCTAGAGTATGTCAGGTAACAGGCAAACACCCCGTTACAGGTAACAACGTATCACACGCAAACAACAGAACCAAAAGGCGTTTTTTGCCCAATCTGCAACACCACAGATTTTGGGTAGAAAGCGAAAACCGTTGGGTGCGCTTGAGAATTTCTACAAAAGCAATGCGTATCATTGACAAAAACGGCATAGACGCAGTGTTGGCGGATTTGCGTAAAAACGGCACTAAAGTTTAAGGGGATTAAAAATGCGCGATAAAATTAAGCTGATTTCTACCGAAGGCACTGGTCACTTTTATACCACCACCAAAAACAAACGCACCATGCCTGAAAAAATTGAGATCAAAAAATTTGATCCAGTTGCCCGCAAGCATGTTATCTACAAAGAAGCCAAAATCAAATAAGCCCTCCTAGGCTAAAGACTTCTTAAAAGGTGCTTTAAATGGCCGCAGTTAGTTTTATTGCGGTCATTTTACCATAGCCCCACCTCCTCCCCAGCTACAAGCTAAGGTCCTGCACAAATCGTAATCATGCCAAGCGCACAGACTCGGTTATGCGCATAGTCAGACTACACAGCCTACAACGCGTCAAAATCAGCTTGAGACCCTAACTTGTGGCGTCGGTAATAGCAATAAACCCAAACCTTGGTAGCCTAAGTTCCCATGCCGACAATAAAAACCCAATTAGCCCTAGCTGCCACCTGCTTGGCCGACCATTCCGATACACCGTTGTTAGATGCCGAAGTGCTGTTGGGGTTTGTGTTGGGCAAACCGCGGACTTACTTACGGGCGTGGTGTGACAATCCGCTGACTGAGCAACAACTCGCCGCTTTTGACGCTTTGCTGGAACAACGGCAATTCGGCACACCGATAGCCTATTTGACAGGAACCCGCGAATTTTGGTCCCGGGATTTTAGGGTCACGCCCGATGTGCTGATCCCCCGGCCTGACACTGAATTATTGATAGAACTAAGCTTGGCTTTAATACAAAAAAACCAAGCCGTTAAATTGCTGGATTTAGGTACAGGCTCCGGCATTATTGCCGTAACCTTGGCGGCAGAATGCCCGAATGCCTTTGTGACCGCCACCGATGCCAGCAAAGCCGCATTAAGCGTAGCCCAATACAATGCCCATCGGCACCAACTGACGAACATTGAATTTATTTTAAGCGATTGGTTTAGCAACATCCCCAAAACGGCATTTGATCTGGTCATCAGCAACCCACCGTATATCGCAGACTATGACGAACATCTACAGCAAGGCGACGTGCGTTTTGAACCCAGCACCGCGTTAATCGCCGCAGACCACGGTTTAAGCGACATTAAAACCATTGCCGACCATGCCCGTGGATATTTAAAACCCGCAGGGCATTTATTAATTGAACATGGCTATAACCAAGCGCCGCAAGTACAAGCCATTTTTAACGCGTTGGCTTATGATAAGGTACAATCTTACCAAGATTTATCAGGACAGCCCCGCGTGACTTACGGGCAAAAACCTTAACACTGACTTTACCCAGCAAACATGAACGCAGCAGAAATCCATATCCCCCGCAAACTGACCAACCAATTATTGCACTTGGCGCAATTGTCACCCGATTTTGAAGTCTGCGGCTTGGTCAGCAGCCATAACGGTGTACCTAGCCGTTGTTATCCGGTTGCCAATTGCGCCGAACACCCGGAACAACGCTTTTTGCTGGATGCCAAGCAACAAATAGCCGCAATGGCCGACATGCGCGAACGGGGCGAACAACTGTTTGCCATTTACCATTCCCACCCTAGCGCCCCCGCCCAACCGTCTAGCCATGATGTGGAACTGGCCGCCTACCCGGAAGCCTTGTATTTGATTATCTCCCTAAACACCAAAGGCATCTTGGAAATGCGCGGCTTTAAAATTAAACAACAAGCCGCCGTAGAAATCCCGCTGGTTATGAACGACTAAGCTAGATAATCAACTACGCCGATTTTGCACAGACAGCACTTGGCATAAACCCTGGTCGGCAAATTCCGCCTGCATCTTTGCTATCCGCCACGCACCCACGCCTTCTTGATCTATGCGGTGGCTGATAATAACCAACAACCGCGCCGGAAATTCCCTAAACATCAGCATACCCACTAAATCTAAAGTCGCTTCGTCGCACCAATGGGCATTTTCCAAAATCAAAATAAAAACAAAATGCTTGCTCAAAGACTCAAAAAAATTGACCCCTTCCAACAACATGCGCCCGGTAGTGACATTGGCCACTTTGGGCTGTAGCCGCGCCAACTCATCCTCGCTCAACACCGTCACCAGTTGATAAAGCCAACTGGGTGCCACTTGGTTCAAGCGGTCAATAAGCAACTGCCCAGTCGGTTCGCGGCAATAAAACTCCATGATTTCCAGCAAAGGCAAAAAAGGCTGGGGAGCAGTGCCCGTAGGCGAGCAATGGGCAGGTAACACCGTCACCTCAGACAGCTGGACTTTTTCAAGAAACTGATTGAGCAAGGTCTCATTGCCCGTGCGCTCCTCCCCTTGCAAAAAAACCAAACGCCGCTCGCCGTTTGCAGAGGCGATAAACGCCTGTTCCAAGCTTACCAATTCCTGGGTATTTACACGCCTTGCAGGAAATGGCCGCGCGAGAGGCAGTTCCAGCGGCAAGTCTGCCGATTCCACCACCGCGACCTTATACGGGGCTTGAAGCGTAACCGTCGCCAAAAACCGATAGCCACGCTTGCACACCGTCAAAATATAGCGCGGTGCTTTACTGTTGTCGCCCAAAGCCTGACGCAAATAATTAACCGTCAGCCGTAATGCCGAATCATCAACAATCCGCCCTACCCACAGCTGTCCAAACAACTCCTCATGGGAAAGCAAACGCTCCGGGTGCTGTAAAAAATACACCAATAACTGGTACACCTTAGGCGATACCGTCACCTTAACCTCATCACGCCACAATACCTGCGTCCCCATATCCAAACGAAATGCCCCAAACAAGTAAACGATGCGCTGATTCTGTTCCATAGATAAGGTTTTGATTGCTGTGCGTTAAAGGGTGGTATTAGCTAACAAGTTTAAATAAATAAGTAACATTAGGCTAACAAATTGCTAACAACTTTTTTTGTTGGGAGGGGTAGGATATGAATCAGCGGTAAGGTAGAAAAGCTTTTCTGACCAAAAAATCAATATGCGATGTTTAACTGAGGGCAAAAAGCCTGCCAACCATAGTTGGCTACTCGAATGATAAAAGCATCACGTGACCGCTACTACCACATATTTTTTACCACGACCCAGAGTCGTCCTCGTAGCTCAAAAAGGAGAAACTAACATGAATAAGTACTTGACCCGGCTCGCAGTTATGATATAAGTGATCGTACTCTCAATAAGTGCACAAGATTCACTGGCAGGAATTGTGGCGATTTCGGGCGACATCTCGTTGATCACGTCACCATCCTCAGCGCAACTTAACCAGCTGACGAACGAAGAGCAGATTCTGGGCTTCTTCGAGCAACAAGGCGTAGTACTTTCATCTAACCTCTCCGTTAGTGCCACAGCCCCCGGAGCATACGGCGCTTCCGCTGGAGGAACGCTTTTCGCAGGTTCAACTGTATCCAGCTATATGTTTCACGCTGACACTCTTGTCGATCTAAGCTCAGGAACCCAGTTGCAAGCGACCGTCACACTTGATGAGCTTGTGCTTGGCATTATTTTTGAACGAGGCCTGTTAGACGCGTCTGACGGAACCCTCGGGTTATCCACAACTTCGTACGCGGCACTAACTCAGGATAGCGGATTCAGAGAACTTGAATTCGGCGGGTTGATGCAGTGCGGAATTTCTACTGTAGACTGCGTTACCATCAGTGCTGATAGACGGTCAGTAAGCTTCAACTTTAGTGTGGGCCCGTACATCGATGAAGTGCGAATAGTTACAGCAACGAGTGTCCCTGAACCCAGTTCGTTGTTATTGAGCGCAGTTGCGCTACTGGCTATCTGGAGACGCAGAAGCACGGATGCAGGTCTTGCATTGTGCCTGTAACAACCAAACCCGCAAGGTGTATGGCTTTAGGGTGGTGCGAATGGCATGATAGTCAGCCGGGTAGGGTGCGCATCGCGCACCTTAAACCTTTGATATGGGACGGCTTCAATTTGTGTTTCGATCTGTGATGGCCGATTCACGTTTTTCATTTACGACCAATGGGTTCTCGGCCACGATTAATGGTGCGCGCTGCGCACACTACGACTCGTAAGGCGGATTTGCCGCAAGGCGTCCACCACATGCGAAGCCTGCCATGCTTATCTTTTTTACGGGGCTTTTTAGCATAATCCTTCAGGTTGGTCATCTGATAGGGCTAACCAAGCAATCAATAACTCAAGCCGGGTAGCGCAATCCCGTCCGTTGCCCACCATTTCGCGTAGGGGTAATCCCTTGTGGTTGCCCCAATTTAGGATGGTCGTGGATATTGGTCAGGCACAAAGCCCGCCCCTACAAATTCAACCTCACTTTGCCGCTCATGAATTTGGGTAGCAGATTGTCGCGGAGGGTAGCTGGGGTTTGGGGACGAGATGCCCCTTATACCAACCTTGTGAAGACAGGGCGTTGAACTTGTGCGGATACCGATGCCATTTGGGTCTGGGTACGTGTTATATGGCCTAACCGGTTAGGTCATATAACACGGTTTAATTAATGCCTAGTGGCGTGCCCTAAGATTTTATCTGGGGTTTACAGGGTAAGACCCTTTTAAATTATAAGCTTGGCATTTTTTTGTCCCACTGTGGCCAAGTTGCACGATTTTTGCTTTCTAATGGGCAAATAATCAAATCAATGGGGGCGAACATGGCACAGGGGGATGGCGATGGAAGATATGCCCGTCC
Source organism: Methylococcales bacterium (assembly GCA_026399075.1). Classification (GTDB taxonomy): domain Bacteria; phylum Pseudomonadota; class Gammaproteobacteria; order Methylococcales; family Methylomonadaceae; genus Methylobacter_C. Next base: position 17,956 of record JAPLRR010000081.1, read on the forward strand.
CCTTGGACAACCGACGTTTTTCAGCGTCGAAGACATAGGTGGCAACCCCAACGCGTTATTTGACCAAAAATATGCCGCCTCGCTGAATTTTTCGAGTTTGTCCGGGTCATGGCATTTAGCCTGGCTTCGGTCTGATGGCCGTGGGCGCCGTCAACCACCCCGCTATACTTATTTTCACCCATCTGAGACACTTTTATGATAACTATGAAACCGCTAGTCCTTTTATTGACATTAACCACCGCATCGTTTGTTGCCAATGCGGAAGGCTTGCCCCCCGGCCATCCGCCAATCGATGCAGGCCATTCAAATGCACACCCTAAGCCAGCTTTGCTGCCACAAAAGGCCAAAGTGCTGGATGTGATCGATGTGGCGCAATACACTTATCTTGAAGTGAAGCAAGGCAATGAATCACGTTGGCTGGCAGCGCCTTCGGTAGCGGTGAAAAAAGGCGATATCGTGCGTTTTGATAACGGTATGTTGATGAAGGATTTTCATAGCAGCTCGCTAGACCGCACCTTCCCTAGCATTTACTTCGTTTCTAGCGTGGAGCTGACAAGCGAGCCAGAATAAGCCGTAGCGCACAGATAACATCGCCGTTAGCGGTGATATAGAGTCCGAAGCTGATAAATTCCCCCTCACCCTACCCTCTCCCTCCTTACACGTGTAGGTTTTTAATAAAAAGTATGACGAGACAGTGCGTTGAGGTAAATTGATGAGAGTCATCAACATCTATTTACCGAAGGTACCGCCATGTCTCGCCACCCAGAACTATACC
>JAPLRR010000109.1 GCA_026399075.1 Methylococcales bacterium
AGTTTTGCACTAATAAATTACAGCTTTTATGGGTTCCGCTATAGATAATTACCATTATCTATACTTTTGTTATATTTGCCGGTGTTGCATTTAATGGCCGCCGTTCATGTGCATAAAATTGTTCCCGTTTTTTGCATAAAACTGTAGACCAGCCTTCTATGGCAGTGTCTTTGCAGTTAGTCCGTGGCCGCCTAAAAACAATCGTTGATACGGCCCTTATTGGCGAAAGGCATTATAAAAACTTTATGTCTCCGGCCTCCCTCGGGTCGGCCAACTTATTAACTGCAGTCCCGAGCCTTCCCTATGAATAAGGTAAATGTTAGGCGGAAAAAATTCCCGTTCACTGGGCCGACCACCCAATTCTATTGCCCGCAGCCAATAATTAAGCTCATCCCTATGGGAAATGACGACTTTTGATAAAATTGCTTCCATTAGAATGGCCATTTGCCCAGACCAATTGAATTTCAAAATTGGCCTGGTGGCCATGGGGACGCCATGTATTGTCTCCATCGGCGCACGCCCAACGATTGAGACAAGGCCTGTTTTTGATAGGGCAGTTGCCATGATTTCATAACGCTCCCAATACCGGGAACGCTGTTTTGCGGATGTCGGCAATAAATCAATCCACTCATGTTGCAGTTCGCCTTGGGCAACTTCATAAGGGCATCGGGAAGCGCATAAACCGTCCTGGTTCCCTGCTTCATGATGCTCCCAACCATCAGATTCACTATGGATCCGCCACTCACACCGACATGTTTTTGTGTAGTGCCGTACATTGATATCCCTGATTGCCACCTTAGCTATCAATTGATGGGATTGAAGCTTACCATTTACAAAGTTTACGTTCTTAAATAAACCCAGCCATTCATGCAGCGGGTATTGTGAAAACACATGGCGGGCCTCATCGGCTAAAGGTTTGCTGAAAAATTGGACATCAGGATCAGCACAAAAAGGCGCTGCAACAAAAAGATAGGCTATTTTATGGGGTATCGGTATGATCCAGTCAAGCCGCCCCAACAGCAGATCATAATGCCGAAAAGGGTAGCCGTGCCCATGATTATGGAAAGCGAGGCTATCAAAACCAACCGCACCTAGACAAGAAGTGGCCCAATCAGTTGTTTCCGCTTGGACGGCACGATGCCAACCCAGTAATATCCGTAGGGTTGGCTGTTTTTTAATGGCATCTTTTGCAAGATACTGGCCTTCGGCCACCGCCCATCCTGGGCAATTGATGTCCAGTAACGATAAAAGCTGGCACACGGCTTGGTCAAACCGAGGGCCAATCAAACGGGGAAACTCCCTAGCCATATCGCACAAATGGATAGGGCATTTTTTTAACCAATCACATTCGTGAAAATAACCGTGGAAACCATCCTTCAGGCACTCCGGGCAATAAGCGGCATTGCCAACGTGATACCTATGCGTCTGGTTGGCGGAAAGGTATCCGTAGCCGAGCTTCTTCCCCCAAAAAACTGTTTTTACAACCGCTAAGGGTTCATCCAATAAACGCGCGATATACCTTGTCTTTTGCTGTTGATCAACCGCATCAAGACTTTCAACGGCTTTATGCCAAAATTCCGTAAACCGACTGGGTGACAAATCGTTGAGCCGACAAAATTTGGCGGCAAATCCTGTGAAAGACGCATATTTACTGAGCCGCCCCCTTCCCCAATTAATTTTCGGCAGGGCATTACGTTGGTCTTGCCGCTTCATCAAATTGACGGCTGAACGCCAGTGTCCCCATAATCAAGAAATTTTCCGCAGATGATCCGTAAACCCTGTTTTCGCCACCATCTGTAGCCAACTTTCAAATGCCGTCACCTTTTCCCAGTCTTCGCCCGAACCCAGCCGACGAAGCGCTTGTTCAACCGAACAGGCAATGTGCAGCATCGGGAGTTCAAGCTTAAAACCCTTTTTAGATTGCAGTCCCGGCGGCAGCAATTGCCCAAAAGCCGCCCAGATGTTGTCCTTGCAATCCAATAGGCGCAGACCCTGTGCAAATGGGTCCTGCGCAAAATATTGCGTGTAAGAAACCCCGCTCATTTTTGGCCATTCCGAATTGATATCATAGCCATTCAATACGTAACCCAGTTCATCAACAGAGCCAATCCCGTGAAATTTTGTGTCACACGCATAGAATCTTGCTGCAATATGGGCGTTCCCAGTTCTGGCTAAATAATCCGGTTGGTACTGAAGTTCATATGAGCCTATCGAAATCACGCTAAACCGGATACCTTGGTTGTCGAGTTCGTTTTGCAGCCCAAGCAACCATTTCCACTCTTTAAGCGTCATGTCGTGGGCCTCGTCAATCAACAGAACCACATAGTTCCCTCGGGATAAGCGTGCCAAAGTGACAACTTGCTGTTCAAACAAGAACTTTGCAACGGCTTTCGCTTTTGGCTTCTCCGGGTTGTAAAACTCATATCCAGACGCCCTCAATAGGGCGTTCCAAAATTCAACTTCACTCACCGCGCTATCGCCACGCCTAATCCACACGACCAACGGCAGTGTGGCTTTAAACCGGTTCTCCAGGACAGCCTTAAGATGCCATTTGACGGCCCTTGATTTTCCAAACCTGGATGGCCCGTATATATGGCCGCCACTAATCCGTTGGTCAATCCAGTCCCCAATGGTGTTGATCATCCTGTCCATGGGGGGCGTGTAGATGGCGTACTCTTGGCTTAAAATGGGGTGGCGAGGGTTTAAATTATTTGGCACATCCCTATCCTTAATCAGAAGCCGCCATGCGTGGGGTGGGGAGGTTCGTATCCTGCCGCACTGTTGGCGCGGCGTTTGGTTGCGGGGACGGATCCTCTGGCAGCCCTAAACTGGTTTTATTTAATGCCGTTTCAAGCACTGATTCACCCACGTTCAATTGCGCTTGTTGTTCCAATATGCGCCTAAGTTCCAGATAAGCGGGGTGGACCGGCAACTTTTTATCTGCCTGGGCTTCCTGAAATTCAAGAAATGCCCCAATGGCATCAACCGTGTTTGCAAGGGTAAACATCCGCCTACGGACAGCGGCATTAATTGCGCTACGGACCCTGAGGCTATGGGGCAGTTTATGCCAGGGTGGGGCGGCCCTAAGGACACCAAGCTGCATGCCGTCAAGGGTTGATGCTTGGGCCACGCGGGCATCATCCTCCAAGTGATTGACTACCCAGATGTAATGCCCAACCAAATCAAAACGCTGCCCCAAGATTTCGTTGGTGTAACGGGCCCCCTCAAAATTGACATAAGGTTTTCGGCCGCTCTTAATCCCACCCAGCACCCAACATTTTTTCCGGTAATTTAACATGCCCTGCACGGAGTTGGGGTCAGCCTGGCGTAGTGCTTCGCCAGGCCTGGCGCATATAAACTGTAGGTATTGAAGCGGGGACCGGTAGCCAAGCCCCGAATGGGGGGTCGCATTATAATTGGTGATGAGCACGTCCAGCAGCTCTTCTAAGTATTCAAGCTGAAATTGGCTGGTCACCGCCACTTTTTCCGGATCCCGTCCTTGTTTTTCGCTAGGGTTTGCCCCGGTCGTGTTCGATAACCGTTGAAACCCATTTGACCCAAGGGTGCGGAAAAAACTTTCTATAAAGGGCCGGTCATCTTTGCTGCGTCGGCTTGAAAAGCCACCGTAAGGCGTTATTAATTTAGACCCCACGACATCATTTAAAATCGTTTCAATGGTTTTGCAACACTCGGCAAGCGCCCCGTCAACACTTGTTTCATCCCAGCAAGCACCCACGAATTTATCTGAAATGCCTGATGGCAAGCCAGCTTCGCCACTAAACGCCAGGTCGCTGAACGAGAGGTTGCGGCGGTGCCATTTTGTTAGCGCCATTTTGATGGTGCGCATCACATCATCTTTTGAGACTTCCCGGCCAAGGCTTAGGTAATAACCCAACACTGCACGTGAATAAACTTCAAGTATGACGACAACCCAAATGCGATGTATTATTTTAGGGACATAGCCACCCGTCACCTGTGGCATCATCACACAAAACCTACCGTCGAGCTTATGTGCATCCATTTCAACCCGTTGAAATACCCTGTCCACAGGGCGATCTACGCCATCGCCAGATATAAGCTTTTTTTCTAGGCCTGGACTGCCAAGAATGCGGGTGGCTTTTTTAGGGTTGGCGGCAAACACCTGATCGATATGTCGGCAAACCGAGTAATAGCCATTACTTTTTGTATTAAAAGGCCACAGCCCACGTTGCTCATAGCCAAGTTTTCGCAATTCATTGATGAACCATTTCCAGACCAACATCCTTGGCTTCTTAATTTGCCCCAGTTGATCAGGTTTGGGTAGGTCAAGTATATGTTTTTCAAGCCTGGCGCACAGGTCAGGGTGCAAAGCCAATAAGGTCTGCATGGCACCAGCCGCACCATGCCCATATGGATCAACTTTTACAGGTTTAGTGCGTCTGTAGGGCCTTATGTGCAGGTTGGGAATTAAGCCACGCCACCCATAAATTAAGCCATCAGGATGTGTTTGGATGCATCGCTCCTTGATTAACCGCTGGGCTTGTTTCAGTCCAATGCCGCTTGCTTTTTGTATTTCGGACTGTGCACATCCGGATAAATACATCGTGACACCTTTTTTCCGGTCCAGATATTGGGCGCGGAGTTTTTCGTCAAGGGCCCCTTCGTCTGGCGTTGGCCAAGTATTAAGGTCAGCGTAAGACGTATCGGATAGCCCCTTCACCTTGCGGCCAAGTGGCGCTGAAAGAGTGGATAAATGTAATTCTGGATTCATTTGCTAAGACACCCCAAAATCAGAAGCTGATACCATGAAATAGGATAAACGTGATGTTAGGCAAATCTGTTCTGCTTGTCTACAATATTGTGCATATTTTCATCTGGTCTACAATATTATGCAAAATTTATTTGCATAATATTGTAGACACCATAACCTAGGTATATGTTTTATATTACAAGGGTTGGGAACAATTTTATGCACATGAACGATGACGGTCGTTCATGTGCATAAAACTGTTCCTGTTTTTTGCATAAAATTGTTGTTTTTCAAACCGCTCCAGACTGGAAACGACCGGTTTTAGCTATTATGCATAGCGCTACATAATAGCTAGGGACAGAACATTCATAGGGCAAGCTGCCGATAATAAAGGGGCAAAAGGACAGCGGCTCTCTGGCCACGGCTTGACGGGGCGGCGAAACACCCCGTCACTTGTCCACCTGGACTACACTATTGTGCAAATGTTTATCGGGCCTACATTATTGTGCAAGTTTTCTGTGCATAATAATGTAGACAGGATTTTATAAGTAATTGTTTTATGATGTATGGCTCAGGAACAATTTTATGCACATTAACGATGGCTGTTCATTAAACTAAAGTTGTAATTAGAATTAAACTAATCTTGTAAACACGACGGGATGGGGTGGCCACGGGTTTTTTGTGCCGCCCCCCGCGGCGTGCTGGGTGTTTGCCTGATGCCATGCTGCGGAATATTTGGTATTGGCTGAGAAGCTTGCCTGGCCTACTATTTCAGGGGGCCAGTGAATCTTTAGGTGGCATCCAACCTCGGGCATAACCCCTGCCTGAACACGTTTCCAACCGTCACTTGGATCAAAGGCCCGGACATTTTATTTAACGTGTTGCTTTAATCCGCCTGTTTTTTACACTTTTACTTTAAAAAATTTAAAGTAAAAGTGTAAACAGACGGTTCTATCCGTTTGTTTTGTATAGCGCTGGTTATTTACAACTTTAGTTTAATGAACGCTGTCGTCCGTTAAACTAAAACTGTAATTGGAATTAAACTAAGTATGTAAAAAATCAAAAAGTATCGACGCTTGCGCCGAATTTAGTTTTTTTTGAGGGGGCTTTGCCAGCCCACAACATGTCGGGCTTTTGCTTGGTGCCATGAGTACGGCTGGCAGCGGAATAATACGGTGTTGGCTGAGAAGCTTGCCTGGCCCAGTATTTCAGGTGGCCAGTAAATCTTGAAAATGGCATCCCACCTTGGACATAACCACTGCCTGAATACGTTTCCGACCGTCGTTTGGGTTTTTAGGGCGCTGGCGTTTTGTTTGGCATGTCGCTTTAACTAGCATTTTTTTTCGGTTTTAGTTTAAGGAAGGATGAATGAATGAATATTTGCATAACTTCTTGAGTGTGGTTTAATTTCGGTGTGCTTTTTGTTGGGCGAAGAACTATTTTTGTTTCAATAGATTGCATATAGAGGTTAGTCCACATGCGAGTGGATTGATGGGAGCTTAAAGACCGTGGTCATTCCAGATCCTATGGTTATTCCACATGTGAGTGGATTGATGGTTGTAGGTAGCATCAAATTAGGTAAAGCCATAGGTTATTCCACATGTGAGTGGATTGATGGATGGATTTCAAATGGTACCAACGCCCCCTCAAGGTTAGTCCACATAAGTGGATTGATGGGGTGATGCTTTTGCCGTAACTGAGAATTTGCAGGTTAGTCCACATGCGAGTGGATTGATGGCAGCGGGTGAGTTGGGTTTTGTGGCCCGTCAGGCTAGTCCACATTTAGTGGATTGATGTCCGTCGGTTTTGGCATCTGGGCTGTCGAGCACGGCTTGCCCTGTGTTTCGTGGGGGCAGTGAATCCTTGGAATGGCTCCCGCCTTGGGCGTGACCCCTGCCTGAACACGTTTCCGGCCGTCGTTTGGGTTTAGAGCACGGGCATTTATTTGGCGTATCGCTTTAGCCATCATGTTTTTTGCGATTTAATTTAAAAGTCAATGAACGTTTGCATAATATCCGAAATGTGGTTTAATTTCGGCGTGCATTTATGTTGGACGAAGATCTGTTTTTGTTTCAGTAGATTGCATATAGAGGTTAGTCCACATGTGAGTGGATTGATGGCCAAACGAGTTCGTCATCCTCCGCCCGTAATTGGTTAGTCCACATGTTAGTGGATTGATGGCCATCGGTTTTGGCATCTGACCTGTCGTACACGTTAGTCCACATGTAGTGGATTGGTGGAAAGTAGTCCTTTCGTTGATGGTAGCGTTGGTTGCTGACATTCGATTTGAGGGTTTTTGGTTAGTCCACATGAGTGGATTGTTGTGGTGTGCCGCAAGACAGTGACAAGGCGCTCTTGTTCATTCCACATTTAGTGGATTGATGTCCGTCGGTTTTGGCATCTAGACTGTCGAGCACGACTTGCCCTATATTTCGTGGGGGCAATGAATCCTTGAAATGGCTCCCACCTTGGACATAACCCCTGCCTGAACACGTTTCCGGCCGTCGTTTGGGTTTTTAGGGCGCGGGCGTTTTGTTTGGCATGTCGCTTTAACTAGCATTTTTTTGCGGTTTTAGTTTAAGGAAGGATGAATGAATATTTGCATAACTTCCTGAGTGTGGTTTAATTTCGGTGTGCTTTTTGTTGGGCGAAGAACTACTATTGTTTCAATAGATTGCATATAGAGGTTAGTCCACATGCGAGTGGATTGATGGGAATTACGAACGTGTTCGTGAGTGCAGGTTAGTCCACATTTTGAGTGGATTTTTGGCAGGGTTGGTAGTTGTTTGTCATGGTTAGTCCACACGTAGTTGATTTATGGTAAACCGGAATTCTTCCACGACGCGGCTATTCCACATGTGAGTGGATTGTGGTTCATGGGCCTAACAACGAATGGGTAGTGTTGTTTGTGGTTGCCGCTAGGCGTAGCTTACAACCTAGCCTTCCATGGCGGGCTTTACAAGGCTAGTTCCTGTTTTGGCTCACGAATACTCGCCGAGCGACGCCCATGAAATCGTATCAGATTTCGTTGGCGGCTCAACAACCTTGTTCAAGGTAAAGGTTTCCGCTTTTTGGAGCGCTTTATGGAATCTCACTGGCAAGCAAGATTCGAGTCTCAGCTTGCCTTTTTGCCCAAGAATTCGTTTGTCGCCAATCCAAATTCGGGATACATCGTTTTTTTGGCGAATGCCACGGCCAATGGCCTGGCGCAACTTTCTTCGGGCGCGGTTAACGGAAAGGCCATATACAACAGCGGAAATTGTTTTCTCTGGTACCAGTTTTTTTCTCATTGATCTTTTGATAATGTCAGCGAGTGCCGGGTCGGGTGGTGCAAACGGGATCCGTGTAATAACTAGGTTTTTCACCAAACCAGGTAGGTTAACGCCTTCCCAGCAGGACGGTGATAGCAGAATAGCGCCATCTTCCGTAGCGAATCGTTTCAGCAGATCTTGGATAGGGTCTGATTCAGTATGCTGGATCAAGGTTGTAAGGTCCGCCTTCATAGCTCTTAGCTGGTCAGCAATCATACAGGTATCTCGGTAAGACAAGGTAAGAACCAGTACGCGCTCGCCTGACGCTGAAGCCTTAATGACCATTTGCGACACATAATCGATCCAATCGGGGTTACTGGTGAACTCATCGTCCGCACAGGATAATGTGGGTGTCGGCGCATTTATATCTGGCAGTACGATGGATAACACGCCGAAATCTGTTGGTTCAAAAATAGCTGTTGTGAGGACATGGGTTTTTGAAAGGAAAGCGCCAAAGCCATTGGCTATCGTTTTTAGCGAAGATTCTTGGCCGTCGCTCAAAGTCGCTGAAGTTAGCAATACGGCATCGATATAGGGTTCATTTTCCGGGGTGCCGTGCCATAGCCAGCCGAGGGATTTGCCTGGGCTCGGATCGATGGCCCGAAGTGACGGGTAACGCTTAACCTCGGAATAATGGATAACCGGAGTAGTCCAACCTGAATCCGTGGAAAGGGTTTTGTTGATTTTTGTTAATGCGCCTTTGCATAGAGAAAATTCAGCATGTAGATCGCGGTCATCGCATTTGGCCAGTAGCTTGTCGAAACTAGGCAAAATCTTTGTGATTTGCCGACTGATCCGGGACGCAACTCCAGGATTGTCGTGTAAGTTGAAGTGTGTTGATATTTTCGTATCAGCCGTTTTCGCTATATCTAAGATGTCCCCCAAGCCTTTGGATATAACGTCGCTAACAGAGCTGTTCTGTTTGGAAAAAAGGCTTTTCATATGCACCAACGCAGCCGATCCGTTCGATAATAGTTGCGCAGCATCCTCTATCCGGTCTGCTTCATCAGCAACGATAATAGAAAGCGGACGAGATTCAGCATCATCAAGTACGGAATAATTCTTGGACGCAGTGTGCAGCAATAGAAGCGTGTGATTGGTAATAATGACATCGGCCGACTTAGCACGCTCTTTATGAGCTAGATAGCGCTTCTTTTCTGTATCCGGCAGGTATTGCTCGCAACAGATTTCGGAAATTAAGAATCCCTGTGGCACTTCACCATGCAGCTTATTCCACTCCATGAGCAATCCGGTTTTTGATGTTTCTGCCCATCTAAGGAATTCCATAACAAAAGCAGGGGCATTTTCGAGGGTAATGTTTTTTTCTGCTATAGCCGCACGGATTCTGGTTGGGCTAACAAAATTACGCAATCCTAAACGAGGCGCAATGGTCAGACGCTTCCCTGTGAGCTCTTCGACAACTTGCTGGGCGATGTCGATGTCGCCGCCAGTAGTTAAGAGCTGCGATAGTAGCTGTACGGTGTATGTGGATATTGCCACACGTTTTCCCGTTAGCGTTGCGTACGTCATAAGGGGAATCGCGTAGCCCAAGGTCTTGCCTATCCCGGTGCCCGCTTCGATAAGCCCTATCGGCGGTTTGTTTTTCGAGCCGCTCTCGAAAACAGACGCAGCCTTTATGGCGTACCTGATTTGTACAGGGTTCGGCACATAGTTTTTGATCAGTTTGGATAGTGGGCCTAGTTCAGTGAACGCATTTGTTGTTATTTCAGTGATTTGCTTGTTATTTAGCATACTCATAATCTTTAAAGGAGTTCATGGATGAACGACGACCCACCAGTGGCTTGCGTACGCAGCCGTGAGCATTCGCGTTCTAAGGTGAAACGGCGAGAAGCAGGCCAGTGTTGCCCCCATCTGCCGCGCTTTGTGGGCCGTTCGCCAAGCCTTATTGTCCCTGGCAATGCCTATGTTGGTGCCGGACGGTAAGGCGTAAGCGGTTTTTTTTGTCGTGTTCAGGGCCAGCACCAAGTTCGTAGTCATGCGGGCATGACTACGCAGTTAGCTAGGTGTGCGACAATCAAGCAGGCATCAATGATTGTTCGTTGCAGCCTTGCATTGCTTGGTTAAATTCGTTTTCAGCTTCAGTGAGCATCTGTGCCAGCTCGTCGCCTTCAACAACGATGCCCGTAAAGGGTTCTAAGATAATTTTCCCCTTGGTGCCGTCCATTGAAACATCCCATTCGCCACGTACTACTCCGCAACCATGTGCTTGATGGGCGCCAAGAAATGGTTCCAGTGCAAATCGCTTGAGGGCTAAAACCAGTAGGCCAAGTTCTATTTTGTTGACCCCCATGGCTACAATGCGATGGTTCAACGGAAGACCAGGGGGAATAGCTTCATAACCAGAAAGGGGTAGCTGGATACTGCTTGAAGATCCAGATATCTGGGACTGCATATCGTATTCGCCAGTGAGCGTCGTGATTTGTTGCTCTATATTGGCGACGGTAGTTTCGTTGTCTGGCTTTTTTTTCTCTTTTTTCAGTTCGGTGTTTAGTTTGTCGATTTCACGTTTCAGCCTCGCTACGTTACGGCCGGCATTACAGATTTCATCGAGCGCAGCCGCTGATTCGGCATTAAGCATTGTGATTTCGGATGGCTTCCGACGTAAAGGATCGGTTCTAACGCCAGTAACAATTAGGGGTTGAACAGGTGCCGATGGTATCGCGTGTCCGACAGATAGTTTTCCTTCTATCCATGAATTCTTAGTTCCAGACGTGGCACCAAACAAAGAGATCAGTGGATTTTTGTCGCGAAATAATTGGATGGCATTGATATTAATATCGCCTTCTGGACCGGATGTGCTTACGCCACCAATGGTTAAAAGACGATGTAGTTCAAGGCTCCATTTGGGGTCGGTTATAAGGCCGAATAGAACATCACGCGCTGCTCGTCGGAGAGCGCCACGAATACCTGCTGCCGGAAAATAAGGTGTGTAGGCAAGTTCACCTAATTCTACGAAGTATTTTGCCATCCTTGGGAGTCTTGATGTGTTTTCGTCACCCCCGATGTATTTTTCAGATCCTCCGACTTCGTATTTGGGTCGAATAGGGGCTGTTGCCAGCGGGCTAGATTCATCAGGGGTAATTGAGCCGGTCATTACGAGATTAAATGTTTTCATTTATAGTTCCAAACTTAGTTGTTGATAATTTTTAGCATTCCGAATCCTAGGCCTTTGTGGCGGCCTACTCCGGAAGTAAGTGATTTAGCGAATAGGTCGGTGTCCGTTACTGTTAAGCAACCTTCAAAACGGGCTTTGTTCAAAGAGAATTTAGGTCTGCCTGGTTTAGCGATAAGGGCTGGTTCGTTATCGATTTCCAGTGAATCGCTATTGATACAAAAACCATTGCGAGCAGAATGCATGAGTATCCAGCCCAGATGATCATGACGGGTAACGCAAGGTCTTTGGGGCTTGCGGGGTTCTTTTATTATGGCTGCGGAAGTTAGTAAGAAGTGCAGCGTAGTGCCTTTTTCGTACGTTGTTTGAATGGTCGGTGCGTTGTATAGAGGGTGATCCTTATCGAAATTCCGCGCTTCAGCTCGGACAGTAATTAAACATCCCCTATTGCTGGGCAAAATATTGTAATCGTGATGGAAGTGCCGCCCGCTAGTTGGTGATGCGCCTACAACTTTCCAGGCTGCTTGGTGAGCGCCGTAAGCATCGTTAACATTACTGGCTAAAAACTTAAGCTCTGCTAGGGTATTATTTGGCATAGGCGCACGCGATAATCCAGTTGTACTCAGGGGAACCGATCAGCGGTATTGATCGAACGAGGGTTGTGATGCCGGGTTTTTTTTCCTCGGCCAAATTCAATTCATTTTGAGCACGAGCAACATGGTGTTTGTTTGTGCCCCTTTGGATTGTGCCGCGAGCCTCGGCAGCGTTGCGTAAAATTGTTTGGGGGATGTTGTTATTAGTGATTAATGAAACAGCTTCGCGGATTCGACGCGCGTTAAGGCGTTCAACGCTTCCGCCGCAGATATAGACAATATCCTTTGAGTGGCTAACTCGTAGTTGGCCGCATACGTCAGCCGACGAATTGGAGAAAGCCACCAGCATAAATGGCGGTTCCGGCGGGTTGAGGATCGCGTTTATAAGTGTACTTCTGACTGAATTATGCAGCAGCTGTGTCCCCTCAAGTATTTTGAAGGCGCCCATGTTTTCGTCTTTTCCGGTTGAAAGGATTGCCTTATCCGCCGTAAGAAGTGCAGCCCACCCACCGCCCATGCGACCAGGCGCTTTTATGCCTAGGTAGGAGCCGCCAACAGTTATGCAAACATCGCAGAAGGCTAGGTAGCCCGCTTTTGAAGCGTGCAACGTGCCTGTAGCTCCGCAACCCGAGCAATGCGTTGGCATGTTCGGTTTTTCCGTAACGCCTAGTTTCCCGCACAGTGCGTAAGCTCGTTTTCCGAAAACGCTATAGTAAAAAGTCAGCGCCTCACTCGCTTTTGAATTCATGATGCCTCCTTGTGAGAATCGGTAATTTGAGAAACAAGGGCTTCTGGGATCTGGCGAATAGTGGGTATCGCACACATCTTGGCATTATCGAAATCGTAATAATTAGGCCTGTAGGTAACCATATCCACGAGGGACGTGGCTGTATCAATACCCATTTCCAGACAAAGCGGGAGGGGAATTGGGCGGGCAACCGTGTTGTTGGGTAATTTGAATGAATAATCGTGATTGATTTCTGTTAAGGAAAATTCCCGAACTTGGCCGAAGCCAGAGTTGTGGCGTTTTCCTATACCCGTCAGTCGGCTAATAATTTCCAAGGTTTTAATTGGGTCACCTACCCCAAACCAAACCACACTTTGAACGTGATGTGCTGGGTAGGCGTCTAGCCTGGCTTTGTAAGGAAAAGCAACAAGACTAACAACAAGCCCCTTTTTCTTGTTAGGGATAATCCGTTTGTCCCCGTAATCTTTGGTTGTCATTCTGGATATGAATGTTATTTCTGACAAAACCGGGTTTCCGACGAGAATACCGGCCGAGGCATGGTAAACATCGTGGGTTTTTTTAAGGGGTAAGCTTGAGTCATCGTCTCCGTTCAGTTGGCATGATGCCGACAGTAACGAGTCTAATGTCAGATAAGCTTCCGGAGAAATTATCACTGGGCTTTCAAGGAAAGCTTGAATTAGAAATGGTTTCTGTTCCATAGTAGTTTTTGTGGAGTGGTAGTAAGGCTTTAAGTTCGCATAGGTTGGCAAGAACGCAATAGCCAAAAATGGTCTTTTTTTTGAGAAATTGGGATATTTCACAAAAAAATGTTTTGTGTCGGGTCGAAAGATGCCGTTTTAGGCGTCTTTTGATTTGCAAAAAAGACATTTAACAAAAGTTACCCACAAAATCTGTGGATATACTTGGGTTAAAGAATGGGCTTGCAGCCTTGTGCGGGTAGCAAGGCCAACCAGCAGCGGCTTTGGTATGTGGTCGGTCACGCCACCAGTATGGTTCTGGCTTAGGTGTTTGGCAAACGCAACAGCTAGGGAATAGCCTGCAAAAACTTGGACTCCGGGGCATGGGTCAAATGTCTGGTGCGGAAAACCATTTGTTTTTCAAAATCCGAACCCATGCACGATACCGTCATTGGATTGCCATCAACAAAGTTGAGTTTGGTCTTAACATTTTTGCTAGATTAACAAGTGTCACCCGCTACCGTTTTTTAAGCCTTATAAAAATCGACTTGCTATAAAAAGCGGCATGTTATTCTTAGTGTAATACGGAAAAGTTAAGTGTATGATTTAGCGTAACTTCCAAAATTTATTGGCTTCGGGCTTAGAACCAATATCAACACAAGCCGCATAAAGATGAGGTGAATTTGAAAAATATAGCCGGGCATGATGTATCTGTTTTTTTATACCGCTTTCAATTACTCGGTAATAGCATCGATTTCGTTTTAAATGAGGTTATTGCCGCTGATATGTACCCAGATATTGATGAGAAAATGAAACCGCTCGTCCACGTCTGTTGTGAAACGCTGCTGCGGTACAGACACCTTAGTGCGAGTAATACCATTATGGATGGTAATTTCCTTGTTACTGGAGAGTTTGAGGTCATGCTCAGCAAGGGGCTGGGAATACATTTTGCCCATGATGAAAAGCAGCGGTTATTTCAGGATGCCAAACGGATTGCCGACCTGCTAGGCGAGGTGATGGACAGACGGACGCAAGAAATGAAGAAAGGCAAACAACATACCCCACACCTGATAGATCAACCACCCAATCCCAAGAAGATAAAAAAAGCGCTTGAGGAACTGGGAAACGCAAGCTTGCTGGAGGATGAATTAAGATGGATTGCAGAGGGGCAGCAAATACGTCCCGGATTAAAGCGGTTGCGTCCTGATGATTTGCCCCGTGACGTTACCGCATCAAGAGGTTATGACCATAGGGGGCTTTGTTATGTTTTCGAGCATAAGCAATATGGGGAACTTGGGCGGATCGTAATGATCAAGGTAGGTGAACAAGAAATGTTGATGCAGGCCGATTTTTACCTAGGACAGGAAAAGCAGGCGTCCATTACCGCAAAAAAGAAACAGCAAATATTTGAGGAAGTGGTTACAACCTTCAACGCCTGCTTTGATTTTAACCATCAAAAATAGGACAAATCAGCTTACCAACACGGAATTAACTTGCTTAAATTTCAGCGTAAAGGATTAAAAATTCTAAACGACATCGACAATTTTTAAGGTTCTGGTTGGGGTAAACCCAACTCATTGAAATAAAATTAGCCTGTAACAATCATTTACAGGGATTTTTCCGGCAATGATTTTATTTATGCCGAAAATAAGCTATAAAACGGATTCAAACTCACTTAACCTAATCGTTATTACACAGGAAGCGCCTTATGACCAAGTCGGAACTCATCAATGCTATCGCTGAACACGCTAACTTAACCAAAGCAGACGCAGGTCGCGCTTTGGATGCCTTGCTCAAAACCATCGAAGCCGCGTTAAAAGCCGGTGATTCCGTTACCTTACTCGGTTTTGGCACTTTTGCCGTGAACGAAAGAGCCGAACGTACCGGTCGTAACCCACAAACCGGCCAAGCGATTACTATTGCGGCGGCAAAAGTGCCGTCTTTTAAAGCCGGTAAAGGCTTGAAGGACGCTGTTAACGGCTAAGGACTGGGCGCCAAGAGCCCCTACCCAGCAGGTTCTTGGCCTATACCAACAATATTAATGGATGAAATAAATGGCATTAGTTAAAGCCGATTTTGCTGAAAGTCTGTTTGACGAGTTAGGCTTAAACAAGCATGAAGCGAAAGAAATGGTAGACTGCTTTTTTGAAGAAATTAAGAATTCTTTGGAGCAGGGCAAACAAGTAAAAATTTCAGGATTTGGCAAATTTGGACTTCGTGATAAAACCAGTCGCCCCGGTAGGAATCCAAAAACCGGCGAGGAAATCCCCATAACGGCCAGACGTGTCGTAACATTCCGGTCGGGACAGAAACTTAAGGCACGGGTAGAGGCTGGCGTTGGAACCAAGTAACGATTTCGTTCGGAAACGAAACGAAGTATCGGTCGCTTAATTCTGATTGATGCTAATGTCTAAACTAGGCAAAGAATTAACTATTTTCATAGTTTCAAGGCTGACAGTTATGACACGCAAAAACAGCTCAAGCGGATAACGGGCGTTGCCCATCGTTTCAATGGCCCAGTCGTTAGCGTCATTTTTAATGCCGCTGTCTTTGTGGGTGGTGACGGCTTGGCGTCCCATAACCCATTCCAGCGCGGGTTTGCCGTTGACCACATAATCGTAGGCTTCCAGCGGGATATTTTTAAGGGTAATTTTAGGGTTAAAGACCACCGTAGACTTGTCGCTTTTGTGGGCGAACTTCATTTGGGTGACGTAAAAATCCGCGTCGTTTAGGTCATCAAACGCTGTGCTGCCGCATTCCATCGTCACGGGGTAAGGCTCTACGGTTTCGTAGTGGATGTGCAGTTCCGCCAACGTCCGCCCCGCTTGGCTGAACGCCCAAAAATCCGCCGCCTTGTTGGCACAGGGGATGCGCGGCAATTCTTTGCTCAGGTTGTCGGCATAGCGGGCTTTGTAGTCTTCGGAGTGCAGCAAGCCGTAGATGTAATAAAACAGGTCTTCTTTGCTGATGGTTTCATCAGGATAGGCGGCTTGGAAGTGGGCAAGTCCGGCATCGGTGATGCCATCCTTGACGGTATAACTCGGCGGGTCGTCCATTTGTTCTGAAATTTCCGCCGTTGGCGCGATCTGTTCGGTGCTGAACAGGTCGGTTTGTGGTTTTAGGCCGCTGGCTTTCTGGCTATCATCGTTTTGTGCGGGTTCGTAGAGTTTTAGGGGGAAGCACTGGCTTTTTTCAATAATTTCTAAATCGGGTAATGTATTTGCAATCAGAACAGAAAAACCACTTCTTGCACCTACACCGCTTACACAAATCACCTTATTTTTAATTGATGGGTCAGGAAAAAGACGTGGCATTTGATAAACCATATCATTCATGTACTTGCTAAAGTAAGCAAAAGACTTCGTAAATGGTCTGTACAGTCCTGTTACTAATGCCGGTTCTTGGTATACATGTTTTGTAAATCGACTTAAATCATTTTTAAGTCCTCGGTTCCAACTAATTTTAGTCGTGTCTGTATTGATTACATTTTCCACGGGCGGGTAATTGTCTTTGCTCAATCCTTGGCAAGCCTTTTGATAATGCCCAACTTCCTGATTGTAAAAATCAATCATGCCTCGCATATTTTTGGTAAGTGCTGTTTTTGAAAAGTTATAACACCACGCATCGCGATTAGTTTTAATTCCGCCAGAATAGTTATCAAAAATAGCTGCTGCATCCTTGCCTTTTTTATCCCCCAAGCTGATAAAACTACTAAGCTTATCGTCACGCTGCCTTAACCAATCATTATGATGGTCGGGTAAGAGCGTTAACCAGCCATCCGCCGCAGTAATACCGTTAAGGCTTTTTAAGTTGTTCAGTTTTTCCAGTTTTTCATTTACCTTTAGGTCATCACCCACGTCATAGTAATAGATTTTACCTTGTTCCTGAGCAAAGGGATTTTTAACAAACAGGGTAATAGCAATCCCCGTCATACTGCCACTGCCAAAGACGTTTTGGCCTTCTTTAGCCCTGCCTTTGCTTAGCATGTTTTTACGAATATCACCCCGTAAGTTAAAAACATAAACACTGCTAAATTCATCACCCAAACATTTACGCATACCATCCATTGCAGGTTTTTCAACAAAACCGCTTCCCGATACAAAGCCGATGACACCTGTATCTTTTACGCGATCACTGGCCCAACGGATAGCTCGAATGTAGGAATCATATAAGGTGTTCTTATTGGTAGCCGTAGAGTGTGCCACGTAAGTTTCGCGGATTTTGTTATCAAGGGATTCATAAGCCACATTGGCGTTGTTGTCGTTGGCATTATCTTGACCTTTTGAATACGGCGGGTTGCCGATAATGACGCGAATATCTAGGGCCTTTTGCTTTGTGCGCCGTGCATTATTATCCGCTAAGATTTGATTGTGTACATCCTCTTGTTTCAATTCTTCATGTAATTGGAAGGTGTCGGTCAAACAAATGCCATTGAAAGGCTGGTACGCACCACCCACGATGTCATGGTAAACCGCTTCGATGTTGATGGCGGCAATGTAGTAGGCCAGCAAGACGATATCGTTGGCGTGGATTTCGTTTTGGTATTTGTAGGGCAGTTGTTCTTGGCTAATCAGGCCACTTTGAAGCAAGCGGGTGATGAACGTGCCGGTGCCAGTGAACGGGTCGATGATGTGGACGTTTTTATCGCCTAAGGTTTGCCCGAATTCGTTTTGTAGCGCGTCGTTAACGCTGTGGATAATGAAATCGACGACTTCCACGGGTGTGTAGACGATGCCGAGTTTTTCGGTCATGCGAGGGAAGGCATTGCGGAAAAACTTGTCGTACAGCTCGATGACGATTTTTTGTTTGCCAGCGGCGTTGTCGATGCCTTCGGCGCGGAGTTTTACGCTGTCGTAGAAGGCTTGCAGGGTGTTGGCTTCTTTGTCGAGGTGGTGTTCCTGCAATTTGTCCAAAATGTCTTGCATGGCAATCGACATGGGGTTGTGCTTGGCAAAACTGTAATCTTGGAACAGGGCATCAAACACGGGTTTGGTGATGAGGTGCTGGGCTAGCATTTCGACAATTTCGGTGTCGGTGATGGCATTGTTGAGGTCGTCACGCAGCTCTTGGGCAAAGGCGTTGAAGGCGGCAATTTCTTCGGTGTTAGACGGTGTGTCTAAAATGGCCTGGATACGGGTGATGTGGGTGCGGGCGATTTTGGCGATGTCGTTGGCCCAGTCTTCCCAATGGCTACGGTTGCCGCATTTTTGCACGACTTTGGCGTAAATGGCGCGTTGGATGTCATCGACTTCAAAGGTGTCTACGATGTCGGTTTGTTTGGGTTTTTTGACTATCTTGCCAATGGCGTATTCGCCTTTGGCTTTGGCGGCTTTGGTGGCATTGGTGTCGGTGGGTTTCTTGGTTTTTTTCTGGATTTTATCGGTGATGGCGATCACTTCCATTTTGCTGGTGTCTTTGCCAATCAAGTCCAGTTTGTTAATCATGGCATCAAAGCGGTCATCATGGGCGCGTAAGGCTTGCGGGACTTGCCAGACGGCTTTGTAGGTCTTGTTGTCGTTTAGGGCTTTATCTGGTTCAACGCCTGCGGGGATGACCACGGGCAGGATAATGTAGCCTCGCCTTTTGCCAGGAGCCAAGCGCATAACGCGCCCCACAGATTGCACCACGTCCACTTGGGAGTTGCGCGGCGTTAAAAACAGCACGGCATCCAATGCGGGCACGTCCACGCCTTCAGACAAACAACGGACATTGCTTAAAATACGGCAGGTCTTGTCAGGCATTTCGGCCTTTAACCAAGTGAGCTGGGTTTCCTTTTCGCTGGCGTTCATGCTGCCATCGATGTGCGAGGCTTCGCATTGCAGGGCTAGCGCGGGTTGGTCGGTGTTGCCTGCTTCTATTTCGGCTTCCCTATAGGCATCCACGACGGCCTTGAATAGGTTGGCGATATTTTTTGAGCTGACTTTGTGCGTTTTCGGGTTGGTGGCGGGTTCGATGACTTGGCAAAAGGCCACTGCGCGGCGCATAAAGGCGGAATCGTCGGTCAAGTCCTGGCTGGCACCTTGTTTGGATAGGGCTTTCCAGCAACCGACAATTTTAGCGGCATCGTCCACTTTCAGTTGGTTATTGTCATCGGCCAAGAGTTTTTGTAGGTGTTTGCTGACGTGGGCTTCGTCTATCGCCAACACCAGCACTTTATAATCAACAAGCAAGTCTTGCTTGACCGCTTCGGAAAAACTGATGACGTATAACTCTTTGCCATACAGGGTTTCATCGTCCATCGAACATAAGGCCGCGTTAGTTTTTTCGGCGGTGGCTTTTGCCATTTCGCCGTAAATGCGCGGTGTCGCGGTCATGTACAGACGTTTGGCAGCTTTAATGAAGTTGGCATCGTGGACTTTAACGAAAGTGGATTCGTCTTCATTGTCGAAGGTTGCCCCCGTAGTGCGGTGGGCTTCGTCGCAGATTATCAGGTCAAAATCAGCAAGGCCGTGGTCTTTTTGGGCTTTGCTGATGACTTCTATGGAATGGTAGGTGGAAAACACGACGCTCATGTGGTGGCTATCGTGGCGTTTGGTCATTTCCTTGGCAAGTTGCCCCGCATTGGTGGTGGCCGGGTAGCGCAATTCATGGGTGAAGGTCTGCACGATGTCATCGTCTTTTTTGCGTTTGTGGCCTATGTCGCTGTCGGAACACACGGCAAAGCTATGCAGGGGCGTGGCGGATTCTTGCGTCCATTCTGTGAGGGTTTGCGACAACAAGGACAGGCTAGGTACGAGGAACAATACGCACTTGCCTTTGCCTGCCAAGCGTTCGGCAATTTTTAGGCTGGTGAATGTTTTACCAGTACCACAGGCCATTATCAGTTTGCCACGGTCCGCGGTTTCTAACCCAGTTCTAACCCCATATAAAGCATTGGTTTGATGTGGCCTTATTTTCTTTTGGGGTTTGAGTACAGGTGGTTTGTCTGGCTGATACAGTAACCAGTCGATCTGGCTGTTTTCCAAGTCGGTCAGGTCAATTTTGCTGACGGGCGGTTGTTGGTTTTGCAGCGCGTCTTCGGCGTGTTCGCTCCAATTATTTGTGGTACTGACTACAATCCGGTGGGTGAAGGGCTTTTTGCCCGATGCGGTGAAAAAGCTGTCGATGTCCGATTTTTGCACTCGGTAGCCGTCCGCATAGAATTTGCACTGGATAGCGTGGTATTCGTCCGTGCCTTGGGTTTTTGCCACCAAGTCAATACCCGTGTCCCGCGCGTCAAACCCCTGTTCACGCGCCCAGTCGCCATACGTCCACACTTGGCCGTATAAATCCTTATAGCTGGCCTCGTTGCGTAGGTATGTGCAAATCAGGTCTTCAAAATAAGTGCCTTTTTCACGTTCGGTTTGGGCGGCTTCGCGATAGGCGCTGAGTAATTTTTGTAAGGCGGTCATAGGTGTGAGTTTTAGGCGATGTAATAACTAAAGCCTGTTAAGGCTTAATTTTTTACTGGATTATGGCTATTTTGCCACAAAAAGACTGTTGGTGTTGCCTGACGCTGGCCTATTGCTAAAGGCCGCCCATTTCACTTTTGAGCACTTTCTCCCTGAATTTCCCTGATTTGCCTAATATTATCCCTATAAGCATCAGTGAAAAGTTTTAGCGCCACTGAGTTATGATCTTCCTGCGCAATACGTTTTTTGACGACGTTGATCAAATCGCTGTCAATAACGACCTCTTGAACCTTATCCCGGTCAAATTCAACATTTGTTCCTGCGGCAAGGCAAAAAGTGAGCGCACAAGAGACAATATTACCGCCCACGGTCGTGCCAATTCTGATGCTCGAAAAATAGCTATTGCATAACCAATAACGATTTCTTACAAACAATTGCGCCATGGGGGTACAGCCGGCACCTTCCCCAGTTGTAAACATTCTGGGATCGAAACTTGGGGCAATGCTTCTTAATCCACGGTTAACAAATAATATTTCCTGTTCGTCGTTGTCACGATCATGGAAAGGGGTAGACTGGACTATGACTACCTTCCAGTGACCACCGACTTTTTCAAGCAACGCATAATAGCCTTTACCAACCGGTTTGCTGGCAATAATAAGTTGCGGTGCTTGCGCCTGGATTACGGGATCTATATAAGTGCTTGGGTTGGAAACGCAGCCGGATAGAGAGACCGCTAGAAGAATAAGGGCCGCGATGGTCATGGTTATTTTTTTCATTAAAAAGTCCTGAATAATTTGATATTGAATCCATTATCCATGGATCAAAAATAACGCAAGACTCACAACACCGTATATTTTTGGCGACCAACAATCATAAGTTTTTGGGCCGCTGTTCTTCTTTTTTGCCATTGATTAGCAAATAGGGGTATTTAGCCTGATTGGTAATAGCGATATGATAGATTACCCAGCTTGGCAGATTCTCGGAAATACGCTGATAAAATTGTTCGTAGTCAAAGCCAAGGATCTCCTCGCCCTGGACAAAATGACGCGAACCAGCAAGAAAACCGTCATCATCGTATTCTTTTGTGATTTTGACTAACCCAATTGTTTGCTTCGAAAGCACAGGGTACCGATAATAATAGTTACCGTCGATTGGTTCTTTTATTTTTTCTATTTCACCTTCCCATTGCAATGCGTTTGCAGTGGGCATTGGCCCATGAACCTGACAAGACCAGTTTTCGCAATAGGGGCCATTAACCCGAATCCACCGCGGTCTTGATACTCGACCGAACGCATAGTGATCGTCGTATTCTTCGATCTTGGTTTGATAGGCTGGTTGAAGAGATTTTATGACGGCACCTTCGACGAGCGCCCCCATTTTAATTTGAGCTGCCTTCTCGTTTTCCGCCTCGGAAAGTGGCATTTGAATGATGAGATAATTCGCATGATGCGCCATGACGGCTGGTTTCGTGCTTCCAGATCCCAAGAGGAGGGCTGCTGCGATTCCTATCTCCGCGCCATGAGGGATCGCCCCTGGAGTTGGTCGGCTAGCCGCCGCCAGGCCTAAACTTGTCGCTCGGAATGCGGTTGAATCCGAAACTTTGCCTGTGTTGTTCTTTGTCGATGTAGTGGTTTTTGGTATTTTGGCCGTTGGGTTAAACGGATTCTGGGCGTAAGGCCTATATGCCGTACAACCTGATATTACAAAATAAATGGCGATGATAGCTGGGAGAGCGATGTGCTTCATAAAGTATGGTGATTTCAGAAGTGAAAGGATAATCGATATATGCGAAGCATTTTAAGCGTTTTCAGACTGGACGGAAAGGGACAACCAAGGTGCTAAGCCGAGAAAACACCCCGCCCCAAAAAGCCATTGATACCACGCCGACTCCACTACTGGCCTAGGCGGATCCTTGCAGCCGCGGTCCTACAGCTTTACGCGATAACTTATCCTGCCTACACCCTATCCGCAAAACGTTTTAGCCACATCTCAAATAAGGGTACCCGCAATTGCCAGCGGCCCTCTTTTTCGACAATAAAACCATGTTCTTCCAAACGGTATAAATGGGGGTTTGGCGTGACGGCTTCTCCGTTCAGCAGCATTTTAACGGTTTACTTACAAGCAGGGTCGGCGCAAAAATCCCGCCAAAAAACTAAGATGGCTAGGGTTTCGCGTTCAGTTCTGATGGCTTGCACCACGGCATCCAAATCGGCTGCTTGCATGGTTTTGCGGTTTTCTCTGTTGGCGATGTCCACCATTTTGGAACACAGCAATTGCAATAAGGCCGGATGACCTTGGGTGAGGTCAAACATCCGATCACACACGGCGGGCGGATAGCTTAACTTAACGGGTTCGGTGATGAGGCGGATGGCATCGTCATGCCGCAAATAATCCACCCGAAAACGTTCCACTTGCACAAAACAACGGCTCCAACTTGGCTGCTCCAATTCTGAAAATAAGGCCTCGCCAACAAACAAAAACACCACATTGTTTTGCCGTTGCGAATAAGCACGCATGGCAGCTAGCAAGCGTTCGCCTTGGGCAGGGTCTTGCTGTAACAGGCCGTGGATGGCTTCGTACCCATCAAAGGCCAGTATCAGATGATATTGGTCGCCGACAAACTGTTCTAAGCAGTCTTGTACGGCTTGCCAGCATTGCAGCCAACTTGCGTTATGGCTAGGATCTGGCCGGGATGCTTGCAAACGGCCGCCAATGCCCCGCTGCAAATCTGCCAACCACTGGGGGATGCTGTCAAAATGGGCAGCTTGCAAGTCTTGTCTAAGCACTTTAAAACCTGAGCCAAGAAGCGGCTCAAAGAAGCTCAACAAACTGGTTTTACCAGTGCAGCGTTGGCCTTGGATTATTGACATCCTCCCCCACCTAAAGGAAGGGGATTCCTCTTGTCCCAACATGATTGATGGAACTGAGGCGGTTCCTGCTGCTGACGGCATTACTGCACCGTTCACTTCACAGGCTAACCCCGCATAGCCCTGCGGTTAGGTT
>JAPLRR010000056.1 GCA_026399075.1 Methylococcales bacterium
CACTACCCAGGAATCTGTGTATTAATCCCCAAACCCGTAGCCCATTGAAGGCGGTTTAGTCCAACAAGGTTTATCTGTCGCGATTTAGCTCATCGCTTTGATCCGATTTGAGTGGCGCGACAGATAAACGCTATTCGTTAGCTGCTTGAGCAACGGTACGAGTAATTCATTCACGTTTTATTTCTCTTATTTAGGGCAGGGTTTTTCTGCATTAAACAGACCGCACCCACTGCTGGGCTTTGGTTAAAGCAGACAAAGGAAAAAATTCGATTTCTGTTTCCCTAAAGCCTTTGCCGACAAACAGAAAGGCTTGTTCTTTCCATTGTTCATCGGCAACTATCGCCATTTTTTTGACATCATCGCCATGGGCTTGCATAAAACCGTAATCGTCCCAATTGGCGTTGGGTTCCCAGCCATCGAAATGGTCGATCAGCGCCAATATGGACACGTGCTGATAAATGCCGATCACATGGGCTGCCAAAGCCTGCATGGCTTCTTGGTCTGCCAAGTTGTATTGGCCCGAGATGTGGAAGCTGAGGAACGCCCCGTCATTTTCTAGTACTTGATAAGCCATCTTTTGATCCTCTGGGTAAAAAGTCCCGTGATTCACGGGACTTGTTGTTATAGGAGCCGAAGCGGGTAAAGCGACATTTGAAATACCCTCACCCTAGCCCTCTCCCAAAGGGAGAGGGAATTTTGTGTCGCCTTACCAACTTCGTACTCTAAATGCTTGGGCAGTTTTATTGCTCCTAAAATCTGGCAAGCGTCGGCCACACTTAGCTGGCGGCGCTATTTTTTGTCAAAATCAACAATCGGCGCATTGGCCAATTGTTTTTCGGCCACGGCAGTCATGGGTGCCGGGTCGATTTTGTTCATGAAGCTGGAGTAAGTTAATACGGCCAACAATGAGCGTAAATCACTGGCCCACGGCGGCAGATAACGGGCGGGTAGGCATAACCCCATCGCAGCCAACTCACACAGGGCAGGGATGTCTTGGACATCCAGCTTGCCGCAAAATAGCAGCCGCAAACAATCAGAGCGGCCAGCGGAGAAAATCGCCCGGATTGCGGTGCTGACCTGCAATAAGCCAAACAAATAAACCACGTCTTTGGTAAACGGCCCGCCACCGGTAATCAAGCCACCACGGAACACCCGCCGGGCATTTTCAAAAGACTGGTCTGGATTGTGGGTGCGTTCAAGAAAGTAGTTGTAGACCTCCAGAAAATCGGCACCTTCGATGGCCATTTGAATCGCGAATACCCGGTCTGCCAGCCTGCGCAGACGATCCAATTCGATGCTGCCACTGATAATTTCTGCAAACACCGCCAAGCCTTCTTGGGTACGGGTGGTACCGGGATGGCCAGCACCTAGGATAGGCAAATCCGTCTGGAACCGGCCATTGAGTGAGGTGGCGACGTGGATATAGGCTTCGTGGTTGAGCAACTGCACGGCATCCCGGTCGGTAAAGCGGGCATCACGCCGGATGCGGATTCTGTCGGCGGTTGCCAAGGCGTTGGCGGACAGGGTGTCCACCAGTTGGATTTCGGGGGCATCGTCGCCAAAATGCACAGCAACTGCCGCGCCGATTTCTTTTCCAACATCTTCGGCGGTCAAATGGGCGGGCGGCGCAATGCCGAGGTCTATACGGCTGAGTTGGTCGATCACATCTTGGATGCTATGGGCTAGTTCCAGTGAGGTGACTGGCAGGTAACGCAATGGGGCGGTGGGTTCGCCATAGAGTTGCCGCGCATGCTCAAAAAACACCGGGCTGCCGACACTGGCTATCATGCGGGCACCGGTTTCGATGCTGTTCGCCTGCCGCTCAAGCCATTGGTCGATAGGGGTGACGGGAATGATCATCCGGCGGGCTTCGCGGATCAGGTCTATGGTGGGTTTTGCGTCAAACTCAGGGTAATTGACTATTGGCAGTTCTTTGCCCTGTTTGGCAAAAAAATCGTGTTTGACCGATGCCGGCCAATCAATCGTCCGAAGTATCCTAACCCGCCGTGCGCCGTCATAGAGCAGGTGGGTCACTTTCCGTAGGCGGGTCTTTTCTTTTTCGAGGGCGTTGGTCATAAGGGAATTATCCTGTATAGATTTTTCTGGGGCTTACTGTACTTGATTTGCATCGCTATTTATAGGGCAAACGCTGATATTTTGCGTTTGTACAAAGCCTAGGCGGCGTATGTTTGTGGGGCTTTAAGCTGTTCAGCCCGAGTCAAGCAAGCTGAGCTCATCGCCAAGGCGGATTTGCCCGCCAGTACGGCAAGTCAACATGCCAACAGCAAAAGTGGGTTGGGCTTGATTGAAAGCGTGGGTCAGGGTTTTTAAGATGGGAAGATCATAACAGCCGGTATCTGGATTGGCTTGGGTGGCCAAGCATCGGCCTTTGGCAGTGACCACATCAAAAATAACGGCACCGATACGGATTTTTCGGCCTATCCAACTTTGTTCTTCCCATGCGTCCAAACCTTCAATCACGATGTTTGAACGGAACCGACGTTCGTCAAGCCCACCATCCCCCAAGGCATGGTTGAGCGCGGCCAAACTTTCCCTACTATGTAAGGTTATATGTCCGGCTGTGTTGTCTTGGTATTGGGGTTTGACACCATCCCCAACCACGCACAGTGGCAGGCGTTCAGGGTGTTTTGCAAGTGGGTTTTCAGCCTGCCCTAGCACATAACTTTCAAGTGCTTTTGCAATGGCTTGCCTGCCTTGATGATCCAATGCGGCATTCACCAAGATACGCTTATCCAAGCGAATGTTCAAACGCAATTCGGTGGGGTCAAATTGCAGCTTAAGCCTTGCCAGTCCTGAGGTATTGGATAAGGTGATAAATTCGTGTTTTTTACCCCACGCGTAACCTGGCGCAAGGGAGTTGGCGTAGCGAATTCCCAGCACCCGATCACCGGCAATACGGCCTTCATCCAGTACGGTTAACGCTTGGCAAATTTCGGGGGTAAAACCTTTGACCGGATAACGGTAAAGGGCAACGACTCGGGGCATAACTCTCTCCTTGGCTGGCGGCAGGTTCTAAAGCCCCCTGCGTTCCTAAGTATAGTCGCTTAGGCCGCGTAAATGAATCCAACCACACATTATTCAAGGGCATCATTAGATGCTCATGCTCTTTTTTCACCCGATATGAATCAATGTGTCGGATTTTTGTCAGGTACAGAGGTTTAATTGTTCAAGAACTTATGCCCTAAGCGTATGAGTGGGTTGGGCACTAGCTTTTCGTACCTGACTTTTTAAGGCTAGAACGTGGGGACTATAGTGGCTGGCTTGGTGGACTTAAGCGGCCAGTTGTTCGCCAATGATGATTTTGTCC
Organism: Methylococcales bacterium; assembly: GCA_026399075.1. GTDB lineage: Bacteria > Pseudomonadota > Gammaproteobacteria > Methylococcales > Methylomonadaceae > Methylobacter_C. The sequence goes on from JAPLRR010000056.1 coordinate 3,329, forward strand.
ATGTGTTTGTCGGCTAAAGTTTGAAGCAAGGCATGGATGTCCATGCGATGTGTTATGGCGGGGATCAGGGTAGTCTTAGTCTGGCTTATGCCTCCTCCAACTGGGGTGAAATACTAGCCTGCCACTTATTCCGAATTCCCCGCATTCAAGCCATATTTTTTTAGTTTGTACCACAAGGTACGTTCGCTGATTTTAAGTAACCTTGCCGCTTTGGCTTTGTTGCCGGATGCTAGCGCCAATGCCTTGGCCAAAAATGACTGCTCCAGTTTGGCGACGCTGGCCTCAAGATCCATGTCTTCTTCATTCGTTTCGGGTGCGGCGGTTAGGGCAGGGGAGTGGGCTGCGGTAATTTCTTGGGGCAGGTGGCGGATGCCGATGTCAACGCCGGGGCTAAGCACCACGGCGCGTTCCATCATGTTTTCCAGTTCACGGACATTGCCAGGCCACGGGTATGCCATTAATGTCCTCGCGACTTCATCGGTCAAGGTGTAAGAACCGCCGCCCAGTGACTTGCGGTATTTTTCAAGGAAATGTTCCGCCAGTAGGGGGATATCTTGTTGGCGTTCGCGTAACGGCGGCAGTTGTATGCCCAACACATTGATGCGGTAGTAAAGGTCTTCGCGCAAGCGTCCGGCCTGCACGGCGGCCAGTGGGTCGCGGTTAGTGGCGGCGATAATGCGGATGTCAACTTCAATGCTGTGGTTACTGCCCAAACGGTCGATGCGGCTTTCTTGCAGCACCCGCAACAGTTTGGCTTGGATGGCTGGGTTCATTTCGGTGATTTCATCCAAAAACAAGGTGCCTTCGTGCGCCAGTTCAAATTTGCCGATACGGTCCTTATGGGCACCGGTAAATGCACCGCGCACATAACCAAACAACTCACTTTCCAATATATCGGCGGGAATGGCGGCACAGTTGATCGCTACGAACAGTCCGCGCCGCCCTGAATGGCTATGGATGGCGCGGGCGACCAATTCCTTGCCTGTGCCTGTTTCACCGATGATGAAGATGCTGGCCTTACTGGGGCCAGCTTGGCGGATCAGTTCATAAATGGCCTGCATGGCGGGGCACTGGCCGACAAATCCCCCCCAGTTTTTGTTCATTTCTTGGCGTAAATAATCATTTTCTTGGTTGATTTTGCGTACCCCTAGGGCGCGGCGTATCACCATTTCCACTTGCCCAACATCCAGCGGGCGGATGATAAAATCAAAAGCGCCCTGTTTCATTGCAGAAACGGCATTTTCGACAGTGCCGTAGGCGGTCACGACAATGACCGGAAAAGTATGGCCTAGCTTGCGTAGGGTTGCCAATAACTCCAATCCGCCCATACCGGGCATATTCAGGTCGGTGATCAACAAGTCCATCCCAGTGTCCTGCATTAGCGCCAGTGCTTCGTGGCCATCGGCGGCGGAATGCACTTCACAACCCAGTTTACGCAATAATATTTCCAATACACGCCGCGCATTGGGTTCATCATCGGCGATTAAGACACGCGATCCGTTTAACATGGTTTGGGTTCCTGATGATAGGGTAAATGTAGTGTGAAACAAGCGCCGCCCAAACTGCTTTGGGCCGCATTAATTGAACCGCCGTGGACATTGATAATTTGTTGGGTGACGGTGAGCCCTAAGCCGATGCCGCCGTCGCGGGTGGTAAAAAATGGGTCAAACAAACGTGCACAGTGTTCAGGCGGGATACCAGGGCCATTGTCTGCCACGGTTATTTTGACGCGGGTCGGGCTGCTGCAATCGGTGCGGATTTGTATTTTTCCGGCTGCCGGGATGATCTGGATGGCGTTTAAAATCAAGTTTAAGAAAACTTGGATTAATAGTTCCTGGTCGCATTCAATAATGGCGGCACTTGTCGGGATGGGCCAATCGATGGCGATGGCTTTCTTTTGCGCTTGTGTGCCCAATAAGTCAATAACCCGCGTGATGATGGTATGTAAATCTTGGCTTTGCATATTGGGTGGGCGAGGACGGGCGCAGTCCAGCAAGGTGGCAATCAAGCGGTTAAGCCTGGCGCTTTCTTCAACAATCATTTGGGTCATTTCTTGGCCATCGGGGCTTAAGGCGGTTTCCCATTGCAGCATTTGGGCGGTGGTTTGCAAAATCCCCAACGGGGTGCGCACTTCATGGGCCATGATGGCGGCCATTTCCCCAACGACGGCGAGTTTGGCGGCATGGATGACTTGTTGGCGGGAGCAGTCCAAATCGGCTGTCAATTGCCCAAAAGCAAGGTTCAGTTCACGTACTTCTTGGGCGCCGGATACGGTGGGCATAGCTCCATTGGGGGTGGATTGGAAACGTAAGGCCCAAGTCGTTAAGTCCAACAGCGGCTTGGCAATGCGTCCGGCCACCCACAAGGCGACCGCGCTGGCGATGATGCCGATGCCAATAAAAACCGTGCAAAACAGCCACCACAAGGCCCAGATGGGTTGGAATGCCTGTTTTGTGGCCTGGATGACAAGCAATGACCAGCCCAAATTGGCATAACCTTGATAGCCTTTAGAAACCGCATATCCCACCAAAACCGACGAATTCGTCAGGGGTTTGCCAGCATGGACAGTGCTGCCGCTTTGTTCAGGCAGCCGCCAGTTGGCAAAGGTGTCGGTCAACAGCAGTTGTTTGGCGCGGGCCGCAGTCGAGGCGGCTATGGCCCGGCCTTGGGCATCTAGCAGTATGACATGGCGCCCATCGGATTCGGTTTGGCTGGCTTGGTCAAATAAATTAAAAATTTGCCGGAAATCAAACACCCCAAACAACTGCCCCAAGTCGCCAGTGGCATAGTTGTCTGGCACTGGCGCGCGGATTAACAGCTCGGCTTGTTGGTAAGGCGGTTGAAATTGTAGGCTTTCAAGGAAAACTTCGCCGTGCGGCACTTGGGCTTCTATCCAATCTGCGGGGGGTGAAAAACGTTGTTTGATTAATGACGGGTCGCTGGCCGCGACAATAAGCTGGTCGTTGTCCAGATAAAACAAGCTGCGGTAAGCGCCCGGATAACCGTGTTCCAATTCGCCTAAAAACTGCGCCAGACGCTTGTCAACATCACCAATGCGGCCTTCTTGAATGATGTCCAGATGACTCCAAGAATGGATGTTTTGCAGGCGCTCAAACATCAGCATGTCGATTTGCCCCATCAGCATCGCGGCATCATTGTTGAGGTTGCGGCCAATTTCTGCTTCTAAAGCCACTTTTGAGGCGTAAAAAGACAATGCGACTAGCGGTACGGTGGCTAATAGCAATAGTAAAAGAAACGAGATTAAGAAGATACGGTGTATGCGCATAGGCCATTATAAGGGGCGTTAGCCCCCCCGCACAATCTACGGTTATGCGGGGTCATGCCCACGGCAGGCATGGTTCATCCCCAAATGGTGGGTGGACAAGGCTTTCGTGTCGATTTACCCTGTTGCGCAGTTAGGGTAAGTCAGAGCGGTGCTTTATTTAAGGCAGCCTTTGGGTGCGCTGGCTATTTTTCGGGCGGCTTTTGTGCCTTCAAAGGCAACGGTGACATCACAGGCAAAGGGTGCAGATAAAGTTAGGTTCGCCAAAGTCCAGCCCCCAGACTTAAGCAGGGTTATCGGTAGCAAATCGGCAATCGTTATGCCCTTGCCATCGGCGCCTTGGCTGATCTTCACAGTTAAGTCGGTGCGTTTTAAAAAATTGGCCTTTTCGGCAACCGTCATGATTTTGTTGAGTGCCACTTGGCCTTTAAGGGTCAGTTTGCCGTTAGTCCATTTGGCCGTGGAGATAGTCAATTGGCTGATATAACTTTGCTCCCGGTTTGCGCTGGGCCAGACCCGAATTTTTGCCGTGACACCGGCGGAAAACAGCCGTTTTGCCGAGGCGGTTTCTTGGGCAATAAATTTTACGGTGTAAACTTTATTGGCCTGTGCGGCAGTGGGTGTCCAGCTAAAATCAGTGGCTAGCAAGCCATTTTCAGCCGTGTATTGGGGGGAAAACGAGTTACCACTGGGCAAGGTGCCAGTGATACGGAAAGCATCTTGGTCAGGATCGGCGACAGTTAAGGGGATGGTGATGGTTTGGCCAGCATCAATGTCCCACTCTAAGGCAATTGGGCTGATAGTGGGCCGATGTTTTAAATTATAAGCCGCCGCTAATCGGTTAGCTTCGGCTATCGCTGCTAAAAATGCCGTCAGTCCGGCTTTGCCTTCTGATTCGCTATAAGCTCCCCGTGTGTGGCAAGTGGTGCAACTAGGGGCATTATATTCAGCCATGATTTTGGAGGTCGCTTGCGCTTGGGGGGTAATGGCTAGCACCACCAAAATGGCAAGCGAAAACTGCAAGGCGGTTTTGGGCATATTGATAAGAGGCATTGGTTTTTTGGCTTGGTTAAGGTTTGGGGGTGGCTAGTGGTCTATCAAGTTTCTTAGCCATTGGCAGATAACATCGTATGCACGATGTTATCTGTTGCCAGCTTGCTTAAAGCGGTGTCGCTTACTTGATGCAGGTCTTGGGTGCGCCAGTAATTAGCCGTGCGGCTTTTACACCTTCAAAGCTTACCGTGACACTGCAAGCAAAAGGGGCGGCCAAGGGGATGTCCACTAAAGTCCAGTTAGCGTTAGGGAGCAGGGTTATCGGCAATAAATTGGCAATGACTGTCCCTGTGCCGCTAATCCCTTGGCTGATGTTGACGGTTAAATCAGTGCGTTTTAAAAATGCTGTTTTCTCGCTGGCGGTCATCAGTGGGTTAAGCGTCACTTTGCCTTTTAAACTTAGTTTATTGGCTGCCCATTTCGTAGTGGAGACCACCAGTTGTTTGACATAAGCCTGATCCCTATTGCCCGCAGGCCATACCCGGATTTTGGCGGTGACAGGCAGTGAAGATAATTTTTTCGTGCTTAGGGTTTCTTTGGCGGTAAATTTTACAGTATAGATTTTATTGGCCTGCGCAACCGTTGGTGTCCATTTGAAATCAACCGTTGGTAAGCCAGTGTTGGCAACGTATTCCGGGCCAAAAGACGAACCCGGTAATGTGCCTAAGAGTTGAAAAGCATCTTGTTCGGCATCCATGACCGACAAAGGGATAGTGAGGGGCTGTCCGGCTTCGGCATCCCATTGCAGGGCAATGGGACTGATGACGGGCTTGGTGTTGGCGGCTTGGTTGGTGGCAAGATAGGCGATCAGGCCGGTCAGGTTTCTCATATCTTTATTGTAAGCGGCCTGCACCCCAGCCTTTAAATCTGATCGGGATTGTATCGGGCTGCTATGGCAGCGGTTACAATCAGTTACATTTAAGTGCATGGCGATTTGGTCAGTTGCAAAGGCAGTGCTTACTGCACTGGCACTTGCGGCTAGAAATAGGGTGGTTGCAAGTGATTTATGGTTCATGGTGAAGAATCCTGAAAATAAGGGGGAACGGTTATTATATGGCCAATTAGCTTACAATATTAATGGTTATTTGGGAGTTAAGTAGGGCATCGGTTTTTAAACACCGTGCCCCACTTCTAGTGTTATCGCGGCTTATTTAAGATTGCAACGCTTAATGCCTTTAACACCCTTAACGTCAGTTTTGCCATGGAAAGACACATCCACTGAACAAGGGGCAAGCGCTTCGGTGCTTGCGAATGTTGCTTTCCATTTACCCGTTTTATCAACTTGGGCAAGGGCTAGTTGCGCACCGTTGGCGGCATCATTGACCACAGCCGTTTCGGCGGCTATGAGGGCTAGCCGATTTTGTTTGGTACTGGCTTTTTCCCACGCGATTTGGCCTGACACTTCAATCTTCTGGGTTTTTGCGTTAAAGCGGGCGCTGGCTACCGTGTTCTTTTTAACAAGATTGTCGGGCGTAGTTATTGCTGCTGGTACGGCAGGTAGCACCTCAATCAAGACAGTTTGCGGCGCAGATGTGGTTTTTTTAGTTTTGCTGTCGTTGGCAATGGCTTTTAGCACCAGCGTTTTTTTGCCTTCAGCGCCTACAGGGGGTGTCCACGTAATGACTGCCTTAGGCATGTGCAGTTCGGGATCTATGCTGTTTTCTATACTTGCCCCTTTAGGTAGAGGCGATGCGACGATGGTAATAGGGCGGTCGGCACAGTCAAATGCGGTGACTGCTAAGGTTAAGGGTTCGCCTGCATGGACAGACACTTGGTCGGGTGCAGATAGGGTCGGTAGGGTTTTGGCTAACGATTTTTCTGATTTACGGTCGTCATCGTCTGATTTATACCCGTTAGAATCATGGTCATTATCTTCAGATTCATTTTCATCAGATTCGTCGCCATCTTGGGAGGTTAGTGTGCCACAGGCAGTTGTTGCAGGTGTCACACAGACATTATTTTGCAGCACTTGTGGTGCAGTGCAGGTGGGGGTTGCCGCAGGTGTCACGCAGACATTGTTTTGCAGCACTTGGGGTGCGGTGCAGGTGGGGGTTGCCGCAGGTGTTACACAGACATTGGTTTGCAGTACTTGGGGCGCGGTACAAGTCGGGATGGTAACAGGTGTGACACAGACATTGTTTTGCAACACTTTGGGTGCAACACAAGTCGGTGTTTTAGCCGCCAAAAACGCGGCCAGCCCTGCTTTGCCCTCGGCCTTGGTGTAGGCCCCACCTGCATGGCAAGACTTGCAAGCGGGTGCGCCATTGGCATCCATGATTTTTTGCGTGGCCTGGGCATCAGCCATCATGCCGACCGACGTTGTTGCCAACAGCAAGGCTAATGCAGATTTGTGGAATGCGGTATTAAACAATAGATTTCTGGTCATTGGTTTGCTCCGGTTGCGTGGTCGTTAGACGCGGGTATTGATAGTTAATGTTAGTTTAGTCGCTAAGGTTTTTGTCACAGCCATCAAGATTTAATTCCCGGTGGGTTTGTCATTGATCTAGGCTATGGCGATGCTTTCAATATTTATAAAGCATCATCTGTGCCAAACGTTTTATCCCTGATTTTAATGGCTTCCAAGCATTATTCCATGGCCGATAACCTGCCCTTTATTGCAGACCCTGCAAATAATCACTGCAATTTCGGTATGGTTGCACTGAGGGGGGCTGGAGGCGCTTAGTTTGGGGGAAACGGTGTGATTAGCAGTAGCACTTTTACCCGTGGATCCACTTTTTGTTTGCGGACATAACCGATAGCGCCGTTGGTTGAAGCCACAAAGCGTAGGATGGCTTCTTCAGACGCCATGACTTTGGGTGGGCTAATGCCGTTAAAATACTGGATGTTCCAATATTCTTCCTGTTCTTCCGGTAACAGGGAAAACAATGCGCGGGAAAAATCGCGCCTTAAGGGATCGGTGGCCGGTAAATTCAAGGGAATCCAGCGCTTACCTTCGGCATCCATTTGGCTTTTGCGCAGATAAATCAGTTTTAAATCATCCAAGGAAAGGCTGCTTAGGGGATAGTCTGGCGCGGTGACAACCGCCAAAGGTTCTGCGGCCCAGGCCGGAAATCCCGCTAGGCAAAGGATAAGCAACATTGGGTAAACGAGGCGCAGGCGCATCAGAACAGTATCGCAAAAGAGGCAGACAAGCCGTCTGGGGCCAGCACTTCATTATGCTCCCCCAAGCGATATTCCAACTTTAGGATAACGGGCGGCAAAGGCCGGTAAGCCAGTCCCAGCAAGCCAATTTGCCCTGCATCGGCTTGGGTTTGGCCAAAATATTCATAACGGCCAATGACAAACCATTGCTGGCTGATGGGTGCCACACCTTGGATAAACCCTTGCCAAGTGTTTTCCACCGTAGTGTGGTGGGTGGTCCGGTAGACTATTTCGCTGCTGAGTTCATAGCGCTGGTAAGACCAGGCCAAATCTAGCCCTGCTAAGTTATAGCGGATGGGCTGCAAGTCATTCAACACAAAATTGGCGTAGGTGGCGCCTAGCTGTAGGCTATCGGTAAGGTAGTAACGGACATGGGCGCCAAAGGCATTCTCAAAGGGGTTGTTAGATCGGTGCGCTTCGAAAGTTTCACTGGCATCGCCATAGACGCTGTATTCCAGCAAATGCTGGGCAACATTGACTGAGCCGTGCAACATAAGCCCGGTCGCATGGGTGGAAAATAAATTTTCAGTTGCCACCGGGCGGGAGGTCGTCCATACCAAAGGTGCTGCATGGATAATGTTCCACTGGCCTATGGGGCTAAGGAACTTACCCACCCGCACGGTTAGGTTATTGTTGACCAAGGTGTCGAGATAACAGCGCTCAAATTCAAAATGGACGTTTTGCACGCCTAATGATTCGTCTTCCCCCGCGCTTAACAAATCCCCCGCTTCCAATTCCGAAAAAAAGTGCAGGCGCGAGCCATTGTCCCACGTCAAAAATAGGCTGAGGTCACTGAGTGAAAAATGCCAGGGTGCGGTACGGGGAACATCGATTTCGGTGCTGGCATAACCGCCCAAGCGTAGGCCGGTATCACCCAGCGCATAACCACCACCGAGCCGATAAGCGCCCTCGACATCGTCTGTCGCCAAGACGGATGTTGGTGCTAAGGCTATAATGAGGGCCAACAGATAAGCTGGGAAAATGGCACGCATGGGTTTACAGTGCTTGTTGGCGCTTGGGATGGATGTCAAGGTGCGTCGTTTTGTAAAAGCAACGCGTATGGGGAGGCACCACGAAAGCGTCCAAGGAAAAATCGGCTGCTTTCGTGGCGGATGAAATTACTCGTTGGGCTCGGAAATTTTGTCTTTTAAGGCGGCAAACTTCTTTTTCCATTTGCCATGTTGTTCTTTTTTAAGTTCTTCCAGTTTTACCAGTTGTTCTTTGCTGAGAATTTCATGCAAACGGTTTTGGGTTTCTTCATGGATGGCTTTTAACTTGGTGGCTTCATCCGCAAACAGATCTTTTACTTTGGTTTGTTGTTCAGGTGTCAAATCCAGACTTTTGGTCAGGTGTTCCACCCGGTTGGCGTGACGGGCTTCAATATCGGGCTGGTCGCCGGGGAAGGCGGATGCCGTTAATGGCAAGGCTAAGGCCAACGCCAAGATAATGGTTTTTTTGTTCATGGTTAGTTCCCCGTGTTAGTTAATGTGACAGAACAGCTAACGGCCATTCTTGGTGCGTACTATACCAATGAATGGCGCAATAAATTTGAAAACTTTATGTTGGGCTGCAATTTTAAGCCCACAAACTTCCCGTTAAAGCAGGCTTGATTACCCCTAAAATACCGCCATTCAAATCCCAAAAGCGTTTATTTGCAACAATCCTATGGCAATAAGGCAGATATTCAGGATAATTGCCGATAACTTTTAAAAACCAGGATACGTGAACCATGAATAAACTATTACAAAATGCGATTTGGGTATTTGTTTCTGTGTTAGGTGCATCAGCCGTGGGTGGTATCGCCTTTAACCGGGGTGAAAACATCAACGCCTTATGGTTTATCGCGGCGGCGCTTTGTGTTTATGCCATCGCCTATCGCTTTTATGCGGCCTGGATAGCCGTTACAGTGTTGGGGGTAGACGAAACGCGGGCAACCCCAGCGGAGCGGCTGGAAGATGGACGTGATTTCGTGCCTACCCATAAATGGGTGGTTTTTGGCCATCATTTTGCCGCCATTGCAGGCCCAGGGCCTTTGGTGGGGCCGACCTTGGCTGCCCAGTTTGGCTATTTGCCGGGGACTTTATGGCTGTTGTTCGGCGCCGTGTTAGGGGGGTGTGTACAGGATATGGTCACCTTATTTTTGTCCGTCCGCCGTGATGCCAGAACTTTGGGGCAAATGGCCCGTGACGAGCTGGGGCCTATCGGTGGCACAGCGGCGGCTATTGGCACATTCATCATTATGATTATTTTGATTGCGGTGTTGGGGTTAGTGGTGGTGAACGCAATGAAACACAGCCCTTGGGCGACGTTCACGGTATCTGCAACGATTCCGATCGCAATGATCGTCGGGGTTTATATGCGCTTTATCCGTCCTGGCGAAGTGTTGGAAGGCTCTTTGCTCGGCGTGGTGTTGTTATTGCTTTCAGTGGCGGGGGGACGCTATATAGATGGGCATGAAACACTGCGCTTGTGGTTTGACCATGAGGGCCTGACCTTGGCCTGGTGGGTGATGGCTTATGGTTTTGCAGCGGCTATCTTGCCAGTTTGGTTGTTGTTGGCGCCGCGAGATTACCTGTCCACATATATGAAACTCGGCACGATCAGCTTGTTGGCGGTGGCGATTATCCTGTTGCAACCGGACGTTAAAATGCCTGCTGTGACCGCATTTATCGATGGTACCGGGCCTATTTTTGGTGGTAAATTATTCCCGTTTGTGTTTATTACCATTGCTTGTGGCGCCATTTCCGGCTTCCATTCCCTGATTGCTTCAGGCACCACACCCAAACTGTTGGGCAATGAGCGTGACATCCGTATGATTGGCTATGGGGCGATGCTTTTGGAATCGTTTGTTGCGGTAATGGCGATGATAGCGGCCACGGTACTGGATCCGGGGGTGTTTTTTGCCATCAACAGCTCAGCAGGTGTAGTCGGCGCTGACGCGGCTGATGCGGTCGCCAAAATTTCGTCTTGGGGTTATCCCGTTAGTGTCGAACAAATGCAAAATTTGGCAAGGCAAATGGGCGAGGCGACTTTGTTTGCCCGTACCGGTGGTGCCCCCTCATTGGCGGTAGGAATGGCAAGTATTTTTGGCAGTGCCTTCGGCGAAGGGTTGCTGGCATTGTGGTATCACTTTGCCATTATGTTTGAGGCGATTTTTATCCTCACAACCTTAGATGCAGGAACCCGCGTGGGCCGGATGATGTTGCAGGACATACTCGGTACGGTCTGGCCAAAAATGGCGCAAACGGCATGGACACCGTCTGTGGTTTTTTCCAGTGCCTTGGTGGTGTCGGGGTGGGGATATTTTTTGTATATTGGCGTCATAGACCCTAATGGCGGGGTCAATATTTTGTGGCCGCTGTTTGGCATAGCCAACCAGATGTTGGCGGCTATCGCTTTATGTGTGGCCACAGGGATTTTAGTCAAATCCGGTAAGCTCCGTTATGCGTGGGTAACCGGTTTGCCGTTGGCTTGGTTGGTCATTATCACCAGTACTGCAGCTTGGCAAAAAATTGCCAGCGACGATATCCGTATCGGCTTTTTTGCCGCCGCCAACGATCTAACCGACAAGCTGGCGGCAGGTGTGTTGCCGCCAGCAAAGGCCGCTATTGCCCCGCAACTGGTTTTTAATTTACACTTTGATGCGTGGCTGACCTTATTTTTTGTCAGCTTGTTGTGGCTTATTGTTCTTGATATGTTGCGTATGTGTCTGCGCTATCTGACCGGAAAACCCGTGTTGCCGCTCACTGAGTCGGCGTATAGCACTTGCCGTTTTCATGAAGATTGGATGAGGGATTAATAATGGTTTCGGGACTGAAAGCAATTTGGCAACTCATACGCCGTCTTTCCGGCGACGATGCGTATGGGCAATACCTTAAAAACCATGCCCAGCTTCACCACGCTGATGTTGAGTACCATCCCCCTTTGAGCAAAGCGGAATTTTTTAAGCAGTGGCAAGACAGAAAATGGAATGGGATTAAACGCTGCTGTTAGCGTAAAAACTGAAAATTTACCACTTTTTTCCAACACTATTTCTTAGTAAATCGACTATACTATTAGCTATAGTGTAGTGTCTGTAGGATTTATTAATATCGGTTGTGCTTATGCCACAGCTTTCAGTAGGGTAGGAAACATGGAAAAAAGATTCATGCAGTTGCTGATTGTAAGCGCCTTAAGCTTGTTAAGCTTAAATGTATGGGGTCTTACAATCTACAAATGCAAGAGCCAGTTAGGTGGTTTCCGTTATCAAAGATCCCCTTGTGAGGCGAATGCTGAAGTTGTCACCTCGTGGGCAGCGCCAGATAAAAAACCAGAACCGCCCCCCGAACCTAAAGCCGAAAACAAGAGCAAAATTGAATTTATCATCAAACAAAACAATAATGGCGCGTATCTGATTGCAGGTTCCATAAACGATAAAGCACTCACTTTTATCATCGATACCGGGGCTTCTTTTGTCTCCCTACCCAGTTCTTTTGCCCATGAAGCCGGCATTTATTGCCAAGAAAGTGTTGACATGAAAATGCAGACGGCGAATGGCGCTGTTGAAAGCTGTCAGACGACCATTAAAAAGCTCAATTTTGGCCCTTTTTATATGAACGATGTCTCGGCTATCATTGTAGAAAACTTAAGCCAACCCTTGTTGGGGATGAATGTGTTACAACAACTAAAAATGGCGCAAGACCGGGGTGAAATGCGGTTGTCAACACGTGACTAATGGAGCTTGACCACTTAATTATCGGCCAAGGTTTGGCGGGTAGTTTGTTGGCATGGGAGCTTATCCGCAGGGGCAGTAAAGTTATCATTGTAGATAATGGCTTGGAAAGTGCATCCCAAGTGGCGGCAGGGCTAATTAACCCAATTACGGGCAAACGGTTGGTAAAATCCTCGGACGTAGATCATCTTTTGCCTATCGCCAAGCAATATTACGCACAATTGGCTGAAACCTTTGCCCAAACTTTTTATATCGAAAAACCCATGCTACGGTTATTTCGTAGTGACACAGAACGGGCGCTCTGCCATAAACGCTTCCAAGATCCCGCCTATCATGCCTATTTGGATCCGTTGTCTTGCCCAGACGACATTATTAGCCCTTTAGTTGCGCGGTTTGGCTACGTTCAACAAAAGCAAACCGGCTATTTATTGACTGTCCCTTTGCTACAATGTTTAAAATCATTCTTTATAGACCGCGGTTGTTACCGTTTAGCGGCTGTGGATTATCAGGACATCCAGCTACAACCCACCTTGAGTTGGCAAGCTTATCGCCCTAAGCAGCTTATTTTTTGCGAAGGCTATCTGGCTAGCCAAAACCCGTGGTTTTCGTGGCTGCCGTTCCAGTTGGCCAAAGGTGAAATTTTAACCTTGGCCCATCAAAGCCAATTACCCGATAACATCATTAATTTTGGTGAATGGTTGATCCCATTAACTGGCCAGCTCGTCCGCCTAGGTGCAAGCTTTGACCATAAAAACCTCAACACCCAAGCTACCGAGCAGGGCAAACACGACTTGTTGACTGCTCTTAAGCCGATCTGGGCGGATTCGGTGAATGCCCTAACCATCAAGCATCAAGCCCATATCAGGCCTTGCACCTTAGATAAACAGCCGTTTCTTGGATTCCATCCCCACTACCCGCAATTGGCGCTATTCAACGGCTTTGGTGCCAAAGGTAGTTTGCAAATACCCAGCTATTGCCAGCGTTTTGCTGATGCTTTAATCGATGGCAGCCCTGTACCATCCGCAATACAACGCCATTATGCCACGCATTTCCCTACTTAACGTCGCCCACCAACGGATTAGTGGGGTGTTAGGAACTGGCGACTTGGCGATAGATGCAACCATAGGCAATGGCCATGACACGGTGTTTTTGTTAAACCAAGTCGCCCCAGCGGGGCAGGTTTTCGGTTTTGACCTGCAACCGGCGGCAATTGCGTCTACTTGGGCCAAGGTCTCAGGCACAGCAAACAGCGACTGCCTCACACTCATCCAAGCCAGCCATGCCCTTATGGGCAGCCACATTCCTTTGGCGTATCATGGCAAAATCAAAGCCATCATGTTTAACCTAGGCTATTTGCCGGGTAGCGATAAAAGCATCATCACTCAAGCCGATACCACCATAATGGCCTTAAACAGTGCTGCGCAATTATTGACTGGCGGCGGCATTATTACAGTAATGGCTTATCCAGGGCACCCCGGTGGCGGGCTTGAAACCGCGCAAGTGGAAAGCTGGTGCCAACAACAGGATCAGCAGCGCTTTGCCACTGACAGCATTTGCAGTCCGGAACAACCCGTCGCAGCACCCCGGTTACTGATCATCAGTAAACAGTGGTAAGCTTTGGGTAGCAGGGGGAGTGCGCCACCAATTTTCCGCCTAGCCTTATCCTTAGGCGTCGGTATCACCTGCCGCAACCGGCAAAATCTATCCCCATTCCGCTGCACAATCTGCTATTATTCGCCGCTTTGTTTACCAACTATTCCTGTAGGGCACTTATGTCAGAATTTACTAACGTCACCGTCGTCAAAAAAGCCAATGTTTATTTTGGTGGGCTAGTCTCTAGCCGTACTATCCAATTTGCCGATGGCAGTTCAAAAACATTGGGCTTTATGTTGCCTGGTGAGTACACCTTCAACACGGGCGACAAGGAATTGATGGAAATCTTGGACGGCGATTTGGAGGTGTTGTTGCCCGGTTCCGACGTTTGGCAAAAAGTGGTGGGCGGCGAATCGTTTGATGTGCCAGCCAATGCCGCCTTTAGCCTAAAAATCAATACGCCAACTGATTATTGCTGCTCTTTTATCAAATAAGGCCATGGAAAAAGTCGCCCTCTTTGCCGATGTGCAAAATATTTATTACACCACCCGGCAAAGCTTCCAGCGGCATTTTGATTACCGCGCCTTTTGGCAACAGGCAACCGCCAACCGGCAAGTGGTGGCGGCTTTTGCCTATGCCATTGATAAGGGCGACAGCAAACAATTGGCTTTCCAGAACATTCTTAGGGCCATCGGTTTTACGGTAAAGCTTAAACCTTATATACAACGCAGTGACGGTTCGGCCAAAGGCGATTGGGATGTTGGTATTACCTTGGATATGATTGAGCTGGCAGGGCAGGTGGATGTAATGGTGTTGGCATCCGGGGATGGGGATTTTGCCCTGTTGCTGGATAAAGTTCGCAGCACTTATCCCATCAGCACAGAAGTGTATGGTGTACCTGCATTGACAGCACCATCGCTTATCAATTCTGCCAACCGCTTTTTTGCGGTTGATGCCAAGTTGTTGCTTTAACCCCAAAATGCGCATTTGAAGTAACCTTGATCGGTATTTTCCCTCAGGCGTTAGTCGCATTTTGTAGCTTACCCTGTGCTAATTTCAGGGCTGGCAGGCGAATGCCATTGATCTTAACTAAGGGACTAAACGTTTTTCAGGCTGGCCAAGAGCAAAAAATGGTTTTATCGGCTATAATTAATGAATTGCATCCTGACTTCTCTGTGTTAATAACACCAAACCTACTAAATGAATGCGTATAATATAGATATAAAGCCAAAAAAACATTTGCTGGATATTAACTTTAAAGAAATTTGGTTTTATCGTGATTTGCTTTACATGTTTATCAAGCGCAGCATCATCACCGTCTACAAACAAACCATACTCGGCCCCTTATGGTTTATCGTGCAACCGCTAATGACGACAGCCATGTATATATTGGTTTTTGGCCGGATCGCCCAACTATCTACTGACGGCCTTCCACAAATCCTGTTTTACATGTCCGGCATTGTCATCTGGAATTATTTTTCTGAGAGTTTCACCACTACGGCCCACACGTTCAATCAAAATGCCCAGATATTCGGCAAAGTCTATTTTCCAAGGCTCATTATGCCCTTGGCTGAAATTTTGTCAGGCTTGATTAAGTTTTTTATCCAATTTTCGTTGTTCATCGCCATCTATTTGTATTTTTATTTTTCCGGCAACACCAGCATACAACCGAATTGGACATTGGCATTAGTGCCTGTTTACATAGGCTTGATGGCGCTTATCGGCTTGGCGGCAGGGCTTATTTTTAGCTCTTTGACGACCAAATACCGCGACTTAAACCACCTGCTTACCTTTGGTGTGCAGTTGCTGATGTATGCGACGCCTGTCATTTATCCCGTCTCCACCATTCCCGAAAAATATAAGATCTTTATTCAAGCCAACCCACTGACACCTATCCTAGAGGGCTTCAAATACGCTTTTCTTGGCGCAGGGCACTTTAGTTGGGATGCGCTGGGTTATTCCGGCGGCTTTACGGCAGTTTTGTTATTTTTTGGCCTGATCATTTTTCACCAGACTGAACGTAGCTTTATTGACACGGTTTAACCAAGCCAAACATCTGAGCCTTTACTTTTAAAACAATAAATACCATGTCCCAACCCATCATTAAGATAGAAAATCTCAGCAAACTATATCGCTTAGGGGAAGTCGGCACGGGAACGCTTTCCCATGACCTTAACCGTTGGTGGAAAACCAAGGTGTTACGTCGGGAAGATCCGTATACCAAAATAGGTTCGGTTAACGACAGGACGCAAGCCGCCCAAAAAGGTGAGCACGTCTGGGCTTTGCGGGACATTAACCTAGAGTTACAAGAAGGCGATGTACTGGGGATTATTGGCAAAAATGGTGCGGGCAAAAGTACCCTTTTAAAGCTGCTTTCCCAAGTCACCTCACCAACAACAGGCCGTATTCGGGCTCGGGGACGGATGGCCAGCTTATTGGAAGTGGGTACCGGCTTCCATCCCGAAATGACAGGCCGTGAAAATATCTACATGAACGGCACTATCATGGGGATGCGTAAAAAGGAAATCACCAGCAAACTCGACGAAATTGTGGAGTTTAGCGGTATCGCAAAATACCTGGACACCCCAGTAAAACGTTACTCCAGTGGTATGACGGTGCGTTTAGGGTTTGCCATCGCCGCGCATTTGGAGCCTGAAATTTTAGTGGTTGATGAGGTGTTGGCAGTTGGCGATGCGGAGTTCCAAAAAAAAGCCATAGGCAAAATGCAGGATGTTTCTAAAAGCCATGGCCGAACTGTGCTTTTTGTCAGCCATAACATGGCGGCAGTCAAGGCGCTGTGCAAAAGTGGCATGGTGTTGGTGAACGGTAGCCAACGTTTTGAAGGAAATATTAATGATGCCATTGATTTCTATCAGGAGAACAATGCGCTGGTCTTGGCTGAAAACAACCATTGGGAATTTGGCAACAATGCCGAAAATGACAATATTCGGGTGACCAGCATCAAAATAACGCCCTTAAACGGCACAACGCTGGATATCAGCTCTGGTGTCCAGATAGAAATTGATTTTTATAATAAAATAAAAGACATTACCGAAGACTTGACGTTTGAGATAGTCACCAAAGAGGATATTTTAGTTTTCCATCATGGTGTTGTATTTGCCAAAGACCGCGATTCAAAACTTGGCAAACATAAAATAACTGCCGTTATCCCCCCTGATGTCCTGAATGCCAATACCTACAGCATGAATTTAATCTTTGGCCAAAGCCAGCGTTATGTCTTATTCAGTAAAGAAAGAATATGCGCCTTTGAGGTCGAAAACGTTGCCATTGGAAACAATATGTCGGTGATGCCTGGTGTGGTTAGGCCAAATATAACTTATACGGTAAATAGAAATGACCAAAAATAGTGTTGTACCAAAAATTATTGACCTACCGAAAATATTAGATCCTAGGGGAAATCTTTCATTTATAGAGTCTGAAAATCAAATACCATTCGCCATAAAAAGGACATATTGGATTTATGATGTACCAGGAGGTGAAATAAGAGGCAGTCATGCTTTTAAAAAAGGACAAGGATTTATTATTGCCTTATCAGGCAGTTTTGAAGTTGTATTGAATGATGGACATGAAGAGAAGTCCTTTTTCTTAAATCGCTCTTACTATGGCTTGTACATACCTGAAATGTACTGGCGAACAATTAAAAATTTTTCTACTAACTCCCTAGCATTGGTGCTGGCATCAACTTCTTATGATGAAGAAGATTATATTAGGGATTTTTCTCAATTTAAAAAAGAGATAGAAAATGTCTAAGATGCCCAATATTTATGATTGTTGTGTTGTTGAGTTGCCAAAAATAAGTAATTGTGCGGGTAACATAACACCTATAGAAAGCAATAAACATGTTCCTTTTGACGTAAAACGGGTTTTTTATTTGTACGACATCCCAGCAGGGGAATCGCGCGGTGCACATGCACATAAGATTTGCCATCAATTTCTTATTGCGGCAAGCGGTAGTTTTGAAGTATTAGTTGATGATGGGGTTAATAAAAAAATAGTTACGTTAAACCGCCCGTTTTATGGGCTACATATACCGCCTGGAATTTGGGCGGCAGAGCAAAACTTTTCCAGTGGTGCAATATGCCTGGTTTTGGCCTCAGAGTATTATCAGGCTGATGATTATATAAGGGACTACCAGCAGTTTTTGGAATTAAAAATAGGCCGGTAAGCATTAATCAGTCCGCCAAGGATTTCTTGGCGGTAACGAAAAATTTTTGTGATGTTTAAGAAAAGTCCTATTCAATGTTATTTAACTCCTACGCTTTTATTTTTGGTTTCCTACCCGTAGTCTTTTTAGGTTTTTTTGGGATTGGTCGATATAGCCACTACTTGGCATCTCTGTGGCTTGCCGCCGCGTCGCTATTTTTCTATGGCTGGTGGGATGCGCGGTAT
>JAPLRR010000066.1 GCA_026399075.1 Methylococcales bacterium
AGCGGGGTCATGATGATCTCCTCGGAAAAACAGGGAACATTCCCTGATTTCCAAGGTAACCGTTTTTTTGAGTCAACCCAACAGAGTCATTAACCGAAATGCTGAGGGGAACTGCCACCGCGTCAGCGGTTTAGTTCAACCCGACATTATCTACGATTTTGTCGGGGTTATGGTTATCGCATAACACTGACCTACGAGGCTACGAACATAAGGCGGGACAAACGGAGACAGTTCCCCACTTTTGAAAAAGTTGGGAGATATGCTTACGAAAATTTTAGGTTGCCACTGCTCCGCCCTAAGTTGGTAGGCAGAATGGCGAACAGTTCAGGCTGTTCGGCACGGGTTAAAACTGCCAACATTTTCCGGTCCGGATCATCGGCAGTATCCGAGGCAAGCTCTAAGCGTTTTAAACGTTAAACCCTATCCTTGGCACGTAAAAACTTGGTTCGCTGTTTTAAATGTCCGTGTAAAGTTTGCGAAACTAAGCCCAAATCATCCAGAAAAATAGACCATCCAGCAAAATAGAGGTGGAATCGGCCTTAAATAATTTGCTGCGCAAGCGAATATCCAATAACCAATCCTGGTTAGGGTCGGGTTTTGGCTGAGTGCTATAAAATAACCACTGTTGGTCTGGCTGCCGTTCAATATCGATTTTTATTTGTAGTGCGGGGGTTTTATCCAAACGGACAACTTCGACCTTATCCAAAACCAGATTATCCACTGTAGATGAAAACTCGCCTTCAGAATCATGCCAAAATACAATGGTATACGAGGTAAACAAATCCTTTAGCGACTCGGTGATGCGTTGTAGGCTCATACTATACCTTTTCAAAAATATGCTTTAGCCAAGCAATCAAATCGCTATAAAGTGGCTTGTTCGCGTCGAGTAGCTGTCCGGTTACCGTGAGATAAAGCCCATGTCCGGGCTGTTCTTGCCAAGCCAGCCAAGTCGCTACTTCTGCTTTACTTAAGTGTATAGGCTTGAATCGTTTCGGGTTAAGCGCTTCGACAATCGATTCAGCATGAGTGAAAAGCGGTTTTTCGTCTTGGTGAATGCAATCCTTAATCCAGTCTTCCAACATGCCATCGCTATCATTATTGGGCATAACCCATAGACCTAGATCAGATAGCCCGTCTGAATGTTGAAAAATAAGTCCAGGGTTATTGCTTAAGTCAGAAACTGGCAAATAACCCAGTTCTGCAACGATGCTCTCGAATTGTTCGACTGTTTTTTGATAGCCTAAACCACCTTCGGCCTTATAGTCAGCATCAATAACAACGGCCAAGCATCTTTGACTGCCTGTTTCCAAGTCAGCGAATTGTTTCAGCAGAATCGATGTTTGCTTTAATACTGCTTGCTTACCGTCACGGCTTTTCGGGTTTAAATCCCGTGGGGAAGCAACACGAATCTCAGGGCTATAGGGTAAGCTCTTACAAAGCTGTGTAAATAAATTGCGATCAGCATCGCCTTCAACAAGTAGAATCTTGCTTGAATCGATAGCTTTGGCTTCAGCCATTATCGAATCTCCATATCCGCTTGAGTAATCGTTTGCAGCTCTGATTCATCAAAAACCGTCGCAATAACTCGACCATGGTCACTAGCTTTTGCACTTTTACCGATTCTAAACAGAACGCCTTGGCTTGATGTATTCGATGTGGCAGCCTTAGAAAAACTCTCGATGCAATCCCAACTGTGGGTGGTGGCAAAAACCTGAATGTCCAGTTTTTCCGCCATTTCAAACAACAGAGCCCAAACTTTTTCCTGAACACTGTAATGCAGGCCATTTTCAAACTCATCAATGAGTAGAAAACCACCTTTAGCTGTGACCAACTTTAATGCAATCTGAAGTATCCGTACCATACCGTCCCCCAAACTGTTCAGTGGCACAGGGCGCGCTAATCCTTTGACTTTTACTTTAGCAATTCGGCGAATAGAATTATCGGTATAAGATAACTCGTTAATAAAGGTAATCGCTTCAAATTCAGGCAAGATGATTCTCATGGCATCCTTAACCGTTTCTTCAAGCTCGGTTAAAGCAATGCTGTCCCAATTTTCGGCTAACTCATTCATCGCAATTAACTGAGTAGGGATAAAGCTGCAAGGCAACGGATTACCTACCGTCGCAAATCGCCTAAAATCAGGGCTGATGACATTAAAATCAATGCTAACCGCGTCGCCTTTCTTTTTTATCAAGAGTCCTTCACCGAGTAACCGGCGATGTTCTGTTAATTCAAGATACGTAATTGAAACCGGGCGCTTAATAGTCTCCTTATTTCCTTCCTCATCGGTTGCGATGTAATCCTTTTCAACTGTATAAACATGATAAATTTTTAATGCGTTTTCATTTTCAAGTTCTCCAATAACAATCGGCTTCTCTTCTTTAGGAAATTTTCGTCCGGTAAATAAATCTTCATAAGGCAATGGGTTTTCAATGCCTTCTTTTACATTTTTATCCAAAAAATGCTTTTCATCATGCCCTTGTGCGATTTTTTCCAATAATTCCTGATGGCCATTTCCCGCATAAATCCGTAACGCCTCTAGCACCGAACTTTTACCAGAATTGTTTTTGCCTACGATCAGATTAACACGACCCAATTTGGCGACCTCGAAATCAGCCAAAGATCTGAAATTCTTGATAACTAGCGACTTTAGCATGTCAATTTTCCTATTCTCCGATCAAAATCATTCATCTTTACCCCTAGTGACAGCCTTCACCTCAGCCAGCAAATCACCAAATTTGCCATAGTTGACTTTGGCGAGTGTGCTTTCGTGGTAACGGTGCAAGTATACCAAGGCTTGGAATGCGCCTTGTTTGCCGCTGGAGAACAGCCAGTAAATCGGGCGTTTTTTATAGGTTTGCAAATGGTTTTGTAGATGCTTCCGGCCAGGTAGCGGCGGATGGTTATCTAAAAGGATTTTTTGTGCCATTAGCTTTCGCTGCCATTAAAAGCGGCTAATAACTCATCTGGCAACGGCTCAAAAAAAGCATCAGGTAATGGAGCTCCTTTGTCTTTTGCTAAACCAATCGGACGTTGTGGTTTAGATGAATAATTTCCTATACGTACAAATTGAGCCGCTAACCCTTTAATCCATTCGTTGACTGTTTTCCCCTGCTGCATGGCTAACTGATTTAAAATCAAGGCTGTTTCATCTTCTAATTCTATGGTGTACATAATCTTTCCTATTCAAAATCTACAGTTTGAAAATCTTCGAATACGCATTTATCGGTAATTAAATAACCCTGACCCATTGCGCTTCCAATCGCTATCTAAATGCAGCAAAACTAAATCCTGCAATAGGTGCGGCGCTTGCAAAACTGATTTTCTTGGCATGGTACAAATTCGCCACCAAGAAAAACTCGACGGCATGTTTGCCACAGTTGCAGCAGCGATAAAGTCTTTACGGGCGTTTGGCTTTGTTCATCCGGCATAGTCCTTTAATCGTACAATTTGCCCCGTGTTTTGCGCTTTGCGCCAGTAAGCTTCATCGGCAGTAATAAGTGTTGCACCGGGTGTATGTAAGGCAACGGCGTGGTAAAGCGTATCGAACAAATGATGCCGATAACGAATGGAGAGATCGATTGCTGTGGCATAAATCTCTGGCCCTTGGCGGACCTGACATTCGACGCACAATAAATCAAACAGATCATCTTGGGCTTCACCGGGTTTTTCGCGGGCAAGTACAGCGGCCACTTCCGCAATAAAATGCGGCGGTTGCAGTAGTTGGATTTGCCCAGCGCCCACCTGTGCCAAAATGGTCAATGCTAAGCCGCAATCAGTTTCATTGTCCCGGTTCTGAAAGAACCATTTGATTGCGACACTGGCATCAACCACCAAAATCATGGGCGGCCTTCTTCCCGTAACGCACGAAATTCCTCTTCGGTGAGTACCGGTGCATGCTTGCGCCGTTCCAGTATACTTGCAACCGCATCGAGACTGCGTTGTTTACGCTGGGCACGTTCTACTGCTTCACGCATCAATTCGGAAATAACAGCACTTTTGTTTTGGCCTTGATAGGCTTCATTAAACGCATTTTTAACGTCATCGGGTATGCTGAAATTCATGGTAGACATAGTGATCTCCAATATTGTTGAAATCTTCAACAAATTATTGAATATTGTCGAATAAAGGGCAACTTAATAATGGCCTTCATTGAAGCTGTGCTGTTTTACCTTCAAGCAGGGCGGCTAGTCATGTCTTCCTTAATTTAGGTAGGTAAGCATCGGCTTCATCTTCTGTCCACAGGCCGAAATGTCTGCCTTGAAAGTTTAACCATACTAATTGAAAATTAGGTAGTGCTATCCATTGCGTAGTTCTTGGTTTAAAAATCCTCAAGCGTCAGAATTTTGTAGACTTCATAGGCGGGCTCTTCATAAGGATGGGCTTTTAGCAGGGTTTGTACAACGGCTTTAATGACTGTCGCCCTACACAGCATTTCCACCTTGTATTCGTCCACTTTTTCCAGTTGTTGGGGTTTGCCGATATACGGCTGGCTATTGGCCAGCGGCCTGAATTGGCCTACGCCTCGCACTTGCCAGCAACATTGGTCGTACGCTTGATAATGGCCTGCACCAGCGGCGAACAAGGCCGTCTTTATGGGTTCAAGATGGGTTTCGGGGACATAAAAACAGAGTTTATACATGGGATTCTTGGCTATAGCTCAAACGGTCAATAGTGAGTTATAGAGTACGAAGTTGGTAAGGCGACACAAAATCCCCTCTCCCTTTGGGAGAGGGCTAGGGTGAGGGTATTTCAAATGTCGCTTTACCCGCTTCGGCTCCTAATAGGGGCAGGTCTGCCGTTATTGCCTAGGGGAAGTTACGCTAAACTGCCTCAACTACCGGAATTAAGCCGATTTTTTTCTGCCAAATTAACGGGGCTGTTTGGTGGATGGAACTGCCTAGTGTGTCTACGGCAACGGTGACGGGCATATCTTCAACGACAAATTCATGGATGGCTTCCATGCCTAGGTCGGCAAAAGCGACAATGCGCGATTTGCGTATGGCTTTTGACACCAAATAAGCCGCGCCGCCCACTGCCATGAGATAAACAGCTTGGTGTTTTTTGATAGCTGCTATGGCACTAGGCCCCCGTTCGGCTTTGCCAATCATGCCCCGCAGACCGGTTTTTGCCAGCATGGTTTCGGTGAATTTATCCATACGCGTGGCGGTAGTTGGCCCGGCTGGCCCCACCACTTCATCACGCACTGGATCAACCGGCCCAACGTAATAAATAAATTTACCATTAAAATCGACACCGGCGGGCAATGGTTCGCCACGATCCAACAAGTCTACAAGGCGTTTATGGGCGGCATCACGGCCTGTCAATAAAGTGCCGCTTAACAGCAGGGTTTCGCCGGGTTTCCAGTTTGCCACCTCAGCTTGGGTTACGGTGTCCAAATTAACGCGGCGGGACGTTGCGCCCACATCCCAAGTGATGGTCGGCCAATCTTCAAGTCGGGGTGGTTTGAGTTCCGCAGGGCCTGAGCCATCCAGCACAAAATGCGCGTGTCGGGTGGCGGCACAATTGGGGATTAGCGCCACGGGCTTGTTGGCGGCATGGGTGGGGTAATCCAAGATTTTAACGTCCAAAACGGTTGTCAAGCCGCCTAAGCCTTGCGCACCGATGCCTAGGGCATTGACTTTCGTATAGAGCTCCAAGCGCAGTTCTTCCAGTGCATTACTGGGGCCACGCGCTATCAGGTCTTGAATGTCGATGCTTTCCATACAGGCTTGTTTGGCCAGTATCATCGCTTTTTCGGCAGTGCCGCCAATGCCTATGCCCAAAATGCCCGGTGGACACCAACCTGCGCCCATGGTGGGTACGGTTTTTAACACCCAATCGACAATGCTGTCTGACGGGTTGAGCATCACAAATTTGGCTTTGGCTTCTGAACCGCCGCCTTTGGCCGCGATATTGATTTCAACCTTATCACCCAAGACCAATTCGGTATGCACCACCGCTGGCGTGTTGTCGCCTGTATTGATGCGTTTGCCTGCGGGGTCGGCCAATATTGAGGCGCGTAATACATTGTCGGGGTTGCTGTAGGCTAGGCGCACCCCTTCATTGACCATTTCCGTTACGCTGAGGGTTGTTGCCCATTGCACTGCCATGCCGATTTTAATAA
This sequence comes from Methylococcales bacterium, assembly GCA_026399075.1. Taxonomy (GTDB): domain Bacteria; phylum Pseudomonadota; class Gammaproteobacteria; order Methylococcales; family Methylomonadaceae; genus Methylobacter_C. The sequence goes on from JAPLRR010000066.1 coordinate 6,128, forward strand.
ACACCGTGACTATCCCAGTGTCTTGGCATATCGGCCTATGCCCTTGGGCGCATAGGCGCGAATTGATCAGCAATTGCGCCATTGCATCTTTGGCGGCCGGGTTTTGCTCTTTTTGGTAAGCGGCATCCAAGGCTTGGATAAAGTCCAAAGGATGGTAATAAGAGATGTATTGCAAGGCATCAGCAATGCTTTGGATAAAGTCGTCTTGGCGGATAAGGGTCATAGTGGTGTTCCTGATGGAAAACTGGCTGTGCGGCATGGCTGGGTGGTAAACCACGCCGCACTTTATTTGGAGGGTGTCATAAAAGCCAAATTGTAGGTTGGGTTAGCGCAGCGTAACCCAACAAAATCAATATGATGGAATTCATTGAATTCATTCCAACCGACCTTTTACGACACCCTTATTTGGGGGTAGGCTAGGGCGCTTATTCGTCCAGCTCTTCAGCAAGCAATTTTGACTTTCTGCCATAGTTGGGTGCAATGCTGATTAGCAATGTGAGTAAAGCCGCCACATAAGGCACGGCTTGCACCGATAATACGGCTATCCATAAACGTCCGCTTAAATTGTCGAAACGCTCAATGGAACACATTGCCACAATAGCTGCACTTAGCACGAGCAACAAAAACAACTCTTGCCGGATAGTGATCAAGCCAGTAAATAACGGCCCTTGTTTTTCATATTTTGGGGTGCGCATAAACGGTTTGCCGGAGGTAAACAAACCTTGCACCGTGCCCCTGGCGACGGTATGGGTCAAGGACAAACCAGTCAGTGCCGCGCCCAGCGATTGCCAAACCGAACACGGTACCCGCGCTTGGTACAGCCATAAGCCCCGCAAAATCTTAAACGTGAACAGGCCGACAGTGGGCATCAAAAACACATTGGCAGGCAATTCGCTATGTTCAGGGTCGGACAGGATGATGCCAGTCAACACCAAACTGGCGGTGGTGAACAGCAGCGCCAAGGCATCAGAAAACCACGGCAACCATCCGGCGATAAAATAATAGCGCTGTGCGGCTGTTAGGGGTGATTTTTTGGTTGGCAAAAAGCTGCGCCAATGGCCTTTAATGATCTGCATCGCACCATAAACCCAGCGGAAGCGTTGGGTCATATAGCCGGACATGGTGTCAGGCATCAACCCACGACCAAAGGAGTCTTTGACATAAACCGAATCGTAACCGGCTTCATACAAACGTAAACCCAGCTCACTGTCCTCACAAATACACCATTCCGCCCACTTGCCGACTTCCAATAAGGCCGACTTTCGGATCATGGTCATCGTACCATGTTGGATAATGGCGTTGTATTCGTTACGTTGCACCATGCCGATATTAAAAAAGCCAGCATATTCCCAATAACAAAATGACTTGAAAGTGCTTTGGTCGCGGTCACGGTAATCTTGGGGTGATTGCACAAAGCCGACATTTTCATTGTCAAAATACGGCACCATGCTATTTAGCCAGTCTGGCGACAGCACATAATCACTGTCTATCACGGCAATAATTTCCGCATCGCTGGCGGTTTGTTCCAAGGCATGGTTAATGGCGCCCGCCTTAAACCCCGGCCAGTTTTCCAAATGGAAAAACCGGAACATCGGCCCCAAACGTTCGCAATCATCGCGTACAGGCTCCCAAATCGCCGGGTCTTTGGTGTTATTGTCCATCACCAACACTTCAAGGTTAGGGTAATCAACCTTGGCCAAAGCCTCCAGAGTTTTACGCACCATCATCGGTGGTTCATTGTGGATGGGCAAATGCAAGGAAACTTTCGGGTATTTAAAATCGGCGCTAGGTTTTAGCGGTGTAAATGTCCGTGCGGATTTGCGGTGCCAAACTACTTCGGCAATTTCCAGGCTCTCTATTAACAGGATAACCACCGCCATCACCTGCATCAAAATCATCAAGCCCCAAAACAAGATGCCCAGTTTGGTTTGGTATTGCTGCGCACCAATAGAAGCTGACCAGAAAATGACCGACACCGCCATATTGGCAATCAAGCCAAAAAACACCACGCCAGGTAATTTAAGGGTGCTACGGGTAAATAAAAACACACCCATCAACAAGATGCTAAACACTGCCGCACCAGCCGCCCAGTTGCGCCAACCGGGCATGGTCAGGACATCGCCGTCCATCGGATATTTGGCTTGCCTGTCGGCATTAAAAATACCCCAATACGCGCCCGCCGAGCCTTCAATAGATTTTTTCCACGGCTGGTCAAAAGCTTCAATAATATAGTAAGTGATGTTTTCGGCATCAGCGCGGTTTAAGAAATCACGCAAAAATTTGGCTTGGTTGGACACCGAAGCCGTAGCATGTTTATTCGGCGGGCCATCAGAAGGCCAGCCTACCTCGGTGATAATGATCGGTTTGTTTGGATAAGCCTGTTGCACCTCATGAAAACGATCCAAGGCATAATCAACGGCATCATCCGCTGCAATGCCTTCCCAATACGGCAAAAGATGCACGGCGATAAAATCAACCTCGTTGACCAAGTCCGGGTTTTTCAGCCACACATCCCAGGTTTCGGAAGTGCTGACAGGCCGCCAACTACGTTTTTTGACTTCGCGGATATACTCAAACAGCGCGGTTTTGGGGATGTCATCCCGTAACAACACCTCATTACCGACCATCAGCCGGATAATTTTGGGGTTATTTTGGCGGCCTGCCTCAATCAGGGTTTCAATTTCTTGGCGGTTTTTTTCCAAGTTGCCATCTATCCAAGCACCTAAAGTGACATTTAGATTATGCTTGGCGGCCAGTTCCGGAATTTTATGCTGCCCTTTGAGCATACTGTAAGTCCGGATGGCATGGACTTTATCAGCCAGCAACGCCATATCACGATCCATATCGGCTTCGCTGGGATAGGTGTTGCTGGTTTGGGTGTCTTGTTTGCGCATAGGGTCATAAGTGACACCCATGGTGGTCTTAGTCCACGGCTGCAATTGCAGGGGGTTGTTGATATAACTCCAAATACTGAAATTAATCACAACAAGCAATGAGACCACAAATAATATAGCTATCTTTCTTTTCATCTGGATGTTAGAAGTTATCGCCTAAAGCGAAGCGGATGTTTGGATAAGGAATGTTATGGGCAAATCAACTTGATTGAAGTGATCCCCAGTTAAAAATAGCCGATTGTCCATCTACGCTGCTCGTATAGCCACCCCAGTTTTGCAACCAGCGTACCCCGAACAGCCTAGAAATTTTGGCAATTGTTTGTTCCTGATCTAGGCAGGCCATCAAAACAACTGGCTTTATATTTTACACGGGTTCTAAGGCTGGGAAGAAAATATTTGCTGGGGGGGGGGCTATCCATGTCAGGCATACTTTCGGCTAGATTTTTTTAAGCAACCTTAGGCACCCCTGTCATTTTCTGAGGCAGTGCCAGTGTAAATTATAGAGTACGAAGTTAGTAAGGCGACACAAGATTGCCTCTCCCTTTGGGAGAGGATAGGGTGAGGGTATTTCAAATGTCGCTTTACCAGCTTCGGCACCTATAATTGAAACGATAAGGAACGTGCATAAATAAAGCTGGGCGTCTATAGGTGCGGATAAATCCGCACCTACACTGAAAAATCATTTCACGTACTTGGGTAAGTTATATCATTTGCAGGATGTAGGATTGGGTTTGCCTTTTTGATCACGTCGTATACACCACATCTTTTCAATTTTAGCTTTTGCACATTCCTTACCCATGACATCAATAACCATCACACCAAATGAAAGATACTTGAGGGTATTTTTTTTTCCTGGGTTTTGAAATTTGAATGTGCCCATATTGTCATCATCTCCAAATCTTTCAAAACGCATTGCAGTACACCATAACTTCCATTGCGCTGAATATTTCATTCCGTTATAGCTGCCCAGTGTATTATTAAAGCAATCTTCGAGGAATTCTTCCGTAACTTTAAAGATTGTTGGGTTCTCCCTTGGTGGCTGATCATGCCCATACAGTCGGTTCAATAAACTTGAGTAAAAAGACCCAACTACATATAGTTGCCGCCAAAGTTTGAAAGTATTGCACTCAAGTTTGAACATTGATCGGCCAGCACTGCGCTCATTCTCGTCAATATCGTTCAATTGACGTGAATCGTAAGGGATAATATCTAAAATGTTGCGCAACCTTTGCATAGCATCGAGAATTTTTTGTTCGAGTTTGCCGCTCTTTTTCAGATATTCGGTAACGGTTAATGGCCGCCGTGATAAAAATAGCAATTCCATTTCAAACAGCATTTTTTCAATTTGAACTTGTGCCAAACCAAATTCCATGTAGATAAGCCAGTTGCTTTGGTGCGCCATGCTACGTAGTAATTTTTCTGCATTATGCAATTCTGATTCAGCACGATCAATTTTTTTTAGTGATGAAGCTGCAATAGGTTCAAGTATTTTGGCAATAGTGGAAAAATATTGAAGTTCTTCGGGGAAATTTCGAAGCGGCAGATCTTTAAGTGCCATAGCTTCAATTTTCGGTTTTTTTGTATTATTTAGTTTGTCTAAAATTTCTATGAAACCTTGTTCTATAAGCTTCTTCTTGACTTGGTCATGTTCAGAAAACGAAAAATAGTGTTCATTTGCACTAATGGCAAGCAATTCTGCCCTGACGATGTGCATCACACTGATAAGTGTCCAATGTTCGATACGATCAGGAAATAATCCTGCTGATGCAAGATCGATAAAATGGTGTGCTTGTGGAAAGTGTCCACGCAGATACAATGCCCGCGCCCTGATGGTAAGTGCAGTGGAGCGATGCTTTACATCCTCCGTGTTGGTTTCAGTCGTTTCACGAAGCAAGTTTTCATAAAGCACAGAGTGGCTTTCGGCTTTTAGTAATGCCGTTATCTTCTTCTTCTCCTCCGCCACCTTTTTGTTTGAATAAGAATCACCACGTTCCAGTAAGGGCTGCCAAAATGTCCACTCTTTAAAAAGTGCCCTACAGCTCAACTCGTATGCCCTTAGCATCGATTTTTTTACCCAGTTATTAACTTGGTCAGAGTTTGATCTGCCAATATCATTTAGTTGACTAAGGATAAAACCTGTGTGCTCCTCGGCGAGTGTGTCGCAAGGTTCAACGAGGCACAGCGCAATGTTAAAAAGATCATTCAATTGTTTTTTTGCGTTATCAAAGATTATTTTATGGAGTTTTTCAGTTATTTTGTCTTTATCGTTTTCAATGAGGGCAATGTTAAGATCATTTTTGTTTTCTTCGGATAAAAGGACAGCAAGATTCTCAAAACTATCTGGCCCTGCTTGGTTTATAGCACCGTTAACAACTTCTTCAATTTTGTCGCTCTTTAAAAAGTAAATCACGAACTTAAAGCAATTCCGCTTTTTCTCTAAACGTTGTTTGAATTCATTCGAGTCATATTCAGCAGGCAAATCTAGGCCACAACAATCTTTCAAAATCGCTTTGTAATCCATCTTTGAACAAAGGGCTTGGGTTTTTAGCCGTGTAAACAATTGCAAAAGTTCTTTTACGGTATCCCCAATACAAGTTTCAGGGCCTTCTTTTTCATAAGGATATCCGCTAACTTCTTGCATATTGTTTAATTCAGATTTAATAAACTGACGCGACCATGCTAAAACGCTATCTGGTGCTGCTTCAATGCGAAACAGCAATTTGTTCTTTTTTATCGCCATCAGCAGTGTGTTCAAAGAGTTTTTGCGCAGGATTTTAAAATGCCATTTTAATTGCTCAGCATCAGTAAGTTGTTTAAGGTTTTCTCCTACGTCTTGTTTAATAGGGTCAAAAATACCCAGTACCCAAGCATACCAAACGAAGTGATTCTCTTCAAAATCGCTATTATCCGGTAGATTTTTATATTTTAACTGTTCAGTATTATTTTGATGCCGAAGTGTTTTACAGTGCTTATTTAGCTCATCCCAAATGGAATTATTGTTGTCACCTGCATTCTCCTTTTCAATGATGGTGATCAGTAAAGTAATTACGCGGATTGCAGAGACCCGGTGATATAAATATTCCCAAAATGCCCGCATATCATGGGTAGCGAGAAATACGTCAACGTAATAACTACGGGCAGCAAATAAATGCCAGATTATGCTCAAAGTACCGTCCATAATTGCCGCAGTAGATGATAACGGCTCGTTATTTTTTTTCTTCCATTCCTCTATCCAAGCATTACTGTGGATGTTTTCAGTAAGCGCATCGTATGAGGCCTCATACACTTCGCGAAACAGCCAAACAATTCCGCCTTCATGGTTTTGGGACACGACACCTAAAGCCCCCTGTGATTCGTCTTTTTTATCCGTACTATCATTTCCTTTTCCATTGTTTTGAGGTGTGACAACTAAAGGCTCCTGTAAATCGTGGCTTAGATCGGTAATAACATTCCTTTTATGATTTTGCAACGCGGCCTCTGAAGTCTCTTGACACGCCTTATCGGAACCTGTTTTATTTTTTGCTTGGGGAGAAATTGCAATTAACTGCAATAATTCATCAATTGCTTGATGTGTTTTCATCGCGTCTTTTTCTGGGACTATTGATTTATTGCTATCCTTATTTTCAACTTCATTCTTTTCGTCGGAATTGAAGTCACCAATTTGACGTAATCCCCACCGTTCTATCATTGAGCGTAACAAGGGCAATGCTCGGGGGCGACGGAAAATTGAGAGCAAACAGATAAAAGCCCCGATAGTACCTAGTTGGCTTAGCTTTTCCACTTTACTACGAACATCATCACCCCCTCTAAATGTATTCAATAGGGTTAGTACGTTATGTGTACGATCCAATGATCTTTGATCAGCCATGGCAGAAGGTATTGGGAGGGGGTTATAGAATTGTTTCCAGCATTCGGCTAAATTATTGGAGGGGTCGCCGCTATCGGGTAAAAAATCATCCGCTATAAGGTTAGCGTACTTATTGTTAGTTGTGGAACTTGCTTGATCCTGTTTATATATGTAGATATGATGGTATTTATACTTAATAAGTTCTTTTAAAGGCTCAATTACATGTGTCTTTATTACGTCATATGATGTAGATTCGCTACCCGGCACCAAGTGTCTATGACGCGGTTTGTCAGCCGTAACCAGCACATAAGAATCCCAATAGCGATTAGGGGATAGTGGGTCATTCTTATGGTCAAAGCCTAGTAATTCATTAATAAAAATCCTTAGATTGCTAGCTTGATCATTAAAGCGTTCTTCCTCAGACTTGGTTTTCCCGGTTGAATTGGTATCGGCAATGTCTGCCCGGCATTGGTCGGCGTGATCATTCTTATCCTCGGTCTTATCCTCGGTTGTAATTTTAGATGAAAGCATACCGTGATGGACCATTTGTGGACGTCCGAACGACTCCACCAAATCCAAAATAAGAACATAACGGCCTCTTTTAAAGACATCGAAAATTCGTTGGACTGCCTTGGCTATAATTGTGCCAGCAGCGACACTGTCGTCCATATTGCTAATTGCGCATGATGGGGCTTGGGGGTCAACAACTCGGACAAGTTTAAAAAACTCTGCAATAATGCCTTCCACTGTATGATGATTTTCAAGATCAATTCGGATGATGGTATAGCCTTCAAGCGAATTGATGAAACACATGCCTGCAAGAGATGCCCAGCTTGTTGAACGCATGTCATTAATAGATGGGCGTTCTTGGTTATGAGAGAAATCAGCCAAGAAAAGTTGAACAGGGCGGCGTTTCTCTGCTTTTTGTGCTTTGGTGCTTGCTGGAAAAGTCTTGAGTCCTTTTGTCAGTGGTCTATTGGGTACGGTTGAATAGCCCCAGGCCGAAGACTGATAGCTATTGCTGGTTGTATGAAAATACAACTCTTGAAGAAAGGCATCTAAGTGACTTACTTTTAGAAGTTTTACACCACCATTTGATTTTTCAAGCAATTCATAAAATAAAGGCCCTGGCTGTTCGCAGTAACAGCAATAAATCTAGCGGGTTAAAGTCCCGTCCAAGGAATTGTCCGTACGCCTTGGTAGTATGAGGAAGCGGCATCGTGGTAACACGGTGTCGTGAGTTTCCAAACAGCAAAAGAGCAGGCCGTAACG
>JAPLRR010000102.1 GCA_026399075.1 Methylococcales bacterium
AGTTAACGAAAATGAAGACCCCAACGGATTTGACTTTCTGGGTTACAACTTCAAGAAAGGTATGCGCTTAGTACGCAAGAAAAGCTTAACAGCAATGCGGGACAAGATAAGGCTTTATACCAGAAGAAGTCAGGGGGTTGGCATAACAACCGTTATCGAAAAGCTTAATCCGATACTTCGAGGCTGGTTTAACTACTTTAAACATGTCAAGAAGAATGAGCTTAGGGCAATGGATGGCTTTGTACGCCGCAGATTACGAAGTATTTTGCGCAAGTATCAAAAGAAGGGCGGGGGGACAGGACGAAATATCCAAGACCATCAGCACTGGACAAATGCCTACTTCGCGAGCTTGGGACTTTTCACAATGGTTGAAGCCCACGCGGAAGCGGGCCTATCCCGATGAGGAAACTATCGACTGGAGAGCCGTGTGCGGGAGAACCGCACGCACGGTTCGGAGGGAGGGGAGAGTCTGGAGGCTCTTCTCTACCCCTATAGAAATAGAAATGCCGGGCACACTAGGGATAGGCGTAAGCCTACTCCTTACTCTACCCATACGTGTTCGGCAACAAATTGACAAGGGGACGGCTCTGTGCAACCATATTTCCCATAAAAATATTAGGGATACTTTGCCATGGTCGAAAACCGTATCGATGTAGTCATCACCCAGGAGCAAGTGGATAAAGTCCTAGGTCTGTTCAAAGAGGTCGAAGCCACCTTGCCCGGTTTGATCGAACTGACCGCCGAACAGTGCCAAGCCATGCCGCGCTACAGCGAAAAAGACTTGATTTTTGTCCTCAAGGCTCTCGCCATCGCCGAGCAACACCCGGAAATCCTCCCGCCCAGTTTCGATCTCGATGAAATGCGCCGCGATATCACCGCGCTGCAATGTCTCGACAAGGTGCTCATCCCAGGCCGTCGCGTCCTCGGCATCCTGGAAGACTCTCGCTTCGCCGCCGCCCGCGAAAGCCTGGGCCATGAAAGCAACGTCCTCAAACGCCTCAAGACCCATCATGCCCTCACCGGCAAGCTCGAAGACGCCTTGGCCGAACTCACCGACCACCATGCCCGCAGCAAACCGGTCAAGGCTGACAAGCCGACTAGGGCGTGAAGCTTTTTTGCTTCCTTGCCTAGCGTCATTGCTGCCTGACGCAGCAAGGGAGCTTTCAAGGCAAGGAACGAACCTTCTTCGGCAAGGAAAAAAGCTGCCGTTGGCAGTTACGGAGCTTTCCCGTGAAGGAAAAATCCTGCCGACGGCAGCAACGGAGCTTGGCAAGGAAGGAATGAAGCTTCCCCGGCAAGGAAAAAAGCTTCCTGAGGCAGCAATGGAGCTTCCTTGCCTAGCAACGAGGTTGCCGGCTGAAGCAATGGAGTTACCCCGGCACGATCAGGGCGCAATTGCGCCATACGCCTTGGCATAGCTTGCATCCGGCGCAATACGCTTGCGCTATTCCGCACTGCGCGGGTTTCTTGGTATTCAGAAAATAAACTGTTACAGCTGTTTTAATTCTCAGCCGTTACCGATGAAACTCTCTGGCTATATAAGACTTTCAGGAAAAACAATGACTAGCATTTGTTTCTTTGGATATTGCTAGTAACTTGTCTAAAATAAAACCGCTGTAATAGGAGAATTAAAATGCCTTATATGAGAACAATAAGAACCAAAAAAGGTATAGATTATATCCGCTGGCAGAAGGATGGTGCCGGAGATTATTACGTGGCAACATACTTGCTTTTCAGTAGGGTGATAAAATGCCTCATTGTTAATAATGAATCCGATTGTAAAAAAGTGCAGGAAGAAGCCGATTCTAGCGGCCAAGACACTCGTGAATGGTATTTGAAGGAAAGTGATCTTGATACTGCAACGGAACCGACTTCGCTTACCCTATACAGCGATAATTACAGTGTTTGCATTACAAGCAACAGAAATGTAAAGGTTAGGTCTTGGTGGAGTGATTTTAAAGGAGACCTGCTTAATATAACTCCTGTGCAATATGACAAAGTTTCTGGAAATCCTTGGGGGCGCTATGATAATTCTCCACGGCTGCGACGAACTGTGGTTTTTAGAACTGAAAGTAAACTGAATCAAGCGCAAACTGTTCTGAATGAATCTAACAATAAAAAAAGGAACCACTGCGAGACACAATTAAGCACAACAGCACCGGCGGGGCAAGTTAAAACCGGAATCTACCCTTTTTTCGAAACGTTCGCTGATCCGAGCAATATCATATCGTTAGTCAAGCCGATTAACACAAAGGCGCTTAAAGTTCATAATGATTTATTCGATGATAATTATATCCAGAACTCAGAGAAACGCACTCTCACGGCGACAGTGACAAAAAACCAAGTTCTAGCTTGGTGTGGACAAGAACGCTTCCCAAGCCAGATAAAGTTAATGAAAAACAAGTCAGGAAAGGATGTAGCCAAATCCCTAGATCTGGATGTGACCAATATAGAATACGAGTGGCTGCATCTGGTGGCGCATTCCTTAGGCCCTTCTCAGGATTATAAAACCCCGCAAAACATTAAGAACCTCGTTTTTGGCACCGCCGCCGCGAACAGCCAGATGCTTATATTCGAGGAGAATCTGCGCCATTATGCTAACAATAGAACTATCTATCTTAACGTTACCGTTAGCTGTATGCAGTTGCAACCAGGCAAATATGCAAGCTGGCTGGCGACCGAAATCGAATACAGCTACCAAGATACAGATTCATCATCGCCAGATAGCATTCCTCCCAACACGGTGAAATTCGATCCTTTTCAAGCCGTACCCCCCTCTTTTGCCGAAAAACTAGTATTTGAAGAATTGGCCAAGCCACCGGCAAAGAAAATTCCCAAAAAGCTTCTATTTGCTGCGCTGATTGTGCCCACAAAACCTAAGCTTGACCAACTGAGCAATGGCGAAATTCAAATACACGGCCTGGATTTCGACCAAGTCACCCCTCGTGCGGTATCCATTAAAGCAACTGATAGACATGACGGCTTGTTACTTGCATCTGGCTCGGAACATACCGTAACCACCACCACCCCACCGGATGGCTTACCGTTTGCGGCCATGACAACGGCCTTGGGAAAATCCGAGGTGCCGGTAAAAGGCGCGCTGCTCAACGATGGCCGCCGTTTTGCCACGCTTGAGCTTGAGCCGAAGAATTTCAGCTTTAGCCAGTTGTTCAAGGATTTTGAATGTGAAGGCGTCGATTTGTTTATTTTCGACGATGTGAATATCCACCTTCAGCATCAGCCCGACACTGCGGGCAGCGAAAACATAGTCAGCTTCAGCGGAACCTTACGCATGGACAGCGGCCCGCTGGCACCGTTGCGCGACCTGCTGAAATTGGACAAGGGAGTATTCCTGAGCGGTGAAATCGGTATCGGGGAACAGGGCTTGGCGGGCAAAATCGAACCCGATTATTTAACCCTCACCAGCGCGGCCAGTTTTCATGTACCGCTTGCCGAGGGCCTGACCCTGACTAAGGCTGGGCTGCAGATCACCATCGGCCGCCGGATTGACTATCTGACCATGAGCCTTGGCTGGTTCTGCCGCGCCACCTTGACTGGCAGTCTCGAAATCAGCGGACTGGGCAGCAAAAACCCCATACTACTGAACTGTTTGCTTGCCTATAACAACGGTGTTTTGCATGCCAGCGCGGTTTGCGAAGAGGTTGAGGGATTGTTTGGGTTGGATCAATTGAAGCTCGATTATCTTGAAGCCCAACTCGATCTGGGTACGCAAAATGATGTCGAACTCTCCGCCAGCTTTTCCACCGCTTCCCGCAGCTTTGGCCTTGGCGGCAAGCTCGCGTCCAAATTCGTGGGGCTGTATGCCGAGGCGGAAGATTTTACCCTGGATGATTTGAACGATATTTTTGTCAGCATTACCGGCGAGCAGCTTGCTTTGCCGGAGTTTGATGTCACGTTTAAAGATGTTTTGCTGGGCTTGGCCACAGCCGATGGTTCAGTTGCCAGCGTTGCACTGACAAAAGGACTGACACTTATCGCCAGTGTCAACATTCACGGGCATGACTGCGAGGTGATTGCGCTCATTTCGCCCGATGGCGTTGCCTTTACCGGCAGCCTGGGCAAGCTGGATATTGGCCCGGTTCAAATCGAGACCGCAAAACTGCACTTTCAGATTTACAAAGCCTCCAGCGGCAAACCGGTGGAATTTGCCATCATCGGCACGGCAAAGATTGAAGGCCTTGAGGTTGAGTGCAAAGCCGGGTACGAAAAGCTGGGGGGTTCCTGGACTTGTGTGCTTTATGCCGGGTTACATGCCGCATCGTTCGGCCTATCGACAATTTTCCCGGAAGCCAAGGGATCGTTCGTGGACAGTTTGCGCTTCCGCAAACTCGCGTTTGTCTACGCAAGCGCCGATTGCTCGACACTCGATGCTGATTACGCTTTCCCGGTACGCAAAGGGCTCCAGTTGATGGCGGTTCTTGAGGAAATTCAGGAGCTTTCGAACCTGACAGGCTCGACGCAAAGTGGCCTGATGTTCAGCGCCCATTTTGGGGGCACAGGCACCGATATCGCTATCGCCCTTGAGAACACCAAACTCAAGCTTGGCAAATCGGTAAGCTGCGATCCATTCCGAATCATGATTGTTATCCAGCCCCAACCGGCGCTTGACCTCGTCTTTGGGTTGGATGTCAGTCTGCCGAAGCAAAGCAAGCCGCTGCACTTCGATTTGAAGCTGGAAGTCGGAGTAGCCGAAGCCAGAGGTTCGGCCACGCTGAAGAATTGGTGGGAAGAACCTTTCGGGATCGAGCATTTAAAGATAGGCCCGGCCCTCGCCCTCCAGCTTGGGATCAATTATGCCCAGTTTGTTTCGACCGGGCTACCCGATGAGTTCGGTTTTGCCGGTGGGTTGAAATTGGGCAACGTGGAAGCGCAGATGGCGCTGAGCATTTCGGAAGATCCAAGTCATGAGATATTGCTTGGAAGCCTTTCCCAACTTACGCCGCAAGATCTCGTTGAGTTTGCGAAAACCATCACTGGTTTGCACTTGGAACCGGGAGATGTGCCAGATTTCTTCGAAATCCATGATCTCCAACTTTATTGTGCGCCGACTGGCTGTAGTATCGGGACGATCATCTTTGAACCGGGGTTCAGTTTCGGTGGCAAGTTGATACTCTTTGGCAAGACGGCTTCGATCTACACGCGCTTTAGCAGCCAAGGGATGGTGGCGAAAGGTCATATTGACACGCTGGAACTCGGGCCGCTGAAAATCCGGGGCGAACTGGGGAAGAACGCCGACCTAGACTTAGAATTAACTGCTGACAAACAAGCGGTATTGATCGACGGTGCATTTGATTTCTTAGGGCTTGAAGCGGGGTTATTGGTCGATATTTCAAAGCACGGGGTGAAATTCCACTTCGAGGAATCTTTCTTCGGGCAAATTAAATATGTAGTCCACGGCGAAAGCCAGGGAACCCTCACCCAAATTTCATCGCTCGATTTCCTTCTTTCCTCGCAGTTTGATAATACCTTGACCGCTTATCTCAAAAACACGGTGGCGGATAAGATCCACGCTGCAATTAACGTGGTCGAAGGAGATATTAATGATGCGCAGCTAAAGGTAGATGCGGCTGAGAATATTTACAAAAAACAGTATGATAAGGCCATGCAAACACTCAACGATGCCCAAGCTAAAGCAGATGAAAATCTTCGACTGTGCTCCAGGCGTGTGGCTGAAGAAACAAATAAATATACGGATGCGCTTGAAGCGGCAAATCAGAAACTCTCACAAGCAAAGGCGGCCTACGATAAGGCCCTGCAAGACGCCCAAAATGCCGTGGGCAAAATGCAAGGCGATTTTGACACAGCCATGCGCAAAGCCGAGGCCGCACTAAACCAGGCTCAGGCCGATTACGATAAAGCCATGCGCAGTGCCCAGCAGGCGGTGGATGATGCCCAGCGTAAATACGATAATGCCATGGGGTCCGCGGCGTCAGATGTGAGGAATGCAAGGGAAAAAGTAGGCTCGTTACAACACGATATAGATGGAGATAAGTCCGAGCTTGACCATCTTGAATGGTACGAGGGTTTTAGGGCTGCCGTTCTTTTAGCAGATATTTGTGGGTTGGAAATTTCAATGCGAGGCGCACAAGGCATACTGTGGGGAGCCGAGAAGTTGTTAGACATCGTGCGAATTGGTGGCGATTTTACGGTGTTCCAACGCGCTAAAGATACGCTGGAGCTTGTCCGTTCGGGCGGGAAATATCTCGCGTTGAAAGGCGCGAAAAACGCAGTCGAAGCCACTAAGGTCGGCATTGAATATGGGGTGCTGGAGGCGGCAAAACAAACACTGAATGGTATTCAACAAAGTACCGAGTACACTCTCTGGCAAAGCGCACAACAGACTTTAACAACGCTTGAAACCACTGGACGGGACGGGCTGACCCAGGCTGAAGCTGATCTGGAGAAGATCGGGCAGTCTGCGACTTATCTTGCTCTGGAAGCCGCAAAGCAAGGTCTTGAAGCGGTGAAGCAAGGAACGGCGGCGGCGGCGTTTGAAAGTGCCAAAGTCACTCTGGAAGCACTCAAACATGGTGTCGAAGACATGCTAGCGCTAGGCGAATATGTTGCCCGACATGCCGGTGATGTAGTCGATGTGAAAAAGGTAAGTCTTTCATCCAGGTTAATAGCAATAGAAAGTGGTGACTTCTTCAAAGCCCAAGTGGCGATTGCGGTACTTGGTAACGACTATGACTGGCGGTTGGACTTTAAAGTCCGTGATGCAGGCGGGTTCGTGGAGAGCTTGTTCAAATTGGCTCTAGATAAAGCAAAGACGTTGGCGAAAGGTTAGTAAGCCAGCATAGTCATTCCAAGTGAAGCACAGCCCGGTACTCCCGTATTGCGCCGAAAAGGCCTGATGTTGTCATCGTTCCCACGCTCTGCGCTCATCGTTATACACAACTTGCGATGACCCTTCGTTGTCCAATGGTTATTTAGGCAAGGGGCAAAATACCATGACAAACTGGGCAGAAGAAGAAGTGGGCACCGCCGAACTGGGCGACCAACGTTTGAACAGGCGCCTGGTTTAAATATTGGACCGCCTAGGCCAGCACCCACAAACCAGCATACCCGCCGCATGTCGGGGTTGGGCGGAAACACTCGGGGCATACCGTTTTTTCGATAACGAAAAGGCAACGTTCAACAGCGTTTTGACGCCGCATAGCGGTAGGTCGGGCACATGCTTTTCGTGCCCGACATTTCAATGCACGGACTCGGTAATGGCTTCCGATAATTCCAATGGCAATGCCTATTCGAACACTCAAATGTGGCATCGATTTGTGGTTTTGACGCGGCCGTTTTATCATTGGATACTCTGTAATGTCGGGCAAAGATAAAACTGTTGCCCGACCTACAACTCTATTACCGATATTGTGGTTAAACACTTCAAAAACTGGCTAAGCAAGCGTAAAGCCGATTATAGGGGCCGAAGCGGGTAAAGCGACATTTGAAATACCCTCACCCTAGCCCTCTCCCAAAGGGAGAGGGAACCTTGTGTCGCCTTACCAACTTCGCACTCTATATGGCAATACTAAATCAAGCACAATAGCGTTGTCTAAGTCACTGTCCATGGCACTGGACTTTGGCATCCCTACCAAAATGACGGCCCAGATAGCCATAATGGGCATTGCTTTGCCCGACCGATACGTTTAGGCGCAACACTGTCCGACACCGGAAAAAGTTGGAAGTGCTTAAAATCGTGTATATAGAAAAACCAAGATTTTTAGACCTTACGCATTTATGGCGCAAATAAATTATGTTTTGGAATCTTAGCAAGTGCTGGTAGCAAATCCCATCCGAGGCCATCGGGAAAGTCGGGGGCTTATTGGTCTTTGTTACTGCTAGATTCAGATGTTTTATCATTCAGTCTGGATTTCATCTGCAACAACGAATGCTGGATATATTTCTCAATAGTCCCCATCATTAGCTGTTCATCAGGCTTGACGGTGAGCGGTTGAAGCTTTTCCACAACGTTCGGTAAAGCGGATTCGGTTCGCTTGATCAGATCCGCCATCACCTTGCTGACAAATTGTGGCTTGGTATCGGTTTCAATAGCAAAACGATCCCAATGACGGGACATCATCCAGCGCGGTCGGTTTTCCCCGCCGATCTTAAAGGCGAACTTCTGACTCAGATTAGGATAGACCGCAGTGCAAACCAGGTCGTAAAAAGGGGCTAGTTTTGTGCTCCCACCGATAGTCATCAGTGATAAATTTTTTGCATGACTATCCATGTTCCCGGTCAGGACATTAAACACCACCCATTCAATCAAGCGTTTTTTGGCTAGCGCAGGTTGTGCGCTGCGCTCAATTACGGCTTTAAAGCAGGTTTGTAAAGAGGGGCCGCCTTCAGATTCATATTTCTTGCTGGATGGAATCCCCAACACTTGGCAAAGATCATTCTGGTGCAGGCGATGCAATAGACCATTTTGGCCAACTTCCCGGTCGTAGCGGGTAACAATGACTGCACCCAACTCAGGCGCATAGCGTACCTCGGCAACGTCGAGCCCCACCGCTCTGGCAAGCATCATGATCATGGCCTCATTAATCGCGGTATTGGGCACATCACCGCGATGGCTTATGGAGGGCTTAATGATGTGGCTGGACGGCGAGGAGCCAAGGGGGATTGACAGTGCGCCTGTTGAGTCTATCAATACGGTCATCTTGTCTTGGGCGCCAGACAAAGACATTCTGGCTTGCTCTCCCGTAATATCAAGCGGAATGCCTCTTGACCGGTCAAACCATTGCAGAATCGCATCAGTTTTTACCGGTAAATAGTGTGGCCCGTCGGATGGACGCATCCCTTCAGGAAGTAGCGAAAATGCCCCAGCGGTATCGCCACCGAAACGCTCAAGCAGTCCAAATATATTCGTGGGGGAAATATGCACGGCTTGGCTAATAAAGTTGAGGACATCGCCTTCTGGTAACAGGTTCTCAAAAAAGGACCTTACCCGCTCACCCTGAAACGTTTGCCCAGAAAGCGGCATGTCTGGCGATAACGGTGTTGCTGCTTCATTTTCCAACCAGCTTTGCGTATAGACGAAGGTCATGCCGGTCGCATCCCCTGCACTCAAGTGGCCAACCAGGCGATTACCCGCATAAACCGTTAATCGCTGCATCACTTGCGCTCCACGAGCATCACATCAAGGCCAAGCAAATCTAAAATGTGCATGACTTTATCAAACTGCACCGTGCCTTTGCCGTTCTCCAGGTCACTAATAAAGCGATTGCCGGTTTGCGCGAGCCCGGCTAGATCAGCTTGTGTGAATGCCTGTTCCTTCCTCAAGCGCGCTGCAATACTGCCGACCTCTTTGGCTGATCTAATTTTACCGATCAGTAATTTTTCATTACCCATTATCCACCCCATCACTCATTATTCCCGTTCGGGAATTATACGCCATACCTGAATAGCGTGTTACTTAACTATTCCCGTTCGGTACGTTTATGCGCACTAATGGCCTGCACCGGAAAAAGTTTGGCAGTGCTTTAACATTGTGCATGTAGGAGCCGAAGCGGGTAAAGCGACATTTGAAATACCCTCACCCTACCCCTCTCCCAAAGGGAGAGGGAATCTTGTGTCGCCTTTTCAACTTCGTACTCTATATCTTGAAATTCGGGCAACGGATTTAGTCAACATAGGGGTAATAACCAGTAGCCGGATAAAGACCTGCGAGGTTTATAAATAATGTAGACATTGACCCCAAGAAGATTATGAGCAACACCGATAACGCTTACACGTTTTATCAGGGTGCACTAGGAACGAGTGGCAATCCTGTCCGGTAGCAAGCAGACCCGATGCAGCAAAGTGGAGTCGCGGTATTTGCGCTTAATAGCCAAGGCAGCCCGTAGGCTGGGTTGGAGCGGTGCGACTGGCATGATAGTCAGCTAGTTGGTGGAAGTCCAGCCATTGCCCTGTGAGAAGGGAAAATGTAGGCGAAGGCAAGGGTGTCCAAAGAAACTCCCGGTAGCTACCCAACAGGGAAGCACGGTTATCGGGAGC
>JAPLRR010000001.1 GCA_026399075.1 Methylococcales bacterium
GATAGATGCATTAACTTGCTTGTTGAATTCCAGCATGAAATTCATGGTACGCCGCGATTCGGCGGCATTCAAAATAGATTCATCGCAGGCGGGGCAAAACTCGCCTGTCACCGCCGGGATAATGGTTGTTTCGCCTTTGTAGGTATACGGCAAGTCTCTAGTGTCATGTACTAATTCCGTCGCCGCACAAGTTGGGCATTGCATATTTATAACTCCTTGAAGGACACGATGAGCACATCATCAATCACGGTGAGTTTCAGGTAGATTTCACCAATTGGCGTAACAGGCCGATAAACGTCCTGCCAAATCCGATGATCAGCATGGGTGGTCATACTTTTATAGAAATCAGCCGAAGTCAATTCCAGCACTACAGCAATCATGCTGTCAAAGTCCAATCCTAACGCCGTGCCCCCTTCACGGGCAGCTTTCGTTGCCCGGACATTCCCAGCTTCAACCAGTGCCTTGACGACTGACAATTTGCAGTGGGGCGTTTGTTTTTCCATGAGAAAATATTAACCTAATTGGTTATCTGTAGCAAGTTTGATGTACATTGGACTTAGGCGGCGGATAAGCCGGGTAGGGCACATGCTTTTCGTGCCCGACATTTCAATGTTCGGACTCGGTAATGGCTTAGGATAATTCCACTGGCTATGCGGATTCGGATACCGATTGTGGCATGGGTTTGTAGTTTTGCCGCTGCCGTTTTATCATTAGACACCCATGCTCAGCCAAAACAGCCCGTATATCCATTAACAGCGATAATAATTGGATAAGAAACACTTAAGTTGTGGGGTGCGCACCGTTAATCGTGGCTGGTAAACCTGTTGACATGCAAGCAGAAAACAAGAACCAGCCATTGCAGATTGTGGCATCAATTGAACCCGTTCCCTATCGAAGGTTTAAGGTGCGCGATGCGCACAGTACCAGACTTATTATCAGTCAGGTAACTCGTAATAGTGCGGTAGGATGGGTAAAAACGCAGTGAAACCCATCACAAAAGCCGTTTTGCATACCCAACTCCTTTTGAATCACAAAAAACTTGCCTGTCAATGATAAAAAACTTCAGTTGCAAAGAAACCGAAAAATTATTTAACGGCAAGTTTTCAAAGAAATTACCGCAATCCATTCAGCGCGTTGCCTTACGCAAACTCATTCAACTCAATGCCGCCGCCACGCTCGATTTTTTACGAATTCCACCCGCCAATCATTTGGAACTATTAACGGGCAACAGACAAGAACAATATAGCATCAGATTCAATGAACAATGGCGTGTTTGCTTTGTATGGCATGACAATAACGCTTTTGATGTTGAAATCGTCGATTATCACTAAGGAGTTTTTATGTTTCGCGACTTACCGCCCATCCATCCCAGCGAAATTTTAAAAGAAGACTTTATGTTGCCTTTTAATTTAACCGCCTTTCAATTAGCGCACGATATTCATTTGCCTATTCAACAAATCGAAGACTTTTTAGCCGAAAAACAACCCTTAACGGCTAATTTAGCGTTACGGTTAGCACGGTACTTTGGTACAGACGCGCAATCTTGGCTTAATTTGCAAAATCATTATGATTTGGAGGTCGCGCAGGAAATGTTAAGCGGTGAATTGGAGAATGAAATTAAACCGTTAAAAACGACAAGTGCTTATGCGGACTGTTTTGCACACCCAAGCCCTAAATAAAAACCGTCCTCTTTCAGAAAGGAGAATCCGTGTGTTTTGCATCATCTTTAATGGATAGCCGGGTAGGTCGGGCACATGCTTTTCGTGCCCGACATTTCAATGTTCGGACTCGGTAATGGCTTAGGATAATTCCAATGGCAATGCTGATTCGGATTCGGATAAAGATTATGCATGGGTTTGTAGTTTTGCCGCTGCCGTTTTATGATTGGACACCACTACTCAGCCAAAACAGCCCATATATCCATTAACTGCGATAATAATTGGATAAGAAACACTTAAGTTGTGCGCACCGTTAATCGTGGCCGGTAAGCCTGTTGACCCGCAAGGCAAACAAGAACCAGCAATTGCAGATTGTGGCATCAATTGAACCCGTTCCCTATCGAAGGTTTAAGGTGCGCGATGCGCACACTACCAGACTAAAAATCTAATGACACACCCCTTTAAAATAAAACCACAATGAGGTGAAATATGCAAATCACCATTAACGTTCCCGATACCATACCACCCGAATTTTTACAGCTCCGCATTCAAGAAATTGAAGAAAGCTTGAAAAT
>JAPLRR010000061.1 GCA_026399075.1 Methylococcales bacterium
CTTTAATCGTTGCAATATGTTGTTCAGATATATGGGTCATGCTCTAGGTTGCGATGTGTCAAATTGTGTTTGTAGCATATATCGATTTTGAACAGTATTGTTAAAAAATTAGTGTGGGGTATTTTTTGCGAGTTACCTTACAGGCCACCAACCGCCTCAGCGAGGCTGAGCCACTGATGCGCCGTGCCTTGGCTATCGATGAAGCTAGCTATGGCAAGGATCATCCAGATGTCGCCCGTGACCTCAACAACCTCGCTTGGTTATTAAAGGAAACCAACCGCCTCAGCGAGGCCGAGCCGCTGATGCGCCGAGCCTTAGCGATAGATGTGGCCAGCTATGGCAAAGATCATCCCGATGTCGCCCGCGACCTCAACAACCTCGCCCAGTTGTTACAGGACACCAACCGCCTCAGCAAGGCCGAGCCGCTGATGCGCCGTGTCGTGGGGATATTTGAAATAAGCTATGGCAAAGAACATCCTAATGTCGCCACCGCCCTCAACAACCTCGCCCAGTTGTTAGAGGCCACCAACCGCTTTGGCGAGGCCGAGCCACTGATGCGACGCGCCTTGGCGATCGATGAAGCCAGCTTTGGCAAAGATCATCCTGATGTCGCCCGCGACCTCAACAACCTCGCCCTGTTGTTAAAGGCCACCAACCGCCTCAGCGAGGCCGAGCCGCTGATGCGCCGTGGCTTGGCGATAGCTGAAGCCAGCTATGGCAAGGATCATCCCAATGTTGCCATCCGGCTCAACAACCTCGCCAGGTTGTTACAGGCCACCAACCGCCTCAGCGAGGCCGAGCCGCTAATGCGCCGTGCCTGGTCGATCGATGAAGCCAGCTATGGCAAGGAACATCCCGATGTCGCCCGCGACCTCAACAACCTCGCCGCGTTGTTACAGACCACCAACCGCCTTAGCGAGGCCGAGCCGCTGATGCGCCGTGCGTTGGCGATCGATGAAGCCAGCTATGGCAAAGATCATCCCGATGTCGCCATCGGCCTCAACAACCTCGCCCAGTTGTTACAGGCCACCAACCGCCTCAACGAGGCCGAGCCGCTGATGCGCCGCACGTTACTGATTTTTATTCAATTTACCCGCGCGACAGGCCATGAGCATCCGCATTCGTGGGCCGCTTTGGGTAATTACCAAGTTTTGCTGGAAAAAATGAAACTAACCGCTGCCGAAACCAAAACCCGTTTGGACAGCTTAGGCCCAGACGCGGGTTACGCGGCGGCGGATTGACGGGTACTTCAAGACAGCTTAACAGGGATGGCGATTATTCAGGCCCTCCCAAGCAGCCAAGCTGAACGGCTGGGTTTAAAGGCGGGTGACGTGATTAGCCACTATTCGGGCAAAACCATCACGAGTGCTGCCCAACTGATTGAACTGATAGCCCGCACCCAAGGCCATGATATTCCGCTGGAGATTATCCGTGATGGCAAGCGGCTGACGTTTGCCGTGGCTGAGGGTAAGTTGGGGGTACAGTTGTAATTAGGCGACGCGGCTAAAACCGCTCCCACACTGCTGACCCGGCAACGTCTAAAGCCGTTGCACGCCAGCCTTTGTCATCGTTCCAACGCTCTGCGTAGGAATGCCGCCCCAGACGCTCCAGCGTCTCACACCTCGTTCCCAAACTCTGCTTGGGAATGCCTAGCTTCAAGCTCTGCTTGACGTATCAACCACACCAAGCAGAGCTTGAAGATAAGCATCCCTAATCTGGAGTTTTGAACGAGAAATGACACACTTTGCGACAACCCCACCGTAAGGCAGATTGTTTCGTTTAAAGCCCTAATGTGTCGAGTTCTTCCAATAACTGCAACGCCCGCTTGGGGTTGCCCCGCAGTTGGGCGGCCAGGAAACGCTGTTTGGCTTCTTCTTCTGCCAATGCTTGAGTGGAAAGTTCAAACATCAGCTTGTTTAGGCTGATGTCGCGCATCTTGGCGATGTTTTTGAGCTTTTCCGCCATATCTTCGGGTAAGCGGATGGATAAAGTCGTCATGATCTTAGTAACCTCAATAGCTGTTCGGGTGTAATGACCTCATAACCCAAGCGCTTTAGCTCGGCATGGGCAAAGTCCGACACATTATTGGTGATGATATAGGCAGCACGGGCGGCAATTGCCAGTTCTACCAAATGATTATCTGCTTCGTCTTTTAAATTAGGCCGCCACAGGTAACGTGCATCAATTGCTGTGCAGACTTGTGCGAAACCGTCCAGAAACTCCATTAGCGATATAGAAGTTTGCTTGCAGAGTGCCTGTATATTTTCCCGATTTAATAAGTCTTGATACTCAAAGTAGAGGGCATTGCCAACGAACGGCTGCAAGTCACCCTGAAGACAACGACGGAGAACTTCCCGGTTTGGCCCTTTACCGCCGATCAATCCGGCGACCAGAACATTGGTATCGATTACAACTCTAATTGCCACACTAAACTGCCATCATATATGCACACAATTAAATTTTATCATAAGTTGGTAAGAAACTAGGCCAATACCAACCTATCCTCCCACTTCCCAATCCACCCGACTATGCCCCAGCAACGTCCCGGTAGCAAACGCCAAATCGATTTGGGCGATTTGGTAATCGCCGATGGCGCGGACTTCGCGGAGTTGGGCCTCGCCTAGGCGGGTTAAGGATTCCAAGACTTCGGTCATGGTGCGTAAGCCTTCTTTAAATTGCTTAAGTTCGGCATCGTAGTTCAGCCCTGCCAGCACCACAAGTTGGCGGGTGGCGAGGATGCGTTGCCAGTTTTGTTTAAGCTGGTCTAGGGCATCATAAATTTCCCGGCGCACGGTCAGTTCGCGCAATTCCAAGGTGGTCAGGCGTTGTAGGCGTTCTTGTACGGCGCGGTCGAGTCTGGCGCGGCGCAATTCGTTGCTTAGTGGGATTTCCATGCGCATACCCACCGACCAGTCTTGGTAATCACCGCTGACCGATTGCCCAAACGCGTCGCCTAAGGCGTTGCTGTCACGGCCTAGCGAGGCGTAGCTGTAATCGAGCATAAACATTGGCAAGGTTTGGTTTTCTAAATAATCGATTTTAGTCAGGTCGGCGGCGAGTTTAAGTTCCAATTCCAACAGTTCCAAACGCCCCGCCAAGGCGCGTTGGGCGAGTTGTTCGCGGTCAAAGTTAAAGTCCACCAAGCTCGGCGGGGTGTTGGGGATTAACACCGTGACGGAATCTAGGCCCAGCGCGGGGTTATTGAGCATCAGTTTAAGCTGGCGTTGGCGGATTTTGAGCGTAGTTTCGGTGGTAATCAGTCCTTCCATACGTTCAGCCACCCCGATCTCGGCGCGGTTGAGTTCCACTTGGGCGGTAATGCCTTCTGCGACGCGTTTTTTGACCATCGCCAAATTGTTCGCGGCATTTTCGTATTGTTGGCGGCGCACGTCCAATTCCCCCCACGCCACATAAAGCCCCCAATAGCCGCGTTCGATCGCCGCCAACACGCGGATGGCCTGTAGCCGGGTTTTGACATCAACGGCTTGTTGTTCGTAACGGGCGATGCGGATGCCCGCGACATTGGTGGCGATGCCTGCATCGCGCAACAAGGGTTGGCTGATGGAAAAGCGCAAGGCACTTTGGTATTGCTCCGATGCCACGCCATTGCTTTCTTGTTTTTGGTCAAACGGTACGCTCAGCGTCACTTTCGCGCCTGTGCGCAAAGGGATCACCACACCGGCCTCTATGTCCCAGATTTCGGTGTTTTGCGGCACGGCAGTCAGTTTGTCCACTTGGCCTTTTAAGGCGTTTGAGCTGCCTTGGGCAGGGGTGAAGGTGACGACATCCAAGTTTTTTGCGGGCGTATTTTTGTTGCCATACTTGGCTTTGGCATAAATCAGGTCATCAAACTTGGCTTGTTCTTGGCTGACGGCAGTGGCGGCGATGAGTGGGTCATATTGGGCAATTTTTAAATCCAAGTTGTTGGTCAAGGCCATGCCACGCACATCGCTTAAGCTTAGCTCTTGGCTGGCGGGGGCTGGTGTGGCAACACGCGGGGCTTCCGGTTCGCTTGCCAAGTCGCGCAAATCAGGAGGCAGGTGTTGGGTCAATGTGGCTGCGGACTCCGGTTGCACGGGTGGGGGCGCAACCGGGCGGCTGGCCTTAAACGCGGGCAATGCTTGTTCCACAGTTTGTGGCGGTGTCCGGCTCAAGGGGGCGAGTGGCACACCTTCATCCGGTTGTAACCGTGCTTGGACACGGCTGCTGATGGGTTTGTTGGGCGCGGTATCAAAATAATAGCTGCAAGCCGTTAAGCTCAGCGTGGCGAATAGCAGTGCCACTATGCGGTGTTGACGGTGGGTAACGGTATTCATAACAGTTATGTTCGGGATAGGTAATAATTTAGGCGACTGTTTGTTATTGTCGGCAAGAGCGCTAGACCTGCGAGGTTTTATAAACCTCGCAGGTCTTTATCCGCTGCTAATGCAGCTTTGCCCGATTCAGTCTATTTCGCTTTGCTGGTGCTGGTATCTGTGGTCATTTGCGGCGGAAATGCGTTAAGTTGCCGCCACAGTTCATAAGCCATGGTCACCCGGTTTAACAACACCCAACCCTGCACGCGCACGCCCTGGCGCAAAAATCGTTCCGGCGGCCATGGCGGATCGTTGGGGCTAGGGGTAATCAACACCCGAAACTTACCTTTGCCATCGTCACTGGCATCCACAAACGCCACGTTGCCGCCAAATGTACCCACCGCCACTTCCGGCCAGCCCGCAAATTGCAAGGCGGGCCAACCTTCAAATTGCAAGCGGGCATGGCGACCGGGTGTAATGAGGGCGGCATCATTGCCGTTCACCCATAATTCCACGGCTTTTTGTTCGGAATGGGGGACTAACACCAGCAAGCCATCACCTTGTTTGACGACATCGCTTTGGGGGTTGACCAGCACCCGTAAGATGTAGCCGTCGCGGGGAGCGGTAATGGTTTGCGATTGTTGGCGGGCTAAATCGACCTCGGTTTTAAGTAAGCTGGTGCGGGTGTCTTGCAATTCGCCTTGGGTTTTTTGTTGGGCGGCGGTGGTGCTGGCGATGCGGATTTCGGCATCAGCACGGATGCGGCCTAGTTCGGTTTCTGCCGCCTGTTGTTCGGCAAGTGCACCTTTCAATGTCGCTTGCCCGCTGTTGAGGGTGCGTTGGGCGATGATTTGGTCGCGTTCTGCGACCTCAACATCGCGTTTAGACACCAGCCCATCTACCAGCAAGCGCTGCAATCTTTCATTCTGCATACTGGCGGTAGCTAAGGTGGCAGTGGCCGAGGCGATGGCTTCGCGTGCGGAAATCGCGCGTTGTCTTGCCACGTCCAAACGATAACGGGCGGTGGCGATTTGTAGGTCGCGCGTGGTCACTAAGTTATCCAGTTGTAGCCGATAGCTTTTTAGCTCGTCTTCTTTGGCGGTTAATTTAGCGGCAGCTGCGGCGCGTTGTTGGCGTAATCGGTCTAATAGTTCAGGATCGACATCGGCAATTTCCAGCAAGATGTCGCCCGCTTTTACCCTCGCCCCTTCTTTGCCTAGCCATTGCACGATCCGCCCAGAAACTGGGGCTTTTAGGGTTTGTTGCCGTTCTAGCGGCATAAACGCCGTGACTTTGCCCGTGCCGGTAATGTTTTGTTGCCACGGGCTTAGCAACAGGGCAGGGGGCGTTAATAAAAATAAGCAAACGATCAGTTTGGCTAGTCTGCCAACTAAAACGGGCGTGCGTGCCGCCGAGAGCGCGAATAAGCGATTTGAAAATTCAAGCATGGACTTTGCCCCATGATAGCTTTAAAACCTGTCCACACTGTGCGGCAATAGCTGGGTTACTGGTCAGCACCAATAAAGTCCACGGCGCATCTTCGGCGCAGAGCACAGGTAACACCCGCGCTAAGGCATCGCTATTAAGCTGGTCCAATATGCCGTCAATAATCAGTAGCTTGGGTTTGCCGACTATCGCCCTTGCCAACATCAGCAATTGGCTTTGGGTGGTGGATAAGGGCGGGCCACTAGGACTAAGGCGGGTAAACAGCGTTTGTGCAGCCAGATCTTGGCTATCGGGCAGCAAGCCGACTTGTTTCAAGGCCTGTTCAATGGCGAGTGACGGCAGTTCTGACCGTCCTAGGCGGACATTTTCGTACAAGCTGTCAGCCACTATTTCCACACCGCCGACCACGGCTATATGGGCGCGGAACGCGTCCAACTGCAAACGCTCTAGGGCTAAACCGTCAAACTCAATCTGCCCGTGTTGGGCAACGCACAAGCCACTCAGCAACTGCGCTAAGGTGGTTTTGCCACTGTTATAGGTGCCGATAATGGCAAGTTTTTCGCCAGCTTTTATTTCAAAGCTTACGTTGATAAACAAACAAGGCTGGTCTTTATAGCTAAAGCGTAAGTCGCGCACGCTGACGCTAAGCGGCTGGCTAAAATGCGGGCTGAGGCCGAGTTCGCGCTCTAAGGGCGTATCAAGTAAATGGCCAATTTTGTCCGCACCTGCCATCAGGTCATAAAAACCTTCCAAATGCTTACCAAACTTGATGAGTGCCAGCAATGACGAAGACACGATCAATTCGGCGGCGACCAATTGCCCTAAAGACAAATGCCCGTCGATGACCAAATACCCGCCGATAGCCAATAATGCGGTGCTGGCGACGGCATATAAGGATACTGAACCCAGCGTTTGCCTGAGCAGCACTTTATAGTGGCTGCGCTTGGCGGCAAGATAATCCAAGGCCAACGCATCGGTGCGCTTGGCGGCTAGTTCTGCCGCGCCGCTAAATTTAAAGCTGTGGGTGTGGCTGGCCAGTTCTTCCAACCAAGCCACCAAAGCATATTTGGCTAGCGATTCTTGGATCGCAGTCGCCACGCCGCCACGCCCTAAAAAGACAATGATAATGCCGATTGATGTCAGCAAGACAATATCAAAAGCCAATAAAAACGGGTGGTAAAACGCCAGCATAATCAAGCCGACCAGGGTTTGCACCAATGAACTCAGGCCATCCAACAGCAACGCCGACCCCGCTTTTTGCACGGTTAATATATCGAAAAAGCGGTTTACCGATTCTGGGCCGTGAAAGTGCTGGGCATCGTTGCGCACTTTGGGTAAACGGTGCGCCAAATCGGTTGCCAAACGCACAAAAATGCGCCGCTGGACAATTTCCACCAAATACGATTCCAGCAGATACACGCCGCCCGCAAAGCTCAATAAAAAAAACAAGATGACCGATAACACGACTAGCGGTTGCCCCATGCCGCCCATGGCCACGCTATTCACCAAGGCTTGTACGGCCACGGGTGATGCCAAAGCCAGCAAACCGGCCCCTAAGGCCAAACCCAGTACCAACATCAAATCCACGCGGTCGGCGCGGACGAGTTCCAGCAAACGTTGCAAAGGCTGCAAATGGTGGTGATGATCGGGGCTGACGGCATTGGCTAAGGGGGCTTGCGCTTGCACCATCAACCAATCGATAGACTGTTCGGCAGACACTGCCAATAATTGGTTTAAGGCCTTGGGCTTAACCCGTTTAAGGTCGAGTATGTCCCCTTGAATGACCGCGACCGACACCCGCCCAGACTGCACCCCATAAACCACCAACCAGCCACGCCCGTCGGCTATAGGTGCCAATAGCGGTGATTGACCCGTCGAAATGTCGGCAGCCGAACTAGGCATTAACGCCACCGTTGCCAAGCGCAAGCCCAAGTTGCTGCTGCTATCCACTAACCAATCGGTTTCGCTGGCAAAATCAGCCACTAATAGCGGCGTGATGAGCGGGTTGGTGTGTATGGATAAGGCTAACAAACCATTCAGAAAGTCCACTAAAGTGTGTCGGGTTTGTTTGTTTTCTTGGGTTGGATGGGCAACTGGCATATCAAAATAATCCTAATAATGAAGCGCAAAGAAACAGCAATTTACCAGTGATGAGTAGTGAGAACGCCAACCACAGCCACGCTTTCAGGCTTAAACTGGCAAAATAAGACCGCCAGTTAGTCCGGATGCTTAAGCAAACATTATTTAACCGATGGCACAACTGCGTTCCAAGCCGCCATAGTAAATAGGCGGCTGCAATAAAACTGCACCAAAACACGATTAAATCGGCTTGCCGTTTGTGGAGATGAAACACATGTTCCAAAAAATGTACGGCGATAGACTCCAATACTTCGTTTAACATATGTAAGCCATGACCGATGAGTGGTAGCAAACTATCGGCAAATAACAGTGCGATCCCTGATGCCAACATCCATGAGGCGGTGGTACGGTCTAGCCGTTGCCATAAGGGGGCTAAGTTGGCAAGTAATGAGTCTAAAGGGTTCATGGTCTTATCCTGTTCTGGGCATTGTTCTCTGGCTTCATATTGCTTTTCTGGAGGCAATCTGGGCGCGTACAGCGCGCCCGTGGTTATTGTACGCAGATCATTTTTCAGCCATCTTACAACAGGGGTATTAAAAATACCCTTCGCGTTTTTTTTGCTCCATAGAGCCGGATTGGTCATGGTCTATCAAGCG
The DNA here is from genome assembly GCA_026399075.1 of Methylococcales bacterium. Taxonomy (GTDB): domain Bacteria; phylum Pseudomonadota; class Gammaproteobacteria; order Methylococcales; family Methylomonadaceae; genus Methylobacter_C. The sequence continues at coordinate 8,477 of JAPLRR010000061.1, forward strand.
GCCTTGGCGTTCCGAGGTGGTGGTCAATAGCATTTCTTGAATAATCTCGGGCAGCGTCGTGGCATTTGATTCCACAGCGGCGGTCAGCGGATAGCAACCCAAGGTACGAAAACGGACTTTTTTCAGTTCCACTTTATCGTTTGCAGTGAGCGGTATCCGGTCATCATCGACCATAATCAACATCCCGTCTTTATTTACCACAGGACGCTCCTTGGCAAAATACAAGGAGGGGATAGGGATATTCTCCAAATAAATATATTGCCAAATATCCAGCTCCGTCCAATTGGAGAGCGGAAACACGCGTATGCTTTCGTTGTGGTCGATTTTACTGTTAAACAATTGCCATAATTCGGGGCGTTGGTTTTTGGGATCCCAGCGATGGTTTTGGTCGCGGAACGAATAAATGCGTTCTTTAGCCCGCGATTTTTCTTCATCCCGACGCGCCCCGCCAAACGCCGCATCAAATTGGTATTTATCCAAGGCTTGCTTAAGGGCGTCGGTTTTCATGATTTCCGTATGCCGTTTGCTGCCGTAACTAAACGGGTTTACGCCTAGGCGTACGCCTTCTTGGTTAGTGTGGACCAGCAAGTTCAGCCCTAGTTCACGCACTAAGTTGTCACGAAATTCGATCATTTCCCGAAACTTCCATGTGGTGTCAACATGCAATAAGGGAAATGGCGGTTTGGCCGGATAAAAGGCTTTTAGTGCAAGCTGCAACATCACCGCCGAGTCTTTACCGACCGAGTATAGCATCACCGGACGTTCAAACTCAGCAGCAACTTCCCGCATGATATAGATGCTTTCGGCTTCTAATTGCCGTAGATGGTTGAGTTTATAAGGGTTCATTTTGTTAATCCTTGGTGGTTCCGCAACGCTGGAGCGTTGCGGGATGAATTCCCACGCGGAGCGTGGGAACTATAACACCCCTCTCCCCAGCCCTCTCCCTGAGGGAGAGGGGGTGTGTTTAGCCCGTAGGCCGGGCAACGTCTAAAGCCGTTGCACTCCGGCTGCCCAGTTACCCAGTATTACGCATCCCCGCCGCAATCGCATTAATGCTTCTTAACAACGGTTTTAGCCAAGGGCTGTCTTCCGTTTCGCCACTATCCGCCGCCCGCAGTTTGCGCAATAAAAACACTTGCAGATAATTCAACGGCCCTAAATAAGCATCGCGACGTGTTAAAGAATCGGCAAGGGCCGGATTGTCCGCCAACAAACGGTCGGTTTCGGTAATGTCTAAAATCCATTGCACACAGCGTTGGTGTTCGCTGGCTATCATGCCGTAAACGCGTTGGCTGGTATCAGGATCGACACACAAACTGGCGTATTCTTTGGCGATGTGCATGTCGGATTTGCTTAAGGCCATTTGCGCATTGCTGAGCAAGTTACGGAAAAACGGCCATTCTTGGTACATGGTACGCAGTTTTTCCAAGCGTTCTGGGTTGCCTGCACACCAAGTGGACAAGCTGATGCCGATGCCATACCAAGCCGGAAACGTTTGCCGCGCTTGCGCCCAAGCGAATACCCAAGCAATCGCGCGTACCGAGTTTTTGGAGCGGTCGCCTTTTTTGCGGTGCGAGGGCCGGGAGCCGATATTGAGCCCGCCTATTTCGCTGACCGGGGTGGCTTCGTAAAAATAATCCAAAAAGCCGGGCGTGCGTTCGGTCAGTTCCCGGTAACTGTGTTCGCCGATACGCGCCAGTTCATCCATAACCGCCAAATTATCAGCACTTTCCGGTTTCACAGGCTGCACTAAGCTGGCACTCGCTTTCAACAAACCCGTCACCCCCATCGTCAGTTCATAAATCGCGGTTTCTTTATTGTTGTAGCGATAAAACAAGACTTCGCCTTGTTCGGTAAATTTAATCTGCCCACGCACCGTGTCAGGCGGCTGCGCCAGAATCGCCTCATGGGTAGGGCCGCCGCCGCGTCCAACCGTACCGCCACGACCATGGAACAAACGGCATTGCAAGCCGTAGCGTTCGGTGATGGCAAGGATTTTCCGTTGCGCTTCGGACAAGCCCCATGCTGATGCTAATATGCCACCGTCTTTGCACGAATCCGAATAGCCCAGCATGATTTCTTGACGGTCGCCCAATAGGCGCAACAACTGCCGATAGCAAGGCGTGTCAAACAATTGCGTTAGCACCGCGTCTATCCGGTTAAGGTCGTCTATGGTTTCAAACAAGGGGCTAACCCCGATATGGCAATGCCATAAGCCGCCCACATGCCCGACCAGGCCGCTTTGTGCCGCCAATAGCATCACTTCCATGATGTGGCTGGCTTGGTGGGTCATCGAAATGACGTATTGGCCAAAACAGTTTTCGCCAATTTCCCGCCGCATTTGCGCCATTACCGTGAACACCTCCAAGGTTTCTTGGGTGGTGGCAGACAAGCTGCTGCGTTGGTAGCTTAAACCGCCAGGTACGGCCAGGGCATCACTTAATAATTGCAGGCGTTCGCTTTCATTAAGTGCACCATAATTCAAGCCCAAGGCCGCGTTTAGCAATTCGGCGACGGCCTCGCTGTGGCGTGTTGATTCTTGGCGCACGTCCAACTGCATTAAATGGAAGGCGAAAGTATCAGCAAGGCGGATCAAATCATGCAGCTCTAAGGCGGCAATATTGCCATCGCCGTGGCTGCGTAAGGACTCGGCTAGGACGTGCAAATCGGCGCTAAATTCGTCGGCACCATGATATACAGGTTGGTGCGTAGGCACGGGTTCGCCTTTTAAGTGGGCCTGCACCTTTTGCAACGTACATTCCATGCGATATTTCATAAACGCGAGTTTGTTCCGGTACGGCTCTTGCACAAAGTTTTTTTCCAAGGCGGCTGCGGCAGATCCCAAACGCACACGGTCGGCTGCCAAACTCGCCAAAAATTGCGGCGAAAACTCACATAGTCCCAGCGAGTGCGAAAGCTGGTCGCGTAATTCGTCCAGCCTTTTGACATATTCTTGCAGCACGGTTTGAGCTTGTAAGCGCAAGGCCAATATCGTGGTGGATGGCGTGACATTTGGGTTGCCGTCACGGTCGCCGCCTATCCAAGAGCCAAACTGCAAAAAGCTGGGTACACGGATGTCTCGGGCTTCGTCGCCATACACGTCCAGCAAGGCTTGCTCAAAATTGCGGTAAACCCGTGCGGTGGCCTGAAATAAGGACAGTGAAAAATAAAACAAGCCAGCATCAATCTCATCGGCAACGCCTAATTTTCGGGTGCGCACTTCGTCGGTTTTCCACAACAATTGGATTTGTGCCTGCAAGCGCACCAACAATTGCTCGCGGGTGGCACTTTTAAGTGGCCTATCCGTCAAGTTTTCATGGGTGACAAATAAATTGCGCAAGGCACTTTTTACCGTGCGGCGTTTCGCTTCGGTCGGGTGTGCCGTCATTACCGGCAAATACAATAAAGCATCCAAAATCGTTGGCAGCTTATCGGCGGTTACACCCGATTCTTTCAGCTTTAATAAGGTATCGTGAAACGAACCGGGCCAATAATGGGCAATCTGGGTTTGCCGCCGTTGCCGCAAGTAATGGGCTTCTTCGGCAATATTCAGCACACTAAAATAACGGTTAAACACCCGCACCACTTCACTGATGCTGTCAGCGTCCAAATTTTCGGCACTGGCCAACAAGTGTTGGCGCGCGCTTAAGCTGGCGTTGCGTCGAAATTGGGTGAAACGTTTTTGTAATTCCTCAACAGCTAGCGCTACAGCGGGTGTGGCTTGGCTGTTTAACACGTCAGCCAGGGCTGTGCCTAATAGGCGTATGGAATAGCGCAGTTCTTTGTTGTCGGTGGCTAGGTTCACAAGGTAAATCCTCAAAGGTGGTTTAGATTCTGGGATTTAGCATACCGCCCTCAGTTGATATTGTTAAATAGAATGTTTAGAATAAAACTATCGAAATTAACGATACTAAAAACCTATGCAAAGAATTAACTATCAACATTTGTATTATTTTTGGCAGGTGATGCGCGAACAAAGCGTTACGCGTGCCTGTGAGAAACTCCATTTGGCGCAGCCCACCATTAGCGGGCAATTGGCGGTTTTTGAGGCGGCAATAGGCGAAAAATTGTTTTATAAACAAGGCCGAAAGCTGGTGATGACCGATACCGGGCGGGTGGTTTTCAAATATGCCGATGAGATTTTTGCCTTAGGCCAAGAGCTGACGAACACCTTAAAAAGCCGCCCTACCGGTAGGCCATTACGGCTGATTGTCGGCGTGGCGGATGCCTTGCCAAAACTTGTGGTATACCGCTTGATAGAACCCGCCCTGCATTTGCCCGAACCTGTGCAAATCCATTGTTATGAAGACAAGGCCGAACGCCTGATGGCGGCTATTTCCCTACAAGGCATAGACCTTATTTTGTCTGATGCCCCCTTAACCCCAACCAGCGATGCGAATGCCTTCAACCATTTATTGGGCGAGTGTTCGGTGACGGTGTTTGCCACGGCGGCTTTGGCGGCGGCGTATCGCCCCGATTTTCCGCGTTCCTTGAACGGTGCGCCGTTTTTGTTGCCGACCGCCAATACGGCGTTACGGCGCTCTTTAGACCAATGGTTTGATAGTGAGAATATCAACCCCAGCATACAAGCCGAGATTGAGGACAGTGCCTTAGTAAAAACCTTTGGCAGTGGCGGGGCGGGGCTGTTTGTTGCCCCCACCACCGTGGCTGCTGAAATTGCCCAGCAATATGCCGTGGAAAGTATCGGTGAAATCGAGGCGGTCAAAGAGCGCTTTTATGCCATAGCCGCCCGCAGAAAATTAAAACATCCGGCAGTGACGGCAATTTTGGAGAATGCGCGGGAGAAGATGTTTTAAGCCTAAGGTACAGCCCTTGCTCAATTTAACGCAAACGGCTCATCAGCATTGCTAAATTGATACCCTTTTCTGGAGATATGATCTAACCATTTTTGCAAAAAATAGTTCAAACGCCATTTGTAATTCATGATGTCACGGCTTAAGCCGGGGTCTTTAAATACTTGTGACACGCTAGCGCGGGCATGGTCGCTCAATACTTCCGCCAATTGGGCGTCCCGGTAAAGGCGAATTTTTACGGCGGGTTCAAAAAACTCATCCAAACTTTTGTTGAAGCAATGGCTAAGCTCTATGGTTAGGGTGTAGGCGCTGTGGTCAAGGACGGTGAGATGTAGCGTGGTGTTGTGGGCGGCAAGGCCAATGGCGCTGGCTTTAAAGCTGAGCAGGTCGGGTATGAGGTTGAGCAGCTTTTGGTAATTGGACGCGCACAGTTGTTCCAATAGGTAGGATTTGTTGACGGGGTTTACAAAGCTCATGGTCTGGGCTCAGTTTTCCCGGTAACAGGCGTGGGCGCTGGCGGTTTCCCATAACACCACTTGGGCGACGTTAAAACCGGCTTGTTTTAGGTGCTGGTAAATCATTTTGCTTAACACTTCGGCGGTCGGGTGTTCATCAAGGGCCAAAAAACGTTCGTTATTTGCGGTCAGCATTGGGATGATCGGGTCGTCTTTATGCAGCAAGAAATTATGATCCAGGCAGTCATCAATAAAGGTTTCCACGCAGTCCCGGATGTCGGCAAAATCGCAGACCATGCCTTGGTCATTGAGCTGTTCCTGCTGTACGGAAATGGATGCCTTCACACTATGGCCATGCAGGTTACGGCATTTGCCGGGATGGTTCATCAACCGATGTCCATAACAAAAATAAACTTCTTTGGTGATAGTATACATAGTGGATGTTGAAGGTTGGCGGCGTTTTTGGGCTTTTTGTGCTGGCCCAGGGGCTGGCATAAGCTAAGGTTTATCGGAAAGTTTACTATAAAATTTGCCATAAAGGGCGGGATGATGGGTAAATCCCGAATAAATTTTGAATGTGGGGCAAAATTCTATAGAATCTATGCTTTTCCTTTACAGTTTAGATTGCGTCTACATGGACTTAAAATTTCTCGATTTCGAACAACCCATCGCTGAATTAGAAGCGAAAATTAAAGAACTCCGTAATGTGGAGTTTGATAATGACATAAATATTTCCGATGCGCTCCTACAATTAGAAGAAAGAAGCCAAGCGCTGACCGAATCTATTTTTAGCAACCTTTCCGATTGGCAGATTTCGCAATTGTCCAGACATCCCGGTCGTCCCTATACCCTGGATTATGTTGAGCATATTTTCAGCGATTTTCACGAACTGCACGGGGATAGGGCCTATGCGGATGATCCGGCCATCGTTTGCGGACTGGCCCGTTTGCAAGGGCAGCCAGTGATGGTGATAGGCCATCAAAAAGGCCGCGACACCAAGGAAAAAATTTACCGTAATTTTGGTATGCCACGCCCCGAAGGTTATCGTAAAGCCTTACGGGTCATGAAAATGGCGGAGCGTTTTAACATCCCCATTATTTGCTTAATTGACACACCGGGTGCTTACCCTGGCATCGGTGCGGAAGAGCGCGGCCAAAGTGAGGCCATCGCCAGGAACTTGTTTGAAATGACCACCCTAAGGGTGCCGATAATTTGCACCATCATCGGTGAAGGCGGTTCAGGCGGTGCTTTAGCGATAGGTGTGGGCGACCGTTTAATTATGCTGGAATACAGCACTTATTCGGTTATTTCGCCCGAAGGCTGTGCGTCTATTTTATGGAAAAGTGCCGATAAATCCCAATTGGCCGCTGAAGCCATGGGCATCACGTCTGACCGTATTCGCGAGCAAGGGTTTTTGGATGAGGTGGTAAGGGAGCCTTTAGGTGGTGCACACCGCAACTTTAAGGTGATAACCGCAAATTTAAAAGAAACCTTGTTAAACCATTTGGCGGTGTTAAAACGTCAGGACATTGACCAATTGTTGGAATCTCGCTACCAGCGGATTATGGCTTTTGGCGTATTTACCGAAGAAGCGACCAAATAGGCATCTTGGAATTTGGCTAGTGTCTTACTGCCAGTTGTCTAAGTGTTCCGTGTTGCACTGTGCAAGCCCCCTCTCCCTGTGGGAGAGGGCTGGGGTGAGGGGTAGGGGGAATTGCCTACTTCCCCTAAGCAAGCTGGCAGATAGTTGGTCGTCTAGCCATGAAAGTAGTGGCAGCTAAACTTGGAAAGTCGGGCAGGGGCGAGTAAGATAACGGCCTATTGCGCTTGGTGTTTGGCGTTTGTAAGTTATATTGTGGCATGGGACGCATTTTCGGAACTCCAAGGCCACTGCTTTTTTCGGCAATCGCAGCGCTTTTAAGTGGCCAAGATTGTCAACTGTAAAGGAAAACACTATAAAACAATTATGCCCTAAGCAAGCGGCAATTTTAATCATCATCGACAGGTAAATACAGTAATGCGTAACCATTTTTTAAATCTGGGCTTTTTAATTTTGGCACTTTCATCCGCAGCAGTTGATGCTGAAATTTTAAGCAAGGATGCGATTCCATCCCAAGTTTTAGACCAATTATACAAACGGCACCCTAACGCCATTGATGTGTCAGCAGAAAAGAAAACCCATTTCAAACGAGAATTATTCGAAGTTTCTTTTAAAGAAGAAAAAGATAAAGAGAAAATTATCGAATTGTACCGGCCCACTGGCCGATTTTTTGTGAATGCCGATGATGTTACGGCATCCAATATGATGCCTGCCGCAGCTTACGATAATTTAAAAGCCGCCTTTGACACTTACACCATAAAAGAGGCGATTTTAGTGGTTAACCCTAACGGTATCGGCGAAGAATATGATTTGACTGTCACTGCTTCTGGCAATGATTGGAGTGTGATCATAGACCGCACCGGTAGCATCGCCCAAAAAGAGCGTGACTAGATTGGCCAAGGGCTGTCCCACTGCCTACAGTTAAGCACCCATAACTGGAGTGCAATGGCTTTAGACATTGCCGTGTCGGCAATGAAACCGTGATTACAAGCTGTAAAGCCGTTGTACCCCCGCTTAACTGTGGGTGGGAGTTCCAGGCCCTATTTATATTACCTTCACCAAACTGGACTAGCCAGGTTTTAAAGCATTGCTTAGGGGCCCTAAAGCAAGCACATGCTTTACTTCCAGTAAAAATAATGCGTTTACTGACGTGTTTATTACCCCTGTTCAGCTTGCCTATGCCCTCAGCAGCATTTTTTAGATTCCCGTTTTAGTCTGCACAGACATCTACATAAATTTTAAAAGATATAAAAACAATAGGTTGCACCGCACATAGCTCCCTCTCCCCAAGGGAGAGGGTTGGGGTGAGGGGATAAAATCAAGTAGTTACCCCCCCAACCTTCTCCCTGAGGGAGAAGGAGTTTTCTGACTTGTGTAGATAGAGGAGCCGAAGCTGTTAAAGCGACATTTGAAATACCCTCACCCTAGCCCTCTCCCAAAGGGAGAGGGAACCATGTGTCGCCTTACCAACTTCGTACTCTATACCTATGTTCAGTCTGGGGGGATTTAAAAAATAACAGTCTTACAAAGCTGAACCGAATCGGCTTAATATCAAAAGCAATACCCATGCCATATATAAAAACGCCTCTCCCCTCCACTCGGAATTTACCGCAAACAGGGGTAAAATTCAGCCCGACATCTCCTTAAGTTATGACAAATAACCGTTAGTCCTGTAGGTTTATGGTTTAGAATTAACATAAACGAATTGGGCAGCACCACTTTCCGTAAACAAAGGCCAGACAATTGACTGGATAAACAAGGGCACTGCCCTTAACCCACCCGCTATGGCGACTGGAAAATGCCGACCGTTGCGTTGATTTTTTGATGACTACCAGCACTGGAAAACAAAATGGCAAGCAATACTAACAGACCCACCTCACCCCATCTTCAGGAATACCGGCTACCTTTAACCGGGATTATTTCTATCACCCACCGGATGACTGGCGTTATGTTGTCAGCTGGCTTGGCTTTTTTTGTTTATATCATTTCAGCGCTGGCTGGTGGGGCGGCAGACTACGCCGACATGCAAGACCTGATGGGGATATGGCTATTCAGGCTGGTCTATTGGGGTTTTGTGTATGCACTTTTTTTCCATTTGTGCCATGGCGTGCGCCATTTGATTTGGGATACAGGCAAGAGTTTTGACCGCGAAACCTTAGACCGTTACGCCATGATTGAATTGGGCTGCTCTTTAGCCCTGACCCTGTTTACTTTACTATTTGTCTAAATTAAGGAGTCTTTATGGATTTTAGATCACCATTAGCCAGGGTACGCGGCTTAGGTTCCGCAAAAACCGGGACTACCCATTGGTGGATGCAACGGGTTAGCGCCGTGGCGCTTATCCCCTTATCCTTTTGGCTGATTGGCTTTCTTGATTTATGCTTAAATGCGCCTTATCAAGAAACCGTCGCGTGGCTTACCACCCCCTTCCATACCGTGTGCATCAGCGCATGGGTATTGGTGGCTTTTTACCATGCCGCCTTGGGTTTGCAAGTGGTCATTGAAGATTATATTGCCGCTGAAGGTATCAAAATTATTGCTGTGTGGTCTGTCAACTTGGTGTTCTTGTTGTTGGGCTTGGCGGCGTTAATCGCGGTGTTCCGTACACTACTCATAGGCTAACTTATGTCGGCAGAAACTAAAATTATTGAACATACTTACGATGTTATTGTTGTAGGTGCAGGCGGTGCGGGTTTACGCGCCACCTTAGGCATGGCGGAAAAAAACCTTAAAACCGCCTGTTTGAGCAAAGTATTTCCCACCCGTAGCCATACCGTTGCTGCCCAAGGTGGCATCAGCGCGGCCTTAGGCAATATGGGCGAAGACGATTGGCGCTTTCACATGTACGATACCGTTAAAGGGTCGGACTGGCTAGGCGACCAAGATGCTATTGAATACATGTGCCGTAATGCCAAAGAAGCGGTGATAGAGCTGGAACATTACGGCGTGCCGTTTTCCCGCACCGCCGACGGCAAAATCTACCAACGCGCGTTTGGCGGTATGACCACGCATTATGGCAAAGGCCAAGCCCAACGCACTTGCGCCGCCGCTGACAAAACCGGCCACGCGATCTTACAAACCTTGTACCAACAAGCCCTTAAAAACAACGCCGAATTTTTTGTCGAATACATTGTGCTGGATTTAATCATGCAAGACGGCGAATGCCGTGGCGTGCTGGCTTGGTGCTTGGATGACGGCTCGCTGCATTTGTTTAAGGCCCATGTCACCGTGCTGGCGACTGGTGGTTATGGACGTAGTTATTTTTCCTGTACGTCCGCCCACACCGTTACTGGCGATGGTAATGCGATGGTGTTACGTGCTGGCTTGCCCTTGCAAGACATGGAATTTATCCAATTCCACCCCACCGGCATTTACGGTTCAGGTTGTTTAATCACCGAAGGCGTAAGAGGCGAGGGCGGTTATCTGACCAATTCCGAAGGCGAACGCTTTATGGAACGTTATGCGCCCTCAGCCAAAGATTTGGCCTCGCGCGATGTCGTTAGCCGCGCGATGACGGTAGAAATTCAAGAAGGCCGTGGTGTTGGTAAAAACAAAGACCATATCTATTTGCACATTGAGCATCTGGATCCTGCACTGATCCACGAACGCTTGCCCGGCATTGCCGAAACCTCAAAAATATTTGCAGGCGTTGATGTCACCAAACAACCGATTCCGGTACTACCCACCGTACATTACAACATGGGCGGCATACCCACCAACTACAAGGCCGAAGTGGTCACTTTAGACGGCGAAAACCCTGATAAAGTGGTGCCTGGCTTGATGGCAATCGGCGAGGCCGCCTGTGTGTCCGTACATGGTGCAAACCGTTTGGGATCAAACTCCTTGCTGGATTTAGTGGTGTTCGGACGTTCTGCCGCCATCCGTTGCGCCGAACTGATCAAGCCCAACACCCCGCAAAAACCATTGGCAGCAGATGCTTGTGACGCGGCCTTGGCGCGCTTTAACAACATCCGTAATGCCAATGGCAGCCTCAGCATTTCTGAAGTGCGCCTAGCCATGCAAAAAACCATGCAGAGCAAAGCGGCCGTCTACCGCACCCAAAGCACGCTGGATGAAGGCATCCATGCCATGACCGACATCCAACAGAGCTTTGCCGACATCGGCGTAAAAGACAAATCCCTGATTTGGAACACCGATTTGGTCGAAGCCCTAGAACTCGACAACTTGCTTAGCCAAGCTGTGGTGGCGATCAACGCCGCAGGCAACCGCCAAGAAAGTCGTGGTGGCCATGCCCGCGAAGATTTCCCCGACCGTGATGATGCCAACTGGCTGAAACACACTTTGACATGGTTTAACGGCGGCGAAGTTAAAATCGATTACCGCCCCGTACATTTATACACATTAACCGACGAGGTGGATGTTATCCCACCGAAAAAGAGGGTTTACTAATGGCTGAATTTACCTTGCCGAAAAACTCGGTGCTAATCCCAGGCAAAACCTATAAAGCACCCGCAGGCACCAGCAATATCCGCCGTTTTGAAGTCTACCGTTGGGATCCCGATTCTGGCGAAAACCCACGCATCGACAGCTATGAGTTGGATATGGACGACTGCGGGCCCATGGTCTTGGATGCCATCCTAAAAATTAAAAACGACATCGACAGCACGCTGACCTTCCGTCGTTCGTGCCGCGAAGGCGTGTGTGGCTCTTGCGCGATGATGGTCAACGGCAAAAACACTTTGGCTTGCACCAAAGCCATTGATTCTTACCCCGACACCATCAAAATCTTTCCGCTGCCGCACATGCAGGTCGTTAAAGATTTGGTGCCGGACATGACCCATTTCTACGCCCAATACGCGTCCATCAAACCGTGGATAGACACCCAAACCCCCGCACCTGCGGACAGCGAACGCCTGCAAAGCAAAGAAGACCGCGAAAAACTCGACGGCCTTTATGAATGCGTGCTGTGCGCCTGTTGCTCAACCAGTTGCCCTAGCTATTGGTGGAACAGCGAACGCTATTTGGGCCCTGCGATATTATTACAAGCCTACCGCTGGTTGGCAGACAGCCGTGACGAAAACACCGGCGAACGCTTGGACGAACTGGAAGACCCGTTCAAACTCTACCGTTGCCACACCATCATGAACTGCACCGACACCTGCCCCAAAGGCTTAAACCCCGCCAAAGCCATCGCCGAAACCAAAAAGCTGCTGGTACAACGCAAGCTCGGCTAAACCTCTACACGCAGTGGGTGCGGCTAACACCGCCCCACACGCGCCTTAATCCCTCTCCCTCAGGGAGAGGGTAGGGAGAGGGGGATTTAATATCTCTTTCCTTCCTGCGTTCTCTATATCAGGTACACCTATGACCGACGCACCCACCCCACCGCAAAACAAATTGCAATGGCAATGCCGACGCGGCACGAAAGAGCTGGATTTTCTGTTGCTGAGTTTTCTGGATTTAGGATATGCGCTGGCCGATGCCGAGGAAAAAGCCTTGTTTGTCGAACTGTTGGCCCGTGAAGACGATGAGCTAATAGGGCTGTTATTGGGGGATTTGGAGGTGGAAGCAGGGGCTATGAAGGTTTTAGTTGGGAAGATAAGGGCGTTTGCGTTGGTCAAATTTTAGGGTTACTATTGCTTCTGGTAGATATTTATAGATTCGATGTTTTATGTTTCTGATGATGCTACCTGTATTTTTTTAGGATGCGCTGAATTTGTGCAACCATATGAAATAAAAGTAATTTATAATTTTTATAACTATTTGGGCAACTGTTTGATGCAATGTTTTGCGTCAATTAGGATGTCTAATTATAGTTGAACTAAACCGCTGACGCGGTGGCAGTTCCCCTCAGCATTTCGGTTAATGACTCTGTTGGGTTGACTCAAAAAAACGGTTACCTTGGAAATCAGGGAATGTTCCCTGTTTTTCCGAGG
>JAPLRR010000009.1 GCA_026399075.1 Methylococcales bacterium
GGGTGAAGATGAGTAAAAAGGCATTCAAGGCTATGGGCGACAGAATTGAAAGGGACGCGTCGTTGCCAAAATACTACATGACTATTCAACCTCAACTATAAGGAAATTTGATGGGGGTTATTTATTGCGAGTTACCTTAAAACGTTATCACCTAGTAAATTTTGGTCATTGAAGATTGACACACCCCCGCCAATTTTTAAAAGCCGCTATATAGCGGCTTTTTTACTTAAAAATCCCTAGTTCAATATAACATCAGACAAAATGTACATTGTACATTGCCACCACAAGTATCCTTGCATCGCCCGCGTGGGCTAGTTTTACCCTCCCCATAACGAGTAAGGCATATGAATGTAGGGCGGTTTCGCCGATAGTGACTGTGAAAGTATTGCCAAAAATCATTAAAAGCAGTTGAAAACATTCTGTAAGCCATTGATTATTAATTGACTTAAATTGAATTTTTCCTTAATTTTGGAATACTTTCACAGTCACTATCGGCGAAACCACCGTACGGGCTTGGGAACGAGAAAATATTCTCTGTATTTGGATCATAAAAATGACTGAAATAATTGAAAAAAATAAGGTTTTAAATCTTTACCCGATAGATTATCCGTTTGAAACTTTGATTAGTAGGGCAACGTCTGATCCCATAAAATTACATCTTAATCCAGATTTCCAACGAAAATATAAGTGGGACAAAGACGGTAATGAAAGAGGTTCAAAATTCATTGAGTCTTGCCTTATGCGGATTCCATTACCTGCGTGTTATTTTGCTGAACGAGATGATAGTACTCATGACGTTATAGATGGCGTACAACGGATCACCACTATATTAAAGTTTTTTAACGATGAGTTTGCTCTTGAAAATTTAACTATTTTCAAAGAATTGGAAGGCAAAAAATTTAGTGAATTAGGTGATTTAAAAAATGAACTTGAAAGCACTACAATTCGTTGCGTTATTTTGAGAAAAGAAAACCCTAAAAGTTTGGTGAATGAGATTTTTGCACGGCTAAATCAAGGTGCAGTTAAATTGGAGCCACAAGAAATTAGACATGCGGTCTATCCGGGTACTTTTGATAAGCTACTTCAGGAATTAGGTGAGAATGAGCCGATAAAAAGCTTTAAAGCGACGGATGAAAATAGCAATCGCGAAAATGAAGAAATGATTTTACGGTATTTTGCTTTGCAATCTGATTTGTCAGATTATGAAGGGAATCTTACTAGACACCTAAACAACTATATGGAAAAAAATCAGAATATTTCAGAATTAGAAATTGAGAGATTAAGGGATGATTTCAATAAAACGCTTCATAAATGCTTGAAAGTTTTTACATTAGAAGTTGTTTTTAGGGATACAACCAATAATAGGTCAAAACACGGCTTAATTTACTACGACTTGCTCATGTGGCAGTTTAGTCAACTTTCCGATGAATATATTGATAACAATATAGAAAAAATAAGGCAGGCTTTTGAAGATATTTGCAATGATACTCAGTTTAAAAAAACTAAAACTTCTTCATTGCAAAAAAAGCGGTCAATAGAAATAAGAAGAAATCTTTTTAAAGAAAAACTTGGGCTGTTAGATGAACAAAACAGCACACATTGATAACTACAAGCAATTGTTCGAAGAATTGAGGGTCATGGTTCTTTCGACGGAAGAAAAAATTTTGGAGTCTGACAGTTTTTTTTCAGGCCACGCCAATTTTTTTACAAAGTCATTTGTGGTAACGATGTGCGCCTATTTGGAAAGTTACCTAAAAGATGGTCTTATGGTAATTATTGTCGAAATGAACAATCGGCTCGATCAGAATCGCATACCTTACAATCTAGTTAAGTGGAGCTTGTCTTCTGATTCTGATAAAAAACAGTTGAAAGATAAAGAGCTTCAATTTAAAAACTTAAAAATCGATATAAAAAGAAAGGAGTTGGACGAATTCATATCAGGTAATCCTTACAGAACGGAAAGCTTGTTCAAGAATTTTGGAATAGATTTGGGTAAAGATGAGATTTTTAAGGAACAAAAAGATAGGCTTAATGCTATCATAGGAAAAAGGAACAGTATTATTCACCATAACGATGAAGCTTCCGATATATCGCTTCACGATATAGTTGAGCATATAGATTTCTTTATTGGATATGTAGAAAACGTAGATCGTTTAATTGTCGAGCATATTCAATAGCTGTTTAGTCACCCTATGTGTCAGACAGCTCTGCGACCCAATGCAATAATAACCGACCCAATCAGTCAAATCTCCAAACAATCCTGCGTCTTAGCTTTTAAGCTGCATCGCCTGTTCTAGCGTTTGGCGGATAAAACGTTGATAAGGCATCCCAGAACGCCCCGCTTCATTTTTAATCGCTTCCAGTAGCGGTTCGGATAGGCGCATGGTAATGCTGCGTTCTTTGGGTTGAAATTCAAAGCGCGTCGTAGTTAAAGCCGATAAGTCGTATTCTTTCAGGTCGGCATTGTCGATAAAGTCTTCTGCTGCTTTATCAGTTGTTAGGTTTGGTAATGGTTTTTTCATAGTAGTCAATCTCCTTTTGGTGCAAAACGTGGGCTAATTGGGCGGATATACGTTTTGCTTTTAGTTTTTCGCAAGGTGAAAGCAATAAAAAGACTGCGCCCTTGTTCTGTTTTGCCTATAGCGAAATATCTTGCTTCGCTTTGTGTATGGGTAATGTCAGGGACAATGTTGAGAGTCCGATAAAAAACAGATTCAATTTTAGCGGGTGTAACCCCGTGTTTTTGGCACTCGGCTTTGTTACTGTCATCCCATTCAAAATCTGTTATTTCCTGTATTTGCTGGATGCTAACATCTCACATTGTACATACAATTGTAAAGTAAATATTGCACTGCTGGCATGATTAACATTCTATCTTTCAAGCTATTGTAAAGCGTGGCACAGCAAGCATTAAGCAATTTGGCGACGACTAACGGACTTTCGACCTTGTTGAGCAATTCTCGCCGGACATCAATCTTTGACATATTATCGGGATAAATGCTAGTGTCTGTTTATACGCTAACTAATAGATGAAAACTCTCACCATGACGATGAATGTTACTCTTACCCCACAGCTTGAAAACATGATTAAGCAAAAAGTGAGTTCTGGCCTTTATAACTCGGCAAGCGAGGTTGTCCGCGAGGCGTTACGTCTCATGGAGGCGCAAGACAGGCTGCATGATGTTAAGCTCGAACAATTACGGCAGGATATTCATGATGGGCTTAACAGCGGCGAACCCACACCCTGGAATCCTGAAGAAATTAAGCAGGAAGGGCGAAAAAAAAGAGCGGCACGAATTGACGCTAGCCTAGGGGCATAAATGCCGATCATTGTTAAACGCCCTCTTGCTAAAGCCGACTTGGCCGATATATGGGATTACATAGCTGATGACAGCGAAGCACGGGCGGATAGTTTTATTGACCGTATTGACGAGAAAGTTAATACATTGGCGCAATGCCCAGCTATTGGGCGTTTGCGTGATGAATTGGCAGAAAACTTACGGAGCTTTCCGGTGGGTCGGTATGTTATATTCTACTTGCCCCTGTCGGATGGCATCGAAATTGTCCGTGTTTTGCATAGCGCCCGCGATTTGAACGGAGACTTTTTTGCTGACGAGTAAATTATCCCCGACACTGTTTAACGATTATCAGGCTATAAATTCAGCAAGTAGCGTGTTTGGAGCATGCGGAATACTCGTATCGTAGTGCGGACGTTCCCCCATACCGCGTTGCTTCTGCGGGCTACGGTTTAAATTTGTGGCTACCAACTTAAGACGGGACAGTTTAAGGTTAAGCCGTTCGTGGTGAGCTTGTCGAACCATGAACGGCTTAACCGTCCACCCTTCGACAGGCTCAGGGCGAACGGTTAAGCTTCGCGAATGTCCCGTTTTAAGTTGGTAGCCAAATTTGTCACCGAATCTTTAGTCGCACCTTTCCGTAATCCTCCCTGTCGTCTATCCATTCAACCGCAAAAAGATCACGAAACACTTTGACCACGTAAAGAAAGGCTAGCCAATACTCGCCAATTGTCGGCCCACTACCCATTACCTTTATCCAAAGCCTGCAAATGCCGTAACTTTTCTTTGATTTTGATCTCCAGGCCACGGTCTACTGGTTGGTAGAAAGTTGTTCCGGTTAGTTCTTCTGGGAAATAGTTTTCGCCTGCGGCATAGGCTTCGGGTTCGTCATGGGCATAACGGTAGGCTTTGCCGTAATCCAAGGATTTCATTAATTGTGTTGGGGCATTCCTTAAATGCACGGGCACACCGAGGCTACCGCTTTCTTTGGCCACCCGCATGGCGGCGTTGTAGGCTTTGTATACGGCGTTGCTTTTGGGGGCGCAGGCCAAATACACCACGGCTTGGGCCAAGGTCAGTTCACCTTCGGGGCTGCCTAGGCGTTCTTGGGCTTCCCATGCGTTGATGGCGATTTGTAAAGCGCGTGGGTCGGCGTTGCCTATGTCTTCTGAAGCCATCCTGACGATGCGGCGGGCCAAATAAGCCAGGTCGCAACCCGCATCCATCATCCGGCATAACCAATATAAGGCGGCATCTGGCGAACTGCCGCGCACGGATTTATGCAGCGCAGAAATTTGGTTGTAAAACTCTTCACCCTGATTATCAAAACGCCTGACCCCGCCGGACAATACTTCCTTGGCGCAAGCGGCATCGATCACCGTGCTGCCTTTTGCTGCTGCCAACTCTACGGCGATTTCCAATAAATTGAGCAAGCGGCGGGCATCGCCGTCTGCGGCGCTTGCAAATTGCAGCTTGATGTCTTCCGCCATGCTAATACCTAAACTGCCCAAGCCTCGTTGTTGGTCACTCAGGGCTTTGGCCAACACTTGCAGCAAGTCATCGGTGGTCAGGGCATTCAGCACATAAACCCGGGCGCGGGACAATAAGGCGTTATTAAGTGCAAACGAGGGGTTTTCGGTGGTTGCGCCGACAAAATACACCGTGCCGTCTTCCACATGCGGCAAAAAAGCGTCTTGCTGGGATTTGTTAAAGCGATGCACTTCATCAACAAACAACAAGGTGCGTTTGTGTTGTCCCTGCTGGATTTTTTTGGCTTCGGCCACGGCGGCGCGGATTTCTTTGACACCCGACAACACCGCCGAAATCGGCATAAATTCGGCATCCGAATGCCGGGCGATTAGCCGCGCCAGCGTGGTTTTACCCGTACCTGGCGGCCCCCAAAATATCATTGAGTGCAAGCGCCCGGACACGACGGCTTCGTATAGCGGCTTGCCGGGCTGTAGGATATGCTGCTGACCAGCATAATCGGCCAATGTCTGTGGGCGCAGGCGATCAGCCAAGGGTGCGCTTAAATCATCAAACAAGCTTGGCAAGAGGGTAGCCTGCATAGTGCGACCTAGCCTAGCGCCCAGTTATTCAGAAAAGACATCAACACCCTTGGGTGCTTTAAATTCAAAGAGGGTGGGTTTGAGCGGTGGGTTTATATGTACATTGGAAAAATAGATGCGTGTCAGTTGGCCGAAGTTGTCGCTTAGTTCCATACCCGCCAAAGCGCCTTTGTTGAGACCTATCAGGATGTATTTAAAACTGCTTTCTTGGCTTTTAGGTAACAGCTTAATCCATTGCATATCCTCATCAACACCTTGGTCTTCCATGGTGTAATTGTCTTCTAGTGAGATGTCGCCGCTCAATAACAATGCGGGGGTTGAGCCTAGCGACTCATCCAATTTTTTGATGGTGACCTGCTCCAAATCGGTGTCATAAAACCAGACTTTTCCTGATGTGGAGACGATTTGTTGCTGGAAGGGTTTTAAATAATCCCAACGGAATTTACCGGGGCGTTGCAGATAAAACACCCCAAAACTGGTTTGGGTAGGGTCGCCAGCCTCGTTGATCAAGACTTGCTTAAAATCAGCGGTCAAGGATTTTGAAGCCTTTAAAAACGCTTGTAATTGTTTGACGGGCGGTTCTGCTGCAAAACTGCTGCTAGCAGTAAAAAACAAGGCCAGCAAAACTAGGCGGAAAATAGTCTTTATGTTCATGGATACTCGATTAGATGTTATTCAGGTTCTGAAATCTGGTTAAGTTCTTCTTCGCTGGGGGCGACTTCATTAGGGTCGTCCTTAAAGAACTCGTTAAACCACGGCTTGTCCTGCTTAAAGACCCTTTGGCCACAAGAAGAATAGGACGTGGGTTCTGAGCCTGCGATATAGGGGAATTGTTTACTATGTCCACAGCCTTTGCGGGTTAATAGCCCTGAGCCGGCATCAACCCAGACCATTTTGACATTATCCGGTGGGATCAGGTTCACTGGCTGGGTTGAAATCTGTTTCATCAGCGCTATCCAAATGGGTAATGCACCTGTAGAACCCGTCAAGCCTATCGGTTTATTGTCATCCCGCCCTACCCAAACGACTGACAAATAATCCCCGGTATAGCCAGCAAACCAGCTATCTTTGGCATCGTTGGTAGTGCCCGTTTTGCCGACCAAACCATAGTCTTTGGGGAAATCATCATAGGCTGTGCGCCCTGTGCCTTCGCGCATCACTTCTTGGAGCATGGTGTTGACGATATACGTCGCCGCCGGGTCAACCGCCTGCCTAACCGTAAACGGATAACTTTGTAACTGCTTACCTGTAGTGTCCACCACGGCGCGTATGCTTTTTATCTGGGTTGAAAACCCGTCCCCAGCAAGGGTTTGGTACATTTGGGTTACTTCTATCGGCGTCAGCGAAGATGCCCCCAATAACAAGGAAGGGAACAAGCTAAGCTCACGGGTTACGCCCATGCTTTTGATGGTTTTGGCAGTTCTGGCCACACCAATATCCATGCCTATCCGGACTGTCGCCAAATTATAAGATTTGGCTAAAGCCGTGTGTAAGGCAACACGCCCATGTTGGCGATGGTCATAATTTTTGGGCGACCAATCCACGCCATTAGAGCCCCTGACCACCATGGTCGAATCATTGACCCTAGTGGTAATCGTGTACTTTTCAGGATATTCCAAAGCGGTCAGATACACGGCGGGCTTGATTAATGAACCTATCGGACGCAAGGCATCCAAGGCGCGGTTAAAGCCACCGGCCAAATTTTCACGGCCTCCGGTCAATGCCGTCACTTCACCACTGTCACGGCGGGTGACCACCACGGCGGATTCCAGCTCATTGGCATGGGGTTGGTTTTCAAGACGCTTTAATTTGGCATCAACGGTTTTTTCTAAGGTGTCCTGTATTTGCGTGTCCAAGGTCGTAAATATCCTCAGCCCTTGGGAGGTCATATCTTCCTCGCGGTAATCTTGCCTTAATTGGCGTTTAACCAAATCGAGGAAAGCCGGATAGATGTTTGCCGTACGCTGTGGACGCGGAATGACATTCAACGGTTTTTCTTTGGCGGCCAGCGCTTCGGCTGCGGAAATATAGCCCTCTGTTACCATTTCATCCAGCACTAGGCCACGCCGTTGCAAGGCGCGTTCAGGGTAACGCCTGGGGTCATATTCTGACGGGCCGCGCACCAAAGCCACCAAGGAGGCCAGCTGTTCCAGCGGCAGGTTTTTTAATGGCACACCAAAATAAAACTCGCTTGCCAAACCAAAGCCATGCACGGCATTGGCGCCATTTTGGCCCAAATAGATTTCATTTAAATAGGCTTCGAGGATTTCATTTTTGCTGTAGCGGTATTCTAAAATAAGGGCCATAAAGGCTTCTTTGACTTTGCGCGACAAGCGCCGTTCATTGGTCAAATAAAAGTTTTTAACCAACTGCTGGGTGATGGTACTACCGCCCTGCACCATGCCACCTGCCCGGACATTGGTCAACATCGCCCGGGCAATGCCGCGCATGGACACGCCATGATGCTGATAAAAATCCCGGTCTTCTGATGCCAGCAGGCCCTTGATTAACATTTCTGGCGCTTCTTCCAGCTTGATCAGTTCCCGGTCTTCTTTGATGGTGGGATAAAAACTGCCAATTTGTACCGGATCTAGACGAATAATGGCTATGTCTTGGGCTTTTTCCAAATCAGTGATTTTTTCTATGCCCGTTTCGATAAAATTCAGCTGCATTTTTATGCTGGGCTGATGTTGGTCCCAAAAATCAAATTCGCGCGTTTTGACGCTGATTTGCACGCCATTTCTAAAATAGGTGGCATCTGCCGACAACAAAGGGTCTGGCCGATAATGCAGCAATTTTAACAGGGCTTCAAAATTATCAGCCGTTATGGCATAGCCCGCATAAAGCTCAATCGGACTCGCATAAACCCGGGCAGGAATCGCCCAACGTTTGCCTTCAAATTGTTTACGAACGTTATAATCCAAATAGCCCAAATAGCTGGACAACATAAACGCGCCGCCCAAAAAGCTTATTAGGAACAGGTTCCTGAACCAGTGCGATTTGGCTTTCTTTTTGGGTCTTTGGGTGTTGTATCGGGAATTACGTCGGTTAGATTTTTCTGCCATAGCCTTTTAAAGTGTCATTATTGTCAATCATTGTCCCTAACATACCGGTAAGGTCGGTAACGCCCATTGCAATTTTCAGTGCTAACTGAAGCTTAGGTTTCAAACCAAACTTCAAAACCACTGGCGGATACCCCGTCCCTACACCGATTTTCAGGCCATCCCTAAGCCAATCACGCCATAAATTAGTTGATGCTACTAAATAACTATAGCTTACGAAGCAATGAATTATCGTAAGCCATAGCCATACTGCTTGCGTTTAAAACCCGCCCCTCATAGCGCTGCGGCCTGCGCCTGTTGGCTATGCAAATCAGCGGCCCCAATCATTATATTGGTGACGCTAGTGTAGGTTACTGTCCACGCTTCCTTCACTTCATCGGTAAACCCATCGCCTAAGCCCTGCTCAAGTGTCCATAATAAAGCGGTCGCCACGGTATTATAATGTTCAGAAACCACCCCATAATTAAGGTGCCGGACTCCCATATCTTGCAAAATAGGTGTTACTTGCTCCATTTTGTCTATGGCATTAACAACCCGATTTAATGAAGCGATTAATTTGTCACCTTGTTGCTTAATATCGGTTTTAAATAGCGGCCTTACATTGGGGTCCAATCCAAACAATTTGTCATAAAAAAGTTGGCTGGCTTGCTCTTTGATGGGCAGAACCTTGGCCCAAGAATCGCGGAGCAGACCAATTTGAGCGGCTGAAAGTGGCATTTCAACAGGCTGTATTGGCGTTTCTATTGGTTGCTGCTTGAAGAAATTGAGCAGTGTCGTTAAGATTCCCATGAATAAATACCTTATTATTATATTTTATTGAAATTAAAGTTACTTTTTCTTAGTTATCTAACTTACCTTACCTATTATACAGAAATTAAGGTTCGTCAGAATCTGCAAGTATGACTCTAACTTGATAAAATGAACAGAAAATGAACCACTGTTGCACAGCTCCCAGCAACAATGAATGCCAGTTGCCTATAATTAGGAATATCTGCCAACACTTCAAGGCCTTAAGCTTGGGCCATCAGCAGTCGGCAATACGTAATAAACGCTCTCTGGTAGTTTGGAAGTAACTCCCCATTAATTGTTGCGAATTGCGGCAGACCTGCCACTAATAAATAGCTAGGCTCGAAATAAATCCTAAAGCCGCCATCCTTGACCTTTAAATCCAAACTGTCTATGCCGTCCCGCCAAACCAACGGCCTAAGAAATAGTCAGCACTATTTTCCCGCTGGTATGCCCAGCTTCGATCAAGTGGTGGGCGGCTTGGGCTTCTTGCAAGGCAAATTGTTGGCTGACATGCAGTTTTAGCAATCCTTGGTCTATCCAAACTGCACATTGGTTTAATATTTCAATGTGCTTATCACGGGCTTCGTGTAAATCCCTGAGCATTGGGGTCAACATCAGTTCAAAGCCGATCAGTAAATTACGCAACCTCGCCTCGCTTAAATCCACTGCCCCTGGATCAAGCAAGGTGATTAAGCGCCCAAAATGTGCCGTGGCGGCTATACTGGCCTTGAAAACCTCCGCACTTACGGTGTCAAAAACCAAATCTGCGCCTTTGCCAGCGGTCAACTCATCCACTGCATCGACAAAACCGTTTTGGCTATAAATAATGGCCTCATCCGCGCCCAAACTTTTAACCAGTGCAGCTTTTTCTTCGGAACTGACCGTAGTAAGCACCCTCGCCCCTTTTAACTTAGCCAATTGTATCGCCACATGCCCTACCCCACCGGCACCCGCATGGATTAACACGGTTTGCCCGGCTTGCAAGCCGCCACGGTCAAACAGCCCCCCCCACGCGGTAATCAACACCAAAGGTGCGGCAGCGGCTTCCACAAAGGAAAATGTGGTCGGCATCAAGCTTAACCAGCGCGCATCAATCACGGTCACTTCGGCATAATTGCCCTGCTCGCGGCCTAAACCACCATGACAAAACCACACCTTGTCACCCACTTTAAAGTTTTGGACATCAGCGCCAATTTCCAATATTGTGCCTGCGCCATCGCAACCCAACACCGCTGGCAACGGTTGATTGTAAAACAGGCCATGCCGCCGGACTTTAGTGTCCACCGGATTGACACCTGCCGCGTTTAATTTAACCTTAACTTGGCTAGGCATTAAAATTTCTGGTTCTGGGATGTCCTGATAAATTAACACCTCAGGGCCACCGACGGCTGTCATTTGTATTGCTTTCATGGGTAAAACTCCCTTGCTGGTTTATGATCTATCCGCCAACCATTGCTGACGGTAATCCCGATAACGGTAATGTTTTAATGGTTTCAATTGGCCATCTTGAAAACCATAGATGTCCGGTAAATTATAACCGTTAAAACGGTTAGCCTTAATCAGGCTGTAAGCGCCCATATTTTTAAAAACGACCCGGTCGCCGATAGCCAGCGGCTTGCTAAAACGGTACTCCCCAAACACATCACCTGCCAAACAGGTACTACCTGCCAAAATCACGTTGTGTGCACCTTTAGGATTATCCTCAAGCAGCGCTGGCTGGCGTTGGTATTCAAACACTTCGGGGTTATGGTTGATAGAGGTGTCAAGTATGGCTAGGGTTTTCCCATCACTAACAAAGCTATCCAATACGGTCGCCACCAAATACCCGGCATCGCCGACCACGGCTTTGCCCGGTTCTATATAAACGTCCAAACCATAATCATTTTTTAGCTGACTGACCAGCCCAATAAACGGACGATGGTCGTTAATCTCCTTAAACAAATAACCACCCCCCAAGTTCAACCATTCCAGTTTTGCCAAGTCCTTACCAAAATAGCTGCGGAGCTTGTCCAGGGTTTTTATCAGGGGATTAAAATCGGTGGCCGAATACACATTGTGGATATGCAGGCCTTTCACTTGATCCAGACAAGCCGATTGCCACAGCTCATCAATCGATACCCCAAGTTTTGAATATTGGCGGCTGGGGTTAAAACGGTCATCATTTAAAAACGACAACTTGGCATTCACCCGCAAGCCCATGGACAATGCAGCCGGGGCGATAGCCGCATAACGCTGGTATTGGGGGTGGGAATTAAAGCTGATGTGCGTGACCAAACCTGCCAAGGCTTCCCATTCATCTGGCCTAATGCCCGGTGTCGTCAAATGGATGTCGCCCTGCCCGACTAAAAACTCGTGTGCCAGCCTAGCCTCAAACAAAGAGCTGGCCGAAAACCCATCAACATAAGGTTGGACTAATTCCAAAACTGAAGAAAATGGCAAAGATTTAATCGAGTACAACACCTTGCAGCCGCTACCTTCGCGTAGGGTGCTTAAAAGATTTAAGGTGTCAGTCATCGCCCCGGCATCAAGGACAAATGCTGGCGAGGAAGGGATAGTGTCTTTGATGTGCTGTAAATCCATAGCGCCTAGGGTTTTCATAAAATGAAGCCAAGTATACCGATTGCGATGGCAAGCTGGCGGTTTTATTGTGGTTCAGGTAGATAATGGGGGCGCTTTCCACAAAAAACAAACTTATCGGTGGCAGGCGACTGACCCAGTTATAGAGTACGAAGTTGGTAAGGCGACACAAGATTCCCTCTCCCTTTGGGAGAGGGTTAGGGTGAGGGTATTTCAAATGTCGCTTTACCCGCTTCGGCTCCTATAGTTGTTAGCTTGCAAAATATCCCAAATATCGTTTGCCCGCCCTGCGATACTGCGATACTTTACGCAGCAACCAATACGGGCACAGCCCCACCTTAAGGAGACCCAATGCCACCCAACCGACCCATCGTCCTTTCCTTTTCCGGCCATGACCCTAGCGGCGGCGCAGGCGTACAGGCGGACATTGAAACCTTGGCCAGCCACCAATGCCATTCTGCCAGCGTCATTACCGCCTTGACCGAGCAAGACACCCGCAATGTCAAAAAACTGATCCCCCAATCCCCTGAAAACATCATCAGCCAAGCCAACACCTTGCTGGATGATTTTCAGGTCAATGCCTTTAAAATTGGCCTGATCGGGCATCATGAAACCGCAATTGCCATTTACGCGATATTAAAACAACATCCCCATATCCCAGTCATTTTAGACCCGGTGTTGGCAGCGGGCGGCGGCACGGATTTAGCCAACGATCGCTTAATCGCCACCATAACGGATTTGCTGCTGCCTTGCACCACGGTGCTGACGCCCAATAGTGTAGAAGCCCGCAAGCTGGCAGGCTTGGATGAACTTGAGGACTGTGGCTTGGCGATGCTGGAACAAGGTTGTGAATATGTGTTGATTACGGGCACGCATGAAGAAACCCCTTACGTCAGCAACCAATTATTCCATGATGGCCGTTGCTGGGAAACGTACACTTGGGACAGGTTGCCCGCTAGCTACCATGGTTCAGGCTGCACTTTGGCCACCAGCATTGCCGCCTTGATGGCACATGGGCTAGATCCTTTCCAAGCAGTTATGGAAGCCCAAGAATATACCTGGAATTCATTAAACAGCGGATTCCAACCCGGTAAAGGCCAAGCCATTCCCAACCGGTTTTTCTGGATGGAGGAAGACGCATGATTTGCCCCAGACACGGGCTTTATGCCATCACCCAAACGGATGACAAATCCGCTGACATGATACTGGCTGAGGTTGCCGCCACCATCCGGGGTGGCGCAGTGTTGGTGCAGTATCGTGACAAAAACCCCACGGATGCTTTCGGTCTTGCCCAAGCCCTGCTTACGCTATGCCATCAGTCCAATGTGCCGCTGGTCATTAATGATGATGTTGACTTGGCGCTAGCCATCGGCGCTGACGGTGTCCACATTGGCAAAGAAGACGGGGCAATAGCTAAAGCTAGGCAACGTTTAGGGGCGGATGCCATCATCGGCGCGTCTTGCTATGATTCTGTCGCGCTGGCCTTGGATGCCCAAGCACAGGGTGCAAGTTATGTCGCCTTTGGGCGTTTTTTTCCGTCTACATCAAAACCGCTGGCCGCGCCCGCCCGCATTGAAACATTGCGGCAGGCAAAAACAGCCATTCATCTGCCCATCGTCGCGATAGGCGGGATACTTCCAGAAAATGGCGGGGCGCTACTTGCTGCTGGGGCTGATATGTTAGCTGTCATTGGCGGGCTATTTGACCATGAGCCTGAACTATCGGCCAAGGCTTATCAGGCTTTATTCAATTTAAGGACGGCAATTATTTAAGCCATCATATATTTTTTTCGCAGCTAAGCACGATTAGATACGACACAAGCCTACTGTTTTAGGTCATAGGAATCTACACAACGCATAAATCTCCTTCTCCCTCAGGGAGAAGGTTGGGATGAGGGGGGTTTAACTACTTGATTTTATCCCCCCACCCCTCTTCCCAGGGGCTTACACGTGTAGGTTTTTAATAAAAAGTATGACGAGACAGTGCGTTGAGGTAAATTGATGAGAGTCATCAACATCTATTTACCGAAGGTACCGCCATGTCTCGCCACCCAGAACTATACCAATGGATCGACACCGT
>JAPLRR010000074.1 GCA_026399075.1 Methylococcales bacterium
ATGGTTAGGCTCCTGGTTCGGTGAATGGTTTGGTTTGGTTTGGTGCCTCCATTCTATCTGGTTATGGCCGGGAGCTTAATCTTTTTATTCACATATCTAACTGTAATTTAAGCTTAATCGTATTAGCGGTAGCAGTATTAGAGCCTAGACCCTTATTAAAAGGCGTGGTTTTTAGGTCAGCCAGCAAAAAAGCATCGCTGATTTTAAGTTGGCTGCCGTGGTCAACACGGATGAGGTCGTTGCCGCGCACAATGGCATTGCGCAATTCCACCCATTCGCCAATGTACGTGTGGGGCAAGACGACTGACGCTTCAATGCTGACACGCCTATCAATGATGACGCTATCTCCGATCACCACTTCGCCGCTGAGTTCAACTGACGGATGCAAATGGCATTGGCTGCCTATCAAGGCAATGCCTTGTTTGAGGTTTTGCGGGTAGGCTTCGGTGTTCCGCCCTTGGGTAAAGCCCAAAGCAGTTTGGCGGCCTGGTATCAGTAAATGGGTAAAGCGTCCGGCAGCGGCATCCAAGTTTACTTTATGGAAAGCCAACAAGCTGTCTATCCTAGCCACTGATCCGTCCAACTCCACGGTGGCGGCACCTGATGGCAAGCCAGCTGTCCAGTTTAGGCTTTCCAAACCATGGTGTTGGGTGACACGGCACAGCATCATATAAGCCGATTCACCGCCAAACAGCGCATGGACACACGGGGCGTTAATGGCTTCGGCAGCCGCTAAAAAAGCGGCGCACTGCCCACTTCGTGCCATATCCCCCCGTAAGGCTAAAAAAGGTAGTGACGGCGTAAAGGGCAATCTTGCCAGTTCTTCCCGGGGCGACTCTTCACCACGGCTGGTGCTGTAAGTTAAGGTCATACCCCAACGTTCGCCCGTGCCCAAGGCTGCCTTTACCTGTTCGGCAAAAGGTGACAATATAATATGCGCTTGCCGTAAACCGCCTGCCACCAAGGCTTCTAAGGTATGTTCAATGAGCATTTTTCCGGCCAATGGCAACAAAGGCACACAGGTGTCATCGGTCAGCGGCAATAATTCTAGACCTTTACGGTCAGCAAATAAAATGACATCCATCAATAAGCTCCACGACTCAATAACACGGCTGGAATGGTTTTAAGCAATAGCTGGATATCCAACCACAAAGACTGTGATTGGATATATTGTACGTCCAGTTGCACTTGCTGCGGAAAGGGGATGTCAGAACGGCCTGAGACTTGCCAGATACAGGTGATGCCTGGGATCACTTCCAAACGCTGGCGGTCTTGCAAGGAGTATTGGTTGACCTCCGAAGGCAGCGCGGGTCTTGGCCCTACTAGTGACATATCGCCTTTGAGGACATTCCACAACTGCGGGAGTTCATCAATGGAAGCTTTGCGGATAAAGCGCCCCACCGGGATGATGCGCGGGTCATTTTTCATTTTAAAAATCACCCCGCCGGACATTTCATTTTGCGCCATAATTTCCTTTAGGCGGGCATCGGCATCCAAATACATGGAACGGAACTTCCACATGGTGAACAATTTGCCCCAACGGCCAACGCGTGTTTGTTTATAAAAAACGGGGCCGGGTGAGTTTTGGTAGATAAGGGCCATAATGACCGCAAACAATGGCAATAGCAAAATCAACAAGATAATGGAGGCCACGATGTCTATCAAGCGTTTGGCCAGATACGCACCACGGATCACGCTCATCCATAAAAGCCGCTTTAGCTGTAAACGGAATGAGATCGGCCCCCGAAAATAGGGGACGCGGCTGTAACGGCGTAGTAGCTCATTTTGTAGGTCATCATTCATAAATTTGTCCCTTGTTGCCGTTGCAACCATACGCGGTAAAGAAATAAAGGGTTGCCTATCAAATAGCGCCGCCACATCCGGCCCGGCTCCTGCATTAAGCGCCATGACCATTCCAAACCAATTTCCCGCAACCAAACGGGTGCCCGTGGGATGCGCCCGGAATAATAATCAAACAATCCACCGATGCCCATACAAACCGTGGGCTGTAGCTGTTCGCGGTGTTTGGCCAACCAGAGTTCTTGTTTGGGCACGCCAAAACCGACTAATAATAGCGCAGCACCTGAATTATTTATAGTGTCGATGACTTGGCTTTCTTGCGCATCAGAAAAAAAACCATCTTGTACCCCGGCGATAAGCAAGCCAGGGTAGCGCTGCTGCATGGCTTTTGCCGCCAACTCGGCGACACCCGCTTGTCCACCCAGCAAAAATAAGGGATAAGCGCCTAGTGCGGCGCGCTCACAAAGCCGGGGGAACAAGTCCGTGCCGTTCACGTTCGCCAGCAAGGCTTGGTTAAGCAAACGGCAACCAATGTTAAGGCCTATGCCATCGGGTAACACCCGTTCGACATTTTGTAGCACTTGGCGGTATTCCTGATGGGTATAGGCAATATTCAGACAGCCTGGGTTGACAAAAGCAACCATTGCCTTGTGTTTGGCCAACACCCGTTGTTCTATCCAATCCAAGGCTTCTGCCATGGTGGTATTGACAATATCCACACCCCAAAAATGCAACACAGGCGGTGTGGGCCTCGCTTTGCCGCCGCCCAGTAAGGCGCCGATCAAGCCCCGTAAACACAGGCCGATATAATTTTTTAGCCTTACCCCAGAAAAAAATTCCGTGTCTGTGGCAAACTCGTCATCATAGGCCAAACCTACGGTTTTTTTGATACCGTACGCAGAAACCACGCCGGGTTTTAGGGCAAAAAATGCCTGCGCCACATCTGGTGTCAACAAGTCCGCTTCTTCCATAGACAATGCCCTAGTACCCGCCCATGCCAGATCACCCCGTAACACATTGGCCAACACGGGCAGCTGTTTGCCATAGCCTGCACCAGCAAAAGCCCAGCGCTTGAAAGGCTGTTTTAATTGCCCAAGTTTAGGCTCAGACACAAAAATAGATTGGCTTTGACGATAGGCGCTAATCGCACGGTACAGTAAGAAGGGGGACAGTATGATGAGCAACAGGCTGCTGCTTAGTACATCGAAAACCCGAATCATGCCGCTCCCCTAGTGCTTTTGCGCGGTTTGATGATGGCCGGCACACCGACGGCTATGGAGTTGGCAGGCACATCTTGCAACACCACGGCATTGGCACCGATGGCCACATCGTCGCCAATGGTGATGGCACCTAAAATTTTAGCACCTGCGCCTATGTCTACACGATTGCCTATAACAGGTGCACCCGGAATACCTGTGCGTTTCAGGCCGATGGTCACGCCATTGCGGATTACCACATCATCGCCGATAACCGTGTCACCGCTGATGATGATGTCGCCAAAATGCTCGATAACCAAGCGCCGACCGACTTGCACTTCGCACGGTAAATCAATACCTGTCAAAATCTGCGACAGCAATTTTAAGATTCGGTAGGCAAACGAAAATGGCAGGCGCAGCCAACGCTGGGAAATGCTGTAGCGCCAACGGCCAAAACGGTAGACCAGCATGACGCCTAAGCCTTGGCGGCTTAAATCGCCGTCGTAGGTCTGCCAATCTTCACGGATATGCTCAAACATGATGATTACCAAGGTTGGGTTGGGGATTGCAAACCGCCTTGGGTTTCTTGCCAGGCTTGCTGCCATAAGGCAACAATGCGCTTGGAGTCTTCGGCTTTTTGCGGTGCTTTGCCAGCGTTGTGACTGGCCCGTAAACGGTGCCAGTTTTGTTCCAAACCCTTAACCAAGGCACTGTAAAAACAGCCATGCCATTTACGGTAATAGAGTAATTGGCTACGCATACGCCATAGCGTGAGTTGTTTGCCGGAACTGGAAAAAGCCAGTTCATCAACGGTTTCAGAAGACGCGCCGCCAATATGGGTAATGACCAAATCGGGCCAGTAATAGACTTTAAAACCGGCCTGATAAATCCGTTTGCACAAATCGACTTCTTCATAATAAAGAAAAAACCGTTCATCAAACAAACCGATTTGGTCGATTAGGCTACGACGCACTATGGCAAATGCCCCTGGCACCCAATCCACGGCAGCGGCAGCTTTGGGATCGGCCCACGTGCGGTCGAAACGGCCAAAAAATCGTGACTGGGAATAGCGGTTGGCCAAGCCCGACAAGGTCAACGCTTCATTCAGCAAAGACGGGAACACCCGCGCCGAAGGTTGCCATTCGCCTTGTGTGCCCTGCAATAAACCACCACCCATCCCTGCATCGGGGGTCGCTTCGATATGCTGCAAGGCGTGTTCTAAGGCATCGGGGGCTAAAACGGCATCTGGGTTCAATAACACAAGATAGTCGCCTGTCGCTTGACTTAAGGCCAAATTATTGGCATTACCAAAGCCTAGGTTGGTTGGGCTGGCAATCAGCTTAACCTTGGGATAGCCGGTTTTAACCAAGGCGGCTGAATCATCGCGCGAGGCGTTATCAACCACGATAATCTCAAAATCCTGCAAAGTTTGCGCATACAAACTGTCCAAGCACGAACGTAACAGCGGCGCACTATTATAAGTAACGATAAAAACGGATAACTTGCTCATGGGTTTTCCCTGTCAGTACGTTGCCACTGTGCATCATTCCGTGCATTGCGCCACAGCTTAGGCATTAAGGTCAATTTCCAAAGGATGTAAAACGGCACGGTCGCCAGCGTTTTAAAATCCTCTACACCACCACCCCCTATACGGATGGCAATCAGCACATGCGCGGCAACCAAGGCCAATCCAGCCAAGGCGTAATATTGTAGCCAAGGCAAAGGTATCAGCAAAGTCGCCATTAACAGCAATACATGGTAGGCCAGCGGCAACAGCAGCAACTCGGCCAAAGGCTCCACTAAGCGGGATTTGCCCTGTAACACCCCCATAAATAAAGAAGGTACATGGTCGATAATCAAACGGAAACGCCCGCCTTCCCAGCGGGTGCGTTGCACAGCGGCATTGTCGCCTTGATTAGGGGCATCGGAACTGACCACCACACTGTCAATAAAGTTGACCTTATACCCAGCATTCACCAAACGCAAATGATATTCCATATCTTCGGCGATAGAGCCAGCTTCATAAGGCACAGCCTCCAACACAGCGCGGCTAAGGGCAAAGCCGTTGCCCAAAATGCCCACCGAAACCTGGAGTTGTTCACGCCCCAGCAAACGCAATTCATTAAATGCCAACCAGGCAATATATTGTAGCCTGGCCCTGCGGGACGCTTCGGGGTTGGCAATCCGGTAACGGCATTGGGCGGCGCTTAGCCCTTGTGCAAAAGCCAGCTGGAATTCATGCACCAAAGCCACGTCAACCCTGCTGTCGGCATCTACGACGATAAAACCATCGAATTCCTCAGTCAATAGGGTTTTGAACGCATAGTCCAAGGCATAACCTTTGCCGCGCTGGATGTCGTTGTGACGCTCCAAAACCCGGGCACCTGCCTGGGCGGCAATAGCGGCAGTCGCATCCTGGCAATTATCGGCAATGACCACCAAAGTACAACCGTGGCTATGGGCTAGGCTGGCTAGAAGGTTGGCGACACAAGCCGCTATGCCTTCCGCTTCGTTGTGTGCAGGCATCACCACGGCTAAACGCGGTAAGGCCGGGCTGGTTTGGGTAGCGTTGAATGCCGTCTTTTTTGGGGCAAGTGCGGCTAGCGTTAATGCCAACAATTCCAAGCTGCCGGGTAAGGTGAGTAGCAGCGCTAAGATAGCGGCAAGCAGTAATAATGACGTAATCATATAAATGCCGTTGTGTGTTTGTTGAGGAGGGATTTTTGAATAGTCATTTGGCCTCGATGGGAGATAGTTATTGTTATGCCCTAATGGCGTGGCCGCCACGTGTCCTGATTATAGTAAGTGTAGTTGATTGTAGCGTATTGTGTATAAATTACCGAAAATTCCCTGATCACTTTCCTGCCAATGCAATAACAAAGCCGTAAGCGGGAATGGTAAGGCTGATGCTATCATTTTCCGGGCTTAGTGCTTCTTCGGTAATCCGCACATTTTCAACGACTTCATTGTTGTCGGTGGGTAAAGGACTGTCTAGGCGCAATAAACGCCACGACTGATTTTTTAGGGGCGTGGGGAAATGCACACTAATTTTATGCGGGTAAGACTTGGCGGAGACTGCCGCTAAGCCCCAGCCCTTGGCATTGTGCAATGCACTTAAGGTAATGGCCTTATCTGCTTGGTTAGGGATAGGATAAATGTCCGCAGGCAAGGCTTGGTTAAGCATGGCCACTGCCAAGCCGGTTGGCCGCAGGCGCTGGGTGTCACCCAAATCCCGGCTTATGCCCCAGAGTTTGACCAGCGCAGGCGATGCTGACTCTGTAAACGCATCAAATTGGCTTAAGGTATAAACACATTGGCGCTTTATCCCTAGGTTGATTGCAGTGAGCAAGCGTTTTGCCAATGCCGCGCCAGCCGCTGAGCTGGTGGTTGCAATGTCCCGTGCGGCTAAAGGCGCATCACCTGTGGTGGTGTGTAAATTAACCTCGTAGACCATGAGTTCTTTGCCCAAACTACGGGCCACCTTAAGGTTGTCCTGATAAAAATCATCTTGTTCAAACAGCGCATCCAATACGTTGTCGTGGGCATCCAATTGAAACAAAAAATAAGGTGCCACTGCCAAGGCACTGGCATTACTTACCCCCCCAAGAAACTTTTCTGCTGATTGCGGATTGACGTATTGGCCATTGATCACCGTTTTTAGGGCTGGGTGATGCTTGGCGCCTTGCAATAACTGCCCGAAAGCCCGTGTGGCAACTAGCCCATGCGCCCGAGAATCTGGGATGCCAGCAGGGCGGAACACGCTGTTCCAATTTTCATTGCCAAACTCAAGCAGCAGATCCTGAAGACCTAGCGCCGTAATTTGTTGGCTTAAATACCCGCCTAGCTGTTGGAGTTCTTGGTCGCCCATCGTAGGCGGGATAATAACCCACGGTTGTGCCCCCACGGTTTTTGCCAATTGCAAAAATTCCGGCAGACCATAACTAAAGGTGCTGTCTTCACCTGGGCGGTAACGGCTGGCGCGTCTGGCGAAAACGTCGGCAATGCGGTTGCTGTAGGTGTCAGCCAATTGGCCTTGCCAATCCCGTAAATAGCCAGGCTGCAACTGCTTTAGGGCAGCAATCAATTCCGTCCTAAAGGGGCTGTTTCCGGTGTCGGCTGCCAGCTCAATATCATCCAAGATTATGCCGCCACCAGTGCCGACTGCTTGCAGGCTTAATTCCAGTATGCCGGGTTTACCGTGGTCTTGGGCCGTAAAATGGCGTTCAAACAATTGCCATTGGCTGCTGGCTTGGAAGGTTTCCTGAAAAAAAGCTGCACTGCCGTTAAGCCGACGAAAGCTTACGCTTAGGTTTGCACCCGCTTGTTTTTGGCGCATCCAAAATCGTATTGTCCACGAACCGTTGACGGGCAGCAGTTTGCCTGCCCGTTCAGGGATGGCATCAAGATACGAGGACACAGTGACGGGTTTGCCTGCGAGAGGGTTTAATGCCAAGGTTCTTGCCCCTAGCCCTTGAGGCCGATGGTCATTCATGACCACCGCCACTTGTCCTGGCAGCAAGCCTTTAGACAACCACCAGTGGCTAGGCAAGCCTTGGTCGTTGCTTAGGGTTAGGCTGACCACATCACCTGGTAGTAGTTGGGGGGCTTGGCCTTTGCTTTTAAATTCCGGCAAACCTAGTTTTCCGGTTGCCAAAGAATCAAAAAGTTCGCCTTGCTTGCCCGCATCCGGGCCAGTGCGGACATCAAACTGGGCACCCGCCCAAAAACCGTCAGGGCGTTTTGTCCATTCAGTGTCATCAGAAAAACCCCGTGCATCAGCGGCTTTAACAATCACTATGGCACGGTCTATTATCCCCTCAAATCCGGGGTTTTTAAGGATATTGCGGGGGAATTGGGATGAACCCCAAGCGGCCCACTCGCCTAGGTTTACACCCAGGCGGGGTGTGTCCTTGGTGATGGCTGCGCTGCCCACTTGAAAATCCAAGTCGGCAGTGGCGGATGATGACTTTAGCAAGATTACGCAAAACAGGCCGACTAGGCCAGGTTTATTGGTCATAGCCCGGTGAGGCGTTTTTCCAAGGTTTCAAACAGGTGATGGGTGTTTTTATAAAGGTCGTAATCAGCCAGCACTTTGAGCCTGCCTGCTTTACCCAGTTGGCGGCGTAAAGGCGCATCCGCCGCCAGTTTTCCTATCGCAGCGGCTAAGCCCGCAGTATCAGAAGCCGGCACCAACAAGCCATCTTCACCATGGCTGATGAGTTCTGGGATGCCAGTGATGGCCGTAGTGATGCAAGGGATTTCCATAGCCATGGCTTCCATCAACACCACGGGCAAACCCTCGGCAAAGCTGGGCAGTACAAAAATATCCGCCGCGTGGTAATAATCCAAAATATGGTCTTGATCGACAGCGCCAGTAAAATGCACGAATTGGCTAATACCCAATTGTTCGGCATAGTTTTTTAGCGCCAAGTCATCGGGGCCCATGCCCACCAAGGTCAGTGTTACTGCGACAGCTTGGCTTTGCAATTGGGCGACGGCTTCCAGCAAAATTGCCTGGCCTTTCGCCGATGTCAAACGCCCAACGCAAAGCAGTTTGCAGGTGTCGTTTGTTGTAGTGTGGGACTGGGGGATAAAGCGTTGTGGGTCTACGCCCAAACGGCAAACATCCAGTTTGGGCCAAGCAGCGACCGGCGACAATTTCATCACTTGGCTACGGGCATAGTGGCTGATGCAGAAAATAAAATCGGCGGCGAGGATTTTTTCCGGCAAATTATAACCAGCGGCATCATAAAACTCATCCGGGCCATGCACAGTAAACGAAAAACTGTAGCCAAACACCGTTTTGACCAACATCCCAACCGATGCTGCTGGCGTGGCAAAATGCACATGCAGATGGCTAAGGTTTTGCGACTGCATCCATTGCCCTACCAGTAAACTTTCCGCCAAATAAAACACATGGTAGAGCTGGCGTTTAATATCCCAACCGCCTAGCTTAAACGCATGTTTGACACCGCGTAGCAGCCCCATAGGGTTGCTGGCCAAGGTTTTGCCCAAAGCGATGGCGGCTTTTAAAATCCCTTGCGATTTGATGTAAAAGGTTTGTTCGGCTTCGTTTTTTTCAATCTCGGTGAGTTTGTCCAAAGGGCGATCCGGCAAATTAATCGAAGACACCGTTATGGCAACGCCAAACTGCCGCAGTTGCTGGACTTCACGCAAAATAAACGTATGCGAATATGCAGGATATTGGCTGACTAAATAAGCAATGCGGTGTGTTGTCATAATTTTGGTTCCAATAATTCACGGTAAAAATCGATGCCAGTGGCAATTTTTGCATCCCAACTATAATTGTTTTCGACGCGGCGGCGGCCTTCTTGGCCTTTGGCTATCCATACCTCCGGCTGCAAACGGACATTTTGCAGCGCGTTTATCAAACCTTGCACCACTTCCGCTTTACCTGTGGCGGGCAATTTAACGCCAACGCCATCATCGACAATTTCAGCCGGACCGCCAAAATCAATGGCAATCACAGGTCGTGCTACAGCCATGGCCTCCAGCAACACCGCACCACCGGATTCCCGCACCGAAGGCAGGCAAAACACATGGCCTTGCTGGATAATCCGGGAGACTTCGTTGAGTGGTAGATTGCCAGTAAATTGCACGACCCCGTCCAAGTTCAGGTCGGTGGTTTGTTGTTCTAAGGCTTTACGTTCTGGGCCTTCACCCACGATGGTCAGTTGCACAGGAAAGTCCAATGCCTTGATGGCCTCCAGTAACATGGCCACCCCTTTAACTGGCAGCAAACGGCCTACAAAAGTAATCCGTAAAGGGTTTTCATCCGTCGGGGCTGGCGGCCAAGGCGTGGCGGTAAACAAGTTTAAATCGACTCCGTTTTCCAACAAAAAACGGCACTTATGATGGTGGCGGCGGGCAATCCCCGCCAAGGTGGCACGGGTTGCGGTCAAAATCAGTGCCGCATTGCGGGTGGAGCCGACTAGCCAATCAATGACCTGTCCGAAATTGCGTACCGGATACAGCCATTTGGATTCTGCCTTCATAATGTCCGGGAAGGTAGTGGGCGAAGCCAAGCCACCATTCCATGGGCCAAGTACCAAAGGGATTTTTAATTGGTGTAAACGGGTGGCGGCCAAGGGCGACACCGGGGTTACCGCATGGACAATATCCCAGGATTGTCCTGCCTTTTGCAGGCGTTTGCAGTGGCGGGTTGCCAGCCAGTCATAAACAAAAAAATCCAAGGAAGCAATCAGGAACTTGGGATGCTCACTCTGCGGAAAGCAGCGCGAGGCAAAACGATACAAGGGCCCAGCAAACCATTCGGTGTCGATAAACTCAACTTTGGATGCACCCATAGGGCAGCCTGCCGCTTCCAACGCCGGTCGGTTGCGACTATGGGTCAGCAAAGTGGCCGAACAGCGCGTACTTAAGCGGCTATACCATTCCCAGCCGATTTGCGATACAGAACCCATACCCGCGCCACATTGGTAGGCTGAAAGTAACACATGAATAGTATTGGTGTTGGTCATGGCGTTGTGTGGCATAAAAAGGGGCTGGTTTTACTCAGCTTGGCTAGTGGATGTTTCTGGGGTTTCGAAAAAATAGGCGCAGCGTAATTTCGTCAATTCTTCGGAAGCCGGGCCAAAAAAATCGCCTGCAATCAGCGGGTCGTCAGCCCATGGCAAGGCGGCTGTCCGTTGTTCACAGCGCTCAAGATAATCATCCACGGTGCTAATTACTTTGGCAGGCACACCGCCGACAATGGTGTTGGGTGGCACATCCCTGGTTACCACAGCGCCTGCCGCGACTATGGAATAGGGCCCGATGGTGACTCCCGGCATAATAATCGCCCTATGCCCAACAAACACATCGTCGCGTATGTCCACTTTACCAACGCTGTCCAGCCGCTTTTTGGTGATATGTTTTAGCATATTGACCGAACCGTCATGGCCAAACACCGTGCAACCCGTCAAATGGACGTTATTACCCAGCCGCACATGTTTCGGGTCGGTAAAATCGACGTTGGTTTGGATGACACAATCTTCACCCATTCCGTAAAGCACATCATGGCGTTTTAAAAAACGCGCCCATTCTTGGCCTGCCGGGTTGCATATTTTGCGGTATAGCCCGGTAAAACGGCCTGAATCCATGGCTTGTTTTCTAAGGAAAGATTGCAGTAAGCGACGGAGGAAAGACATCATAGTAGCCTCAAGGGGGTAAAAGGTAGCACCGACCTGAATGTTCAAGCTTTTAGGGGCTGGCGGGCGGTGACTTGATAAAGCGCTAGTCTTAGCCCTATCAATAATAAATCAGGCAAACTATACTAACTGAACAACCACAATAATAACAGCAAAACCCATGAGCAATAAAAAACCTGGCAGTTCGTTTTATTACAACACCTTGGCGCAAACGGCAGGGCGATTATTATATTTGTTGTCGCGGGTGGGCTTACCGCCGCTGATACTCCATTATGTTTCCTTGGACGAATATGGCTTGTGGTCGACCTGCTTCTTGCTGATCAGCTATGTCAGCATGGGCGCGTTTGGCGTTTCCAATGTTTATATCCGCTATGTGGCCGAGTACAGCGTCAAGCATCAATATGATGACATCAATGGCCTGGTCAGCACTGGCCTGATGCTGACCTTTGCCTTTAGTGTGTTGGCCTTGGGCGGTGTTTGGTTGGCGATGCCGCTGTTGTTAAAAAGCTTTAATGTCGCCCCCGCTTTGCAACATACCGCCGAAGTGTTGATTTTGGGCACTTTGGCAACCATGTTGCTGGATATGACCTTGGGCGCATTTTCTTATGTGCTGCATGGGCTGCAAAAAATCGCCGAACAAACCATCGTCTGGATAGTCAGCTTTTTGTTGGAAACCGTCTTGATCATTGCCTTGCTGGTTTACGGTTTTGGGGTGACTTCGCTGTTATGGGCCTTTCTGGCGCGTTATATTTTTTCCACGGTGTTTTACATTATCCTCTGCTACCGCGCCATCCCCACCTTACACATCAGCTTGCGTTTGGTTAATCGAGATTTTTTTAGCCGCTTTTTGCACTATGGCGGTATTTTACAATTGTCCGGTTTGCTGAGTGTGTTCATGTACTCGATAGAACGGGTTATTGCCGGCTATTTGA
The DNA here is from genome assembly GCA_026399075.1 of Methylococcales bacterium. Taxonomy (GTDB): domain Bacteria; phylum Pseudomonadota; class Gammaproteobacteria; order Methylococcales; family Methylomonadaceae; genus Methylobacter_C. Next base: position 12,100 of record JAPLRR010000074.1, read on the forward strand.
CGGGCTTGGGCGCAATAGCCGTGCTGGATTTGGGGCAAAAATTCCCGGTGATGGCCAGCCAAGTGTTTTCGTCGATGAATGCCAGTTTTTTACCTGCGATCACCGAAGCTCACAGTTTAGGCAAGTATCAGGACATCCAGCGTTTGTATTTGCAAGGGCTGCGTTATTTAAGTCTGTTGAATGGCTTGGCGATGGGCTTTCTTGCCCCATTTGCGGTGTGGTTGTTGCACGCGTGGTTAGGCCACGCTGAGCAGTTGGAAAGCACGATTATGGTCATGTTTTATGCCTGTGTCGGTTACCAACTGAATGTGATGACAGGCCCATTGTCCGCCTATTACCAAGGCATCAACCACCCGATGCGCACGTTTGGCTATCTGGGCTGGCAAATTTTGTTCATTATTGGAGGCTTGGCGTGGGCTTGGTATTACACGGGCTTTGATGTCATCATCATTGCCGCCATCACCATGTGGGCCAGGGCTTTAAGCGCCTTGGTCTATTTGTTTAAGGGCAATGCGCAACTGGGTTTGCCCCATCGTTCATTCATCCTTGCTGTTTTACTCCCAGGTGCAATGCCTTATTTGTGGGGTTATGGCATTATGCTGGCGATAGAACCCTGGCTAGTCCAGCTGCACGCTAACCGCTGGTTGCTGATTCCGCTTTTAGGCGGCATCGGCCTAGTTTATACGCTATTAACGGTAAGCTTTTTTTATCAGTATATGTGCAATGCTGCCGAGCAAGTGCTGATTAGGCAAAAATTGCGGCTTAAGGCGTAGTATTAGCCACGCCTTAATTGGCGCTTGGCCCATTGCCGCCAGTGCATCGGCAGATAATGGGTCAACACCCGGCGCAAATAGGCCAGCATCAATAAAGGGTCGTGCCACGGCGCATCAAGCCAACAATGGAAAAAACTGTATCCATTGCAATGGCTGAACGCCCAAAATAGGCTTTGGGGAAATAGATTGACCACTACGCCTGATTGCGGTATCGGCTTCGGTTCAGTGGTCATCGGTTTGCCAGCAAGCAACTGTTGCAAGCTGTGGCTAAAATCAACGCCGGCATAGTGGCCTAAATGGTAACTGGGGGTAACACGGGGATTAAGCTCTAGCGCATAAAGGTGGTTGGTTTTTGTGTCGTGTATCCAATCGATCCCGGCAAAGCCATGAAAGCCAGTCATTTTGCCTACCCCTGCCACCATAGCCGCCACATCCGCATGGTCAGTGAGTTCCCGTGCACTGGAAGCGGCTAAAGGCGTCGGCCAGCAGTGCAAGGAATACGATGAATGCCAACAGAGCGGCACACCGTGATCGAACAACACATCCGTAGATCCCAATTTCCCTTCGTAGAAACGTTGTACCAACACAGGTTGCGGGGAAACGGCCAAGTCGTCATAAGCGGCTTTCAGCTCCTGGTCATTGTTGACTTTACGCACCCCCGAACCGCTTAAGCCACTAAAACTTTTTAACATGATTGGGTAGCCAATGTCAGCGGTGGCGGCGGTTACGGCTTGCCAATCCCCGCACATTTTTGCCAACGGCGTGTACAGGCCTGCCTTAATTGCCGCTTGTTGGAAGTCCCACTTCGATAATATCACCTGGACTTGGCTGCTGCTGCGGTGGTCAACCGGAAACCAGCCATCCAAACACCCATCCCCAGCAAACTCACTTAAGGCAATCAAGCTGGGTTCATCACCAACAATCACCATGTCATAAGATGGCTGTTGGCTGAGCAGTTCTATAATAAGCAGGGCGCGGGCTTTGGGTTCAGTCGACGTGGGCAAATGTTTATCCACATAGCGTGAACACGTAATCGCCAAACCCGGCGGGGCCAAAACCGTAACCTTGCAACCCGCCTTGTGTAACAAAAAAGGAAACCGTGCCAAGCCCAGCGCATCAATGCCAGCAATCAGTAACACGTCTAAGGGTTTGGTTGGGGTTGGCATAATAGGCAAACGGTAAGATTTGATTTGCTTTAATTATACAGATTTTTTGGGCTTAACTAATAGCATGAAGGACGCCGGACAAAGCCACGCATCGATCGGTCTTGATCCGCAGAGTTGATACCACTGGGAATTTGCCTGCCTTTTTCCACAACTTATCGCCCTGAACCCAATCTTATTGAAATACTGTGGTGTAAAATGGTTGCCACTTGATACCAGAGAAGTTACACCGACAGGGTGTGGCAGGTACTGGAAGCATCGGCTGAATTTGAAAAATACACGATAACTTTTGGATGATTACTTATTATGAAAACCCGCAATTGTATGTTTGGCATGGCGTTGTTGCTCATTTTTCCGTTGTCTGCCTGGCCTCAAGATGGCCCAGGATGCAATTATTCTGGCAACCAGTCGGAAATGAATGCCTGCGCCCAACAGGATTTTGAAGCCGCCGACCAAGAACTTAACCGCATCTATAAAGCTTTATCGGATTCTTTGTCAAAGCAAGACCGTGCGGTGCTATTAAAAGACCAGCGCAACTGGTTAAAAAAGCGGGATCCACTTTGTAAAAAAGAGGCAAATGATGTGGCCGAGGGCGGTTCAATTTGGCCATTAATTTTTAATGGTTGTCGGGCCAGCGACACAAAGGCCAGGATAGGACGGCTTAAACAGTGGCACGGGTAAACATTAAGTGCTTGGCAATAGGTCGTCATGTATGCCAAGTTGTTACCCCCCTCACCCCAACCTTCTCCCAAAGGGTATCTGATTGGCCCCCAGTGGCGAAAAACGCGGCTTTACGTTACAGCTTAGCTTAATCAGACTTTGGCAATTGCTGTAGCCCCTGAAACGACAATCCAAATTTTTGCAAATACACCTTAAGCCGGTGCGAGTCGTTGACGCTGGCTTTTTGGCTGCGACTGTGGTTAAACAGTGTCCGGCCTGCCTCGGCCATGCTGCGGCTGCTTTGGCATATCTTCAGCACTTGGGCTAGCTGCATACGGTCAAACAAATCCAATTCAGCCAATGCCTGGGCTGGCATCACTACCGCCAGCCCATCATCAACCGTAGGTGTCGGCAAATAGCCTGACCATGCCGATTGTAGGCGGCTGATCTCTTCCGTCACCAAGGCTTCGGTGATGCGCCCGCCTTCGGCGAGGGTTGCCATGCGGGTGATGCTGGAGTTTAAATCCCGAAAATTGGCCCGCCATAACGCCTGTGGCGAGCGGGCAAATTGCAGATATTGTTGCCGTGCCGCTTTGTTAAAGCTGACTTTATGGTTGGCTTTTAAGGTAAATTGGTGTAATTCGTGTTCAATATTGGCTTCCAAATCTTCCAGGCGCTGGCAGAGTGACGGCAAGCGATACGTCCATAAATTAATCCGCGCCAATAAATCTTCCCGAAACAAGCCTGCCCGCACGTTGGCAAACAAATCCCGGTTAGTCCCGGCGATCAGTTGGAAGTCGCTGCGGCTGGGCTGGTCGCCCCCAAAGGGCAGAAACACTTTATCTTCTATGGCGCGTAATAACATGGCTTGTTCATCCAAGCCCAGTTCGCCAATCTCATCCAAAAACAGCAGACCATCATTGGCTTCGCCCAACAAGCCCAAACGGGCGTTGATTGCGCCCGTAAACGCGCCTTTGACATGTCCAAACAAGGCCGACATGGCTTGGTCGCCGCGTAAAGTCGCACAATTGACTTCCACCAGCTTTCCGCTGACTAAGCCGCGTTGCTTTTTAAGCTGATAAATGCGCTGCGCCAACTGCGATTTGCCCGCACCTGTTGGCCCGGTCAACAAGATGGGCGCAGTCGATTTGATGCAAACCTGCTCAATTTGGGAAATCATTTGGTTAAAAGCCGTATTGCGGGTTTCTATGCCGCCTTTTAGATAAGCAATGCCCGCTTGGGCTTCATAGGCAAAGCGCGAGGCGATTTGGTCATAACGCGACAAATCCAAGTCAATAATCTGGTAACTGCCTTGGATGCCCGCTTTGCTGGGTGACGATTGCAACAGTTTGGCCGGCAAATAATTGGCTTCGGTCAGCAGATATAAACAAATTTGCGCCACATGCGTACCCGTGGTGATGTGGACATAATAGGCGTGTTGCTCGGGGTCAAAGGGGTATTGGCGGGTAAAATCCAACAGTTGGCTATAAACTTGCTCAAAATCCCACGGGTCGGCGTAATCAACTTGGTAGGCGGTCAGTTTGGTTGAGGGTGACACCACCGCCATATCCGCCAACGTCAGTTTGGCGAGTTGGAGTTCGTCGGCATGGTGTAACAGCACAAACTCATCAACCGGCAAGCTGGAGTGCATTAACAAGGACACCGTAGGCCTCCACCGGCCTAAGCGCTTTTTGCCCAAGCCCGCATGATCCAAGCGGGCACCCAATAGACCGATAATAACCGTATTCATTTAGATAGCATTCTATTTATTTAGATAGGATTTTTGGGATAGTGTAACGCCGGATCGGCAGATTATCCATAGCCCGCTTAGGCCACAGGGTTTTGGCACAGGCCATGCTTAAGCATAGCTTGTTAGACTACACATTGAGGAAATAACTATGACAACAGCTTACGAAGTCTTATACGAACAAGGCCGTCACCCAGTAAAGGCGTGGACACGCGGGGTGAGCTTTGATGATAACTCCAAACAACAACTACTTAACATCGCCACATTGCCGTTTATCCATAAATGGGTAGCGGTAATGCCGGATGTCCATTTGGGTAAGGGCGCAACCATTGGCAGCGTCATCCCAACTATCGGCGCGGTGATTCCGGCTGCTGTCGGGGTGGATTTGGGTTGCGGTATGATGGCCTGTAAAACCAGCTTGACGGCGGCGCAATTGCCGGATTCTTTGTCGGCTTTGCGTTCTGCGATTGAAAAAAATGTCCCGCATGGTTGGGTTGCAAAGCGGGGTGGCCGCGACACCGGGAGTTGGGGGCAGCCGCCAGATGACATTCTCCAAGCCTGGCTGCCGCTAAATGCAGGTTTTGAGCAACTTTGTGAGCGTCACCCGTGTTTAAAAAACACTAACAACGTTAAACATTTAGGTACCTTAGGGACAGGCAACCATTTTATCGAAGTGTGCCTGGATGAAGCCGATGCCGTGTGGGTGATGCTGCATAGCGGATCCCGTGGGGTGGGTAACCGGATCGGTTCCCATTTTATTGAGCTGGCTAAAAAAGATATGGAACGCTGGTTTATCCATTTGCCTGACCGCGACTTGGCCTATATCCCCGAAGGTAGTGAACATTTCAACAGCTATTTGGCGGCGGTGGGTTGGGCGCAAGATTTTGCGCTGACCAACCGCGTGGTGATGATGACCAACACCTTACAAGCTTTGCGGGACGTGTTAAAAATACCGTTTGAGGCGCAACTGGAAGCGGTCAACTGCCACCACAACTACATCAGCCGCGAACACCATTATGATAAAAATGTACTGGTAACACGTAAAGGGGCAGTAAGTGCCAAGTTGGGTGAAATGGGGATTATCCCCGGCAGCATGGGCGCAAAATCCTTCATCGTGCGCGGTTTGGGTAACGAAGAAAGTTTTTGCAGTTGCAGCCATGGGGCTGGGCGCATCATGTCCCGCACCGAAGCCAAAAAACGCGTGTCTTTGGCCGAACACATCACCGCCACCGCTGGGGTGGAATGCCGTAAAGACGAATCGGTGATTGATGAAACCCCGTCAGCTTATAAACCGATAGAAGCAGTGATGGCAGCCCAAGCGGATTTGGTGGAAATTGTGCATACTTTGAAGCAAGTGGTTTGCGTAAAGGGATAAAAAACTGCGGGGGATTGAAGACCCCCGCAGGTTTGCTAAAAGACCTGATGGATCCCGGCACTTTTTTCCTGAATACAAGCCTGCGGCTTTGCCATAGGTATGTTGATGGCTTATCGGTCAACATTTTGTTGGTGTTTAGCCATCGGTGTCCTATACACTGTTAGGCTACAATGGCTTATTTGATATTACACCCCTATGTTTATTTACTCATTGCCGCTATTTTTTTCTGCCATGGGTTTGGCAGGCCCGCTGGAACTGCTGCTCATTTTGTTGGCGCTGTTTGCGGTGTTGTATATCAGTGCCCCTATTTATGAAGGTGGTGGTTTGCGGCCATCCGGCGGCAATTTTTTGTTTGCTGCCTGGAGTGGCCACGTGGCGCTGATGTGGGTGTTTTGGCCGTTTTTCCTGCTGTTGAATGTGGGTTTGTATGCGGCGGACACCTTGGCAAAAATGGGGATGTTGACAGTATCCAGTTGGGATGACGTACATCTGATGTTTATGTTGCCCATCATTTGGTGGGCTGTGGCCGTTTGGCGCTGTTCGGCAAACACGCCGCTAAAGCTTGCGGCGGCGGTTGCCCGTTTGATGACGGTGTTGGTACTTTTTGAATACGGCCTAAAATTAGCCATACGCATCGATTATCCGCGCATATTTTTCGGTTGTGAGGAGTTGTTGCTGGATTACGGCAGTTGTTTTTAAGGCGTAGCTAGGGACAATAATGGGGAAAATAAGCCGCTTTTTTTCTCCAGACTTGCCGCCAAGTTATGAAATATTTGATATTCAGGTAAAATGGTCAGTTTCGTGTCGATATTGCGATGGTTGCCATTGTTACTTAATTCGGTAGATTGTTAATGAAAATACTTATACTGGGTGCCGGTGTCACCGGTTCATCTGTTGCGGAAGCCTTTGCCAGTGAAGAAAATGATATTGTTGTCATCGACTTTAAGCAGGAACTGCTGGATGCCTTAAAAGAACGTTTTGATATAGCCACCGTCACGGGCAATGCCGCGCATCCAAGCGTTTTGGAGCAGGCCGGCATAGACACCACTGATATGGTGATCGCGGTGACGGATAGTGACGAAACCAATATGCTGGCCTGCATGATCATTAATGCGCTGCATAACCGCCCGAAAACGATCGCCCGAGTGCGGGCCATTGATTACCTAAAAAACCCAAAACTGTTTGGCCCGAATGGCATCCCCGTGGATATAGTCATTAGCCCAGAGCAAATCGTCATGGAATCCATCCGTAACTTAATTGAGTTTCCGGGTGTTTTGCACATATCAGATTTTGCAGGCGGCTTAGTGCGGCTGTTTTCGGTTAAAGTGGTCGCCGATGGCGTATTGACCGGAAAAAAAATCAGGACGATCAAAGACCGCCTGTCTGGCGGAAAAACCAGGGTGGTATCTATTTTCCGCAATGGCAAGCCAATCTGTGTCAGTGGCGAAGTTAGCATTGAAACCGACGACGAAGTGTTTTTTGTGGCGCCAAGTACCGAAGTGCGGCGGGTATTGAAAGAACTGGGCAAGTTGGAAGCCCCCGTGAAGCGGATTATTATTGCCGGAGGCGGTCATGTGGGCAAACGCTTGGCGCTGGCCTTGGAAAAGGACTATCAGGTAAAAATTATCGAAAAAGATCCGGTACGCGCCAAAAAAATCGCCAATGATTTGCACAACTCCGTTGTGCTGTTTGGTGATTGTGCAGACGAGGCGCTGTTACTGGATGAATCCATTGAAAGCGCAGACTTGTTTTGTGCCATCACCGACAATGACGGTGTCAACATCATCTCCGCGTCCTTGGCGAAAAGCTTGGGCGCCAGAAAAACCATCTGCTTGTTGAACCACAATTCCTATACCAAATTGCTGCCTGGCACGGGCATTGATGTCACGGTATTGCCCAACCAAGAGACCTTGGGCAGCATCCTAAAGCATGTGCGGCGCGGTGATGTTGCACAAGTCACCTCACTTTGCGGCGGTACTGCCGAAGCCATTGAGGCCATAGCCCATGTCAGTGTCAACGAAGTGACCGTGGTCGGTCGCCGGGTGGACACCATCAATTTCCCACCCGGTATTGTGATGGGCGCATTGATACGCAACGACCAAGTGATAGCCATCCACCACGACACGGTGTTTGCTGAAAACGACCATGTGGTGATGTTTGCCATGGATAAAAAACTGGTCAGCAATATTGAGAAAATCTTCCAGCCGCTCAGATAATCTCCCCTTAGAACCTGTATAACTAAATGCCCCCATGAATGTCATCCTAACCATTGTCCATATTTTCGGGCTAGTCACTATGGGTTTTAGTGGCCTGATGGGCACTTGCCTAATCACCTCACAACTGACTAATGATGGCGCAACCACGGCTTTCACGGACGGTGCGCTCATCACGCTGTTGTTGGGCGCATTGATGTTTTTCCCAACATTGCGGACACCCAAAAAAATCTCCCGGCAGGCCGGGTTTCTATTAGTTGCGATCACCTGGTCATTGTCCCCGGTATTATGTACCTTACCGTTGATGATCTATATGCCGGGGCTAAGCTTCATCGATGCCTATTTTGAGACAGTTTCTGGCCTGACCACCACGGGTGCGACCATACTCAGCGGCATAGACCATTTGCCGATGTCGATCAACCTGTGGCGACATGAATTAAACTGGATAGCCGGCATGGGCATCATTATTTTTGCCGTCGCCATTTTGCCGATTTTGGGGATAGGCGGAATGCAATTATACAAAGCCGAAACGCCAGGGTCAGTTAAAGAATCCGACCTTCCGCCCCGCATCGCCCAAACCGCCAAAGCCTTATGGATGGTCTATGCAGGCTTTACGGTGGCTTGTATCATCGCCTTACGCTTGGCCGGGATGAATTGGTTTGATGCGGTATGCCATGCCTTTGCCGCCATGAGTTTGGGGGGCTTTTCCACACATGATAACAGCGTCGGCTATTTTGATTCCTTGCCGATAGAATTGGTCTTGACATTATTCCAATTGTTGGCAGCCATCAACTTTGCAACCCATTTCATCGTTTTAAAAAAACAATCGTTTAAACCGTATCTTGACGACCGGGAAGCGCGCGCCTTCCTTGCCCTGGTCTTGGGAAGCTGTGTGTTGGCGGCAGGTGTGTTGTGGCATGCCGGAACCTATCCCGACTTTTTTACCGCCTTGCGTTATGCCAGTTTTAACTTGGTCACCATCGCCACCGACTGCGGCTTTGCCAACCAAGACTTTAACCAATGGCCTATCTTCGTGCCCATGTGGATGCTGTTTTTAAGCTGTTTATCGGCCTCATCTGGCTCTACAGGCGGCGGTATCCGTATGATCAGGACGATTATCCTGATGAAGCAAGCGCGTTTGGAAATGTTCAAATTCATCCACCCGTATGCGATTAAACCAATGAAAATCGGTGGCACGGTGGTCAACAACAATATCATCACCTCGGTGACGGGCTTTATTTTCCTGTATTTTATCTGCATCGTTATTTTGGTGTTTGCCCTGCTATTAAGCGGACTGGATTTTATGACATCCTTATCCGCCGTAATTGCCTGCTTCAACAACGCCGGCCCCGGCTTAAACCAAGTAGGCCCTGCCACCAACTACGCCAGCCTCAGCGATTACCAAAGCCTCGTTTGCACCTTTGCCATGCTGTTAGGACGTGTGCAGATATTTTCCATCGTTATTTTGTTTGTGCCGGAGTTTTGGCGGAAGTGAGGAATGCTTGCCCCACAAACTGAGTGGCCTATGCGTCAATTCAGTCTGGGTATAAGATCTTTACCAGTAATCGAGCTCACGCACAAATATATGGTGCAGCTGAAATTGCTGGTATGGTCTACATGTGGGAAGGATAATGAGCACAATCCCGTTATTTCCATTCGATCACGGCTCGGCTACCGACTATGCTGAATTATTATCTGTTTTTATGATAGTTTCAAAATCAGCGTCTTTTAGTGCTTCAAGTTTACGCAATTTCTCTTCAAGATAGGCTTGACGTCGGTATTCCCGAAGTTTATCGGTTTCTTCTTTGCTATCCGATTCATGTGTGGGGGCTAACCAAGAAAAAAAAGGAAGTTTTGTGAACAGCAATAAAGTTAAGCCTGAAGTTGCAAAAAATAGCATTTTTCCGATAATTGGATAATCAGGCGCTACTGCATAAATAAAAACAAACATGCTTGCAGAAACCAACAAGAGGACGAACTTTACTATGGTTTCACGCTTGGCATTAGTAATTTCACGCCGTTTACGTTCCATGAAAATGTGTTCTAGTTCTTGCTCCAGCTTCTCATACTGATCTTTTATAGGTCGACGGAAAACATCAGCGCGGTGGTTTGCCCAAAGGTCAATCTCTTGAGCAACCTCTTCACCTAGAAGCATTCTCAGTGTTTTCATCACGGCAAGTGTGTACTCATTACCAACATTGAGATTTAGTGCTGTTTTACGTCTAGCATAAGCCCTAACCACATCAGCATCCCAAGGAATTGGACTTAAATAACGTGCTACTTCAAGAAAATCACTAAATGAACGAACAAACTCAGGCAGCATTTTATTCAGTAACATCCAAGTACGCATAGGTGTTAAATCATCATGAAATAATCCTTTAAGTCTTTCGACACCCGCAGCAGACATTGGGTCATATTCACTAACAATAACAACTTCATCAGAAATTGCATGACTCATGGCAATTTGCGCATAAATGTCTGAACCCGCTTGTGCATCAACAAAAATATAATCATACATCTGTCTAAAATGGGAAATTACTGGCTTTAATGTTGACAAATAGTCTTTTGCGTCAATATTTTCAGTATTGAGAAATTCGTAAGTAGCCGGTATTAAATCTACGCCATTGTTTAATTTAACAATTTCTAAATAACTCGCTGTTGGCAATGGTATGTTATCTAAAGGAATGTTATCTAAAGGAATGTTCTCCAAATTATAAATCCCACGAGGTGTTCTTTTTTTATCTTTAGCGATAACGGCTTGATTCATTACTTCTTTCAAGTGCATCAATGTCAAACCGTTCGTTGCTGCATCGGTATCTATAATTAATACTTTTTTATTTAACGCTGACGCAAGAAAAGCTCCAAAAGTTGCAGTTAATACAGTTTTTCCAGAGCCACCTTTAGCACTAGCCATACAAATAACTTTAGCTGTCATTTTTTTCTCCAACCCACAGTTTTGCCGCTTCTCTATTTTCGCTAATTTCAAGTTGTGCAGCATCCCGTGCTAATACACCGACACCATCAATTTCTCCAATAATTTCATTGTACAAAGGTTGTAATTTTTCAGGGTTATTTGGGTGTGCTTTTGCGTATTCAATTAGCAGTTTTACTTTGACTTTAAGCGCATTTAGTTGCATGTTATTTCGATTTAACACCCCAATTTGTTGCTTTAAATAGTCATGGGAATTACACGGATCGCCTTGAAAGACGACATAAACAGAGCGAAAATTAAGCATCAAACTATTGTTTTGTTCATCAATATTGAACAACAACTCCTTTATCCTAGTTTCGTATTGTGTTTTCACGCGCCCTTTTAAATGCTTTGAAACATCAATATTCGCATCAAAACCATTTTTTATGTCTTTAAGCTCAAGAGGGAAAGCTTCATTGACATGTTTATAAACAAGCATTTCACCATTTGAGCATTTGACTCTGATAAATTTTGATGGAAAAAACCACATTGTTGATTACTCGCTGATATTTTTGCTAGTTATAGTTTCGTAGATCGGATTAGTTTAACGTAATCTACAATTTTTAGTGACTCCGGGTTGTATGTAATGCCAACTTCACGCTGCCTTACTTTAATGATTTTGGAGATGCTTTAGCGTAGAAAACGAGCCTAAAACCTTTCCCAAAAGAGTACTTTCGCTACCTCCGCGCTTAACCCATTAAATCGCCTTAGCCATACAACTGCCAATACTGCTCCCTAATCAAGCCAAGCCCTACCCGCAATTCCTGCTCCAAAGCACGGTCTGAACTTAAAAACGGGCTGTGTTCGCGTAGTTGGGCGATGGTTGTTTTAAGGGAGGGGCTTAAGGCATCCGTGTTGCCGCGCAGCTCTACACCTTGGACGGCGGCCAGTAAGCAGGCGATGGCAACTTGCTCGGTGAGTTCCAGGATGCGTATACAATCCCGCGCTGCTATTGTGCCCATGCTGACTTTATCCTGATTATGGCATTCTGTGGAGCGGGAGAACACGCTGGCAGGCATGGTCAGTTTCAAGGCTTCTGCCGTCCAGGCTGACACGGCTATTTGTAGGGCTTTAAAACCATGGTTGAGCATGGCCACTTCAGGGTTTGCCCCGGAAAGGTTGGCGGGTAGGCCGTGGTTAAATTTGGGATCCATCAATTGCGCCATTTGCCTGTCCATTAAATCGGCCAGATTTGCCACGGCGGTTTTTAGGCTGTCCATGGCGAAGGCGATATGCCCGCCGTAAAAATGCCCGCCATGTAATACGTGTTCACCTTCGGCATCAATGATGGGGTTGTCATTGGCGCTGTTCAATTCAGTTTCGATAAATTGCCGCAGCCAAGGTAATGAATCTTCCAATACCCCAATGATATGCGGCGCACAGCGTAATGAATAGCGGTCCTGCAAACGGGCATCGTGGCGGGGGGCGCTTTGGGTCAATTGCAGGTCAGCGCGTATGCGCTCGGCAACGCGGTTTTGGCCGGGATGGGGTTTGACCGAAAACAGTTTTTCATCAAAATGGTAGGCATTACCTTGCAAAGCGACCGATACCAAACTGGTGATGCGGGTGGCCAGTTGCGACAAATACGCCGCCCGTTGGTAAGCCAGGCAGGCAATGCCAGTCATTGCCGCCGTGCCGTTCATGATCGCCAAACCTTCCTTGGGTTTTAGCGCCAAGGGTTCTAAGTTTAAGCGGGCAAACACGGTTGCTGTAGATTGTTGTTCGCCTTGATAAACCACCTCACGGCCTCCCGCTAACACGGCGGCTACATAAGACAACGGGGTGAGGTCGCCACTTGCACCAACAGAGCCTTCTTGCGGGATTAGCGGCAAAATGTCGTGCTGCAATAAGGTCGCCAGTTGTTGCAATAATTTATATCGCACCCCGGAATAACCCCGCGCCAAACTGGTCAAGCGGGCTGCTAGGATGGCCCGGGTGGTTGGTGCGTCAAAATGCGCACCTAAACCACACCCATGGAAGGTGTATAAATGTTTCGGTAATTCGCCAACTTGGCTTAAGGGCACTGGCACTGTGCAAGAATCACCATAGCCTGTGGTGACACCATAAACCACCCCTTCTTCCTGTAATAAGCGGTCTATAAATAAAGCGCCCTTATCAATACGGGTGATAAATTCTGCGTGTTGGTCCAATTCAACAGTGGCTTGTTGCCGCGCTATTGAACAAATATCTTCGATGGCCAACGCTTGCCCATCGAATACCACCTTATTGATCATCATTTACCATTGCCAAGAAAAAAGGTTTTTGTAGGGTGAGTGCCTGATGTCAAAAGAACCAAGCTTATTAGCGTAAATACAAGGATTCAAAACGGGCCACCTTAACACCTTTGCTATTGCTAAGCTCAAGATGTTCACCGCTGATTTCCCACGTGCTAGTTGCGGTCAGTGCGGCTATAAATGCAGTATCCAATCCACTATTAGTTTTGCACGCTTTGTTTGGTGTAGTCATGTCTGCAAATTTTAGGCGCTTGCCTTTCAGTTGGTAGCGACCTAGCAGGCGGTTGCAAACGCCAGACCCTTGGACGCGCTTATGTTTGCCTTCTGCCACGAATATGATGTGGGGTTGTTTGTCGCCTTCCCCCAAAATGACTGGCTCATTCCCTAAGCGCACCAATTTCCAATAGGTGTTTTCTAACAAAGCGGTTGAATGGCTAGGGCCGCAGGTTTCACCGGGCCATATCCCTAGAAAATGTTCGACAACCAAAGTGGGCTGAGTCCCAGCCCCTTCCATTTTTGGGCGCATGGCAATGCTGCCTTCAACATTGACCAGCAAGGATTGGTTATCCAGTTGGCGGATTTTACTGTAAGCCGCCTCCAACGCGGCATTATCAGCCGACGGCTCGACCGGCAAACGTTGTCCTGTGAGACATTCCTGAAACAGTCCGGCATCGGCCATATAATTGTACATGCCACGCAGGGGCATACGCGGCTCTAGCGGTTCGAAAACCGCTATGCGGCTTAGCGTGTAATTGAGGCTTGATTGGATAGTCTTGCCTTGGGTATCCAATTTTTGCAAGGCATTAGCATCTTTAACCAGAAATTGATGTACGGCATGATGGTCGCCCATCAGTGTCAAAATATTATTGTCCACACTCCAAGTACCAATGTCATAAAAACTTTCGGCCTGCCCCTGATAAACCCAGCGCAAATAAAACACATTATCGGGCTGCAGGTTTAAGGTGTAAGCCATGCCCGGACAACTGGCGCATGGCAATAGGCCCGTATAAGACGATGGCGTTGCTAGGGTCTGTTTTACCTGCACCGGCAACTGCGGCATTCCCCCGGCATCACTGGGCGGGGCGATATACAGCAAGGCCAGTAAAACCATAAGGATAGATGATTTGCTTAGCATGTCGGCCTCTTGTTGTGCCTAGTTAAACTACCGGATAAACCCCAAAATTAACGCATTCCCTCGACTATCGGATTGGCCTGCAATGGCTTTGGACATTGCAGGCACTAGCCTATCACCTAGTCAAAGTAAAGCCCATCTCCCCATTTTCCTCAATCTTCCAACCCGACGCCTTAAAATGGTCTTGGATGTTCTGGTCTAGCGGTAAATTGGCTTTATGGATGTCATGGTTGGGGTACATGGTCAGCACGATGCCCTGCCCTAGCTTTAAATCCAGCAGCTTTTTAATTTGTTCATCTTGAAGGACATTGTCGTGCAATATCGGGAAAATATGCCGGGCGGGCACGGCGCAAATCACCCGATAAACAAAACCATAATTGGAAATACCTAAGCGCCCGTTTAAATGGCTGCAGATGGTATCGGTTTGCTTGTGTGCCTTGATGTGCTTCACCACGGCCACCAAATCGGCATCATAAAAATGGTAAGCATATAGCTCGGGGATGGCAGACACCCTCAGCACCAATAAAATACCGGCTAGCGCCAAGCCCCACTTGGCTTTGTCAATACTTGGCACTGCGTTTTTTAAGATCAGGGCCAAGGCAACCAACAATGAAAACAAATACGGAAACGCATGGCGTTCTGAAATCAGCTCACCCCATTGGTATTTTGACCGTGCAGCAATCACTATCGCCGCGCCCATCGCGCAATACAACACGGTGATGACCAAGGCAGATTGGTCGGGTTTAGGCCATGATTTCCACGTTTTAACACCCCGCCAAACCAGCAAACCCAAAACGCCGGCCACTATAACAAGACCCAGCCAGTGTCTGGCGAGAAAGGTATCGGTATCTGCCAACAACCAAAGAATATTCAATTGCGCTTCGATAAACGC
The DNA here is from genome assembly GCA_026399075.1 of Methylococcales bacterium. Lineage (GTDB taxonomy): Bacteria > Pseudomonadota > Gammaproteobacteria > Methylococcales > Methylomonadaceae > Methylobacter_C. The sequence continues at coordinate 27,260 of JAPLRR010000074.1, forward strand.
ATGGGTGTTTTCAATAAAACCGACCGTGCTAGGTGGCATGGAATAAGGCTGTATTTTGCCAAACACCAAAAAATTCCTGATCATCCACGGTATGACCACCACCAAAAAACTTAAGCCCCACACCCCTGCGGCAATTAATTTTTGCCGCCGATTTTCGGCATCAAAAATAATAGACCACAACAACAAGCCACCGATGCTGGCCACAAAGGCCAGATTGGCATTCCTGAGCAAATAGGCAAAACCCAGTAACAGGCCAATCACACACCAAGCCCGTAAACGCTCGCCAGCTCTTAACACCAAACCCATGCAAAAAATAACCAAGGCCATCGAAATGACATCCGTCGAGGCTACATTCCCCCAGCGGATAATCGCAGGCGTAGACACCAACAACAAGCCAATGATTAAGACGGTGTAATCACCCAGCAAGCGCCGGAAAGAAAAAACCACGCTAGACGGCACTAATACCAGAGCGACCAAGCTCAAAAATAACGCCACCAACTCCAAGGGCGCAGGCACCAGTAAGCTAAATAGCGCTATCAAAACCGGATAACCGGGTGGGAACAGCGGGTCAGGCACATAAGATGCCGTGGGGTCGTTAGTGCCATAATAGCCACTCTCAAACACGCCACGGGCAAGCAAGCTGCGGGCTTGCTCCAGATAACAAGCGCTGTCAGGCGTATAAGGGAAAACCGGCAAAAAATAAGCGACAATCGCAGCACACAGCCCCATCACTAAGGCAATGCCATAAACCGTGGATGACCTCAGCATAATCAACAGCCTTGGTTAGTGACCAAAATAATGCCTAACACCACTAGGCATGTGCCAACAAAGCGGATGACAGAAAACGCCTCACCCAACAAAAACACGCCAAACAGCGCCGTCAAGATAAAACCCAAACCCACAAACGGATAGGCAATGCTGACATCAATTTTAGCCAATACCCCCAACCACAGCACCGCACCTAGCGCGTATAAAATCAGCCCTAGCCACACATAAATGCTGGAAACCACGGCCAGCGCAATTTCCGCCCAGCCGCCTGTCAGGCTTTGTTGCACAGCCGCAGAAGCCATGCCTTGCTTTAAGGTCACTTGTGCCACCGCCGAAATGGTCACACTGATAAATATCAGCGTCAACACTGTCCAAGAAATTGCCATATCTTTCATATTGCCACCAAAGTAACCATCATCATATTAATAAACACAATCCAACTGGCTTGGTCTTTTAAGCTAAAAACCAAAGGATCATCGTGCATTTCCCCGCGTGCGGTTTTTAACCACAAACGCGATACCCAATACGCCATCAACGGGCACAACAGCCACAATAAAACCGGAAAGGTGTATTTGCTGGTGCTCTCAGGGCTGCTGATAAACAAGGCCAACACCAAAATGGACAAATAGCCAGCGGCCACCCCCATTGCGCTAAGTATCGGATAATCCCCCACCAAATAATCGCGGCCTTTCATTGTGTCGCGGGCCAAGCGTTGCATGGCCAACAATTCGGTGCAGCGTTTGACCAAGGCCAGACTCAAGAACAGGAACATGGAAAAACCCAGCAACCACGATGACAAAGGCACAGCTATCGCAAAAGCCCCGGCCACAATGCGGATGGTATACAAAGAGGCCAGCATCAACACATCAATCAGCACCACTTTCTTAAAGTAAAACGAATAGCTGATGGTTAAGGCCAAATAAGCCAACAAAGTGATCAAAAACTGTTCAGACAGCTGCAATGCCAAGGCAAACCCGGCAACAAACAGCGCAACCATTGCAAAAACCCCAGAAATCAGGTCTATATCACCTGCCGCAAACGGGCGTTTGCATTTGCGTGGATGGTGCCTATCTGAAACCAAATCCAGCAAATCATTCAGCAAATAGGTGGCAGAGGCAACCAAGCCAAACGCGGTAAACGCCATGGCAATTTCAAAGATTGCTGAAAAATTAAAGGCGTGGGCGGTCAAAATAGGCACAGCCAACAACACATTCTTGGCCCATTGGTGCAAACGAAAAGCGCGTAGCCAGGTTTTGGTGGCCTTAGGACGGTCATCAAACACGTGTTGCACGACATAACGCCGTTTTTTGGCCGCTGCAACCACACCAGAACTGGGATTGACCACAATCGCCCGCCGCGATTTCGCCCATATTTCCAAATCAACCCGCGCATTGCCCGCATAATCAAACGCCGCATCATTGCAGCAATTTAAAATGGCCTCCAGTTTGCGTTTGCCTTTCAGGTTATTGTGTCCATCGCTGGCCAACACCCGCTTAAAAATGCCTAGCCGCTGGGCCACTGGCTCAGCCAAACGGCGGTCAGAAGCGGTCGCCAAATACAGTATCCGACCTGAGCTGGCCTCTTTTTGCAAAAACTCAACAAAGTCTTGCTGCAAGGGCAGCACCGCAAAATCCAATGCCGAACGCTTGGCAATCTCTTCTTTCAGATGGGCTTTGCCGCGCAGCAACCAAAACAGCATTTGCAACAACATCCATGGCTGTTTTTTTAACAAAAAAAACGCACTTTCAATCAGTAAATCCGTTTTAATCAATGTCCCGTCAAGATCCACAAACAGTGGCACCGAATCATGGGACGCACTGGCGGGCTTAGGGGCTTGGTATCTTTTATGGCTCATAATACAGAATCTTGAATTAATCGACTTTCCGCTTCGCGGTATTTTTCGGCGCAATAGGCCGCCACTTCAGGGGGTAATGCCGGGCCTGGGGCCGTTTTATCCCAATCCAAGGTTTCCAAATAATCACGGATATACTGCTTGTCAAAACTTGGCGGGCTGATGCCGACCTGATACTGGTCAGCAGGCCAAAATCGTGATGAATCGGGGGTTAGCGCTTCATCTATCAAATATAAAACCCCGGCATCATCAACCCCAAACTCAAATTTGGTGTCGGCAATAATAATGCCGCGTTCTTGGGCGAAGGCTGCGGCTTCTTTGTACAGCTTTAAACTGGCATCGCGCACTTGTCCGGCCAAGGCCTCACCCATCAACGCCACGGTTTCAGCAAACGCCACATTTTCATCGTGTTGGTCAACTGCCGCTTTTGTTGATGGCGTATAAATGGGTTCAGGCAATTGCTGGGCTTGTTGTAAGCCTACGGGTAACTGGATGCCACACACCGCACCGGAGGCCAGATAATCTTTCCAACCCGAACCGATCAAATACCCCCGCACAATGGCCTCAACTGGCAGCGGCTTTAAGCGCTTGACCACAATCGCCCTGCCTTCAACTTGGGCGCGTTCTGCGGCATCGGGCAGCACTTGATCCAAACTAATGCCGGACAAATGGTTGGGCATAATATGCTGCAATTTGGCAAACCAAAAATTGGAGATACGGGTCAAAACACTGCCCTTGCCGGGGATAGGGTCAGGTAAAATCACATCAAACGCTGACAATCTGTCAGTCGCCACGATTAACATGTAGTGGTCATCTATATCATAGATGTCGCGGACTTTGCCACGGGCACGGAGTTTTAGTGAAGACAGGTCTGATTGGTATAAAGCTGCTGGAGCGGTCATAAGTCCTCGCTAAATGGTAAAATTAAAGTTAATGGTATAATTTTACCATTATTCTTCACGAAACAGGATTGATAACAATGAGCTGGTTTAGCACGGTAGTGGGCGGGACAGTGGGATTCTTGCTAGGCGGCCCCATAGGCGCCGTATTAGGTGCATCGGTTGGGCATCAATTTAACAAAGGCGTAGAAGATATAGCCATCAGCGACGCGTTGAAACCTAACGACCAACCCCGTGCGCAAATGGCTTTTTTTACCGCCACTTTTTCAGTCATGGGCCATCTGGCCAAAGCGGACGGGCGCGTATCACCCGAAGAAATCGCCTTGGCAACCCGCATCATGGATGAAATGGGCTTGGCCCCCGACATGCGCGCCACCGCCATCGACCTGTTTAAGCAAGGCAAACAAGCGGATTTTCCGCTGGACACCGTACTGACAAAGTTCTACAAAAACTGCCGTTTCCGGGAAGACCTCATCCGCTTATTTTTGGCATTCCAGATACAAGTGGCCTTGGCCGACGGTACACTGGATGCCCGTGAAGAAAAATTACTCTTATATATAAGCAACAAACTTAGCGTGTCACGCTTAAGTTACGAACGCTTAAAAATTCAATTGATGGCCCAACAGCGCTTCCACGCCCACAGCCACCAAGTCCGCAACGCGCCACATCAAATCAGCCTACAAGAAGCCTACCGCGTGTTAGGGCTAAAACCCTCGGCCACCAAAGCCGAAGTCAAAAAAGCCTACCGCCGCCTAATGAGCCAAAACCACCCCGACAAACTCATCGCCCAAGGCCTCCCCGAAGAAACCATGCGCATCGCCAAAGAAAAAACCCAAAAAATCAGCAAGGCGTATGAGGTTATCCATAAGGCGGGTTAGGGTGGAACTTTAGCCTGAGACTTATCAAGTTTGTCTGCTTGACAGGTTATGTTTGCTTGAGCTAAAGTCCCGTCCGGTCTTGAATTGTTAATGGAAATTTGGGATTAAACGACAAATTTAAGAATAAGTCGTGTGGTAGGGGTTAGGCGGCAGCCGTCACCCGACAATTACATGATTTGCAGGATGTGTCTGGTTACGATATCGCTCGACTACAGGGCTTTCACCCCGTTCGCAATCTGGTAGGTTTGCGGCTGTTATCACTGTGTTGGTTCAGCGTGACTTGGACTTGTCTCTCTTATAAACTTAGGGAAACTCTCGATAAACCCAGAAACTTACTCTGTAATGCTGGCTAAGGATATTCGAGAAACGTCTTACCTCCACTTTCACGGGAAACTGCTAATTCTGCCTAAGGAGGATAGGCAAAGACCAGACAAAGAATCGCTTGAAATGCACTTTAAGAAATCGGCTATCTTGTAAGCAAGTAGCCCGTATTTCTCGTTCCCAAGCTCTGTGCTTACTGGGCTTTATTGCCCACTGCTAACGATTACCCGCCCTATTACTGTATATATTCGGAAATATAACTATGCCTTCAATAACGCTTAAAGCACATTATGATGGTCAACGAATTTTACTTGATGAACCTTTTAATTTACCAGTAAATGCTGCTTTAATGGTAACGGTATTGTCAGATGCTAATAACGAAAATGATCCATGGCTTAATATCGCTATAAAGGGATTATCTGACGCTTACTCAAATAATGAACCTGACTATTTATTAGAAAGCATTAAGCGATGAAAGAAGCTGACATTGCTTTACCCCCCATTCCACAGGCTAATGGTTTAACAAATAATCGGCCTGTGATTCTGCTTCGGCAAATGCCAGGCTTTGGCGATTTTCTGGTTTGTGGTATCAGCACTCAGCTTCATCAGGAAGTTAAAGGATTCGATGATAAAATTTGCTTAGCTGATTTGGACTTTATCGACAGTGGTTTAAAAGCGCCTTCCCTTATCAGGCTTGGTTTTCTGGCGGTACTTCCACTGCGTAATATTCTTGGCACAATCGGTTTTATTTCTGCTGAACGTCATCATTTATTACTAAGCCGCTTGTGTCAGTATCTTGAGATTAAAAGCAAATAATCCGAAAAGCCCGGTAGGCTGAACATCGCACGCATTTTCCAATCTTCGGCCTTCGTTAAGGTGCGCGATGCGCATCTTACGCGGCTGACTATTATATAAATTCCCCTAGGCTAAGCGGGAAAGCTTTGCCAAAAGCGTTGACAAGGGATAAAGCTAGCCCCACAAATTGCAGTGCACTAGTTAATACATTGTAACTTCTCATGCGCGGCAGGATAAAGACCTGCGAGGTTTATAAAACCTCGCAGGTCTACCGCCATTGCCGATAACGAATGGGAAATTACATTTTATTCCTTAAGCAGCCAATGTGTTCGCTAAATACAGCAATTCTCATTATGACATTTACTGCGTTTAAATCGCCCGTCATACTGGCATGGATACCAAGTCCATAAGTTGGGCTACGCATAGGATGTGCTGAGGTACGAAGCGCATCGTTCGTGTTAGGCAATTGATGCGGTTCACTGCGTTCACCACATCCTACGCACTGTTTATTGGTATGCAGCAACCCACCAACGGCATTTTAATCAACGCCTAACACCGTAACCACACAAAGCACGGGGAATTTATTTAATTCTATTAATATTTTAGAGGTTTTGGCGCTTGTATTTCCCTATATTTTATGTACAATTTGCCCGCCTGTTTTCCGTTTTAGGAAGTCAGGCTTCATCAATTATTCATTTAGGTACCTTGGAGTCACCCATGCAGAAACCCGCTACGCCGCTACGCCGCTACGCCGCTACGCTAACCATTATCGGCTCTTTATTTGCCAGTCAAGCAGAAGCGCAACTGATTAACTTCGACCTCACGGGGTCAACAGCAGACGCTTATAGCACAGGTGCTGGTGTGTTCGGCACCGCCAGCTCACAGTGGAACATAGCTTCCCGCTTAAATAGTGCCACAAATCTCAGCCTGTTTGACGACACTCATACGGCAACTTCTGTAACAGTGAGCTATTCACGATTAACCTCGGGTTCTACAGCCGCTATTACTGGCACATTTTCACGTCTTGGAAATTCTGCTCTTAGTACTACAGGAGTCACTTTGTCCGGTTTAACCGCGGGCGGAGCTTATCAGTTGGCAATTTTTAGTGGTTGGGGTGGTGTGCCTTCTTTTACTATTGGCAGCACGACCAAAACGATTACCAGCCCAACGGTTAACTGGTCGAGTTTGATCGCAGGTTCGCATTATGTGTTATTCCAAACCATTGCCAACAATCTAGGCCAGATTTCATTTACCCCCAATACCAATCCAACTGGTGTTGGTGGGGCTAGTTTGTGGACTGCCTTCCAATTACAAGATGTCCCTGCCACCGTTCCCGAACCCAGCTATGCCGCTTTAATGATGGCGGGTTTAGGTGCTTGGCTGAGCAAACGCCGTACTGCCCGACTCGCGTAAGCCGACACCAGCAACTGATGCTGTCGTCCTGCTAAGGATAGCCAGATGCAGAACCCAAGGAGGGGTTCGGTTTTCCCCATCACACTCTTCCCCACCCGCCCGCAGCGACAGGGCTGAGTAATCCTAAGAAAAATTTATCTAGCCCCACGTTTATCGGGTAAACTTAGCGGCTCTTTAACCCGCCTGGCCCTTATAAGCTAACCCCTTAACATTGCAAGGCATTAACGTTTATTTGTATGCCTAATCACGCAAGTCTACCCGCCCGTCATGACCTGGCATCGCCGCACCTGTTTTTGCTTTTTATAGCCTGATTGGTGGGCCGCTTGTCTTTATCCAAAACCCTCGCTGTACTGCTCGCCTGTTGCCATGCCCCGCTTGCCACGGCGGAATTTACCCTTTATGAACACGATGCGTTTAAGCTCAGTGCCAGCCTCAATTCGGCGCTAGGCGCTTACTATACTGGCAATACCAGTTTTGGTGCAGGTAGGGTCGATTATTTCACAGGTAAAAATACCGGGGATGCGCAATGGGGTGAAGGTTTCCTTAAACCGGGGATTTTTGCCGATTACACGACCAACAACGCAGGCCATTTTTACGGCGGTGTTTCGGCTGTCGGCACATTTACGGTGGGTGACGGTGACGCGGGCGGTTATACCCAAGCCGATGAAGATGCGGCTTTGGAATTTTTATATGCAGGCTGGAAATCAGGGCACTTATTGGAGGAGGTCTGGGGAACGGATGCCTTAAGCCTTTCGTATGGTCGGCAAAATATGCAAATTGGTGATGGCCTGATGATTTGGGACGGCAATTTTGATATGTACACCAAAGCGGCCTATTGGCTAGGGCCCAGAACGGCTTTTCACCGCGCAGGTATGGTGCAGTATGACACCAATAATGTCCATGGCGACCTCTTTTATTTAAAAACCGACTATACTTGGGAGAATACAGAACTGATTGGACTTAATCTGGAGCGAAAAAATGTCTATTCAGGAAAATTGGCGGCGCTGTTTGTGCATGTGCTGGATTCCACTTTTGAATCCTTCCATATTATTCGTGACCAAATGAATGTCTATTCTCTCAGTTTTAGCGACATCTCCCCGCCCGGCATGGATGACTTGGATTTTTGGGGGAATGGTATCTACGAAAATGGTGATGGCAAACAAGGCAGCATTAATGCCTATGGCTGGTATCTTGAAAGCCGTTATGTGTGGTCAGCATGGACGTGGAAACCAGGCGTGTCTTATCGTTACCTGCACTTTTCCGGCGACAGCAACCCCGACGATAGTGACAGCAAAAGCTTCAATGCCTTATTTTATGGTTATAGCCGTGGCTGGGGCAGTTGGTATCAGGGCGAAATTGTCGGGGCTTATTATTTGTTCAACAGCAATATGAAAACCCAGATGATACGGCTTTTTGCCTCACCCACCGAAAAACTTGGCATAGGAGCCATTTATTACCACTTTGACTTGGATGTTAACAACTATTACGGCATCCCTGTCAATAACCGCCGCTTTGCCGATGAAGTCAACCTGTATGCCGATTTAAGCGTGAATGAGCACCTGTCACTCAGTGCCGTCTATGCGTTTGCAGCACCAGACGACGGCGGCAAACAGGCTTTTGGCAGTAACCAGACCGAACAATTATTTGAAATGATCTTATATGTCAATTTCTAAGGTTTATAAATTAGCTTCCAGATTACCAGCCCACTTTAAACTGACTCACGAAGGCTGTATTACCCCTCTCCAAACCACACCCCGCACATGAAAATTGGCCACAAAGTCAGCTTGTCCGTATTGCTATGGGTATTTTTAGTCACCGTCCCCGGTGTTACGGTGATTTACAACTTGGCACGCACACATTATCTCAGCACAACCATCAGCTCGATTGAAGCCAGCACCCGCGCCCATATCGCACTGCAAATCAGTATCTTGCGTAGGGCGGAAGGTAGCCTGTGGACACTGGCCAACAGCTTGGGCAAAGCCTTGCAAGCGCCCCCAAACCCTGATGAGATTGCCAAATTTGATACTCTAGTCGCCAAAGATAAGCACGGGGTTATCCGTAATCGCCGTGAATTGTTTGATGGGCGCACCCAAGCCGGGGTGTTCATTCCCAAAGGGGTGATATTGACGGATGATATCAAGCGCACAAAACTACGGGCAATGGACGTGCTAAGCAGTTTTGGGCAGGCGGCATTAAACCATTATGACGGCGTTTGGTTCGACCAACTCAATAAAACATCCGTGATATTTTGGCGGCGTGATGCGGATTTTATTTATAAGCTGGAGCCCGAACACGATTACACCCAAACCCTGTGGGACCAATTGGCGTCGCCTTCATTAAACCCACACCGGCTTGCGCTATGGACACCGGCAATTTACGAAAGCCCGGTTAAAACCTGGGTTGTCAGTGTCGTTTATCCCTTGGATATTAAAGGGCGCTGGGAAGGCATACTGGGACATGATATTGCACTGACCGAGCTACTGGCCTCATTTCGGGCATCGGATGATTATCCAGATAGCCAACATTTTCTCCTTGACGGTTTCGGCAATTATATCCTCGCGGGTTTTTGGCAATCAGACTTGGAAAGTAAAGGGGGCGAGTTTAAACCCGATTTGACGGCCTATCCGCAATTGGCGGCCTTAATCAATGCCAAAACGACTTCACCCTCCGCTTTCTCCCCCGTTTACTTGGATGTGAACGGGGAAACGTATGTCGCGTTTGCCATGCACATCGAGAAGCTGGACTGGACTTACCTCCGTTTAGTAAAGGTTGTGGAAATTTTGCGGCCTGTACAGCTACTGTTTCTGGTCATTGGCAGTCTGGTCTTTGTGGTCGGCTTATTGATCGCCTTTTTGATCAGTGTCAATGTCAGAAAAATGGTTGTCGAGCCGCTCACCCAATTGGCTGAAATCACCCAGCATTATGGTCGCGGCGACTTCTCGCAACGCGCCAAATTGTCGGGGGAAAACGAATTGACCCAAATGGGCGAGAATTTCAACCTGATGGCGGACAAGATTGCCGAAAAGCAGCAACAATTGGTCAAAAGTGAGGCGCGCTACCGATTTGTGTTAAACAGCATCCAAGAAGCCGTGTTGATTCTGGATCGTGATACCCAGCTGTTGTTTGCCAATCCGGCTTTAACAAACATGATAGGTGGGCCGCCACACTTTCCATCAGGGCAAACCTTGCTTGGGCTGGTTTACCCTGAGAACCGGGAAAACTTACAACAATTGGTTGATGCGGCTTGGGAAGGTACTTTCCAACAACTACAGGGTGAATTTCGCTTTATCACGCACCGCAATGATCATTTATGGGTCAAGCTATTTTTACGCCCTAGCTTAGATGATGACGGCAACAAAGTCTTATCGGCCACACTCATCGATATTAGTACCCAAATCCATATTGAGCGCAGCGAAAAAATCCTCGCTGAAGCCGATAAGCTGGCCTTGTATGGTAGCAAAATAAGTGATTTGGCTGAGTTTATAGGCCGCGAGTTGCTGGGTTTGTTCGACTTCCCGCTGATTTGGATTGGCCTTAAAGCTGAAGGCCAGGGCTTACACCTCATCCCCCAGGCTTGCGTCGGAAAAAACGCCCACCTGATGCAAGGATGGTCGGATGAAAATTCTTCCGATCCCCTCATGAAGGTTTTTTTCACTGGCCGAATTTATCAACGCGGCCACCACAATGATGGCCTGATAGATTTGGCCCTCCCCTTACAAAATGGTCATGGCAATATGGGTGTCATTGGCTTTCAGACCGGACAACCTGCTATGGATGAGGGTTTGCTGTCGCGTTTGCAACAACTTGTTGACCGTGTCAGCACCACTTTCAGACATGCCCAAAACCAACAATGGTTGCGCCTCCAAAACACGGCCATGGAAACTGCTGCAACTGCCATTATCATCACTGACAACCATGGTTACATCGTTTGGGCCAATGAGGCATTTAGCCGTTTAAGCGGTTTTTCCCTGCTGGAAATGCGGGGGGAAATGCTGGGTAACCTCGTGCATAGCCACCATCAAGATGAGGCTTTCTGGCAGGAGTTCTGGACTACCCTCTCCGGCAAGAATCGGTGGCATGGCGAAGTGGTCAACAATAACAAACAAGGTGAACCTTATGTGATCACCCAATCCGTCACCCCGATTTTGGCTGATGATGGTTCCATCACCCATTTTCTTGCCGTCCAGGAAGACATCACCGAAAAAAAGGCCTCTTTGCGGCAGATGGAATACTCTGCCACCCATGACAGCCTCACTGACTTGGCCAACCGCAGTTGGCTGATGGAATATCTGCACATCAGCCTAATCCAAGCTAAACGCCATGGCAAACAATTGGCTGTCCTGTTCCTTGACTTGGACCATTTCAAATACGTCAACGACACTTTGGGCCACAGTGAAGGTGACGAATTACTTAAACAGGTGGCCTTTCGCCTCACTGGCTGTGTGTTTGAGGACGATCTGGTCGCAAGGTTAGGCGGCGATGAATTTGTCATCTTATTGACCGACGTAAGCCTGGACACCATCAACCATGTTGCCGACAAAGCCCTCAATCTGTTTAGACAGCCTTTTTTTATTGCTGGACAGCAGCAACACATCACCACCAGCATCGGGATTTGCCTTTATCCAGAAGACGGTGATGATGCTGAAACCTTACTGAGAAAAGCCGATATTGCCATGTACCATGCCAAATCCATCGGCAAAAACCGCTACCAGTACTTTACCGATGCGATCAACCAGCGCCTGATTTGGCGCGTGGCCTTAGAAAAAGACCTGATCCATGCCTTGGAGGTGCAAGAATTCCAACTGGTTTACCAGCCACAAATTGATACGTATACCAACCGCGTGGTTGGCTTAGAGGCCTTGATACGCTGGCTCCATCCCCATAAAGGGCTGGTTTCCCCCTCTGAATTTATCCCAGTCAGCGAAGAAACCGGTTTGATTTACAAATTGGGCGAATGGATACTACAAACGGCTTGTTTACATGCCAAGCAATGGTTGGATTTAGGCCACAATTTAACCGTCAGCGTTAATTTGTCCGCCAAACAGTTTAATAACAAAAACCTCCATGCCATCATCGTCGAAACCTTGCGGCAAACCCAATTGCCCGCTGAAAACCTCATGCTGGAGCTTACCGAAAGCATGATCATGACTGATATTGAGCTGCATATCCTTGAATTGCAGGCGCTAAAACAACTGGGGGTACATGTGTCCATTGACGATTTTGGCACGGGCTACTCCAGCTTGAATTATTTAAAACGCCTACCGATAGACGAGCTAAAAATTGACAAGTCATTTATTGATGACATTGGTTTTAATGAAGATGACCGCAATATTGTCCGCTCCATTATCGCCTTGGGTCATAACTTACATTTGAAAGTGTTGGCCGAGGGCGTGCAAAACCAAAAACAATTCGATTTTTTGAAAGAAAACAATTGTGACATCATCCAAGGCTATTATTTTAGCAAGCCCCTAATGGCATCTGCGGTAGTCGAGTTTTTAAAAAGCCATCCATACAGCTAATGCCATGACATAGCATTACCGATTAAGGCTATTCAAGGTTACAATAAGGGATGAACAGCCAACTTACGCCATTTTCAGCACTCAGCCCCGACCTTATCTTAAGCGCCGTGGAAAAGTTTGGCTTACAGTGCGATGGTCGGCTACTGGCCTTAAACAGTTATGAAAACCGGGTTTACCAAGTGGGGTTAGAAAACGCCCCGGCAGTGGTTGCCAAATTTTATCGGCCAGGGCGTTGGACTAGCGCCGCTATCCTTGAAGAACACCAGTTCATTTCAGAATTGGCGGAACAAGAAATTCCGGTCGTGCCCGCTTTGAAATTGATAGGCGATAACACCCTCAATGAAACTGACGGTTTTCGGTTTTCAGTATTTCCAAGACAAGGCGGGCGCGTACCGGAAATTGAAGGTCGGAAACAATTAGAATGGATGGGGCGTTTTATAGGGCGCATCCATGCCGTTGGTGCATTAACCCCTTTTAAGCATCGCCCTACCCTCACCATTGAAAATTTTGGTGACGAATCTAGGGGATATTTGCTGGAACATCACTTCATTCCCGCCGACCTTTTGAATGCCTACAGCAGCATCAGCGCTTATGCCTTGGACTCAATACGGCGCTGCTTTGAACGGGCTGGCAGGCTAAACCTGCTCAGGCTGCACGGGGATTGCTACCCCGGCAATATTTTATGGACGGATGACGGCCCGCATTTCGTTGATTTTGATGACAGCCGGATGGGTGTGGCATTACAAGACTTGTGGATGCTGCTGTCCGGTGATCGCCACGAAATGACCGTGCAGCTTAACCACCTGCTTTCAGGGTACCAAACCTTTTATGACTTTGACCGCAGCGAATTACATGTATTGGAAGCCCTACGCACCTTGCGTCTTTTGCACTATTCCGCTTGGATAGCAAAACGTTGGGATGACCCGGCTTTCCCCATGGCTTTCCCTTGGTTCAATAGCCAACGCTATTGGCAAGACCGGATTATTGAATTGCGTGAACAAGTTGCCTTGATGGATGAAGGGCCATTAGGGGCTGGCTAAATGATTTGCTGCATTTGCCGCGCTATCATTGTCCTTACAGGGTTAAATGATTTTCTATGGATAGGCAAAAAGCCGTACCGCTCAAGCTCACTAATGTGTAGCGCAGTGCCATAGCCTTTATGCAGATGAAATGAGAACTGGGGGTATTCTTTATGGTAATTGTCCATGATGCTGTCCCGCACCACTTTCGCCACGATGGATGCAGCGCTGATGACAGGCACAGTGCTATCACCCTTGACGATGGCTAAGGCTGGCATAGGCAAAACAGGCAAACGGTTACCGTCCACTAACACCCGCCCAGGTTGGGCTGATAAGCCCAGCACCGCCCTTTGCATGGCAAGCAAGGTAGCCTGAAGAATATTAAGGCTATCAATCTCCTCAACACTGGCCATGCCGACAGCCCAACACAAAGCGCTAGCTTTGATTGTTTCTGCAAGCCCTTCGCGTTTTTGTGCGCTGAGTATCTTGGAATCAGCCAAGCCCACTATTGGTCTGTTGGGGTCAAGAATAACCGCAGCGGCAACCACCGGCCCAGCTAAAGGGCCGCGCCCGGCTTCATCTACGCCGGCCTCAATAGGTGTGCTTGTCATGAAAGCATCCTCTTAATTGACCACGCCAAAAAGTCACTATAAACATTCACGGCCAAAATTAGCGCAAAATGCCCCTGCGCACATTCCGTAAAAAACTGATCATATCAGTCAATTGTTGGCTGTCAGCGGCCAGTTCTTCCATTTGCTCTATGGCATCTTCCAAACGCAGATTCATTTTGTAAATTGTTTTATAGGCATTTCTGATTAAGCGTATATCTTCGGCAGAGATATTGTTACGCTCCATGCCGACTGAGTTTATGCCATGCGGACGCGTAGGTTTACCTCCCACCATGATAAAAGGGGGTATATCTTGCGTGATGGCGCTGCCCATGGCAGCAAAACTGTATTGGCCAATTTGGGTAAATTGGTGAACTAAAGTGAAGCCCCCTAAAATTGCATGGCTATTGAGATGCACATGGCCTGCCAAAGAAGCGCCGTTGGCCATGATAACATGGTCGCCAATAATGCAGTCATGGGCCACATGGGTATAAGCCATGAACAGATTGTCATTGCCTATTTGGGTAACACAATTGTCCTGCTGGGTTCCCCGGTGCATAGAGGTGAATTCCCGGATTGTGTTCCTGTCACCGATTTCAAGGCGGGTAACCTCAGCTGCATATTTTTTATCTTGCGGATCTTCGCCAATAGACGTGAATTGATAAATACGGTTTTGCTTCCCAATAGAAGTGGGCCCCTTGATAACAACATGGGGGCCTATCACCGTACCTGCGTCAATTTTCACATCAGCCCCTATGACTGAATATGCGCCCACGGACACATCTTCAGCCAGTTCAGCACGGCTATCAATGATGGCTGTTGGATCGATCAAATTAATGTACCACTGCTGCACATCTGATTTCGGCACTTGCTACAAAATCACCGTCAACTTCCGCACGGCAATCAAAAGCCCAAATGTTCCGTTTGCTTTTAATAAATTTCGCTTCCAACATTAACTGATCGCCAGGCACCACTGGCCGTTTGAACTTGGCTTTATCAATGCCCACCAAATAATAAATCATGCCTTTCAATTCATCACCTGCTGTTTCTGAAGCTAACAGCCCCGTTGATTGGGCCAAGGCCTCCAAAATCAGCACACCGGGCATAATCGGCTTATGTGGGAAATGACCTTGAAAAAAGGGTTCATTATAGGTGACGTTTTTCACGCCTAACAGCCTGATACCTGGTTCGCACTCAATCACTTTGTCTACCAAAAGAAAAGGATAACGATGGGGCAAGAATGCTTGTATTTGTAAAATATCTAACGTGATAGACATGATTTAGAGTGCCATATTAAGGGTTAGTGTGCGCTTGAAAGTATGGATCACTTACTCAGGCATAGTGGCTAACTTTTTTTGGACTTGGGCAGTAATATCAAACTGATCTTTTGCATAAATGACACCATCCGTCAGCAACAAATCATATTCATCATCTTTCGCGATGGCACGCACGGCTTCAACGATGCGGCGTTGCAATTTACCCAGCTCTTCATTGCGGCTGGCATTAAAATCTTCGCTAAATTCTTGTTGCGAGCGTTTTGCATCCCTTTTTTTGTTTAAAATTTCTTTTTCAAGATTGGCCTTCTCGGAATCGCTCATGATAGAGGCATCCTTAGCCAATTTTTCTTCCATACTTTGAATTTCTTTGCCTTGGGCAACCAATTGTTTGTCCCTAGGCGAAAACTTTTGTTCCAGGCGTTTTTTTGCCTTTTCAGCTTGGGGTGCTTTTTCAAGGACTGCTGGAATATTGACAAAGCCAATTTTTAAATCAGCATAGCTGACATTGGCAACAAACATAAGGCCTAAAAATAAAGCAATTTTCTTTTTCATTGTAAAATCGATCTCAGGTTAAAGTTAAAGTAAAATTTGGATAAATGATTAATTATAGGGGATAAGCCCACTAAACAAAAACAACTTCTCAGAAGTTTTGGCCAAAGTTGAACTGGAACGGTTGTGTATCGTTATTTGTAGTCTCTGTTTTTATGCCATAGGCGTTATCATAAAAATATTTTGCTTTATTTAAGGGGTACGCCGCACTAATTGACAATGCGCCAAACGGCGATAACCATTCCCCTGAAATTCCTGCCGACATTTTCATGTTATCAACCGAAAAGTCATTATTCAGTGCTCCGGCATCAAAAAAAGTTCCTAACCTGACCGATTTCACATCGGATAAAAAGGGTACCGGAAAAAATAACTCAGCGTTGCCAATAATTTTACTGGAGCCGCCAATAGGCCGCCCGTTGGAATCCCTAGGGCCAATGGTATTGTTCTTGTATCCGCGCACCGAGCCAGTCCCGCCCATAAAATAATTGTCAAAGAACGGTAAGCCATGCGTATCCCCATAACTGCCGCCATAACCAATTTCGGCATTTAACTTAAAAGTAAGGTCTTTGGCCAAAGGGAAGTAATGTTGTTGGCGGTAGCCTACTTTATAATACTCAAGGTCACTACCTGGAATCATCACCAATCCCGACAACCGTTGCTGCCCGCCTTTATTGGGGAATATGGCGCGGTTAAGTGTGTCATGGGACCAACTTACACCTTGGCCAAACGTCCAATACTTAGTGCCTTCTTGTCTCTCAAACTGCCATATTTGGCTAGACGAATAACTGCAATTGGACGAACTGTTATAGGTATAATATTGGGGATAGGTAGGGAAAGCATTATAGTCCTGACAATCATTTACCTTCAAATTGGTATGCTTCACATCCGTATCAAAACGCAGTTGGTCAAACTCGTTTAAAGGTATCCCAAAATTGATGCCTGTATTAAAGACATCGGTGGAGTAATTGGCAATGTTCACGGCACCGGCATTACGCTTAGTATAACCAATATTATAACCTTGGCTAATCCCATCCGTAGTGAAATAAGGGTTATAAAACCCAAACTGGTAATTGGTTGTATAACTACTATTATTGAAGGCAAGGTTGACACGCTTGCCCGACCCAAACACATTGTCCTGCGAAAGGTTGGCGTTTAATACAATGCCCTGCACCTGGGAAAACCCGATGCCTGCTGACAAGTTACCGGAAGCCTTTTCAACCACCGAATAATTGACATCAATTTGGTCGGCAGTACCCACCACTGGTGGCGTTTCCACGGCAACGGTCTCAAAATAACCCAAGCGCTCAAGTCGTGTTTTGGAGCGCTCAATTTTTGAACTCGAAGCCCAACTGGCCTCCATCTGGCGCATTTCGCGGCGCAACACCTCATCCCTCGTTTTGGTGTTGCCGCTCATATTGATCCGATGCACATAGACCCGTTTGCCGGGATCGACAAAGAATGCCATATCCACGGTTTTTTGGGCTTCGTTGATTTCAGGCACCATATTGACGTTGGCAAACGCGTAGCCTTCATCACCCAGGCGGTCTTGGATGGCCTTGGACGTTTCCGTGGCATTTTTTCTGGAAAATATCTCACCCGGCCCGACACTAACGAGTTTGATCAGCTCATCCGGGGGCACCACCAAATTACCGGCCAGCTTGACTTTAGATAAGGTGTAAACTTCCCCCTCTTTGACATTGATGGTCACATAGATGTCTTTTTTATCGGGGGTAATGGCCACTTGGGTGGATTCAATAGAAAAATTGATATAGCCACGATCCAAGTAGTAAGACCTCAGGGTCTCCAAATCAGCGGATAATTTTTGCTTGGAATACTGGTCGTCTTTGGTATAAAAAGACAATAAATTAGAGGTATTTAGCTCTAGTTTGCCCAATAAGGTTTTATCATCAAACGCATCATTACCGACAATATTGATCTGCTTGATCTTCGTGACCCTACCCTCAGAAATTTTAATGTGGATACCCACACGGTTCCTGGTCAGGTTGGACACATCGGTTTTGATCTTTAAACCATATTTGCCATGGCTAAGGTATTGGCGGGTCAATTCTTGCTCCACTTTGTCCAATACTTGACGGTCAAAGATTTTGCCTTCAGACAGGCCAATTTTGTCTAACGCTTTGGTCAAATCATCTTTGCTCAGGTCTTTATTGCCTTCAAAAATGATTTTGGCTATGGATGGGCGCTCCACCACATTGACAATGAGGGTTGAGCCTTCACGCTCCAGCGAAACATCTTTAAAAAAACCTGTCTTAAACAAGGCCTTAATGGCGGGAGAAACGTTATTCAAAGAAAACTTCTCACCGACATTGACCGGGAGATAATTGTAAACAGTCCCTAAAGAAATGCGTTGCAATCCTTTTACCTGAATATCCCTGACTATGAATTCTTCGGCAGCCCCAACACCATTTGACACCAGCAAACCCAGCAATAATAAGCAAGAAAAAGTATTTGATTTCATGTAGGCGGCTAAAAAAATCGGATAAGGTCTAATGGGTTAAAACTTTTTGCATTATAGCACAGTTAATATTGATCTAGCTTAAGCCCTGTGCAGCGGAAAACTAAGCACATCATCAATGGAGGCGCTCTGGGTCATCACCATCAACAAACGATCCAAACCAATGGCCATGCCCGAACATTCAGGCAATCCGGCTTCCATGGCCGCCAATAGTTGATAATCTTTGGCCACTAACGGGCGATTCTGCTGCTCCCTGATGGTTATTTCCTTGTCAAACCGACTGTCTTGCTCTTTGGCATCAGTCAATTCGTAATAGCCATTCCCTAATTCGATGCCATTGATAAACACTTCGACACGCTCAGTAGTTAACGGGTTTAACCCGCTCACCCTCGCCAGTGAAGACTGGCAGCTTGGATAACCGTACACCATGCAAACCGCACCCTCCCCCAACTGGGGTTGCACTTTGTGGCTAAACAAGAAATCCAGCCACAAACCATGATCATTCCCGCACAAGCTGATAGCATCCGGCAGATGGCTGGCTAAGGCATAGCGGCTGTAATCCTGATAAGAAAACGTCAAGGCATCTAAGCCCGTATAGCGTTGGAACGCGTCCTGATAACTAATCCGTTGGCTGGCCGCCAAGGGCCAATGGCGCTGGAATAACACCGCCATCAATTCGTCAATTTCATCCATTAATTGCGGCAACCTATAATCGAGCTGATACCACTCCAACATCGTGAATTCAGGATTATGAAAACGCCCTGCCTCCCCATTCCTGAATGCTTTGGCTATCTGGTAGATAGGGCCGCTGCCGGCAGCAAGCAAGCGTTTCATCGCAAATTCTGGCGACGTTTGTAAAAACAAACGTTGCTGCAAGGGTGGCGCAAAATAGTCAGCGGTAAAAAAATCAAGCATGGGGTCAGTGCCGCTGCTTTGGCTGAGTACTGGCGTTTCCACCTCAAGCACCCCCCTCGCTAAAAAAAACTGCCGTATATCCGCAAACAATTGCGCCCTTACGTGCAGCATCGCCAAGGGGCAACTAGGGCGCCAAAGCGTTTGCACTAGTCTTTGACGCGGGAAATATATTCGCCCGTACGGGTATCGACTTTAATGACTTCACCCTGTTGCACAAATAAAGGCACCCTGACCACCGCCCCGGTTTCCAAATGGGCTGGTTTGCCACCGCCGCCTGAGGTATCGCCACGGACACCCGGATCGGTTTCCACAATCGCCAACTCAACAAAATTCGCTGGGGTTACCGCTAAAGGGGCATCGTTCCATAATGTCACAATACAGGAATCTTGGTCTTTTAGCCATTTGCCCGCATCGCCAACGATTTTATCATCGCATTGGTACTGCTCATAAGTATCCGGCACCATAAAATGCCTGAAAGAGCCGTCGTTATAGAGATATTGCATGGTGACGTCGACCACATCCGCACCCTCAAGCGATTCGCCAGATTTAAACGTGCGTTCGATAACGCGCCCCGTTTTAAGGTTCCTGATTTTTACGCGGTTAAAGGCTTGGCCCTTACCTGGCTTGACAAATTCATTTTCGATAATCGCACAAGGGTCATTATCCAACATGACTTTTAACCCGGCTTTAAATTCATTGGTACTGTAAATGGCCATTTCTACCCTCAAGATAACAAACAATGTAAAACCTAGGCATTATAATGGACGTAACAATTGATAGAAACCTTAAATAACGAACCTATGTCAGAACACCCTAGTGAAACCCTGCATTTTTCAAAGAACTGGCAACAACAACTTGCCGAAGCCTTCACCAAAATTGAAGACTTATGCCAGTATCTGCACTTATCACCCAATGACTTACCTGTTTCAGTGGCCGCCAGCCAAGGCTTCCCATTACGCGTCCCCTTAAGTTTTGCCGCCTGCATGGAAAAAGGCAACCCGCAAGACCCGTTGTTAAGGCAAGTGTTGCCGATTCAGGATGAACTGGACACATACCCCGGTTATAGCCACGACCCTGTTGGCGACCTTGCCTCGGTGGCACAAGCGGGGATTTTGCACAAATATCAGGGCCGGGTTTTATTGATCAATACCGGCAGTTGTGCAATCAACTGCCGCTACTGTTTCCGCCGCAACTTCCCTTATGCCGACCTGCAATTGGGCAAACAACAAGAAGATGCCGTTATCCAGACAATTAGGCAAGACCAAAGCATCAGTGAAGTCATTTTGAGCGGCGGAGACCCCTTATTGCTCAGCGATGCCCGAATAGCCAAACTCCTAGGGCAGTTAAGTGGCATCAGCCATTTGCAACGGGTCAGGATACATACCCGGTTACCGATAGTCCTGCCAGCCAGAATAACCGGGGGGCTTTTAGCCAGCCTGGCGGTGTGCACCCAACAACTGATAATCGTCGTCCATTGCAACCACGCCAATGAACTCAACCCCCGTGTAGGCAACGCCTGCAAACAGCTGAAAGATAGTGGCATCACCTTGTTTAACCAGTCGGTGTTGTTAAAAGGCGTCAATGACAATGTAGCGGCCCTTTGCGTTTTGAGCGAACAACTGTTCAGCCACGGTATCATCCCCTATTACCTCCACTTACTGGACAAAGCGACCGGAACTGGCCATTTTGAAGTCAGTGCAGCCGATGCCGTGGCACTCATCAAACAAGTCCAAGCTTTCTTACCCGGCTATCTAACCCCAAAACTGGTCAAGGAACAAGCGGGCGCCCTGTCCAAATTGACTATTATGTAACCCCCATCTCCCCCAATGAGACCCATGCCAAAATCACGCAATTTAGCTTCTAAAAAATCCGGTTTACCCCCCGGCTCGCTTGTTCATGTCGGTAAAGTGCATCCACATGAACAAACCATCTCAGTCGCCAATTACAATAAATCCAGCCTCGACAAGCGTACTGTCAAAACCATTGCTGAGCTCTTGCCTTACAAAAATCAGGACAGCATAACATGGGTCATAGTGGACGGCTTGAAAGAAGTGTCAGTCATTGATGATATCGGCCAGCATTTCGATATCCACGCGCTGGTATTGGAAGATATCCTCAACACCCATCAACGGCCAAAATTCGAGGAATTTGACGATTACCTTTACATTGTCCTTAAAGCCATCGCATTAACTGACACGGAGCTCACGGTCGAATACGAACAAATAAGCTTATTGGTGTTGGACAACTTCGTTTTTACTTTCATGGAAAAACCAATGGCACTATTTAACCCTATCCTAAATCGGTTGGATAACGACAAGAGCCAAATCCGAAATCTGGGGGCGGATTACTTGGCTTACTTGATTATGGACATCGTAGTCGATGGGTATTTTACCCTAGAAGAGGCTTTTGATGAGCTGATAGAATCTGTTGAAGACACCCTGCTGTCCGAGCCTTCCACGCAAATCTTGTCAACTATCCAGAAAATTAAACGGGAACTGATCTATTTACGGCGGATGGTAGCCCCGTTGCGTGAGTTGCTTGCAGCGATCCAGCGTAGCGAATCACCGTTGCTCACAAACAAAACACGGCATTATTTTGCTGACATTTATGACCATGTCATTCGGATTACCGAAGCCATTGAAGCCTATCGTGATTTGGTTTCAGGCATGTTGGACATCTACTTGTCCAGCGTCAGCAACAAAATGAATGAAACCATGAAAGTGCTGACCGTGTTCGCCTCGATATTTATCCCCTTAACTTTTATCTCTGGTATTTATGGCATGAATTTCGAGTATATGCCAGAATTAAAATGGCATTGGGGCTACCCCACTTTATGGGTGTTTTTTATCAGTGTGGCGATTTTGTTACTGGGCTATTTTAAGAAAAAGAAATGGCTATAGCCGACTAACAAATTGCACCTGCCAAATTAGGGGCTATGTCACAGAGGCCAAAAACCATCAAAAAAGGCCCTTGCGCATTTTTTGACCCAAGCCCGCACCCTCTTTCTCATTGCGCAGCAGTAATGTCATTTTGTCGGGCTTCACCGGCGGGCTAAAGAAATAACCCTGGATAATGTCGCAACCTTGGTTTTTTAAAAACATCAGCTGATCCTCTGTTTCAACACCCTCAGCGACAATTTTTTGGCCCAATGAATGGCCCATGTCAATAATCGCGCTGGCAATCCGGGTATTTTTCGAAGCCAAAGCCGTACCGCGTATAAAGGACTGGTCAATTTTTAAAATGTCTATTGGGAAATCTTTTAAATACGACAGGGAAGAATAGCCCGTGCCAAAATCGTCCAGCACAATGGTTATGCCCATTTTTCTCAATCGGTTCAATTGCAATTCAATTTTCTTGGTGTCCCCAATAAATATGGATTCAGTAATTTCCAGCTCCAAATGTTCCGCTGCCAAACCTGATTTTTGTAAGGCATCCTCCACGCTTTTTAAAAAGCTTGTGTCTTTAAACTGCCGTACCGACACATTGACAGCAACCCGTTGCAAGGGATAGCCGTCAATCATCCATTGCCTAAGCTGCATACAGGCGGTATCCAAAATCCATTTGCCTATCTCCACGATAAGCCCGGTTTCTTCAGCCAAGTCTATGAATTGCTCAGGCGGGATCAAAATTTTGTTGCCCTTGGTCACCTGAAGCCAACGCACCAACACCTCAGCCCCATAAAGTTCGCCAGTTTCAGCAAGGTATTGGGGCTGGTAAAACAGTTGCAGCTCACTTTTTTTCAGGGCCTTGCGTAAATTCATCTCCATGGTGTGGCGGTCTTGTGTCTGCACCGCATAGTCTTTTTTATAAAACTGGTAATTATTGCGCCCTTGTTTTTTTGCCTCAAACATGGCGCTATCGGCATGTTTTAAAAGCACTTCAGGGACAATGCCATCGTCTGGATAAATGGCGATGCCGATGCTGGCGCTGGTGAACACTTCGCTAAACTGGATATGGAAGGCTTGTGATAAGCGTTGGATAATTTTTTCCGCCCGCATCGATGCGATATAAACCGCTTGTTCATAAGTATCCACATTGGTCAGCAGAATGACGAACTCATCGCCACTCAAACGGGCGACCATACCATCTTCCCTAATTTCTGCCAGCAAGCGCGAGGCGACCTTTTTTAATAAAATGTCACCGACATCATGTCCCAAAGAGTCATTAACAGACTTGAAGCGGTCAAGGTCAACCAGAAGAATCGCGGCTGTCTGCGACGAATGCTTTGATTGTTGGTTCAATTGGTTTAAGCAGTCATAAAACATGATCCGGTTTGGCAGTCCGGTCAGGTCGTCATTGCGGGCAATATGTAAAATGCGCTGCTCAGATTGCTTCTGCTGGGTTATGTCAATCAGGCTGGCAAAATAGATGATGTCCTGATTTTTTTTGGTGATTGCCGTTATGTCCAACCTGATGGGGAACTCATTGCCTTCCTTATGCCGACAGATTGTTTCTTCAGACCATAACTGCCCATTATCGGTGTTGAAAAAATGCGCCTGAACCGCCTCAAATTTTTCGCTGATAATATAGGACAAATGCCGATTTTGTATTTCATCAATAACATAGCCCGTCAATAAAGAAAAAGCTGCATTAATTTTGCTGATTTTAAAGTCCTTATCCAAAAACACAAAACTGATATGCCCGGCCTGAAAAGCATAAGAAAGCAACGTTAAGGTATTTTTTTTCTGGTAATCTTGGTCTTCCTTATCAACGGCATGGCCAGTAATGATCAAACGGAACCGATTTTTTTTGGCATCAAAAACAGGGGTGCGGGTTATTTCCAACACCGTACCTTTGCTGTCACCACGGACAATGGAGCGGGTTTCCTTATCTTGCCGCCCCATGTGCCAGATACTTTTATCCTGGAGGGCGCTCAACTTTAACGCGTGCGCGTTACTGTCAGGGGAAAGGCTAAGCTCTGTGTCGGTTTTGCCTATATAATTGGTATGTTGTAAGTTAAAGCTTTCCAAATAAGCTTTACTTGCCCGTAGCCAGCGCCCATCCTTGTCTTTTATACACAAAAAATTAGGGATGTTGTCGAGCAATAGCTGTTCATTGCTAGGCAATAATTCGACAGGCCGATTGGCTAAGATGCGGGCATTTTCTTCTAAATCCAGACTATAGTGATGTTCACGATAATAAACATAACCCAGAAAAATAATAAACAGGCTATTTAAAGCCAATAAATGATTATCGTAATGCAGCTCATAATAGTAATGGGACAGCACCAAATACGCGATATTTGCACTGACCACCAACAAAGCCTGACACATCAATATTTTATATTTCATGACATCAATACCGGACTGTAATAAGAGTTGACCAGAAAAAATGCTGGGGGGCTTGAACAGGGAGGCGCAAAAGAATTAATTACCATTGGCATCAACTAGCGGGGAAGGCGGGACTGTCAAACAATAGCCAATGATAATACCTTGGGGTGAATTTTGGCCTAGCCTTAGATATCCGGTTAGTGGCAAGACCAAGGACGTTCGTTAAACAATTACAATCCCATGTTAAGCACATGATTACACTTGGGGTTGAGGAGTGATGGCCCCCAACCCATCCACTTGTAAAAAACATGGTACGTAAGGCTTTTACTTAACCGCTTTTGTATCTTTTACCAAACCCACCGCCGCGACAGGTATTGAATCAAAACCCAAAATCCCCCCTAGCTCAAGCATTGCCTTCTGGTAAACCTTACGCTTAAAGTACACCACATCATTCAGTGGTTCCCAATAATCAACCCATCGCCAGCTGTCAAACTCCGGCTTAGGGCAGTGGTCAAAACAGACTGTTGAGTCCTGTGTAATCAGGCGCAACATATACCAGATTTGCTTTTGGCCTATACATAAAGGCATGGAGTTTTTCCGTATATAGCGTTCAGGCAATTGATACCTCAACCAATAACGGGTGCGCCCCAGCACTTCCACATGCTGCTGTTGCAGCCCTGTTTCTTCCCACAATTCTCGATACATCGCTGTTTCAGGGTCTTCGTCGTCATTTATCCCGCCTTGCGGAAACTGCCATGCGTTTACGCCCATCCGTTTTGCCCAAAACACGCGACCCTCGTCATTGCAAAGGATGATCCCGACATTCGGCCGGTATCCTTTAGAGTCTATCATGTTAAAACCTGTGTGTTTTACCCGCCCCCTATCAAAAATCTTACTAACTGGTAAAATCATAACAACAGGTGGAGGTCGTTTATAATTGGCCCCATTGTTCCATAAATAAACGCCAGATGCCAGAGTGCATAACCCTTTTAATTATTCCAGACAGGTTTAACGTGAGTTTAGCGATATTTGATTTAGATAATACCCTGATAGCCGATGACAGCGATTACTTGTGGGGCCAGTTTCTGGTTGACCAAGGCATTGTTGACCCAGGCCATTATGAAAGTGCCAACGCCAAATTCTATGAAGACTATAAACAAGGCACATTGGACATCGTGGAATTTTTACATTTTTCCTTGCAACCTTTGGCACAAAACGACCCCGAACAGTTGTACCAATGGCGGGCGCAGTTTGTCAATGACATCATCAAACCGCTGCTGCTAAGCCCGGCGCAAGAACTGATCGCCAAACATCGTGACAGGGGCGACACCTTATTGGTCATTACCGCCACCAACCGCTTTGTCACAGAACCCATAGTCAAACTTTACGGCATTGAAAACCTACTGGCCACCACGCCCGAATTTGTCGATGGCCGCTATACGGGTAGCTATACGGGCATCCCTTGTTTTCAGGAAGGCAAGGTGAAATTATTGGCGGATTGGCTGAAAACCAGCACGGAAACCATGGCGGGCAGTTGGTTTTATAGTGATTCCCATAACGACTTGCCCTTGCTCAACTTAGTGGAACATCCGGTTGCCGTAGACCCTGACGAAAAACTAAGCGCCTACGCAAAAACCGCAGGCTGGCCCATCATCAGTTTGCGGCAAGGCGTCTGTCCGACGGGGCATTTGCATAAATAGGCCGCCATCCTTACTATTAAGCTAGTTTTAAAGATAATAAAAATAGTTAGTTACAGTGTGCGACAGCCCCCTCTCCCCCAGGGAGAGGGCCTTACACGTGTAGGTTTTTAATAAAAAGTATGACGAGACAGTGCGTTGAGGTAAATTGATGAGAGTCATCAACATCTATTTACCGAAGGTACCGCCATGTCTCGCCACCCAGAACTATACCAATGGATCGACACCGTTGT
>JAPLRR010000107.1 GCA_026399075.1 Methylococcales bacterium
ATCGTCATAATGGGTAACAAGGTTGGGATAATAAATTTTCTTGATTTTGTTGTCTTCGTTTTCTAGCTTAAGTGGATTTTTGCGGTTGTGGCCCGACAATACCGTAGGCCGAAATAAGGCAGTTTGAACGTGAGTGAAAACCGCCGCTTCCGGCGCAACGCTGGAGTGCAACGGCTTTAGACGTTGCCGTGTCGTCGCTAAAACCGTGTGTGCAATGTCTAAAGCCATTGCACTCCGGGTCTAGTCCTGTTGGACGGAATAAGGCGGTTTGAACGGGAGTGAAAACTGCCATTTCCGGCGCACCGAACTTCCGATATGCCGGAAACGCCACTTGTCGCTCCCGCTCAAAGCGGCTTATTCCGGCCTACTAGGCTGCCTTTTCCGGCGCAACGCTGGAGTGCAACGGCTTTAGACCTTGCCGTGTCGTTGCTAAAGCCGTGTGTGCAATGTCTAAAGCCATTGCACTCCGGGGCCTGTTAGCCGCACCGCACCACGGTCTGCCGCTGCTCCGCGACGCGTCTGCCCGTGGCCCGGTGCGGCTAACCCTAGGCTCCGCCCTGCTGGCCTGGGCTGGAATGACCTAGGGCAAGACGGAAACCCAGGCCGTCGTTGCGGTCATCTGGCGTGAACCAGTAACGGACAGCGGAGCGCACGTACCCGCCGTCGCCGTACCAAGAACCGCCGCGCACAACGCGGGCGGTGCCTGGCTCTCGCGGCGGCTGTAACCACGGGTCACCAACAGGGTCTTTGCCTAAGTGATCCTGCCAAAAGTCCTCACACCATTCCCAAACATTGCCGTGCATTTCATACAAACCCCACTCATTACAGGGATAGGATTTGACCTCGGCTGTCGCCTGTTTTGCGCCCTCACCCCATACATTCGATTTATACTCCCACGTCCCCCTATAATTGACTTGGGCCAAGGTCAGCTCCCCTTCAAAATTATACGGGCTCTGGCTACCCGCCCGGCAAGCATATTCCCATTCTGCTTCCCACGGCAAACGGATATGTAAATCCGGATGCAACTGGTTCAGCCGTCCGATGAAAGCCTGGGCATCCTCCCAATTCACAGCTTCCACGGGCAGCTCACCCCCTTTAAAATGGCTAGGGTTTGTAGACATGACAGCTTGCCACAAGGCTTGGGTCACAGTGGTTTCCGCCAGCCAAAAACCTTGGCTAAGGCTGACGGCATGTAAATCTTCGTAAGAAAAGCGCCCCTGCTCATCTTCCGGTGAGCCCATCATAAAACTGCCCGGCGGTAGCCAACGAAAAGCGTGGCGTATGCCCTGATAAGTGAAAGCTTGCCAAAGGCCATAAGCATCTTCACCCCATTCAGAAGCCCAAGGGTAAGGAAATTGGGGTGGTGACCAAGGGTTGCGGTAGTTCATTTTTTCTTCTTACTTTTGCCGAATAATTTTTTAATGCGTTTGGCCACATCCGATGCCATGCCCCCGTCCGCTATTGGTGCAGGCACGGTCTGCCGCTGCTCCGCGACGCGTCTGCCCGTGCCTGCACCAGTCGCTACACCCTGACCTGGCCTTAGCCCGACATGACCTAGGGCGAGACGGAAACCCAGGTAGCTGTTGCGGGAATCAAGCGTGTACCTGCTGCGATTAGCGGAGCGCACGCACCTGCCGAGGCTGTGCCAGGAGCCGCCGCGCACAACGCGGGCGAAGCCTACCGCTGCCATGTAAAAAGGATCGGTCACTGGCTCAGCTGAGAGCTTCTGTTGCCAACCATCAGCACACCATTCCCAGACATTGCCATGCATTTCGTATAAACCCCAGTCATTAGCGGGCAAGGATTTGACCGGGACTGTCCGTTGTCTATATAACCCCTGCTTTCCATTTGCATAAGGTTGACTACCATCATAATTGGCCTGCTCTGGCGTAATGTTGGTACCAAACGAAAAAGGCGTGTCGGTTCCGGCACGGCAAGCGTATTCCCATTGCGCGTCGCTAGGCAGCCTAGCTTGCAAACCGGGGAATAAGCTGTTCAGTTTGTCGATAAAAGCCTGTGCATCCTGCCAACTGACTTGCTCCACCGGATTTTCAGGATGATCTTTAAACTGGCTGGGATTATCGCCCATCACCGCTTGCCAAAAGGCTTGGGTGACGGTGGTATCCGCCATCCAATAGCCTTGGGTCAGCGTGACCTGATGTCGGGTTTCGGTGCCTTTGCCTCCTTCCATGCCATTCCATTCGCGTTCCGGTTCACCGTCTGGGCTACCCATCCAGAATGTGCCGGGTGCTAGCCAACGGAAGCGTTGTGTGACCTTATTGACGCTGAGGTCTACATAAAGACCGTAAACGTCTTCACCGAAGGGCGTAGGTAGCAGCCATCTGCCGCTGGCTTCGGTTTTAGACGGTTGCCAAAACACATCAAACACCTGATCCAACCAAGGCAGGGCTACCCATAAGCCATCAGCATTTTGCCAAATGCGGCTGGCCCAACTGGGCCGGGTGATTGCTTCCAGTTCAAGCTTTACTCCGCTGATTGCCAATACCGCTTTGGCATTGTCCGATAAACTCACTGTCATGCCAGTTTGCAGGCTATGCGTGACCTGGCCTTGGGCATCGGATAAAGTCAGTCTGGGGGGAAATTCTTGGGCGACTTCAGTTTTGAAAACAGGCACGAACCAACCCTTTTCCATGCTGCACGGCCCAATAGTCATCTGGCCTTGGTCGCCTATCTGTACAATTTGCCAGACTTGTTTGTTATCGACACCATTAGTTTCGCCCACTACCCAACGTAAATGATCCGGATTAAATCCGGGAGGGAGTTGTTCCGGCCATCGCCCCGCGCGTATCTCGTCTTCATGGGCAGTGGCATAAAGGGGGTAAGCCAAGTCTTTTAAGGTGCTGTCCCAGAGGGTATCGGGCATTGCATCCAGCACGGTACGGCATTGCCTGCGCAAGGCGCGTTGTTGGGCTGGGTCGCTGCCACCCTGCATCCCCGTGGCACAAAGGCGTTGAAAATACTCACGCATCGCTGGCAGGTCTTTTTGTTCGAGTAAACTCAGCTTAAATTCCTCCAATTGCCGCAAGCCTGGGTAAGCACCCGCGTGATGGTCTTCGACGATGCCCCAGAAAAGTTCGGCTTGTTTGCTACCAGCATAGTTGGTTTGAAAACGTAGCTGATAGTATTTTGCTTCTTGCGTTTGCAAACAAATGCCTAGGCCAATGTTACGCACTGCGGGATGGTTCCAAACCACCGCTTCCAAGGCGCTATCACCCCATTGCATGGCAACGCGCAAACGGCGCAATAAGCCGCTGTCAATTAAGGGTAGCGGTGCTAGCCAAGTAAGGATGTCTTCAATTGCGTATGCTGAGGGTGATGGCCTGAGGGAAAAACCCGTGCGTACCGGATGGCGTGGCAATGGTTGATAGTCGTTAAAGGCGTTGGGTTTAAACTGTTGGCAAAACAGTTTGTCATCTGGGGTAGCGGATGCGGGGCTAAGGGTCAACATCGGGCTGGGGTGTTGTTGTAAAGCCTGCAACTGGCGCCGCCATGCCACGGTGGCGCGGTTATCACCAAAGCCCAAGTCACTGAGGACCAAAACCGCTACATCCGGTGGCGGTATCTGCCAAAGCCGCCAGTGATCGTTATCAGCGTCTGGCCAGGCTAGGCAATAACTAGCGTCACTGCCCAAGGTGTCTTCGTCAAAACGGAGGGCTTGCACCGCTTCTTTGCCCAGCAGGGATTGCAGTTGCCGGACTATCCTTTCGAAGTCTGTCCAGTACGGTTCCAAGCGTGGGCTGGCATCGACAATAATTTGCAAACCTTGCGGCCAGCGATGATGTTGGCGTGTGGGTAAACGCTGCAAGGCTTTACCTTGCGCTAGCCGTTTTATCAGTTGCCGATGATCCAGACCATGGCCCGTTCTGGCTTGCGCCAAGCTATTGAATAATAATGGCAGCAAGCGTGCCATAGGCATCAGTTGCACGGGTGCAGCAAATCGATATGTGCCAGACGAAGCGGGCAAGCGCATGTCTGGATCGGACAAATACGCGGGTTTTAGGAAGTCGTCACGGTCAGACTCGGTATTGACTACTTTATTTATGCGCAGGAATCGGGCGGGTGGACGTTTGGGGGTAGTGGCCCCGTCTTGTTTAACATTGATTTCCGTGGCTGTTTGGAACAGGCCACTTTGATCCCTGATTTGAATGTCATCATCCGGCAAGCGGGTATAGCCGAATAGGTCGGCAAGCGTGCTTAGCGCGTGTTCATCATCTGCGGCCTGTAACAAGGCCAGCCTTCCCCAAGCCATGCTAGGGTTCCAAATCTTTATTTAAGGCAAAGTTGGCGATGGCCCGTAAGCGTTGATCTTGCACGTCATGATCTAAACTTTGCACCGCATTTAGCAGGTCAATGTATTCCGCTAATCCGGGCAAGTATTGATTATTTGGACTGGCGGAACGGTCATCCCATAATAATTTTGCCGCCAGCTGATAAACCGACCCGGCTATTTTGTCGCCAAAATGCAAACGACCACGTTCCATCAACCAATCGTGGCGCTTTTCTAGCTGGTTTTCGGGATTATCAGGATATACCCGCTCGGTGGATTCTTCTATTTTTAAGGTGTGCACAAAACACCGACGCACAAAAGCCTTGGGGAGTTCGCGCTCTTCATTGGTGGTGATAATGACTAGCAAGCGGGACGGATCGGCTTTGATGGGGTTTATTTTTTCCGCTTGTTGGTTTGGACGATCTATATACGGTACTGTAAATTCATACTGGCCCAGCGTTTCCAGTAAGCCGTTGGGTAAATCCGGCTCGGCTTTGTCGATCTCATCCAACAGCAAAACCACGCCGCCAGTTTGGGGATTCCAAGCTTTGGCTTTTGGATGAGTGGCATCAGGCTTTTCTGGCTCAGGCCGTAAATGCGTGGTGCATTTAATGTACTGGTTTTGCGCAGACTGCCAGTTAAATGCCCACCAGAATGCGCCGGGTGCTAAAAAGTTGACCGGATCGAGCTTGTCCTTGCTGGTATTGTTGGTGTCTTTGGTATCTTTGTTATCAGCACCAGGCATTGCTCGGGCCTGTGCCTCACCCAATCGGCCTATGGCATCGAAATGCCAATGCAAATCGCAAAGTTCGGTGCTGCCGCGTACAACTTCACTCACAAACGCCCACCCAAGCTGCGCGGCAATCGCCCTCGCCATCTGGGTTTTACCCGTACCTGCCTTGCCGCGCACCAGCAATGGCCGCCCCGCTGAATAGGCTGCCCAGAGCGCATAACAATCGGCTTTGTTAAAAATATGATGCAGCTTGCTGCTAGGGTTGCTGACTTTTAATTGGGGTGGGAGGAAGTCTTCTAGTTTGGGTGTTTTGAACATGGGAGGTTTCCTAATGCGACATAGAGAGTAGGTTAGCAACTTGATCCAGTAATTGCGCCTGATCTTCAAGACTTGCTGGACGTTCATCCGAGTTGCTTGGTTGACCACAACAAATGAATTGCAAGTATCCCGCCAGTTGCATTTGAAAGTCTGAATACCATGGTGCTTGTTGCAAAGTTTCAAGATAGTCGTCTGTAACCAGATAGTAAATGAGCTTGCCTTTCTGGGTTTTGTGATGTGTTTTCGCTCTAGTGACAATTTTATTTAATAAGTCTATTGTCATTGATGGTGCTAATCCAAAGAGATCCTTATAGATGTCAACCAACAACGCTTCTTTTATTGCATTATCCTGTACATCAAAATACATGACATCATGGTTTTGGCTTGTGGGCTTAGGCTTGGGTTGCTTATTTTCATCCAAAATATAGCGGGCACTCTGAAGCAGACTTCGGGAAATCACGATTTCAATATAGTTACGATCATGTAGGGCAATACGGTCAGTGAGGCTGGTCTTGGCAGTTCTTTTCAGTTTGATTTCATTATGGAACCACCAAATAGGATCAACGCTATTGAGCAACAACCAGCCACAAATTTGCTCAGCATCATTAAAGCAGGCTATCCAGTCCGTAGAAGTGTTATTTAACAGCATTTTTTTGCTTTCCACTATGCGCGTGAGAATAGCGATTCCTTCTCCGGCATCAATTCCTGTAACCAGTTTGGTAGCGATTTTGCCAATATCATTGTTGTACGATAAGCCTAATTCCTCCCTAAACTTGTCATCAGCGTTGATGTTTTTTAGGCTAAATATCGCTGTAATTTTCTCTATCAGTGTCTTATGCAATAATTTTGTGGATTCATTAATGGCTTTTGTTACTGTCAGCTTCGTTTTGTCTAGCAGTTCGCTTAGGGCATCGTCAGCATTCAGATTTTCCAAGGAAACATTGAGTCTATCGAGATGCGGAAAAATAATTGCGTTCCAAGCTGAATCGATGCGTTGCCAGATAGCGTCTTTGTTGGCATTATCCACCTTTAGTAAACGGGCTAGGTCGTTGCGGATAGCGGTATTATCGTCAAAATAGTTTTTCGCTGTCGTCCATTGATAAGTCACCATCGATTCGGTAAGCCGCAACGGAAAAATGAGTCTTTTCTTTAGATCTTCCCACTCATTAATTCTAATCAATTCAAACAACGTATAGGCAGACTGAAAATATTCCGGGCTAAGAAACAGGAACACGCAACGGGCAGAGGTCAAATCATCCATAAATTTGATCAGACTATCGCCGTTCTCGGTACAGTTCTCATCATATCGCAGCGTAATATTTGTATCTGAACATAGGGCTTTCAATCTTTTCCTTGCCTGTATATCCCGGTCGTTTTTGCAGCGATAAGACAAGTAAGCATGTATGGGGAAGTTCCCTTCAATTTGGGCTGAGGCATCCATATCAGATATGGCAGGAAGTGAGTTTATAAGCAACCAACAACAACAAAGCCAGCAAGCCCAAATAAACTGGCCAGGTTGCAAACGAGGTCAAGGCTTTAAACCACAATTGGCGTTTGCAGCCTGTCGGCGACAAATTGAATAAGTCAGCGCGGGTAAACGTTTGTTGTGCTATCTTGCTGGCGGCTTGGTTGAAACCTGCACGAAAACGGTTTTCCAGCATCAGGTAATAGGCATCCAAACAATAGCAAATCAACACGGGTATTAACGTTAGCCAAATCAACTGGTAAGTTTTTTCTTTAACCGCAAACACTAAAATGGCGGTCACCAGCGGGATGCACCATTGCTTGCATGCCGCGCTGTTGCCAGCCATACGGGTAATGATGGTTTGGTACATTTCCATGGTTTTGATCACTGCGCCATCGGAGTGACTGAGCTGTTCGTGAGTTGTTAAATCGGTTTGATTTGTCATCTAGCCTCCGGTAGTAATTTCTAATCTATGGGGATTTCGATTTTTCGGTGTAACTTCCCATTAGTGGCTGGATAAAGACCTGCGAGGTTTATAAAACCTCGCAGGTCTTCCGCTATTGCCTACATTTAATGGGAAGCTCCTTTTCGGTATACACTTAGGCGTGATGGAATCGCGTCAAGCCATTGAAAAACTATCAAAAGATAGCGACTCACTGAATTTAACCTTAGAGTTGCAACGATTCTATAGGCGGATAAGGCAATTTACCAGAATAATTACGTGGTGATGAGCGATCACGCCATAAGATGTGCAAATCAGTTGGGTGCGCATCGCGCATCATAAATCAGGGTAGGTAAAACCGTTGTCGCGCATGGTTTAAGGTGCGCGAATGTAGGGTGTATAAGCGCAGCGCCATACACCGATTGCCCCCACCTTGCAGCCAGTCTATCACCTTGCCCACCTTAACCCTGTGCGGTGTTGGGAGGCTGTTTTGGTGTATGGCGCTGGCGAGACTGTGAAAGTATTCAAAACGCCAGTTTGCCCTAAGGTTGCCACATCGGCAATAGACAATCACCTAAAGCTTTATTTGATAACTTAGCCCATTTACCCCAATGGGCTTTTGATTAGCCGCTTTATCTGAAAAAATTTGGGTGTTTAGCGCCCCAATTTATGCGCACGCCAAAATATCCGCCTTCTTTTCACTGCGTTGGATGCAATAATCCCTTAGCCTATCCATGCCAAGTATATTCAGTACGCGTGTGAAGTTGTAACCCAGCACCATCAGGCTGAACTCCCCTTTTGATTTC
>JAPLRR010000086.1 GCA_026399075.1 Methylococcales bacterium
ACGGCCTGCTCTTTTGCTGTTTGGAAACTCACGACACCGTGTTACCACGATGCCGCTTCCTCATACTACCAAGGCGTACGGACAATTCCTTGGACGGGACTTTAACCCGCTAGATTTATTGCTGTTACTGCGAACGGTCAGCCACTTTTATTTTTTTGCGGCGGTAATTATGACCATAAAAAATCTCGGTCACTTCCCTTTGCAACTTAGCCTCAATCTCAGCTTTTTGGGCATCGCTCAGGTTGCTTTCTTTTTCAAATAAATAATTTTCCAACTCAGTTTCCTTGAGCATCATCTTGGTGTGGAAAATATTTTCCTGATACACATTCACATCTATCATCTGATAGCTTTCTTGGGTATCTTTGGCAATATAGTTCTGGATGGAAGTGATATTGTGGTCGATGTAATGTTTTTTGCCCGAGATGTCACGGGTAAAACCACGCACCTTATAATCCATGGTCACCACATCCGATTCAAAACTATGGATCAAATAATTTAGTGCCTTTAACGGCGAAATCCGGCCACAGGTAGACACATCAATATCCGCACGGAAGGTGCTGATACCGCTGTCTGGATGGCTTTCTGGATAAGTGTGCACCGTAATATGGCTTTTGTCCAAATGCGCCAACACGGTTTCCGGCAACGGCCCCGGCGATTGGCTGTTCATGCTGGGCGGCGGTGGCGCATCACCCTCAGAAATCAACATGGTGACACTGGCCCCTTGCGGCTCATAGTCCTGATGGGCAATATTAAGAATTTGCGCACCAATAATTTCGGCGACATCCCTAAGAATTTGCGTCAATTTTTTGGCGTTATACGCTTCATCAATATATTCGATATAAGCTTGCTGCTGCTCAGCAGGCGCATAGCAAATATCGTAAATATTGAAACTGAGTGACTTTGTTAAATTGTTAAAGCCGTGTAATTGCAATTTGTTCAAAACGCTTAAACCTCGATAACTTCAAAATCATGGGTAATTTCTACCCCTGCTTTAGCTAACATAATAGAAGCAGAGCAATATTTCTCTGCCGACAAATTCACCGCCCTTTCAACAGCCGATACTTTTAAGCCACGGCCACTGACCACAAAGTGCAAATGAATTTTGCTAAACACACTAGGCACCGCATCCACCCGTTCAGCGGAAAGTTCCGCTACACAATCGGTGATATCATGCTTGCCTTTTTGTAAAATCTGCACCACATCAAATGATGAACAGCCGCCCAGCCCCACTAAAATCATTTCCATAGGCCGTAAGCCCATGTTCCGTCCACCATGGTCTGGCGCACCATCCATCACAACCGCATGGCCACTGCCCGATTCGCCAACAAACATCACGCCGTCGACCCATTTGACTGTTGCTTGCATTTCTTTTCCCCAGTTAAAATGACGCATAGGGTAGCATATAAATACCCGTAGACAGAGTTTTCAATGTTAAATTTTTATGACAGCGTGGCAATGGGCGACTTTGATTAACTGAGTAGCATGGAAACCTGAATAGCGGCCTAGCTTGGGTTGCCTCTTTTCGCAACCCAACAAAAACATACGGAAATGTAGGCTTGGAACAGCATCAACCCAAGCCATGTTCTGCTCCTTGGCTTCACCCTTATGCTGGTAGTATAGTGACGAACGGTGAGGCCCAGTAGTTCACATTGCCGCCTAATACTGCAAACCCCCTCCTGCGGATTAACCTACAGCTGCCTTGCTTCTAGTGGATGGCCGAGGACTTTTTTTAAGCCAGTCCCGTTCGGCCACAAGCTACCCTTTGTTAACCCGAACTAACAGGCTAACACTCCGTATGGATTTGCTGGGTTGCGAAAAGAGGCAACCCAACACGACCTATATACCATTGTTTATAGGCGTTTTTTATTCACGACGGAGGTATAAACCACCCCCAGTGTTCTTAACACATAAAGGCATTTTCTCTTGGATTACATCCCCAAACCTATGATGCACATAGGTATTGAAAAATTGGATGCTCCACGCGGAATTATAAGACAAGAACGCCCGCAGAAAATAATTTTCATTCCAATATCGCCCTTCTAGCAGCCACTCAGAAGGATAATCAAATGGATAGAACACATCATGAAAATGAACCATAACTCCCGGCTGCAAGCGCGGTAAAATCTCAAACATCAGCAGATGTAAATCACTACCACATTTCACCACATGACTTGAGTCAATGAACAAAAGATCACCTGATTCTAAGGCCAGAAAAATGTCGAGTGGAACATCTTGGATTTTTTTGTCGATTAACCTGACTTGCTGCCTGTCATCTTCTTTAAACAAGCTAATAAGCCGATCTGGAAACGGTTCA
Organism: Methylococcales bacterium; assembly: GCA_026399075.1. Lineage (GTDB taxonomy): Bacteria > Pseudomonadota > Gammaproteobacteria > Methylococcales > Methylomonadaceae > Methylobacter_C. The sequence continues at coordinate 2,315 of JAPLRR010000086.1, forward strand.
ACAAAAGTGATTTCTGGCCTTTCAGGAAAAAACCTATCAATGGTATCCAGCATCACAGCCGATGAAAAACCTGACCCGACTTCAACTATTTTCTTCGGCTTGTGTTTTCTTAGAAAGCTATAAAGAAAAATCGCATCTGAATAGCTAAACCACACATTGTCATAGTAGTAACGGAATTCAGGTGTTTGCTTTTCTGGGAATGGCAACTCCTTATAGTAGTCCGCATATTCATCAAGCAATTGTCGTTGGCCTTGTTCGTTCAGGTCAACGCCTAAAACCTCGTTGCTGGGTGGTTTTCTTGATTCAACATAATCAAGGACATCTTCTTTAGTAGGGATCGGGGAATAGTAATGACCCGGAGGAAAAGCCCCTTGCATTTTTTCCTGCTCACTGAGATTCCTAATGTATGGCACTCGGTTAATAAGGGCTTTGATGAGTTGTTTCATATTTCTTTTCCTTTAAAGGCTAAATGAAGAAGTTAAGGCACTACCTAGATTTTACTACGTTACATCGAGGCTACTTGCTTTTTGTAATCCCGTTCGTCACGGTTTTGATGTTCCCAGAAGCGCGGTTGCAAAACCGTTTGTGCCCGTTTATGTTTTTGTGCTACAAAAAAAGGGGAGTTTATATTTGTCCAGGCAATAGCGGGGGAAATATCCTTTTATCGCATTCCAACGCATTGAATAATCATTGTTGTCCGGCGGCAGTGTCCAAATGCAATGCAGATGTTCCGGCAACAGCACACGCCGCTTGAGCGTTGACTTAAGCATTATTGACCATGACATATAAAAATTTGAGTTAGGCAGTCAACAAATGATGTTCTTCGGCAAATTTGCGTAAGGCATGATTAACCGATGCAGAATCTGGAAAAAGTCTGTGTAAATCTGGCTCAACAATAACTAAATTTGCGCTTTCACGGTATTGGTTTACGTATTTTCCTCGTATACCAGATTTAATTAGCTCGGCTGAATATTCAGGTCTTAAGGTATCTTCATTGTTCATATGCGTTTCGCTCTGGGCGGGGCGGGGCGGGGCGGGGCGGGGCAATTGCCGGGCTAAAATAATTCTAATTGTCTCCAATCTTTCAGCGAAGGATACGACAAGATAATTACCTTTCATAATAACTGGGATCAGAGTAAAGTTAAAGCGCCAGTGACTTAAGTTTACTCTGATCCCAGTTATTTTTAGATCCTTATTGTTACAATACTTCGGACATATTTTAACCTGCCAGTGCCCCGACGTTACAAAGCCCGGCATAGGCGGGCGATGATTTAACCAAATTCAGGCCCATAGCAAAGCGGGAAGAAAACCGTTCAATGAATAACGCGGCTTTCCAACTGGGGCGACTGATATAGGGTGGCGACAGTTGCCTATCGTGCCAGTTGATCAAGTTCAATGCTGTGAAACAGGCATTGAAATGGCTGTGCAGGGCTGCTTCCGAGCGTGCTTGGCAGTGGGTCAGGGCGTCCGGCTCCGTGTCCGTGGAAAACAACACGGCGTAACTGTTGCCCCTGAGCAAATAGACCAGCACGTGGCAATCGGTTTTGAAATGGTATAAATACGCCCTCACCCGCGACCCGTCGGCATCCTTGGTCTTCACAGGCGTTTGTCGTGTCGGCACGGGATAGGCCGTATTAAAGCCGACATCCACTATCGCCGGACATCGGCGCAAAATTTATCAGACTATCGGAAAACTGAAATAAATAGCGTCTAAACGCCTAAAATATAGGGATGTTAGTGGATACACCGCTAGGCAATCCATCAATTATCAGTATGGCATTGGGCATGGCGGTTTGCCTATCGGCGAAACCGCCCTACGAACTATTTTGCGGCTTTATTTACGGGCACCGGCATTGGGGTCTTTTGTGTCCATAATGCGGTTCAGCAGGTTGGTTTGTTGGGAAACCCTATCGGCTTGGGTTAGATCAATCATACCTTTAAGATCTTCGAAACGTTTTTCTGCTTCATTAAGGTGTGCGGTTGCCAAAGCCAAATCAGCACCCTGTACTGCTGAACGCGCCTTTTTCAAATAATCATTGGCGCGGTTGCGGTTGCGGTCAAGTTTATCATTGGCATTGATTTCTTTGCTTAACTTTAAGGCTTCTTTGATATGCTCGATAATGACTTCGTCACTGTCTTTGTCAGTGCCTGCCGCGCCGCCACTATTCCTTAGCTGAATTGCCTTCAATGCTTCATTAACTTCACCGACAGTCGCATCAATGCCTTCAATTGGCGTCATCCGGTTATACATACATGCCATACCCATACAAACGGCGGAAGCTGTAGTCGAAATTAACCCTAAAGAAAGTCCTAGTGTAGTGGCCAAGACAACATTTTTTAATATTTTCATGAAATGTAACCCTCGTTGGTGTTATTTTTATTATTAGACCTGCAACAACTTACTAGCGCTTAGGCAGGTTAATTAGTTACATGACGGGGGAACTTTATCACATCTCTTATAAATATCTGACATCTTTAAAAAAAATAATTCACCGGGAATTCACCACAATAAAGTTGTATGGCGGCCCATGGCTAAGCACCCAGCGCCACGCCTGATCCGCCTAAGCATGGGGCTGAATGGCCAGATTATTTATGCTTTACCACTTGCGGTGTCAATTTCCAAATTTCTCGGTTGTATTCAGTAATCGTCCTGTCTGTGGAAAATTTACCGCTGTTGGCACAATTTAAAATGCTCATTTTTGTCCAGCGCTCGGTGTCGCTGTAGGCTTCTTCAACCCGTTGTTGGGCATCGACAAAGCTTCTAAAATCGGCGATGGTCATCCACGGGTCATGGGGGCTTTTAATGGAGTTGATCAGGTCATCAAATATGCCCGGTTCAAATTGGTTGAAATGCCCGGATTCCAATAACTGCACCACCTGCTTTAAGTCCGGGTCTTGGTTGATGATGGCTATCGGGTCATAGTGGCCGCGTTTGGCTTCAACCTCTGCTTCGGTCAAGCCAAACAGAAAAAAGTTGTCGTCGCCCACTTCTTCACGGATTTCAATATTGGCCCCATCTAAGGTGCCGATGGTGATTGCACCGTTCATCATCAGCTTCATATTGCCTGTACCCGAAGCTTCTTTGCCTGCGGTGGATATTTGTTCGGACAAATCTGCGCCCGGGCATATTTTTTCCATCGCTGACACCCGGTAATCGGGCAAAAACAGCAAAGATAGCTTGTTGTCAGTGTCAGGATCGGCGTTGATAATTTCTGACACATTATTGATCAGTTTGATGGTTTTTTTAGCCATCCGATAGCCTGGGGCTGCTTTGCCACCGATAAGGACACATCGAGGCACCCGTTGGCTCCCCCCTTTTTTGATGACGTTATAAAGGTGGATGACATGCAGCACGTTTAACAATTGGCGTTTGTATTCATGGATGCGTTTGACCTGCACATCAAAAATAGCGTCCACACTCAAATGCAGGTCGGTGTTGTGTTTTTGTTTTTTATAATCAATCAATCGCTGTTTGGCATCCTGCTTGACTGCCCGCCAGCGTTTCCTAAAACTGGCATCTTCTGCGTAGGGTACTAACTTTTTTAGCTGTTCCAAATCGGTGATCCAGCCTGAGCCGATGGTTTCGCTGATCAAGCTGGCAAGTTCGGGGTTACAGGCCGCTAACCAACGGCGCGGGGTCACCCCATTGGTTTTGTTGTTGAATTTATGTGGCCATAAGGCATAAAAGTCCCGGAATAAACCTTGTTGTAACAATTGCGAATGCAGCTTGGCAACCCCATTCACAGAAAAACTGCCGACTATGGCCAGATGCGCCATCCTGACCTGCCGTTCATGGCCTTCTTCGATGATGGACATGCGGCGCAGACAATCGGTGTCACCCGGCCAGTGCATAGAAACTTCCGCCAAGAAACGGGCATTAATTTCAAAAATGATGTCCATCAGCCGAGGCAATAAGCGTTGCATTAATTTGACTGGCCATTTTTCCAAAGCCTCAGGAAGCAAAGTGTGGTTAGTGTAGGCCATGGTGTTTTTGGTGATCGCCCAAGCCTCATCCCAGGGCAATCCGTGGCTGTCCATCAGCAGGCGCATCAGTTCGGCAATCGCGATACTGGGGTGAGTGTCATTCAATTGGAAACAGCTGAGCTCGGCAAAACGCCTAACATCGTTGCCGTGCAAGCCCGCCCAACGTGCCAACACATCTTGCAAGCTGGCTGAGGCTAAAAAATATTGCTGGCGTAGGCGCAGTTCTTTGCCGTTTTCATTGGCATCATTGGGATATAACACCATGGTGATATTTTCTGCGGTGATTTTTGCTGCCACGGCTTCGGCGTAATCACCCGCATTAAATTCATCCAAGTTAAACTCTTCAGTGGCCACGGCTTTCCATAAGCGCAAGGAATTGACCGTCCCATTTTTATAGCCGGGTATCGGAGTGTCAAAAGGGACGGCCAGCACATTGCAAGTTGACACCCAGCAATAGCGCTGATGGCCTTGTTCATCAACCTGCAATTCGGTATGGCCGCCAAATTTGATGCAGTGCGAATATTCCAGGCGCTCAATTTCCCAAATATTACCGTGGCGTAGCCAGTGGTCGGGCTTTTCAACTTGCTCGCCATTGACTATCGTTTGGGTAAACATGCCATATTCGTAACGCAAACCGTAACCGATAACCGGCAATTGCAAAGTGGCGCAGCTGTCTATAAAACAAGCAGCCAACCGCCCCAGACCACCATTGCCCAAACCGGCATCTTGCTCGCTGCTGATCAGTTCTTCAATATCCAAACCCAGCTCATACATAGCTTGGGTGGCGGCATCGGTGACCCCTAAATTAAGCATGGCGTTGCTCAAAGTCCGCCCCATCAAAAACTCCATGGACAAATAATAGCCGCGTCGGCAGTCATTTTTTTTGTAGGTCTCGTGGGTGGCGTTCCAACGCTCCATCAAGCGGTCACGTATCGCCAACGACAAGGCATTGCCGGCATAAAACGGGGAACGGCAGCCCTCATCCCTTCCCAGCAAATGCACATAATATTCTTTAAAATCTTCAATAAAATCCTGTTTTTTTAAACCCTTTTCAGGAAGTTGGGTAATCGATGTTGAAGGGGTGCTATGGACGAATTCTTTGATCGGCATGGTTTAATCCTGAAAAAGTTAACGATAGTCGGGTAAGGATAAGCTCACCAGCAAGGGGGTTAGTAAGGCAATGGCCAGGGTTTCAGCCTTGCTTTTATAATAGCTTTTGTTTATGGATAGCGGCACAGGCTAACACGCCAGTTGCGTGCTTGCCACGTTCAAGGGTGATCAATGGTCGATTTTTGGGGGGCTGGACAAAACCTTGGGCCTGTTTCCAAAAACTCCCGCGTACAATCATTTTTACGGGTCTGATAACACACGACACAACGGTTTAAGCGGCGCTGATAGCGGCAATAAGCGCAAACGACTGCACGGCCTAGCCGCTCAAACCTGGGTTTGTTAGCACCCATAAGGACTTGTTGTTCAACATACAAAGCGGCATAAAGGTTCCGCGCTTGGTTTATTAAGGTATCATTATCCATATCAACAGCCACCTATTAGGGTTTATAGCAGTGAGGTCAGGTAATGTCTGCCGGGTTGCCGATTTGTGCATTACCTAAAAAAATGTCTAACAGTATAAGCCAGCTTCTTGACAACCCTATTACAAGTAAGAAATTAAAGGGCTGTCTAGCTACACAACCCCATTGAGTGCGACAGCTCATCTAGCTTCTCATGAGCTTTAGGCAATAGCAGCAGACCTGCGAGGTTTTATAAATCTCGCAGGTCTTTATCCAGGCCACTAATGAGAAGAAGTTTCCAGCTCACCGATTAACCCTATGGTCAATAATCTCCGCCACCACGGACGGGTCTGCAAGCGTCGAGGTATCGCCCAAATTATCCAATTCATTTGCGGCCACTTTGCGTAAGATGCGGCGCATGATTTTGCCTGAACGGGTTTTGGGTAGGCCGGGTGCCCATTGGATAATATCGGGGTTGGCTATCGCGCCGATTTCTTTCCTGACCAAATCCAGCAATTCTTTTTTCAAGGCGTCGGTTGGCTGCACACCGGCATTCAAGGTCACATAGGCATAAATCCCCTGCCCTTTAATGTCATGCGGATAACCGACCACGGCGGCTTCAGCAACCAGTTCATGCAGCACCAAAGCGCTTTCAATTTCAGCCGTGCCCATGCGGTGACCAGACACGTTAATCACATCATCCACGCGTCCGGTAATCCAAAAATAACCGTCTTCATCCCGACGTGCGCCATCACCTGCAAAATAATAGCCGGGGTAGTTTTTAAAATAGGTATCAACAAAGCGTTGATGGTCGCCATACACGGTTCGTGCTTGCCCCGGCCAAGGACGGCTGATGACCAAAATGCCTTCGGCCACACCGTCCATAATTTGGCCTTGGTTATCCATAATTTCTGGCACTATGCCAAAAAACGGCAAGGTCGCAGAACCCGGCTTTAAGTCGGTGACCCCAGGCAACGGCGTGATTAAAATACCGCCTGTTTCCGTTTGCCACCACGTATCCATGATTGGGCAACGGCCATTGCCGACCACATGGTAATACCATTCCCAGGCTTCGGGGTTGATGGGTTCGCCGACACTGCCTAATATCCGCAGGCTGCTACGGTCGGTACAGGTCACAAAATCATTGCCTTGTGCCATTAAGGCGCGGATTGCCGTGGGCGCAGTATAAAAAATAGTGACCTGATGCTTATCGATAATGCGCCAGAAACGATCGGCTTTGGGATAAGTCGGCACCCCTTCAAACAGCAAAGTGGTTGCACCATTGCACAATGGCCCGTAAATCATATAGGTGTGGCCGGTCACCCAGCCGATATCGGCGGTACACCAGTAAATGTCACCATCGTGATAATCGAAAATATATTTGTGTGTCATCGCAGCATACAGCAAATACCCACCTGTAGTATGCAACACGCCTTTGGGTTTGCCTGTGGAGCCAGAGGTATACAGGATAAACAAAGGATCTTCTGCGGCCATTTGCTCCGGCGGGCAATCCAAGGGCGCATCGGCCATTGCCTCGTGATACCACACATCCCGCTGCCCATGCCAATCCACATCGCCACCCGTATTTTTGATGACAATAACTTTGCTAAGCGCCGGGCAAGATTCCGCCGCCAGATCAACATTGGCTTTAATCGGGATAATTTTACCGCCCCGGTAACCTTCGTCAGCACACACCACATAGCGGCAATCTGAATCCAAAATACGGTCTTTTAAGGCTTCGGCAGAAAACCCACCAAACACAATAGAATGCACCGCCCCTATACGGGTGCAGGCCAACATCACGGTTGCGGCCTCGCTGATCATGGGTAAATAAATACAAACCCTATCGCCTTTTTTAACGCCTTGGGCTTTTAAGACATTGGCAAACTTGCACACTTGTTCGTGTAATTGCCGATAAGTGATTTTTTTGTCTTGCGCAGGATCATCACCTTCCCAAATGATGGCAACTTGGTCAGCGCGGTTTGCCAAATGGCGGTCTACACAATTGACACTGACATTCAGTGTACCGCCTTCAAACCAGCGGATATAGCCAGTCGGATAATCGTAATCCATAACCTTATCCCAGCGTTTGCCCCAGACTAAAAACTGCTCTGCCTGCTCCGCCCAAAAAGCTTCAGGCTCGGCTATCGAGCGCTGATACAAGGCTTTATAGCTGCTAAGATTAAAGTAGGTTTTGGCGGCTAACTCAGGATTTACGGGATAAAGTTTTTGGTCAGACATTGGGGGTTCCTGGCTGTGTCTCTAAGAGGTTGTTGGGTTATGTACTTATTTGGATATTCTTTGCGGAAGGTGGAAACCATGACGTTTAAACCAAGCAGCCACCCGCGCCTTCGCTTCAGCTTTAAACTGCTTAGACCACAGATAGATGGGGGTTTCGACGATTTTTTGGTGCGCCCAATGCAGCCATCCCGTTATGGTGGTATAAATAAAATTGACGATGGCAAAGCTTAACAGTTGGGGCTTGGTCAGCGCGAACACCCTAGCAATCAGCACCGTGCCCAACAATTTTGCCACCAACTCCAACAAAATCCCCTGTAAGATCAAACCATGGGCCAACAAGCCCAAGGCAAAAAGGTTAAGCGGCGTGACTATCATGATTGGGATGCTAAACGCCAGCAGCGCCATAAACCGGGAAGTTTGGCTTAGCCATTGCTCAAGCTTTTTGAGATGTAGCCAGCGGACCAGAACTTGTCCAAACAGGGTCAACAAATCCCACAACCATTCCTCAAATATCAGGAAGATGGCCAACAACGAAAGCAGAAGTTTTTTCATGGTGGGCTAAAGGTGAATGGTAAATAACACCTATTGTAGACGTGCCCCATCGAATTGCAACCTAGTCGTCAGTCCATTTATACTGGGCGGGTTTCTGGTTAAGGTTAAACGGTTCATGGCTAACCCCAGTTTGATTCCCCCTCACCCAACCCTCTCCCTCTGGAGAGGGCTTATTAGTTAGTCCATTTATACTGGGCGGGTTTCTGGTTAAGGTTAAACGGTTCGTGGCTAACCCCAGTTTGATTCCCCTCACCCAACCCTTTCCCTCTGGAGAGGGCTTATTAGCAAGACGTTTGGTTAGTTAGCCCTGTGTCGTATTTAACTTTAGCGACCTAGCAGAGTGGAAACTTCTGCCCAGCAAGAAAAACCCAAGCCTTAGCCCATAAAAAAGGCATCTGGAAAGATGCCTTCTAAACGCTTAGCTAACTGCGATTAATCGTAGTGATAGTGTTTACGCAAGGGCTTTACAACTTCCCATTGGCTATCCAAGCCCGCATGGAACATCACCAAATCACCCGGCAATATACGGACAGGTTCACCGCCAGCAGGCGTGACTAAAATCTCGCCTTCCAGCACATAAGCGGTTTCGGTCTCGTCAAAATCAATCGGGAAGCTGGAGATTTCTTTTTCCCAAATTGGCCAGCTATCAACACCCAATTCTGCTAAACGTTCTGGGCTAGGGTTATGTTCAATCGTAATTTGGCTCATGTGTTCCTTTAAGGTAATAAGGTAGAAGGGTTGGATTTTAGCATTGATTAGGGGCTAGCGGCTAGACGTACAAAAAAATCCTAAACTTAAGCCCCATCAAACTTTTTCCAACGCAAGCGGTTGGCATTGGTCACCACCGTCACTGACGACATGGCCATTGCCGCACCCGCGATCATCGGGTTTAACAACACACCAAACACAGGGTATAACAAGCCAGCGGCAACCGGAATGCTGAGGGTGTTATAGAAAAATGCACCAATCAGGTTTTGCTTGATGTTGGTGACAGTTGCTTTAGATAACTGGATCACTTCGGGGACTTTCAACAAAGACCCTTGCAAGATCACCACATCGGCGCTTTCAATGGCGACATCCGTGCCCGTGCCTATAGCCAAGCCCACATCAGCCTGCGCCAATGCCGGTGCATCATTGATACCATCGCCCACCATGCCGACCACTTCACCTTGGAGTTGCAGTTCCTTGACCACAGCCGCCTTGTCTTGCGGCAACACTTGGGCATTAACTTCGGCAATACCGGCTTGTTTGGCTATGGCATGGGCAGTAATTTGGTTGTCACCAGTCACCATAATTATGCGTATGCCCAGATTTTTAAGCCGTGACACCGCTTCAGCGGAATCTTTTTTAATCGGGTCAGACACGGCGATAATGCCAACAATTTTATCATCCACTGACAACAACATTGGGGTTTGCCCTAGTCCTGATAGCTTTTCCAAGCGGTTATTATAGCGGCTCAGTTTAAGCCCTTTTAAATCCATCAAGGCTTTATTACCAAAACACACCTTTTGCCCGTTAATGAGGGCTGTAACCCCAAAGCCTGCAATGGCTTCAAATTGGCTGGCTTTTTCCAAGGTGATGTTTTTGCGGCTGGCCTCGGACAAAATTGCCGCCGCCAAGGGATGTTCAGAGCCAGATTCCAAGCTTGCGGCCCATTGCAACAACTGTGTTTCGGAATGGTCTTCAATCGCTTCAATGGCAGAAACCACGGGTTTGCCTTCAGTGACCGTGCCGGTTTTATCCAAGATCAAACAAGTCAGTTTGCCTGCGGTTTGTAACGCATCACCCTTACGGATCAAAATCCCCGATTGGGCGGCTCGTCCCACTGCGACCATCACCGAAATCGGTGTGGCCAAGCCTAAAGCACAAGGACAAGCGATGACCAGCACGGTCATAGAGGTCACAAAGGCATAACCCAATGAAGGGTCTGGGCCAAACGCATACCACAACAAAAACGTCAGCACTGAAATGGCCACCACAGCGGGAACAAACACCCCGGAAATTTTATCGGCCAACCGGGCAATTTCTGGCTTGCTGCTTTGCGCTTGCCTGACGCTATTGATGATCTGCGCCAATGCGGTGTCACGGCCAATGCGGGTGGCTTGAAACAGAAAGCTGCCAGTTTGGTTCATGGTGCCCGCCACCACTTCAGCGCCGACGATTTTTTCAACCGGTATCGCTTCCCCCGTCAACATGGATTCATCTAGTGTGGAATGCCCTTCCAACAACACCCCATCGACTGGGATTTTTTCACCGGGTCTAACACGTAAGGTCTCACCTAGCCCGACTTGTTCTATCGGGATGTCCAATTCTTCGCCATTTCTGATGACGCGTGCGGTGCGTGGCTGTAAACCGATCAATTGCCGGATGGCGCTGGAGGTTTTGCCCCTGGCCCTGGTTTCCAAACCCGTGCCTAAATTGATGAAGGCCAAAATGACCACAGCGGCCTCAAAATACGCATGTTTTGCCAAAGTGGGCAAGGTGTCCGAATAATCGATCACAATGCAGGAATATAGCCATGCCGAACCCGTACCCAAGGCAATCAAGGTATCCATATTGGCTTGGCCTAATTTTAAGGCGTTTACCGCACCACTATAAAAATGCCAACCTGAATACACCAATATACTTAAGGTAATCAGGGCGATTTCCGGCCACAACCACTGGCCAGTTGCCGAACCAATTTCTGGCAGCCAACTAAAATGTTCAGCCATCATTAAAAAGGCACCGAACACACCCGCCACCGAGGCTTTTTTCATCAGGCTATGGTAGCGCTGTAACTCTTGTTCTTCTTGTTCGGCGGGGTCTTCAAAACCTTCCATCACCGCAGCATCAAAACCAGCGGCTATCACCGCCTGTTTTAAGGCCACCGGGTCAGCAGGGCCTTTAACCGTTGCCGAATGGTCGGCAAAATTGACGCTAACAGAAGCCACCCCGTCAACAGCCGCCAATGCGCCCTCCACGCCGCTTACGCAGCCTGCACAACGCATCCCTAAAATGGATAGCCGTATTTCACCAGAAGTTTCTTCTGTGCTCATATAATTACCGTGTGGTGGTTTAGTCTGTTACTGTAAAGCCCGCGCCTGTAATAACGTCTTTTAGCGCCGCCAAACTGGTCAATTCAGGGTCATAATCAACCGCGACCGTATTTTCTTTAAACGCTGCCTTAACAGATTCCACGCCATTAACGGCCTCCAGTTTTCCGGTGACATTGGCCTCGCAGCCGCCGCATTTCATTCCAGTGACAGATAACACTACTGATTCAGCCATTATTTTTTCCCCGTTAATTAAGTGATTTATCCGGCTATATACACCGATGGATTTACTGAATGGCCAACACGCACGTTTAACATTTGTTAAAAAAAACCTATGCGGACTTTGGCCTTACCGAAAAGGATAGCCTTAGCCGCGCGGTGCTGTCAAATATTGATACCCAGCTTAAGGCAGATGTTTTAGACTAGGGGCAATATTGATAACTTACACCCTGTGACAGCACCCATGCAATTAAACACCATCACCAACCAAACCATTGCGCTGGCTGGCATAGCACAAGCCGCCGCCTTGGTGCAACAACTGGCCAATAAAGGCAGCGCCGACCCACTGGCTATGGAAGCCAGCATCGCCAGCGTCTTAAAAATTGACTCTGACAGCGTCATTGATGTTTATGGCAGCCTAGAATGCTTAAGGCTGGGCTTGGAGCAACTGGACATCCAAATGACTGGCTATAAAATTGTCAACCCGGAACAAGCGCGTTATTCGGCATCTTTAGTGTTTCTGGAAAACCAATTGTCTAGCCGCAATGACTTGCTTAACAGCATTCAAATCGGCATCACCAAAGCCCAGGCACAAGCCGAACATTTTGGCCTGCTGCATGAAAATGTGCTGGCCAATCTGGGCGAGGTTTACCAAAGCACCATCAGCACCTTGCAACCCCGGATTATGGTCAATGGCGAGCCTTCCTACTTGTCGCGGCCTGACATTGCCAATAAAATACGCGCCTGTTTATTAGCGGGAATACGATCTGCCATGTTATGGCGGCAATGCGGCGGCACCCGCTGGAAATTCCTTTTTTACCGCAAAAAAATCCAAGCCGAATTACAAATTTTATTGAAAAAATCTAGCAGTTGATATGGCAAACTTGATTACTGCCGAACACCTATCCCGTTACTACGGCAAATATTGCGCCGTCAATGATGTCAGCTTTACGGTTGCCAAAGGCGAAGTGTTAGGGTTTTTAGGCCCGAATGGCGCAGGCAAAACCACCACCATGCAAATGCTCTGTGGCAACCTCGCCCCCAGTTTTGGGCAAATCACCATCAACGGCTTTGACCTGTTAAGCCAAGCAAAACAGGCCAAACAATGCCTAGGCTATTTGCCGGACACCCCGCCGCTTTATAAAGAACTCACGGTACACGAATTTTTGCGCTATTGCGCCCAGCTGCATGGCATCCGCAAAACTGCCATCGCCCCCGCGCTAAAACTTGCCACAGAGCGTTGTGGTTTGGGCAGTGTCAGCCACCGCCTGATTGCCAATTTGTCCAAAGGCTACCAACAGCGCGTGGGTATCGCCCAAGCCATTTTGCACCAGCCTGAGGCCATCATCCTCGACGAGCCCACCGTCGGGCTAGACCCTTTACAAATCCGTGAAATCCGCGCCTTAATCCGCGAATTAGGCCAAGACCACGCCGTTATTTTATCCACGCATATCCTCAGCGAAGTGCAAGAATCCTGCTCACATGTCCAGATTATCCACCAAGGCCAATTGATACTCAGCACCCCGATAGCGGGCCTCAACCAAACCATGGACGAAGGCTGCCTATTGGTCACCACCCACTTGCCAGCGGATCTTGGCGTGTTATCAGCAATACCGGGGGTTACGGCCATTGAGGCGATAACTGACAAGCAACTAAAAATCCACCATAGCCTGACCGAAAACCCCACCCAGCAAATCACCGCCGCCATTAATAGCGGTGGCTGGGAATTGACAGAACTCACGCCGATAAAAAAATCCATGGAAGCTATTTTTATCGCCCTAACCCAAGACAAGGATTTATGAACCTCATTTTTACCATCGCGGCACGTGAATTTAAGTCTTTGTTCGTATCGCCATTGGCGTGGACGGTACTGGGGATTTTACAAGCCATTTTGGCCTACACCTTCTTAACCCAAGTGGAGACTTTCACCCTGCTCCAACCCAAACTGGCAAGCATAGACAACGCCCCCGGATTGGCAGACATCGTCGTCACCCCCTTGTTTGGCAACGCAGGCATCATTTTATTACTGGTCACCCCCTTATTGACCATGCGCCTGATCTGTGAAGAACGCCGCAACAAAACCTTATCCTTACTCTTGACTGCGCCCCTTAGCCCCATGGAAATCATTATCGGCAAATATGTCGGCATTTTGTATTTATTATGGCTAATCGTCTTGCTGATCACCCTGATGCCCTTGTCCTTATTAATAGGCAGTTCTTTGGACTTAGGGAAACTCGCCGCCAATTTTTTGGCGATAGCCTTGCTGGTTGCCGCTTTTGCCGCCACTGGCCTGTACATGTCAACCATCGCCAGCCACCCGACGATAGCCGCAATGGGCACATTTGGCATTTTGTTGCTGCTTTGGATACTGGATTGGACATCCACACTACAAGCCCAGCGTAGCGAACTATTTGAATACTTGTCGCTGTTGCGGCATTTCCAAAACATCCAAAGCGGCCTCATCAGCACCGTGGACATTAGCTATTTTTTGTTGTTTACCGCGACCTTTTTATTATTGGGTGTCCGGGGCTTAGATAAAGGGCGTTTACAAAAATGAAATTATCCAAACGCCAACACCAACAACTGCGCTTAAAAAACACCTTAATCACGGTCTTGATATTGGGGGTATTCGGGCTAGTGGCTTATATCAGCACCTTATACATGACAGAACTGGATGTCACCTACAATGCCAGTAACAGCTTATCCGACGCCTCGCTAAAATTGCTACCCACATTGCCGGAAAAAGTCACCATCACCGCCTATATCCGACAAGGCCAACCGCTAAGGACGCAAGTTTCGCACTTAGTAGACCGTTACCGCCAACATAAACCCGACCTGACCCTCAGTTTTGTCGATCCCGATTTGGAACCAGAAAAAACCCGCGAACTGAACATAGGCCCGGAAGGCGTGATTTTGGTGGAATACCAAGGGCGCTCAGAAAAACTCAGCTTTATTGATGAATCATCCCTAACCAATGCCCTACTCCAACTCGCCAACGCCAAAGAACGGTGGGTGACCTTTTTAACTGGCCACGGCGAGCGTTCGCCAGAAGCTTACGCCAATTTTGACCTAAGCCAATTTAGCAAAGAATTAAGCCGCCGTAAAATCAAGGCACAAACCCTAAACCTAAGCACCCTGCCCGCGATACCCGACAACTCCGCCTTATTGGTGGTAGCCGCCCCCGCCGTGCCCTTGCAGGCGGATGAATTGGCCATTATCAATAGCTACATCGGACGCGGCGGCAGCCTGCTCGTGCTGACCGACCCCGACAACGCGAATTTGCAGGGCTTATTACAAGAACTGGGCGTTAAACAACTGCCCGGCACCGTGGTTGACAGCAGTTCCACCCTCTACCGGATTACCGACCCCAGCTTCGTGCTCTCCAGCACCTACGCCAAACACCCCATCACCAAAGGCTTACAGTCAGTCACCTTGTATCCGGTCGCCGCCGCCTTTGAAATTGAACCCACCAGCCCGTTTGAATCAGAAACCCTACTCAGCAGCTCAATACAATCCTGGACAGAAACCGGGGCAATCAGCGGCAAAATACGTTTCGATGCCCAAAGCCTGGAAAAACAAGGCCCGATTGCCTTTGCCTATGCCCTAACCAGGGACATCAATGCCCAAGCACAACAACGCATCGTCGTTGTCGGCGACGGCGATTTTCTGGCCAATGCCTATATTGGCAATGTCGGCAATTTGGACATGGGGCTACGCATGGTAACCTGGCTCATCCACGATGACCGTTTCATCGACATCCCCGCAAAAACCGCCAGCGACAAAACCCTACAACTCAGCCAAGCCGCCGTCGCCGTCATGGGCTTTGGCTTTTTGATCATCCTGCCGATAGTGTTGATAGGCACTGGGTTTATTATTTGGCGTAGCCGTAGGTTGCGTTGATAAGCCATAGCTTTTCCGTTAAGTTAGCTGGACTTATTTAAATTTTAGCGTTCCTTGAATTTATCCTGATTTGAACTAGACTTATAGGGGTTGGGACGGTGGATTGTTTTGACATTAAGCAGGTTTAAATTAATGGCTGGCTGTTTTTAGGTAGCTTGTGATAGGTCTAGTATTTTTTTAAGCAGCGCTAAATAAAGGTATGTATACCCGACGCGGCCAGGCTTGCGGATTTTAAAAAACTCGTTACCCCTTGATGTTTCTGGGTTCTGGCGATTTCATTTTCCGCAATTGTGACTGCGTAAAGTATAAATATATTTTAAGTATATTTACATTTTTAAATTCGGTTTTTCATCAAGATGACGTAGTGTCTTGCGTCTAATAAGATGGCTAATTGTATTTATGCGCTTAAATACGCAAAATACCAAATGAAAACGTGTTTGATGAAGATATATGAAAATTTTGTGGATTGATGACTTTCCTGCATCAACTTATTACTTTAGGGAAGGTTTAAGAGACAGTGGAGTAAATAATTATCTAGCATTTTCAAGCCTAGAAGCAATTAACTTTCTTGAAAAATCATCGCCAAATGCAATTATTAGCGATTGCTGTAGACACGAAAATTCAATATTCTCAAGAGCTAATTCTTTGTACGCAGGACTAGAGTTTTATCATAAATATATAAAGATTAAGCATCCTAATATTCCAGTGCTATTTCTTAGTGCTATGGGTGCACAGCATGTTATGAGAGGACTTGAGCCTGATGGGTGTTTAATCCTAGATAAGTTGATTAGCTGGGATGATTTTTTCAAAACACTTTCAGCAATATTGTCGGAAGATATTGACTATATTTATAAAAAACAATCATGTGAAAAGACTGATACGAAAGTTATTCTAACAATAGATACAGCCTTCAAGAGAGAGCTTTTAAAAAACCCACGAATTTTACATGAAATTAGTCCAAGAAAATTCGAAGAACTTATCGCTGTCATCATGAGCGATTTAGGTTTTGATGTGCAACTTACTAGAGCAACTAGAGATGGTGGTGCTGATATATATGCATCCTTAAAAAACGAAGCCACTAGCTTTTTAACAGTGATTGAGTGTAAAAAATGGAGCCAAGATAGAAAAGTAGGTATTGAAGTAGTACAACGCATGGCAGGTGTCCAATTGTCTAATCATGCTAATAAAAGCCTAATTGTTACAACATCTTTTTTTTCTCAACCAGCAATTGAGCAAGCTAGACAATACAAAGGCATGATGGAACTAAAAGATTATAACTCTTTAAAGACTTGGCTCGAAATATACCAGGGCCACCTCATTAAAAAGTAGCCATTAAACAAGCCGGGTAGCCGGGTTGGGCACATGCTTTTCGTGCCCAACATTTCAATATTCGGATTCGGTAATGGCTTCGAATAATTCCAATGGCAATTCCTCCGGACACCGATTGTGGTATTGACTTATGGTTTTGCCGTTGCCGTCTTATCATCCGACAACACTACAAGTCTGGGTGCGCATCGCGCACATTTTCCAATCTTCGGCCTTCGTCAAGGTAAGCGATGCGCACCAGCGGCTGCATACCTAAGGAGTTAAAGACATGAATACAGTAGAAAAAATTTATCAGGATGTGCAGGATTTTCCTGAACCGTTAGCGCTAGAAGTTTTGCATTTTGTCGAGTTTTTAAAAGCTAAAAAACCGTTAAAAATACCAAACGTAACCACTCAGGCAGCAATAGAAGCGGGTGAGCGTGGTGAATATGAAGCAGTCACACTGGATGAATTAAAAAAACAGTGGAATGAAGCGTGAGAGAGATCGTTCAGTCTGATAGGGTGCACATCGCGCACATTTTTCCAATCTTCGGCCTTCGTTAAGGTGCACGATGCGCACCAAACGCGACTATGTTCACCTGAAGAACTAGGAGGAATGTCAGATGATTAATGATCCAATCGTTGAAGAAGTACGCCGTTACCGAAAAGAGCATTCTGCCCGATATGGCAATGATCTAAACCGAATTGTGGAGGCACTTAGGAAAAAAGAATGTGAATCAACCCGTATCCAATTAAATCCTGGACCTAAATTTCTTTTGAAAAAATCCGCCTAATTCAGCTTTAAATGCCGAACGCAACGCCCATGCGTTTCCAGCAGTATTGTGCCAAAAACAGCAGTTTTAACTCGCGTTCAAACTACCTTATCTTTCGAACTACAGGGCTATAGGATGAAAAAATCGTTGATCCTGCTCCTCTGCTGATCGCTTAGAAAGAATGGCACTGGCTTAGCTAAATCACTTTTTTGCAAACCTATCAGGTCGGGGCTCGGTGGACATTGTTCGCAATTGATGCAGTTTTTTACTAGCCGCATACCAACACCACCCTCTGCCATATGATGCCATCGCCCACGCCGTGTAATTTCTATCCCCGCAAATGCCCTTCCCCATAAGCTACCCATTTGTAACTGGTCAGTTCGTTAGGCCCGACTGGGCCACGGACATGCAGCTTATCGGTGCTGATGCCAACCACCGAACCCAAGCCATAATCGCCGCCACCAGATAACCGGGTCGAGGCGTTAATCATCACTGAGGCTGAATCCACCTGCTGTTCAAATTGCTGAGCATTAGCCAGACTTTGGGTGACTATGCCGTCGGTATGGCCTGAACCATAGTGGTTGATGTGGTCTATCGCGGCTTCAATACCATCGACAATTTTGACTGACAGTATCGGTGCCAAGTATTCGGTATGCCAATCGGCTTCGGTCGCAGCTAAGCAATCGGGCAATAGTTTTTGCGTCTGTTCACAACCGCGCAGCTCGATGTTGTGGGCCGCAAATGCGGTGTGCAGCAGCGGCAATAGTTGGTCTGCACCCTGTTTATCAACCAACAAAGTTTCCAGCGCATTACAAACCTGTACGCTTTGACATTTGGAATTGATGGCGAGGGCGATGGCTTGCTCCGGGTTGGCATCGGCGGCGATATACAAATGGCAAATGCCATCATAATGTTTGATGACCGGAATACGTGTGCCTTCGGCGATGCGTTGGATCAAGCCTTTGCCGCCACGCGGGATTAACACATCGATGTATTTGTCCATTTTCAGCAATTCACCCACCGCCTCATGTCCGGGGATGGGGATGATTTGTATCGCATGGCGTGGCAGCCCTGCATTGACCGCACCTTCTATCATGGCATCGGTCAGTAAAGTGTTGGTTTGCAGGGCTTCTGAGCCACCGCGCAAAATCACGGCATTGCCACTTTTTATGCACACGCCAGCCGCATCGGTGGTGACGTTGGGGCGGGACTCGTAAATAATGCCGATCACCCCCAGCGGCACAGATTTTTTGTAAACCCGCAATCCGGCCGGATTGGTATGGCCTGCCAATATCCGGTTCAGCGGGTCTGGTAATTGCGCCACTTTTTTCAAGCGCGACAGCATGTAGTCAAACGTTTTGTCGTCTATGGTCAGGCGCTTAACCATGGCATCGGATTGCCCTTCATCACGCGCTTTGATGATTTCTTGGGCGTTCACCGCCATCACTTGGTGTTTGACCGATTCCAGCACCCCGGCCATTTTCGCCAACGCTAGATTTCGGGTTGATTCGGATGCTGACGCGAGCTGGCGTGACGCTAGGCGGCTTTGCTGGGCAATGCTTAGGACAGTTGGGGTAGTCATGTTGATTTTAGTGATTCTGGATTGATGGCGTTTAGGCGCTTTATAAAAAGCGCCACGCATCGTAGCGTGGCTTACTGCTTTTTGGCAAGCCATCATTAGAAAGAAGGTTGGGATGAAACTACTTGATTTACATATCCCTCACCCCAACCCTCTCCCAAATGGAGAGGGGCTATAAAGGACGGTAGGCAATGCTTTTCTGCCCACCCGACACTTTTATTCTTCGTTCATAAAGCGTTTGGCATAAGACTCCAAATTGGGGATATCAATCCGATAACCTTTAATCATCAACTGCCAGTACAGCCAAGGGAAGCCCATAATCTTACCCCACCACCAAATCAAACGGTTTTTTCTGGGATCCAGTAAAGGGAATGAGGGCGTGACTTTGCCGCCATAAGCAAACTCAGCCAACATCACCGTGCTCAAGGATGTTGTCAACGGACATGAGCCATAACCGTCATAGCCTTCCACCAGTTGTTTGCTGTTGATCAGGTTTAAGATATTGTCCACCACCACAGGCACTTGTTTACGGACTGCGGCGGCGGTTTTTGCATTGCCGGTTGAGCCTGCATCACCCAAACCAAAAATATTGGCATATTTGGCATGTTGCAAGGTTTTGTCATTGACATCCACCCAACCCGCTGCATTGGCCAGTGGGCTGTTCTTGATAAAGTCCGGTGCGCTTTGCGGTGGGGTGACATGGATCATATCAAACGCTTTGGTGATTTGTTGTTTGTTGCCGTCACTGTCAGTCGTTTCAAAGGTGGCGGTTTTGGCCGGCCCATCAATGGCAACCAGATTGTGGTTAAAATTGGTTTTGATGCCATACCCAGCAACCACTTTCATCAAGGCTTTGGCGAAAAAAGGTATGCCAAACATACCCGGCCCGGCATTACAAAACTCAATGTTAAACTTATCCAAAATGCCTTTTTTACGGAACCTATCCGCCGCCAAATACATGATTTTTTGGGGTGCGCCCGCACATTTAATCGGCATGGGCGGTTGGGTGAACAAGGCATTCCCGGATTCTAGGGATTTAATACATTCCCACGTATATTCAACCGTGTCGGGCGAATAATTGCTGCACACATTATTTTTGCCCAAGGTTTCCCTTAAACCTGCAATTTTGTCCCAATCCAATTGCAAACCGGGGCAGACAACCAGATAATCATAAGTGATAGGGTCGCCGGAACGTAAGGTCACCGTATTTTCATCAGGCAAAAATGTTTCCGCATAGTCTTTAATCCATTTGACGCTGGGATGGATTAAATCCGCTTCATTTCGGGTGGTTTGCTTTAAAGTATAAGCCCCGCCACCAATAATGGTGAAGCCCGGCTGGTAGTAATGCTTTTCTGATGGCTCAATAATGGCAATATCAATCGTGGCATTGATACGGCGCATATTATTGGCGACAGAAACGCCCGCAGCGCCCCCGCCGACGATTAAAACGGTATGATGTTGTGATGACATGAATTCCTCCGACTTTTTTAGTTATAATTTGAGTGCGCTTTGCTGCGACCCGATCACAGTTTATCTTAAGATTTAACAACTTGCACTGTGTTATTTGCCAGTTTAACTGGCTGCCAACGCTTTAATAATACAAGGGACACACTATGAAATACGATGTTATCGCCCTCAGCGTCAGCGTTTTTTTGCTAATTCTGTATTACGTTTATTTAGGCTTACGTAGCCGCCGTCATCCTGAAACCAGCGTCCATGCCTTAAATGCCAAGCTTAGGGAACGCTGGGTGGCAATGGTCATGGGCAGTGACAAGCAGGATATTTTGGCCATCCAAACCTTGCGCAATTCCGTAATGGCGGCGAATTTCATGGCCTCGACATCAATCTTGCTGATTATCGGCACCTTAAACACGGGCGAAAAAATTGGCCAATGGCTGATCCATTGGCATCCCCATCAACTCGGCGAACAATTTTCCAGCGACGGCTGGCAAATCAAACTCAGCTTATTATTGCTGGTTTTTGCCGTGGCTTTTTTCTGTTTTTCAATGGCAATCCGGTTTTTTAACCATGTCGGCTATATGATTAATTTATCTACCGACGGGGCTATAGATCCCCTACTCTTCCAACAAACCTGTGCCTATTTAAATAGGGCCGGGCGTTATTACACATACGGCACGCGCAGTTTTTTCATTAGCCTGCCACTGATATTGTGGTTTTTTGGGGCTTATTTTTTGGTCGCCGCGACAGCGGGTTTAATTGTAGGCTTGGCGGTATTGGATAGGGTGCCGGAATAAAACCATAATGGATGTAGACGCCCCCACACCGTCATTGGTACTCACCCCAACAACTCATTAACCGCATCCACATTCCGAAAAAACACTTTTCCCGGACTTAAGTGCGCTAGAAAATCAGTCTTTTTTAACTTATCCAGTACCGGCCCTTTGGCTTCGGAAATGTTTAAGGTTTTGCCCGCGCGTTGTAATTCGTGGTTAATGTTTTCCAAGGCTTCCAATGCCGTCGTGTCTATATCACTCACAGACGTGAAAATCAGCACCACATGGCGGGTGTCAGGTTGGCGTTTTAGCTCAGCTGCCAGATAGTCTTCTATATAATTGATGTTGGTGAAGGTGATGCTTTCATCAACCCGCAACAATAACAAATGCCGCCAGGTTTCGACTTGATGGCGTTTGATGTTGCGGAATTGTTCGGTGTTGGGGATGCGCCCCACCACCGCGATATGGGGATGGCTGGTTTTTCTGAGGTAACTGACAAAGGTCAATATAATGCCCAAACTGATGCCCTCTTCAATACCGAACACCAACACGCCCAATAAAGTGACTAATTCGGCTACCCCGTCACCTTGGTCATAACGCCAGGTTTCGATAATATTACCTAAACGCACCAAGGGGGTAATCGCCACCAAAATAATTGCCGCCAAGGCGGCCTTGGGGATAAACGAAAACCATTCACTACAAAATAGTACGGCCAAGGCCAACAGGCCCGCCGCAATCAGCATGGCCATTTGGCTACGCGCACCCGCTGAAAAATTGACCATGGTACGGCTAAAACCACCCGCCACCGGCATTCCGCCAGAAACCGCCGACGCCAAATTAGCCACCGCCAAGGCGATAAGCTCTTGGTTAGGGACGATTTTCTCGGCATTCAAGTTAGCGGTCACTTTAGCGATGGCGACACTTTCGACATAAGCAATCAGCGCGATAAATGCCGCGCTAGGCAACAATAAACGCCAATGGCCTTGGGCAACAAAATCTAGGCTTAACTGGGGCAAGCCAGTCGGCACTGCTCCTACGACAGCGACCTTATGGGAAACCATTAAACCCCAATAGGCTACCGCCAACGTTGATAACAACACGGTCAATAAGGGCCCACATTTACTGATGGCTGTTACCACTGGCAAGGTAAAACCTGAGTTTTTAAGCCATTTAGGCAACAGCTTGGCAAAAACCAGCAACACGGTAAGAGCCCCTACCCCCAGCATGAGCGTTGTAAAATCAAAAGCCAGCAAATAATCTTGGTAGCAAGCGATTTCAACACCGCAGCCTATGCTTTTAAAGCCCAGCAATTGCGGCAATTGGTTGACGATAATTAATAAGGATGCGCCGCTAGTGAATCCGGTCAGAACCGGATGGCTGATAAAATTCACCAAGCCACCCATGCGCAACATCGCCATCACCATCATAATCAGCCCGCTTTCCGCAGACAAAATCAAGGTACTTTGCACGGGTTCGCCTAAGGCACTGATCGCTGGCGTTTGTAAAACACTGGCGATCATAATGGCAGCTATGGACACCGGCCCGACTGATAAGGCGCGGCTAGTGCCCAACAACACATACATGATGGGCGGCAAAATACTGGCATACAGCCCCAACTGTGGCGGCAAACCTGCCAGAATGGCGTAGGCAATACCTTGCGGAACCAGCAATATCGCCGTAATGAGACCTGCAAACAAGTCGCTGTTAAAATCCTGACGCGTGTAGGTTTTTAGCCAAGCAATCATTGGCAGACTATGGCTTAAACGCGACAAGGTGGTTGCGGTGGTCATGCGGCTAGTTGGTGTCATGATGATTTTCGTTTTGGATTGTTGGCTGCACCTAGCCCTTACGCTTTTTGCCAAGCCTCAAACCCACCCGCCATAGACAACACATTTTGATAGCCCAACTCTTGCATGGTAAGTGCCGCCATCGCCGAACGCCCGCCTGTGCGGCAATAGATCAACACAGCCTTGGATTTGTCCGCCAATTCGGGCGTACTGGCCAGCTTAAATTCCAAAACGCCGCGTGGCAACAACAGTGCATCATCTATATGACCCGCCGCATACTCGCTTTCTTCACGGGTATCCATGAGGACAATATTGCCTTCAGCCAGCAATTGTTTGGCCGTCTCAACAGTAACTTCGGTAATTTGTTGTTTGGCAAGGGCCACTTTATCTTGCACCGTTTGTTCTTGGCGTATGGGACGGCTACTGTCACGCAACACCACAGCATCTTGGCGTTCGTTTTCGTCCAAACCGCAATAACGGTTGGCAGGGACGGCCTCGTCTATCAAGCGCGGCTTGGGCAAATTCAGGTTATTCATAATTTCAATAAACTCATCGCGCGTCTTACCTGCCAAACGCGGATTGGTGGTGCGTTCCTGCATGATGTTGCTGACCCACCGTTGTTGGTAATCATGGCCAGGATAAACCAGCGTTTCATCCGGCAAAGTAAACAAGCGTTGGGTGATGCAGTCATACAAAGCACCGGCATCGCCGCCTTGAAAATCAGTACGCCCACAACCGCCAATAAACAAGGAGTCGCCGGTGAACACACGGTCACGCCACAAAAAGGAAATGCTGCCACGGGTATGGCCGGGGGTGGCGATAACCTTAATTTGCTCACTATCACCTAAAGTAAAAATATCGCCATCTTGGATTTGCACATCAGCGGTTTCCGCGCCGCACAACTGGCTGACCGCCGTTTGTGCACCCAAGCGTTGGCGCAACAAGCCACTGGCGGTGATGTGGTCAGCGTGGACATGGGTTTCCAAGGAATATTTCAGTTGCAAACCATGGGTTTCCAGCAAGGCGATGTAATCGTCGATATGGGTATTAACTGGATCAATAAACGCCGCTTCTTTACTGACAGGGTCAGCAATCAAATAGGTATATGTCCAAGTCTCTGTGTCGAATAATTGTTTGAATAGCATTTTTATCTCCGGTGGTGGAATATCTCAAAATGTGAAAAGCAACGTCTGTGCCAACTATTAATTGTGCCTGTAAACTTACGCTGGGCGGGGAATGGGCTTAGTACAACACGGGGGATAGGATGTTTCACAATAGGCCATTATGAAACATTATTGACTTATATATGTTTCAATAAAACCTATTGAAACATCCAATGAAACACTCGGCAAAGCATTCGGGTTTACCAAATCGACTAAACGGTAAACCCCACTAAGCACACAATTTAGACCTTAACTTTATGATTATTTCATCGAGTGCCCAGAATGGGCATGGCGGGCATGGTCACTGAGTTGGGCATCAAACCATAGGTGGATGGCGGCAATCAGTTCGGCTTCTTCGCTGGCAAACGTGATTTGTGCGCCGTTTGCCAAGGATTGGTAACGAATAGTGAGCCGCGAAGTTGTGGCTTTGCGTAAAGTTTGCAGGCCAGGCATGGTATCCCCATGAATTTTAGCCGGGCCAGAAAAATCCCCCAGACTAAATTCATGGGCAATTTTACTGAGGTGGGCTTGTATCAAGGCGATTTGTGGGGCGTTGGACTGATCTTTTACGATAACTTGCTGAACCCCGCCTTGTGGGGTTTTACTAAAAATGTGGCAGGTTTGCTCCAAGTCAAACGGCATGACATGGCGACCCCGTTCGGCAACCTCATCCAAACGTGTTTCATGCGGGTTTTGCGCGGAGACAGGCAAGCAGACCAATAACAGACAATAGAACATTACGGTTTTATACATGGCGATAATCCGAAGCAGTAAGTAGTGGTGCAAAAATTATTTTAACAACTCTGGGGCGGCTTTAGCCTCCACAATCGCGACTAAAGCCGCCCCCACAAATTGAATGATTGTCATCTTTAGCTAAACTGCCTTACAGTATGCGGGCAACACCGACCAAAATGCCACACTTTTTCTGACCTTTTTTCCAGGCTTACCCACAATGATGGCGCAAAGCACCGGGCTTTGCGAATAGTTTGAATGCCTAATAAACTTAACCGCCTAATGACTATGAACCCACACCAAACCTTATGGACGACGTATTTCCCGCAGTTTGTGGAAAACGGCGATAAAGATTTACAACGGTTAATGGCGGCATCAAACTTGGTTAGCTATCCGTCTGGGCAACAATTGTTCTACCCGGGTAGCCTTTGTGGAAACTATTTGCTGGTGCTGGAAGGTTCTGTCAAAGTCCAAATCTTGTCGGAGAGTGGGCGCGAAGTGTTATTGTATTATGTGCGTTCGGGTGATTCTTGCGTGTTGACAACCTCGTGTTTGCTCAGCGGTGATTGCTATCCCGCAGAAGGCATCACAGAAGGTGAAGTATCCGCATTTGCCTTACCCTCACAGGCCTTTTACCGGTGTATTGAGCAATCGGCTTTTTTTCGGGAATTTGTCTTTAAAAACTTTTCCAGCCGCTTGGCTAAGCTAATCGGGCGCATGGAAACCGTAGTTTTTGAAACCATCGACCAACGGATTTGCAAAGCGTTGTTGGTAAGCAATGCCAGCGTCATCACCAAAACCCATCAAGAGCTGGCCTATGAACTAGGCACAGCGCGTGAAGTGGTGTCTAGGCATCTCAAAAACTTCGAGACTTATGGGTGGCTTAATTTAAAACGCGGTACGATCGAGATTATTGATGGCGAGGCCTTGCAGCGGTTTGTGCTCAACGGTAAACAGTAGCGGGTTTATTGCGCCTCATCCTTAGGCTCATTGCCGATAAACTTCAGCACAATGACGCTAATCAAAAAGCCCAAGAAAATGAAAAATAGCAAAGGCAAGGCAAACGGGATATCGTGGTGATCCCGCATGTTTACCTGCAAAACCGTAGAAAAAATACTTAACATTAAATCAATCATAGTGATCCCCCTAGTCATAAGATGCCACCAACCCCCTGTTTTTGCATGGCAAGACAGTTGTTAGCGGGCTAAACACTGCCGCCAGCTAAGGGCGGCAGGGTCAATCATACGGATGATCGTTTGGGATAACGGTGATTAAGTCACATAAGTGTTTTTTTAATGCGATGTTTCCGGCACATCAGGGTACATGGTGTGCCGGAAACGGCAGTTTTAACTCGTCTTCATACTGCCGTTTCTGGCCTCGGATACCAAAATGTTGGGCAACTATACGGCTGTTTAGATGAGTTCTAGCAGCAACTCCCCAGATGCCAGTTTTTCTTCAATGGAGGGTAATAACCGCTCAAACCATGCCAATAAATCTTTTCTTCGAATATTGCCTACCCTTATCCAACATAATGCACAGGGGCTTTCATCAGCGTTATACAAAATTACAAAATCTTCATCTTTAGTGATAATGACATCTTGGTTTGTTTTGTCCATGCCCGATATCCCTATCTGATGTTTGCATCATGTTTAAATCCTCAACATGGTTAGATTCGTGTCCATGATGCTGTAACAACCGCGCCAAACCAATGGGGAGCTGTGCGTCAAGTAAAAAAAAACGCATGTCAAGCAACGTTCAAAATCGGGTGATCCATCAGGTTCGCCGCGTATTCAAGGGAGGCTTTAATGTCATCCGCTTCAAGATAAGGATAATCTTCTAATATTTCGGCGGTGCTGGCATCTGATGCCAATAAATCAAGAATATCCTTTACTCTAATTCGTCTGTTGCGAATGCAAGGGCGGCCACCGCATAATTGATAATCGTGATTCTGTTTAATGAGTTCATTATGTTTTCTCTTAAGGCGGGTGGGTCGGGCACATGCTTTTCGTATCCGACATTTCTAAGTGAAATGTAGGAACGACTAGAGGTTTACCCACTGCTATTCCTCGGATGCTAAAATGTCGGGCAACGATAATGCTGTTGCCCTACCTACATGGCTATCGCTCTACCCATCTCACCGGTTCCGTCGACGAGTCCGCCTTACAGCTATTCGGCTTTTATAGTTCAGCTTCGCTAATGCCAGCCACTTTCATAAAATACTTTAGCAAGCCAATCTTCAAATCTTCAAATCTTCATTTTTGTGGATGGGAAGCGAAATGCGGGCAGGATTTCCAGCTTTCATATAAACGTGATGACTACCATTGACCCTTACTAAAATCCAGCCGTGACTTTCCAAAAGTCGCGCAAAGCTTTTTCCTGAGATTGATTTCACACAGCAATCTCCCAAACTCTGTCATTTTTTCCCAGCTCAATTTCTGACAAGTCTACTGAAAGACAGGCTTCAACGGCTTCATAGAGGTTGGTTAAAAGATCCTCAATCGTTTCACCTTGCGTTGCACAACCTGGAATAGCAGGAACTTCTGCCCAAAACCCGCCTTCTTCGGCAGGATGAATAATAATTTTTAATTTCATCGGGTGTTTTCCTTGTTATGCAAAATGACTGGTTTTTTGTAAACATGGGCAATATTGCTAAGCAGGGACATGCAAACCGACTTGCCCAATGCGGCACGAATATGACAAATTGGTGGATTGTGTGAAAGTATTCTAAAATTAGGCAAAAATACAGCTTTTGACTACTAATAATCAATGGCTTACAGCATGTTTTCCGCTGGTTTTATTGATTTTTAGTAATACTTTCACAGTCTCTGTCGGCGAATCCACCTACATTCATACACCTTATGGGTTATCGCCTCTACCCATCTTACGAGTTAGATGCCGTGGTAATTGCGCATCAACAATAAACTTCATGCCGCCAACTGTGCAATCCGTTTTACCTTAACAAAATGGGAGGCGAACGCCAACGCCGCCATAATGTCTTCTCTTTCCAGATCTTCGTAATCCGCGAGTATCGCTTCAACACTCATGCCCGCACTTAACCATTCCAGGATATTTTCAACCGGATAACGTAAACCCCGAATACAGGCTTACCATGACAAATGCTGGTGTCCATGGTTATCCGTTCAGATAATAATGTTGTCATATTAGTCACCGTAAAACCTTAATTGTATTCATTGGCAGCCTTGTAGATTTAGCCGGGTTGCTTGGGTTGATGCTGTTCCAACCCAGAATTTTCGCACGTTGGTGTTGGGTTGCGAAAAGATGCAAACCAACCTACGCGACTGTTGTTCCATTAATATCTAGTTTAATGGGTTGTGTATCCGCAAACGATTATAAATGTGTAGACCATCTTGCATATCTTCTGAGAGCAAAATATGACAATCAGCCCGCAATGCACTGGCAATCATCAAACTGTCCCAATAAGAAACATGATAATTGACGCGAATGGTTGAAGCAGTGATTAAATCCTCTGGTATCTGCGCAACAGTTTGATAGGCCGCCGTAAAGTCTAAAATAAATTGCGCAATATAGGGCATATCCTTATTGCCTTTACGCAATAAATTCACACATACTTCATTAACAACTTGCGTGCTGATAATGATGTTTTCCGTTGCAGCAATGCACTGTTTGGCTTTGTGATGTTTTTCAAGGCAGCGGTCGGATTCTATTAATGCGTATAACCAGATATTGGTGTCAATAAAGATTTTATCACTCATAAATGTCATCACGACTTAACGGCGAAAATTGATTTAGCTTAATCGGGTTATCAAGATAATGCTCAAAAAAGCTGTTTTTGGGATTTAGGGTTTGAGTTGTTTGGGCTTGCAACAAACCCAGCCGAAAATAATGGATTAAATCATAAATTTCAGCAAGTTTGTCGCTGGGGATTTTTTTTATTTCTTCAATCACTTGGGCTTGTAGTTCAATTGCTTGCATAAAAATATATCCCCTTTAAAAGTATTTCGTTCTATTTTTGGGTAACTAAAAACATTTTTTAAACTGTCTATCGGCGATTGTTTAGTTGCTTTGTATTTCAAAACACTAAATTAAGAATACATTAATTAGCCGCATAGGCTTTGCGATCCCGCCCTACTGGTTTAGCCGTGTGCGTTGAAACCCAGCAAGCAGAGCTTGGAAACGAGACATTCGGCCTTACGGGTTATGCGAAATAACATCTCTTAATGCAGCATTGATAAGTGACTGAAACTCAACTTCGCCAGATTTTTTTTTGAACCAAGCAATAATGTCAGCATCCAGCATTAAATTGACACTTTGTTTTTTGGGAACCTCCAACAAGTTACGCCGATGAATTGCGCCTTCTAAATCGGTTGCGGCAATTTCAGGATATTCGTCAAAATCATCCGATTCGGGAAAAATAAAGTTTTTGTTCATTTTTAGTTGCCTTGCGTAAAGAAATAACATGGATTTCGTTTTCTGTTTCGGTATGGACAACAACCACCTCGCCGTTTAAGATTGCCAGTGTGATAAAACGCTGTTCCTGGTAAACCATCAGTTTGTCTTCGAACGTGAAGGTGTCTGCTTCAAATACAAACTGAGTGAAAGCAAAATCAAGCGTATGCTTGTTGATATTGCTGATACGTTTTGTTTCGTCCCAAGTAAGCTTCATTTTACCCTTGTATAATTAGCCCAAAACTGTTCAACAGCTTTTTCATTTACATAATCATTTTAGCGCGTAGGGCGGTTTCGCCGATAGTCAAACCTACGCGACTGTCTTACGGTCTTAACCGTGTATATTGAAACCCAGCAAGCAGAGCTTTAGGGTAGGCATTCCCAAGCGGAGCTTGGGAACGAGAAATTTTACCCTTTTATGATTGTCTCGAAACTGTTCAACAGCTTTTTCATTTACAAAATCATTTTAGCGCGTAGGGCGGTTTCGCCGATTGTCAAACTGTTTTGCCCAATGCAGCATGAACGCTCTAAAATGCTGGATTGCTTATCGGCGAATCTATCCTAAATTCATACACCATACGGGTTGGTTTAATCATGGGCTTTGAAATCCAGCAAGCAGAGCTTGTGAATGAGAAACACGGCTGTTTATATGAGTTCTAGCAGCAACTCACCAGATGCCAGTTTTTCTTCAATGGATGGTAATAATCGCTCAAACCATGCCAATAAATCTTTTTTTCGAGTATTGCCTACCCTTATCCAACATAATGCACAGGGGCTTTCATCAGCGTTATGCAAAATCACAAAATCTTCATCTTTAGTGATAATGACACTTTGGGTCTGCTTGGCCCATGCCCAAATATCCCTATCTGATGTTTGCATCATGTTTAAATCATCAACATGGTTAGATTCGTGTCCATGATGCTGTAACATCCGCGCCAAACCAATAGGGAGTTGTGCGTCAACTAAAAAACGCATGTCAAGCAACGTTCAAAATCGGGTGATCCATCAGGTTCGCCGCGTATTCAAGGGAGGCTTTAATGTCATCCGCTTCGAGATAAGGATAATCTTCTAATATTTCGGCGGTGCTGGCACCTGATGCCAATAAATCAAGAATATCCTTTACTCTAATTCGCATATTTCGGATGCAAGGGCGGCCACCGCATAATTGTGGATCAATCGTAATTCTTTTTAATGCGTTCATTATGTTTTCTCTTAAGGCGGGTGGGTCGGGCACATGCTTTTCGTACCCGACATTTCTAGGTGAAATATAGAAACGACTAGAGGTTTACCCGCTGCTATTCCTCGGATGCTAAAATGTCGGGTAACGATAATGCTGTTGCCCGACCACATGACTGTCAAATTCATTTAACTGTGTTTTTCTTGATATGAGCATAGGAGGCGCATCAATCGTGTTTTCACTCGAACGATGCGCTTCGTACCTCAACACATCCTATGTAGCGCATCTTATCGCGTTATAACCTTTGTAATTGCGTGAAAAAATCCTTGAAGATTGGACATTTTCGAGCCACAACGTCAGGTTTCAAAGATTCATGAAGTAAAAAAGAGGTATGTCTAGCTTTTGAATAAACCGTTTGATTTATTTGTCTTGACGATTCAATCAATAGCTCTGAAAGCTTATTATCACAGGAATTCTTACTTTCATTATAAAAGCTAAATTTTTCAGGGACATCAAAACATACTTGATTAGCTTTTAACCACCCTTGCATGGCTTGATGGTTTTTTGTAAAATCGATATGTTTGGCGATGGTATTACTCCAATCTGCAATTACCCAAGCTTCCAGCTCAGGAGCGGCAAAACCGATAATTCTTCTAATCTCTTTAAATGCCCCATTTCCTGCCTGATTAACGGTATCGTTGAAAAGTGATTTTCTTTCGTCATTACAACAACAATCTAAATCATCCAAGATCAATATTGCATCACATAGGGGATCACCCTGCTTAATTTTATCATCCAATTTAGCTTTAATTTGTTTAGAAAAAGCCACGCCCGTTTTTCCCAGTGCATTTATGGCCGCATTTGAATTAACTCTATGAGGAGGCCGCTTACTTCTAACAGGTGTAATTCTTTGAAAAGTAAAGTCAGGAAAATGTTTTTCAAAAAAATGTACTATGCCTTTTATATTACCTTCTCGTTCGCCTAATTCAGCTTCTCCACCCCCAGCAAACAACCAAATTACCAAGGCCATCCCCCAATAACATCATCGCCAATACGATATAAATCTCCTAATTGCCAGCCTTCTGCTATTTTCTCTTGCAATATATTTTGAGGTAATTTCTTTGCTTTAAAATGTCCTTTCGGTTGTGTCTTTTCAAAACAAATCACATCGTCAGCACAATCAGTAAAGTAATCTAGTAAATCAGGGCTATGTGTTGAAATAATAATCTGAGTTTTTTGCGAGGCTTGTTTTATCCAGTTCGCTAAAATTCCCATCCATGCGATATGCAAACTCAACTCAGGCTCATCAATCACCAATAACGACGGTAAAATAGGCGAGTGTAAAATGGTTGCCCAGCACAACATGCGCACTGTACCGTCTGACATATCATCCAAATAAAAAGGTACATCCACATCATCAAAGTACCATTGAACTGTCAGCGACATTCCCCCACTGTCTCTGGATGTTTTAATGCGCCGCGTTGTTGGTAGCATTTCTTTCATGGCGTTATTAATACGCTCATCAAACTCAATACCGTATTTTATATGATTAATTATATTGTCTAAAACAGTTGGCAGATTTTCCCCTGACTTGGCAAGAACAACATCACTCAATCCCAGTCTCGGATTAGATCCTCGAATTTTTGACAAATCCATTTCGTTGGCATTATAAAACTGCCATTTTTTTACAGTTTCATTCAACTCATTATATATTTTATACAATGGGACTTGCTCAGGGTAAAAAGTTCCTTTTTCTGTTAATAGCTTCGGAATTGCTAGCAAGGATAACTCATCGACTGGTACTTGTGTAAGCCTATCAAAATGCGAGCCCCTTTTATTTTTATTGTTTATAGAAACCATGCTACTTCCGCTTGCTCGGGTATGACTATGATAATAAATAAACGGGGTTTCTGATCCCTGATTAGGTCTGGTATGCTGCAAACTTTCTTCACAAATAGAAATAGTTTTGTCAACGTAAAATACCAATAAGAGTATAATCTCACTTTGCGCATGTAAATTTGGAAATTCAAATTTCAGACTTACCTTAGCAGGTTTTTTAATACTTACATCTAAAATGTTAAATCTAAGTTTTGAAAGAGCATTTTGGAGGGTGGTAATTCCTCTACTCTCCAAATCAGGTGACGTGATTAAGCAATTTTTTAAAAACTCTAATATAGCAACCAAATTGCTTTTACCTGATCCATTTGAACCAATTAGAATATTAAGCTTATTTAACGTGATACCTTCTTCATTAAGTAAGTTTCGATAATTTTTGGTAGTTATTTGTGAAATTATTTTATTTTCCATGTGTTTATTTTAATACATAAAAAGCTCGTATGGCGGTTTCTCCGATAGACCCGCGTTGGTTTGGTTGCAAAAAGCCGCAACTCAACCAACTACAAAGTATCCAAAATCGCCCGCTTCACCGCATCCAAATTCGCTTCTATCGTCACCGGATGCGCAGCGGCGCATTGGCTGATGGCTGTGTCGGGGTCTTTTAGGCCCATGCCTGTGAGTGTGCAAACAATAGTGCTGCCTTCGGGGATTTTGCCGCTGGCGATGTCGCGCATTGCACCTGCCAAGGAGGTGGCGGAGGCGGGTTCGCAGAAGATACCTTCTTGTTGGGACAGCAGTTTTTGCGCGGCTAAGATTTCGGCATCGGTGAATTTGTCAAACCAGCCGCCGGATTCTTGTTGTGCGGCCCAGGCGTAATCCCAGGATTGGGGGTTGCCGATACGAATGGCGGTGGCGATGGTTTCGGGGTTGTCGATTTTGTGGCCCGCTACGAATGGCGCGGCACCGGCGGCTTGGTAGCCGCACATGATGGGGCGGTTGCCGCATACGCGGTCACGGGCGTATTCGGTATAACCTTTCCAATAGGCGGTGATGTTGCCCGCATTGCCGACAGGCAGGCAGTGGTAATCGGGGGCAAAACCTAGGTCATCAACGATTTCAAAGGCAGCGGTTTTTTGCCCGTCGATGCGGTAGGGGTTGATGGAGTTGACGATGGTCACGGGTGCGTGTTCCGCCACTTCTTTAACCAATTCCATGCCTTGGTCAAAATTGCCGTTAATTTGGATGATGGTGGCGTTATACATTAAGGTTTGCGCCAATTTGCCCAAGGCGATTTTACCGTCGGGGATTAACACAAAGGCTTTGATGCCAGCACGCGCGGCATAGGCGGCGGCAGACGCGGAGGTGTTACCTGTAGAGGCGCAAATGATGGCTTGGCTGCCTTCTTCAACGGCTTTGGTGACAGCCATGGTCATGCCCCGGTCTTTAAACGATCCGGTGGGGTTTAAACCTTCAAATTTGACGTAAATATTCACGTCTTTGCCCAGCAAGCGCGGGATGTTTTGCAGTTGGATCAGCGGCGTGTTGCCTTCGTTTAAGCTGATGATGCGGGTGCTGGCGCTAACGGGCAGACGGTCTTTATAACGGTCGATAAGGCCCGTGTAGTGTTTGTGTGTAGACATGGTTGGTTTATCCCAAAGTTTCTAGGCGGAT
Source organism: Methylococcales bacterium (assembly GCA_026399075.1). Lineage (GTDB taxonomy): Bacteria > Pseudomonadota > Gammaproteobacteria > Methylococcales > Methylomonadaceae > Methylobacter_C. The sequence goes on from JAPLRR010000086.1 coordinate 36,436, forward strand.
GCGGTTGACTTTTCCAGTGACGGTGTTGAGTGCTTCGATTTTTGCAATCGCGGCATTCATTTCTTTTTCTAAGGTGCGCTGGGTACGAATAATAATGGGTATGGCGGTGTCGGTGGCCGACGGTTCTTTTTGGATGATGGCTTCTATGCTGATGTGGTGGTCTGCCAAAATACGGGTGACATCCGCCAATACGCCGGGTTTGTCTTCGGCACTGAGGCGCAAATAATACGCAGTTTGAAAACAATCGGCAGTGAGCACAGGAATATCAGCTAGGGCATTGGCTTGGAACGCCAAATGCGGGACGCGGTTTTCAGGGTCGGAGGTCAAGGCCCGCACCACATCGATGACATCGGCTACAACGGACGAGGCTGTGGGTTCTGCACCCGCACCTGCGCCGTAATATAGGGTTGCGCCGACCGCATCACCTTTGACCAACACCGCGTTCATCACGCCATTGACATTGGCAATCAAACGGCGTTCGGGGATTAAGGTGGGGTGTACGCGCAGTTCGATACCGTCGGCGGTTTTGCGGGCGATACCCAAATGTTTGATGCGGTAGCCCAGTTGTTCGGCGTATTCGACATCTAGGCGGGTAATTTGGGTGATGCCTTCGGTATAGATTTTATCGAATTGCAAAGGGATGCCAAAAGCGATGGAAGCCAATATGGTCAGTTTGTGTCCGGCATCTATGCCTTCGACATCAAAAGTCGGGTCAGCTTCGGCATAACCTAAGGCTTGGGCTTCGGCTAGCACGTCGTTAAAATCACGGCCTTTGTCGCGCATTTCGGTCAGGATAAAGTTGCCTGTGCCGTTAATGATGCCCGCCAGCCATTCGATTTGATTGCCGCTTAAGCCTTCGCGTATGGCTTTAATGATAGGGATGCCGCCTGCAACCGCCGCTTCAAACGCGACTATCACACCTTTTTCACTGGCTTTGGCAAAGATTTCATTACCGTGCAAGGCAATCAAGGATTTGTTGGCAGTGACCACATGCTTGCCGTTGGCGATGGCGGTCAACACCATGTCTTTAACCGCGCCCGCACCGCCAATCAATTCCAACACAATGTCTATGTCGGGATTGTTGATGATGCTGTAGGGGTCATCCGTCAAGATAATGCCGTCGGTGTTACAAATCCGTGGTTTTTGTAAATCTTTTGCCGAAGCATGGGTGATGATGATCTCCCTGCCTGCACGACGGGCTATTTCCGCCGCATTGCGTTTTAAAACATTGACCGTACCGCCACCGACAGTACCCAGCCCTAACACACCTACTTTTACCGGTTTCAAATTAAGCTCCAGTTAAAAAATTGTTGGCATCTATTAGCCTTAGGCTACTTTGCCGCTTGTTGGTCTTTTTTCATCATCAGGCGTATGCCACGCACGGCCTGACGGGTGCGGTGCTCGTTCTCAATCAGGCCAAACCTGACATGGTCATCGCCATATTGACCAAAACCGATGCCCGGTGCCACTGCCACTTTGGCTTCCAGCAGCAATTTTTTGGAAAACTCCAAAGAACCCATGGCAAGGTAGGCGTCAGGGATTTTTGCCCAGACAAACATGGTCGCCTTGGGCTTTTCCACCGCCCAACCCGCTGCGTTTAAGCCTTCACATAAAACATCGCGCCGTTTCCGGTACATCTCGGCAATTTCTGCCACGCAGTCTTGCGGGCCTTCCAAGGCGGCAATCGCGGCGATTTGTATCGGTGTAAACGTGCCATAATCCAGATACGATTTAATTCTGGCCAATGCGGAAACCAGCTGTTTATTGCCGCACATAAAACCCACGCGCCAGCCAGGCATGTTGTAGCTTTTGGACATGGAGAAAAATTCCACGGCGATGTCTTTTGCGCCTTCAACCTGCAATATCGACGGGGCGACATAGCCATCAAACACGATATCCGCATAGGCGATGTCTTGGACTACCCAAATCTTATGTTCTTTGGCTATAGCGATGATCTTTTCAAAAAAATCCAACTCCACACATTGGCTAGTAGGGTTGCCGGGAAAATTAAGGATCAGCATTTTCGGTTTGGGCCAAGAATCGACAATGGCTTTTTGCAGTTCCTCAAAAAAATCCGTGCCTTCAACCATTGGTACATGCCGTAAATCCGCACCCGCAATCACCACGCCATAAGGGTGTATGGGATAAGCAGGATTAGGCACCAGTACGATATCCCCAGGGCCTAGCGTCGCCAAAGCCAAATGCGCCAATCCTTCTTTAGAGCCGATAGTCACTATGGCTTCGGTTTCTGGGTCAAGATCCACATCAAAACGGGTTTTATACCAGTTACAGATGGCTTTGCGTAAGCGGGGGATGCCTTTGGACACTGAATAGCGATGGGTGTCTGGCCGCAAAGTGGCCTCAACCATTTTATCCACGATGTGTTGGGGCGTTGGTTGGTCTGGATTACCCATGCCAAAATCAATAATATCCTCGCCCGCCGCCCGCGCTTTGGCTTTTAGCTCATTGACGATATTAAAAACGTAAGGGGGTAAACGACTAATTCTATGAAACTCTTCCATTAACAGCTCTTGAGCAACCCGTGCAGTGAGATTAAAAAACATAACTTCCAATCAACCCTTCAAGACAGACAGGCACTGAAGGTGGGGAAGTTACAAAAATAGCTTAAATTACTGGTGTTAATTGCTTCTGTCAAATAATAGCGCGTATTTTATTCGACTGTCCGGCGGCTGGTTTTATTAGCCTCTATCCATAGGTAACTACACAAGTCAAAAAGCCCCTTCTCCTTTAGGGAGAAGATTGGGATGAGGGGGATTTAACGACTTAATTTTGTATTCCCCTCACCCCAGCCCTCTCCCTAAGGGAGAGGGGGCTATTGCACACTGGAACATCACGTATTTATTGCTTTAAAAACCTGTGTAAATACCTATGCCTCTATCCCAGCTTTTAACAACTTAAGGATAGAGCTTGAGTCACGCGCCGCAAGTCTTCCTCTGTATCCACCCCGGCTTCTGGGGTTTTATCCACCACTTTCACAAGAATGGCATCACCGTGCCACAAAATCCTAAGCTGTTCCAAAGCTTCAACTGACTCTAAAGGCGAGGCTTCCCAAGCACAATATCGCTTTAAAAACGCGGTACGGTACGCATAAATGCCGATATGCCGAAGATAAGGCACAGTGCCTGACGGTATTTTACTGGCTGGCGTGAAAGTGCCCCGTTCCCAAGGAATTGGCGCACGGCTAAAATACAAGGCGTAACCCGCTTTGTCCAAAACAACTTTGACGGCATTGGGGTTGGCTATTTCGGCGTGGTCGATTATTTTAGCCGCTAAGGTCGCTATTCCCGCGTGGGTTTGACTAGCCAAGGCAAGCGCGACTTCCCGGATAATTGCTGGTGGGATCAAGGGCTCATCACCTTGTAAATTGACAATGACTTCATCATCAGCCCAGCCACAAATTGCAGCAACTTCGGCTATCCGTTCCGTGCCGCTTTGATGGTCAGTTCGGGTCATCACGGCTTTGATGCCCAAATCAGAAACTGTTTGAAAAATCCTCAGATCGTCGGTGGCAACCACGACCTCTTCGGCATCCGCTTCCTTTGCCCGTTCACAGACATGGGCAATCATCGGCTTGCCAGCAATGTCCAATAAAGGTTTGCCCGGCAATCGGGTTGAGGCAAAACGGGCCGGGATGACGACTTTAAAACGCAGGCTCATTGGTATAAGGCATCCGTTTCTTCACTGCTTAACGTTCTGGCCTCATCTTCCAACATCACCGGAATATCATCGCGGATAGGAAAAGCCAAGCGGTCAGCGCGGCATATCAGTTCTTGTTGCGCCTTGTTATAGCGTAGCGGGCTTTTGCACAAGGGACATGCCAAAATATCGAGTAATTTTTTGTCTATCATGATTTTCTCTTTAGTAAGGTTAATAATTGTTCGGCAAAATCCGCTTGCGGGACGGCTTGCACAGGCACATACCAATGCTGTGGCCCGGCAAATGGGGTGCATTTTACGGCATCTTTTTCTGTCATCAGCACGGCCAGTTGATCAGAAAACTCAATATCGTGGCGTGCAAAGGGGTAATGGTCGGGGAAGCTGTGGCAAGTACAGCTTAATCCTGCGTTGGCCAAGTGCTTAAAAAACCGCTCAGGATTTCCGATACCAGCCAGGGCGTGGCAGTTGTCAAATGCCGTTAACAGCTTTTGTTCGCCTGTGAGCAAATTAATGGCTTGGTCGCCCACCAGCTGCATGGAAAACTCATGGTCTTCTGATTTTTCACCGTTGACGACAATCAGGTCTACGCTTTGTAGCCTTTCTATCGGCTCACGCAAAGGCCCAGCCGGTAAACAGTAACCGTTGCCAAAACGCCGGTCACCATCAATCACGGCGATTTCCAGTGTCCGGCCTAGGGCATAATGTTGCAGGCCATCATCCGATAAAATCACATCACAATCGGCTTGTTCCAATAATAACTGGGCGGCGGCCACCCGAAATGGCCCCACTACCATCGGGCAAGCGGTTTGTTTGGCAATCAATAGGGCTTCATCACCGACTTGCTGGGCATTAGAGTCATTCGTCACCCATTGCGGCCAGGAATCGGCCTGTCCCCCGTAACCACGGCTGATAATCCCGGGTTTGTAGCCTGACTCCTTTAGGAATTTGGCCATCCAAACCACTAAGGGGGTTTTGCCCGTGCCGCCGACGGTGATATTGCCAACGACTATGACAGGCACTGCCAAGGTGTGGGTTTTTAGCACGCCGATACGGTACAGAAATTTTCTAAATCTGACCGCATCGCTGAACAAAAACCCTAAGGGCATTAACCATACGCCAATAAACGGGTCTTTATACCAAACATCAAGCAGCCAACGGCTTATGGTTTTTTTCATTGTTGGCCCTTAGGTGCAACCGTGGTAAATGTGGCATGGGTAAAACCCACTTGGGTGGCTATATCCAACGCAGTGACCACTGCCTTTGTCGGCGTGTTTTCATCGGCATTAATGACGAAAGGCAACGCTTTTGCTTCTTCGGCCAGTTTTCCCAATGCCTGTTTTAAACCTTCTGCGGTTTGATTGGCAACCGCGCGGGGCAAGCCTTCATCATCTTTAAGGAAATAAGTGCCTACTGCATCAATATCTAAGGAGACAGTCTCGGGCTGGCCTTCCACGTCAGAACCTTCAGCTTGGGGCAGGTTAATCTTCACTTCGGTGTGGCGGTTAAAGGTGGTGGACACCATAAAGAACAACAACAACACGAACAACACATCAATCATTGAAATTAAGGTGATGTCCAGCTTTTCCCTTTTTTTACGGCGAAACTTCATCAGAACGCCTCACGGTCGCCGTACATCACATCAATCAGCTTTAGGGCTTCAGATTCCATTTCAACCACATATTCATCCACCAAGCGTTCAAAATAGCGGTGGAAAATCAAGCTAGGGATACCTACGGTCAAACCAGCGGCGGTGGTGATCAGCGCCACCGAAATACCCCCTGCCAACACACTGGGGTCGCCAGAACCGTGCTGCATTAACGAAGAAAAAATGTCTATCATGCCAAACACCGTGCCCAATAAGCCCAATAAGGGGCCAATGGTGGCAATCGTGCCTAGGGTATTAAGGAAACGCTCCAAATCATGCACAACCCGCTGGGCGGATTCTTCAATACATTCTTTCATCACATCCCGTCCATGGTGGCGGTTCGCTAAGCCCGCCGACAAAATGGTGCCTAAAGGCGAGCTCATCCGCAAACGCCATAACATGGCCTCGTCCAGTTTGTTTTCGCGGGACATTTTCAACACTTGGGGGACTAATTTAGGCGGCAATATTTTCGCCTTTTGCAATGACCAAAAGCGTTCAACAACGATGGCCATGGCAAGAATTGAACAGGAAATGATGGGCAGCATCATCCAGCCGCCACTTATTAAAATTTCAAACACAGTTTTTCCTAATCAGAAAGTAAGGCTTAAGGCAACAGCTTAGGCTAAGTTTTGCATTTCGCTTTACGCTTGGGTCTTATATTAACATTTTCCCGGCCTACCCAGATATAAGCAATCACTAAGGCCACGGCACAACAAAGCGCGGCGACCGAATACACAAACTGCGGGCCTAAAGTTTCCCAGTAATAGCCACTATATAGGCTGCCTAACATCGCCCCCATGCCAAAACTTAAGCTGCTGTACAAAGCCTGGCCTTTACCTTGATGCTGGCCACCAAAATACAGGTGCACAAAATGGATGGCGACCACATGGACACCACCAAAAGTGGCAGCATGTAACAACTGGGCAAAAACCAAGACGCCCAGATACTCGGGAAACCAGCCAGTGAGTAACCAGCGGGCTATCGCCAACAACAAGCTGGTCAATAAAATGGCGCGTAACGAAAACCGTTTTAACAAACGTGCCATATAAATAAAGAGCACTATCTCCGCCAAAACACCCAAGGCCCATAGCAATCCGGTGATGGTCGCCGAATAATGGTATTGTTTTAAAAAAATCGAATAAAACACGTAATAAGGCGCGTGGGCCATTTGCACCAAGATGTTCACCACAAAAAACGCCAGCACCTGGGGCTTTTTGATAATGGAAAACATCCCTGATTTGGCCGTCACACCCAGACTGGCTTTGGCTTCGGGGACCATCAAGGTGACTAGCCAACTTGTCATCAATAAGCCGATAATCAATAAAGGCAGCAAAGAAACCGGATGGCTATCCAAGAGCCTGCCTATCCCTAACACGGTGGCAATAAACCCCACCGAACCCCATAACCTGATTTGACTATAGCGGTGCGACTCTTGTTTTAAATGGAACAATGTCACCGCCTCAAACTGCGGCAGCACGGCGTTCCAAAAAAAGCTAAATGCCAAGGTAATCCAAGCAAACCAATTATAATGATGCGCCCATAAAAACCCGGCAAACACGATAGCGGCCAGTAAAGAAGCCCAGCGGATGATGGTGATGCTTTTGCCAGTGTGGTCGGCAATCCAACCCCACAATAAAGGGGCGACCAGCTTAGTGCCCACCAACAACGCCGACAGCTGGCCAATTTCTAAAGGGCCGAAACCATTGGCTTTTAGGTACAAGCTCCAATAGGGCAATAATGCGCCTAAGGCGGCAAAATAAAAAAAATAAACCGCTGACAATCGCCAGTAGGGAACCGCGATGGGGGGTATTCCTTTTGGATCCCCTTTTGAAGATTGCTTCATTTAAATATGGGCAAGCCCCAAGGATTGCCCCTCTGTTTAAACAAGCGCATTACCGCAACAAAGGCAAGCCAGAGTCCACCCCAAAATTTTGCGCCCGATGCCGTAAAAAATGATCCATCAGCACAATAGCCATCATTGCTTCGGCTATCGGGGTGGCGCGTATGCCCACACAAGGGTCATGACGGCCTTCCGTTACCACGCTGATCGCCTCACCTTGCTGGTTAATGCTACGCCCTGGCAACCGCAAACTGGAGGTAGGTTTTAAGGCAATGCTGGCGGTGATGTTTTGGCCGCTGGAAATGCCGCCTAAAATACCACCTGCGTGGTTGCTTAAAAAACCTTCAGGAGTGATTTCATCCCGAAATTGTGTGCCTTTGCTGTTGATACAGGCAAAACCATCACCGATTTCCACGCCTTTCACCGCATTAATGCTCATCAGGGCATAAGCCAATTCTGCATCCAAGCGGTCAAAGATTGGCTCACCCAGCCCTGGCGGCACATTGCTGGCCACCACTTCAATACGTGCGCCTATCGATTCACCTTCTTTGCGCAAGGCATCCATATACGCTTCCATTTCCGGAACTTTATCAGCATCAGGGCAAAAGAACGGATTGCTGTCGATAATAGACCAATCGAGTTTGTCGATTTTTATCGGCCCTAATTGCGACAAATAACCGCGTATTTCTATACCGGCCTGCTCCTTAAGATATTTTTTGGCTATCCCACCTGCCGCCACGCGCATTGCGGTCTCACGTGCCGATGAACGCCCGCCGCCACGGTAATCCCGAAAACCGTATTTTTGCTGATAAGTAAGGTCAGCATGGCCTGGCCTAAACGTATCGGAAATTTTAGAATAATCCTTAGAGCGCTGGTCGGTGTTTTCAATTAACAAACCAATAGGCGTGCCTGTGGTTTTACCTTCAAACACCCCCGACAAAATCCGCACTTCATCGGCTTCGCGCCGTTGTGTGGTGTGCCGGGAAGTGCCGGGTTTACGGCGATCCAAATCCGCCTGCAAATCGGCCTCGGTCAAAGCCATGCCCGGCGGGCATCCGTCAACAATACAGCCAATGGCCGGGCCGTGGCTTTCACCAAACGAGGTGACAGTAAACAATTTTCCTATCGTATTTCCAGACATATCAATCCAAAGCCGCCATAAATAAATCGTGATAATCATGTAGTTGTTCAGCGGTCAGCAAAAACACGCCATCACCGCCGCGTTCAAAATTGAGCCAATAAAAAGGTACATCCGGGAACGTGTCTTGTAAGGTTTGTGCACTGCTGCCCACTTCCATAACCAACACGCCCTGTTCTGCCAAATAAGCCTTGGCATCAACCAAAATGCGCAAAACAATATCAAGCCCCGTCTCTCCGCCAATAAAGCCCATATCCGGCTCGGCACGGAACTCCTGTGGCAAGCCCGCCCATTCTTCCAAACACACATAAGGTGGATTGCTGACAATAACATCATACTGGGCAGCAGGCAGTCCCTGGAACAAATCCGACTGGTGCAACACCACCGCATCAGCCATAAGGTGTTTATCGACATTGATTTGCGCCACTGCCAAAGCATCTACCGACAAATCCACAGCATCAACCAAAGCTTCAGGAAACGCATAAGCGCAGGCAATCGCGATACACGCACTACCCGTACATAAATCCAAAATGCGCCCCACTTGCTCTTCATCAACCCAAGGCGAAAACCGTTGCTCTATCAGTTCCGCAATCGGTGACCTAGGCACCAGCACCCGCTCATCCACATAAAATGGCAAGCCGGCAAAAATCGATTCATGGGTCAAATAAGCGGCAGGGATGCGCTCATTGATACGGCGCCCAATAATAGCCAGCACCGCCTCGCGTTCAGGCACTGTCAACACGCAGTCAAAATAGGCTTCCGATAAGTTATAAGGCTGGTAGACGGTATGTAAAACCAACGCGGCGGCTTCATCCAGCACGGAAACCGTCCCTTGGCCAAAGTTGACCCCGGCTTGGGTAAAACGGCTGGCGGCCCAGCGTATATAATCGCGTAAAGTGGATAAGGACGTTAAAACATCAGGGGATAAGCTAAGCATTATTGAATTAAAAGGCTAATGAAAAGGTACAGGACAACACAGGAGGGGGATTTTAAACCAAATGCGGCGGCGGGTGGTAAGTTTTAGCGTCTGATGTGGTGTTACGGGAAATTTATGGGTATTTTACCCCTACGGATTCCCGCCCAGGCATTTATCGCTTAGCAAGAATATCGCGAATTTCAGCCTTAAGGAATAGACTTAAATTATAGGGTTTACCCCAGCCTGACTATTCTCCCCCCACATAAAGCCGCCCTATACGATGTGTCGTTGGGCGAACCGTCTGTCCGATCAATGACGGCAACGAACGGAAGCAGGCACTTCACTTGATGGCCTTGCTGCCCTCAACTGGCCATAGGTAATTCCAGATGGAGTTGCCGCACTGGGGAGCAAGATTACCTTTGCCATGTCGTTCTGCTTATATCCCTCTGCATTTACTACCGCAATCTGGTATCTTTATCCTTGAAATAGCGGCTGATAGTTACTCATCTGCCCTCCCGTCTTTAGTCGGATTGAAAAAATGCTGACTATAGCGGCTACCCCCGTTTTCCGATATTTAACGATTGCACTTATGAGTTAACTTATGTCCGCCCTGTTAATTGCGTCCATTATTTTTGCCTTTATGTTAGGTGGCATGCTGCTGGGTTCAATCCTCCGTGTCATCCTGCCCGATGATCATACGCAAGCAGACTCCAAAGATATTTTGATGACCTCTGCCGGTACGATGGCTACGCTGATCGCTTTGATTATCGGTCTGCTGGTGACTTCAGCGAAAGGTACATACGATGATACATCCTCAACTATTACCCAAACGGGCGCGGATATCATTACACTCAACTATTATTTGTCCAGTTATGGGCCGGAAGCGGAAGCCGTGCGGAAGCATTTACCCCAGGCCATTACCGCTGCAATCGAACGTATTTGGCCTAACGAAAGCACGCATGGGGCCGATTTGGCGAAAATGGAAAGTGAAACTGAAATGACTGCTGTTTATCATAAGATTCTTGAACTCTTGCCAAAGAATGACTCCCAAAAATATCTTCAAACTCAAGCCTTGCACTTAATTGATAATATGCTGCGGTCGCGATGGATGTTAATTGAGCAGTCACAGGATGAATTACCGAGGGCATTTCTTGTGGTACTCACCTTCTGGCTCACCGTCCTGTTTGCCCAATTTAGCCTATTGGCCCCCCGAAACCGGACAGCAATATCGGCATTAATCATCTGCGCAATATCGATGTCCGGCGCTATTTTCCTTATCTTGGAATTGAACCAACCCTTGGAGGGAACTATCAAGGTATCCAGCGCCCCACTCCATAAAGCGCTGATATTAATGTCAACCAGCGGTGATAACCCGGCATTAGGTAATTAACTGTGTCCTGTACTTTCTGGAATCTGTTTTTAGGCACATTGGCATGTTTACCTAATTTGATTGATTACTGTTAAAAATAATGTATGTTATCGACTTCCAAATGCTAGCTTGTTAGCTAACCCGGATATCACACCCCATTATATTGCAAAAGATCAGGAGTTATAAATGAAAAGCAGCTTCAAGAAATACCTTCTTCCTGCGGTACTGCCTTGTTTGTTATGGGCAAGTTCGACATATGCAACAAACCCGCAGCAGCTGAAAATGACCACCCCAATTGCGCCAGGGGTAGAGGTACCAAACAAGGTCAAAACATCTATTGGCAATTTAAAGCTGAACTACGGCTACCCCGATGATGCAACTACGCAAAAAGTCTATGACAATCTAGATGCTTCGCGTGCGCTACAGGCTTATCTGCTGGCTATCCCGATAGTGAACCAAGTCGGTATGCGTGCCACACTCAGTGGGTTTGGGCCTGTAAACCAGACGGATGTCATCTGGGAAGACCTTGTTGATTCGAAAACTGTAGAACTTACGGCGAATGACAACACGGTTTATAGCTTTATCTGGCTGGATAGCAAAAAAGGGCCACTGGTCGTTGAGATTCCGCCCATGGTACTGGGTACTATTGATGATTTCTGGTATAAATGGACTGCTGACATCGGTATCACAGGTGAGGACAAAGGCAAAGGTGGCAAATATCTGATTCTACCACCTGGTTACACGGGTGAAATACCGCCCGGTTATTCGGTCGTGCGGCCAAATACCTACGGCAACTGGCTGGTCTTCCGGTCTTTTCTCGTTGATGGCTCGACTAAACCTGGCGTTGAATCCGTCAAAAAGTTCCTGAAGATTTATCAGCTTTCTGAAGCGGCTAACCCGCCCAAGATGAATTTCGTTAATGCCTCAGGCATTCCTTCTAACTTTGTGCCACCAGCCGACTACGCATTCTGGGGTCTGCTGAACGAAGCCATCCAAGAAGAGCCCAGTATCGGCAGTGACCCTACAACGCTTGGTTTGTTCGCCTCGATTGGTATTGAAAAAGGCAAGCCATTCAATCCCGATGCGCGGATGAAAAAGATTCTGACCGATGCCGCAAACATTGGCAGCGTGACCGCAAGGGCAATTGCCTTCAGAATCCGCGATAAAGATGCTTTTTTCTATCCCGACAGCCAGTGGCGCCTCCCTTTCTTCGGCGGCTACAAGTTTGAAAAATCACCTGGTGTGGCGAATCTGGACGGGGCTGCCTTCTATTATTATTTTGCCACTGGCGTGACCCCCGCGATGGCGGAGAAAATGGTCGGCAAAGGTTCCCAATATCCTTGGCGGGCACAGGATGCAAAGGGCAATTCATTAGATGGCGGCAAGAACTACAAGCTACACTTACCGCCGAATATCCCAGCGAAAGACTTCTGGTCAGTCATCGTCTATGATAACCAAACCCGCTCTATGGTCCAAACTGACCAGAAATTCCCCAGCGTCAGCAGCCAGAACAAGGATATGGTCGTCAATAAAGACGGCTCGGTTGATGTCTATTTTGGCCCCAAAGCACCAGCCGGAAAAGAAGGCAACTGGGTACAGACTATCCACGGCAAAGGCTGGTTCATGATTCTGCGCTTGTACGGCCCGCTTGAGCCATGGTTCGACAAAACGTGGCGGCCTGGTGAGATCGAGCTGTACTAGCCCCCAAAATCCAGACTGGTGATAACAGGTGTCGTCTTGGTGGCTATCCCCTATTTCATCCGCTTGTGAGGGTATTTGTCGGGTTACGGCTAGCGCCTTAACCCGACAATGAAGCAATGCGCTTTAACGGACTATTGTTTGTGCCCGCAGGGTTTGCCTAGCCTGCACCGGAGCTGGCAGGGCGTTGATTTCACGGGAGATGGCCCCATAAAGTTCCGGTGTCCAGCTAGGAAGTTGGGATATATCCGCTTTGAGTGGATAAATTCTTGGGTCGTGCGGGGCTATCACAACCTTGACGTTTTCGGTACCGACTTGCGCCACTAGGGTGAAAAGTTCTTCTATCGTTTCATCGCCCATGGCCAAGCAACCAATCGAAACAGCTTTACCATGGATAAAAATATCCGAGCCGGGCCGATGCCGCCCTTCCAGCTCCGCATGGTATAGGTCAAACTCATTGGGGTAGTTGAGCTTCATTGACAAATGGTAATTGCTGTTGGGGTTGAGGCTATCGATACGGTAAACCCCTTCCGGCACTTGCTTGTCACCCCGGCGCAATTTGGGGCCTGATAGGCCACTAGCCGCCCGGATAGGGTAAGTGTGGATATGGCGAAATTCTTTATTATCCCTGGCCCATAGTTCCATTTTCATTTCGTGCTTTAAAGCCACTAGCGTTATTTCCCTAGGGGGAAAAGACACCTTGGCCCGCGTAAAATAATTGTTGAGTTTGCGTATGGTATAAGGGCCGTAAATTTTCAGGACATCCTCTACCGCCCGTTGGCCTAGCGGCCTAATTGGCGAAAAGTAATGGCTTTTGTTTTGCACCTGTGGCTTTACCACTGGTACAGGCTTGACTGGAGCAACTGGCTTGTGTTCGGTACAGGCGGCAAGCAATGCCGTCAAGACTAAACTGGCAATGATTTTGACTGATGGTTTCATAGTGTACTGAATAAAATTGTGAGGATAATCCGATGGATGTGCCTAGATACGTGCGTTTACTTACCCCAGCAGCATCCGGCATACTTTGTATTTTATCATGTTAAGCCAATATCTAGGTAGGGTATCACAGTGCGTACCTTTAAAAATCAGTCTTAAATCAATGCTTACAGGTTTCTCCAAACAGCCCCACAGCAAAACCAACCTAAAGGCATTGTTAAGACATGAAAATAAGTTGAACCTCCAATCACTGGGGTCAAGCCGCAACGTGGTTAAAGCTAACGACTTCTACACTGAGTCTGTGGTGAACTGTGTGTTGATTTGAAAGAAACGCATCAACAGCATCCAATATTCTGGCATGGCAATAGCTTTGTCCGCACTCAGTGCTCACGTCCGCCGCCATATTTTCTAAGATGTATAGCTTTCCATCCAACCAATGCTGGCGTTTTACTCCCTTTAGTCTGGTATCCCCTCCACAAAATCCCCATTTGATAATACCTCCTATAGCGCATAAACCGTAACTTTACCAAATATTTGACCTTCCCTAAACCTGCATACAAAAGGCGGGTAAAAAACCTGACCACCTGACTGGAACATTGGGTTAGGTAATAAATTTAAATCGTGGGCCGCATGAAGCAATGCGAAATGCGGGAACGTTCGTACCACGAATACCCATATTCCGCTAGCTGCATACGGGCTACTTTTTTCCCGCCGCGCGTGTCCTAGTCGGCTGCTGGGCGGCTAGCTTGCTGGACTGGCTGCCTGATGACCTCGGGCAAGACGAAAGCCCCTGCCGTAGCCAGCAAGGTTAGGCGAGGAGTTGCGACGGAAAGCAGAACGACAGAGCCTACCGTAGCGGATCCACGAGCCGCCGCGCAACACACGGAAATCGCCTATAGCAGGGCCTAACGGGTCGGTCACAGCCCCACCAGGGTAAGCGCCATATACATCCTGACACCATTCCCAGACATTGCCGTGCATTTCGTACAAACCCCAGGCATTAGGCGGCAAACTTTTTACCGCAACGGTTTGTTCACGATAGGCACTTTTCTTACCATTGTTATAAGGGTAGTTGCCATCAAAATTCACTAAACTAGCATCTATCTGATCGCCAAACGCAAACGGGGTGACCGTACCAGCCCTACAGGCATATTCCCATTGCGCTTCGCTGGGCAAATACAGCGCTAATTCGGGGTTTAAGCCATTCAGTTTAGCTATAAACGCTTGGGCATCGTGCCAGCTGACAGTATCCACGGGTTTTTCATCACATTGAAAATGGCTAGGGTTCGCTTCCATCACCGCAACCCATAAGGCTAGTGTGACGGTGGTATCCGCCAGCCAATAACCGACGCTGAGAGTGACGGTATGCGGGGTTTCAATTGAAAAACGCTCAGCTTCGTCTAGCGGCGAACCCATCGTAAAAGTGCCTGATTCTATCCAGCGGAACATTTGTTGGACACCTTTATAAGTAAACGCCATCCAAAAGCCGATAGCATCTTCGCCCCATGCCGAAGCCCAAGGGGCGGGGAAATCTGGGGGTGGGTTATGGGGAGTGGGCATGATTATCCTCAGGGTGGTTTTTTGGTCGGCTTAGGCGAGCCGTATCCTGACATCGGCGTGGATTATAACCTACGCTGCGAAAAATGAGTTTATGCTGGTGTGGCTTAAGCTGCACCGTCCGAATGTGATAAACTCAACTATTGACCGTTTGAACCAGTTAATCTCCCGCCCAAGGAAAATTAAAATTATGGCCTCGACACTAAATGGCCCATTAGGCGTGGGTGTAAACAAGCCAGTGATTGACAAAGGCACATCAGCCCGGATAGCCACGCCGACACCTGCTGCCAGCGGCTCAGAGCCGCCAACTCAAAACAAGGCCGCTTTACAAAGCGGCAATAACAGATTGGATGAAATCCGCAGATTGGTTCAAACAAACAACCTCTCTACGCTTGATGAAAACGTGATCATTTGTCAAATCTATATGGAGTCAAGGTTTGATGCACGCGCAGGGGCTGGACATAATGCCAAAGGTTTGATGCAGGTGCAACTGAATGCAGTGCAACAAGTTTATAAGTATCGCAAACAAAAAGAGATTGAGCACACGCCTAGCGACAAAATGACCGCTGAGCTTTTTAGCGAGGCAAAAAAATTTCATAAAAGTGCCAAGATGATGGATGAAGCGACCAATATTCAGATTGGCACTGAGTACATGCAGTATTGGCTGGACAACACTGACACCGTTGATGAGGCTTACAAAAAATATCGCGGCAAGTCTAATGGTGTTTACTACCGTAAAATCAAAGCGGCTGCCGACAAACTGTCGAAAAACCCGCAGTCTATGCAAATTTTGTTGGATATGGTGCAATGAATACGCGCCTAGTTTCAAAATGGGCGGCACTGCTGATACTGTGCCTAGCCTTGCAACCGGTCAACGCCGGGTCTAAAAAAACTGGCAAAGTGCTTTCCTGCCAACTGGGGGCGGGGCAATCAGTAACGCTGATACGCGAACATCGGATTGCCGACACCGCTGTCTATTATTTGCAACTGGCGAATGACCGCACGTTTTTGTTTGCAAACAATGAAGACGAGTCGCGCGGACGCAAAGTGGCTGCCGCGTGTTTGGGCGATAAAAAACAGCTGTTGCTGGTTTCGGGGGAGTTTTCCTCAAATTACCTCCAAGGCATAGTGTTGCGCTACAACCCGCAGACTAAACAAACGGAACGCCTCGACTTTGCCGAACGGGCACGCCCTAGCCACATTTACCTTAGCGGACAACAGATGTCAGTGGTGATCCCCAACCAAGGCCACGAAACGGACAAACCTTTTCTGCTTTACCGTTATGTATCAGGCGTAGGTGCAACTGACGAAGGTGTCGGTATCGATGCCTTACCGCCAAAAGACCAACAACTTATTATCCGTGTTGGTAAAACAGCCTTAATAAGGTAACAGGGTGTTTCGCAATTCTGCCCTACCCAATAGATGTTGGCGTAAAGGTTAGTGGTGTGCCGGAAACGGCCGTTTTCACTGGCGTCCAAACGGCCTTATTCCGGCCTGCGGGTCTGGGTCAATTCGGCTTCGGCTGTTTCAGGAAATCGTGCCGGAATGGCAAAAAATTTATAGTTCACTTTTTAAAGCCCTTTTTTATCCAATTAAAAACCGTATCCACTGGATTTATCTTAGCATTAACCGCTTGCCGCCGCCCATCCCCCGCCTGTGCCCCGCGCGCTACCGCCGCGCGTGTCCCAGTCGGCTGCTGGGCAGCTAGCTTGCTGGACTGGCTAAGCTGGATGACCTAGGGCAAGTCGGAAGCCGATGTAGTGGATGCGGAGCACTGGCGTGCCGTCGTAACGGCTAGCAGAACGAGTGTCCTCGGCGCAGTTAAGCCAAGAACCGCCACGCAGGACACGGGCAGCATCTGTTGCGGAGCCTAGCGGGTCGGTCACAGCCCCGCTAGTATAGGAACCATAAGCATCTTGGCACCATTCCCAGACATTGCCGTGCATTTCATACAAGCCCCACAGATTAGGTGGATAGCTTTTAACCGCGGCGGTTGCTTCAATCGCCCCATCACCCCACTTATCCCAATCATCCCAAGTGCCACGGTAATTGACCTTGCTTAAAGCCAATTCACCCGCAAAATTAAAGCTACCTGTCGTCCCTGCCCGACACGCGTACTCCCATTCGGCTTCACTGGGTAAGCGTAGTTGAAGCTCGGGCTGTTTTTGGTTTAAGCGTTTTATCATAACTTGGATGTCCTTCCAACTCACGTTCTCCACGGGAAGGCTATCGCCTTTAAACTCACTAGGGTTGATGCCCATCACGGCTGACCAAACGGCTTGGGTACAAGCCGTATCCGCCAACCAATAGCCACTACTTAGGCACACGCGATGGCGGGTTTCATCGTTCCTCCGCCCTGGCTCATCTTCGGGTGACCCCATCCAAAACCCGCTGGGTGGTATCCAGCGTAACCGTTGGGGTATACCTGCCAAGCGCACATCGGTGTAGAGTCCGTAGGCATCGCGGCCTGCGCTATCTGCCCACTCAGGTTTTAGGCTGCTGCTGTCGGGTAGGGTATCGTGCCAAAACCCGCGTAATACGCCTTGTTGTGCCGATACTACGGGCGGATGCCAATACCAGCGGTAAACCTGCCCTGCCGCATTTTGGGTTTCGCAATATACACCGTGGCTGTCCACACCTTGCACACTGGCCCAATCCGGTTTATCGGCTTGCACGTCTAAGCTAAGCTGTTGTGTGCCTAGGTTTAACAGGTGTTCGCCTAGCGGTAAGCTAAACTGATACGGCAGGTCGTGTTCTAGGTTTAGGGTGAGGGTTTGCGTGGCCTTATCGGCGTCAGGGTAGCTAAGGGTCAGGTGGTTCGTGTTAAGGTTAAAGTGGATGATGGCGGGTGGCTGCGCCCAGTCACTAGACACTGCTTGGGTGCTTAGGGCTAGCAGCGGCCCTGATTGTTTGAGTGTTACTGTATACGCTTGGGTATGGCGGCTTATATAGGGCAATAGGTCTTTAGGATTAACGCCATCAGGCCAGGCTATCGGTGTGCCTAAGCGTTGGTGTTGGCGTTGCTTCGCCATTGCCAGCAAGGCTTTATAGGGTTCGCTGGGCTGGCTGCTGGTGGGTTGCCGGGTTAAATAGCGTTGCGCCCAATGTTCTAAGCCTGCGTGGTCGGGATGCTGTTGGTAGGTTTTAGCCAGCATCTTCATAAAGTTGTCGGTGGCAACGGCAATGTCCTCTGGCAAGCTAACGCCTAAACCGATTAGGTTGTGCATGGCTTCAAAATACAGTTCGTCCGGCTGTTGGGCGTGATAAACCCCTAGCCGTTCGACTAGTTGCGCTTGTTGTAGGGCGGGCAATAGCGTGTAGTGCGATAAAAATTCAGCTTGATAGTCGGCACGGTAGCTGGCGTGCCAGCCCCATTCATCGTCTTGGGCATTGATGGCGGGGTGTTGCCAGAAAGCGGCTTCGTCGCTGACATCACAGCTGTTTGCGGGTAATAGCTGGCGCACGGCGCGTAACAAGCCCAAATTACCGCGCACAGCGGGAAACACTAAGGCCAATAGCCGTGCCGTACTATCAATAGGCATGTCGGTTGGCGGTTCGGCGGGGGCTAACACGGGTTTGAGGGTACTGTTATCATCCCAAATAATGCAATCAAAATACGCCAACAAGCGCGGGTCTAGCTGCCGATGGGCGACGGGCAGCAACACTACGGGGCGGATCGCGTGGCGTTGGAGATGTTGCCCAAACCCCAGCCACGCGTACAGGCTGCGCCGCGATTGGCTATGCAGCCCCAAATCGCTCAGAATGAACAGCGGCGTGTCGGCTTCGGGGTAAGCCCACGGCTGGCTGCTGGCGAGTCCGGCATGATAGACACTGACGTTAGCGCCGGGCTGGTCTTCGATAAATGCCACGCTTAAGCCTTCGTCACCGCGCCAAACGTGCAGTTGTTGGACTACGCGCAAAAAATCGTGGCGATAAGGGTAGTTGCTGTCGTTGATGTCGATTAACACGCGCAGGTTTGGCGACCAGGTCATGCGTGTGCAGCGAGGGATGGTGCGAATTTGTTGGCCTAGGCTGACGCGTTTGACCAGCGTTTTAATGTCGGGTTTGTGGCTGGCGACGCGGCGGCTTAACACGCGCAGCAAGCTGGGCAATAAGCGCGACCACGGCACTAAGGGCGGATAAACCGGGATTACGCGGTGGGCTGGTGGGATGCAGGTTTCTCGTAGTTCAAAATAACTGGGGCTGGCTTCGGCTAGCCACTGGGGCTGTGCTGGTGCGGGTTCGGTATCGCCGGGGCTGATGTCGGTCAGCCGATAATACGCGGGGGTTTGGGCGGCTGACTTATCGCTAGTGGGCGCGGGAACTGGCGGTGTATAGGCGGGTGGCGCGGTGGGGCTTAAGGATTCAGGCTGTTCTTGCGGGGCTGGTTTGGGTGTTTTTGGGTCTGGGCTAAAACCCAATAATGCCGCCGATTGGCTGAATGAGCCGTCGGTGATACTGTGCAGACACCATAACAAATCTGCACGATAGAGTCGGCTATTGGGCTGTCTAGCGTCCATAGGCTTTGGGGTATTTGACAAAGGTAAAGTCGGCGATTTTTTCCAGCATAGCTTCTTGTTCGGCATCGCCAGTGCCTAACACCGACAAGGCCCTGAGCATGTCCAAATATTCGGCTTGCCCGGGCAGATTGGTGATGCCATGGCGTTTGGCTTCGGTGCGGTCTTTATATAATTGCTGGGCGGCTAGGGTGCAAATGTTTTTGGAGCAGTGTTTGCCGTAATGCAATAAGCCGCGCTGGATCATTTTGGCTTTAAATGCGTCCTCGTCGGCGGGCAATTCCAAATTCAGCACCAAGCAACGGCGGACAAACGCGGCGGGCAGTTCGCGCTCTTCGTTAGTTGTGATAATGACTAACGGTGGCACGTTGTTGTTGCCGCCAACCGTGGTGTTTAGCCACGGGATGCGGATCGCGTTATTGCCCAAGATTTCCAGCAAGCCGTTGGGCAATTCGGCATTGGCTTTGTCGATTTCATCGATCAACAATACACTGCCATGTTCGGCTTGCCAGCCTTCGGGTTGCTCGGGGATGTTGAGTTGGTATTGGCTGGCGCTATACACAGTGTCGGCGGATTGCCAACATAAGGCCCACCATAAGGGGCCGGGCGATACATAGCGTTTGCTGTCTAAGGTCGCTTTACGTTGCTTAGCGGTACTGTGCCCCGACAAGGATTGCACTTCCGCCAAACGGGCAACGGCATCAAACCGCCACAGCAAGTCTTGGCTTTCGGTGTGGGCAGTTATCACGTCATAAACAAACAAACGCTTAAGGACTATCGCCGCCGCCCTCGCCAATTGGCTTTTGCCCGTGCCGGGATCGCCACGCAACAATAAAGGCCGACGCGCCGCCAAGGCGGTTTTTAAGGCGTTCAGGCTGTCGGCATCAAATTCATGATGGGCTTCGGGCCAAGAGCCGTGAGCTTCCAAGGGGATAGTGGTTAAGCCGTTGAGTTTGGCGATGTCTTGGATGATTTGATTTTGGATGGCGTTGGTCATAGGGGTTTAGGTTGTGTGTGGTTAAGAGTTGCTGTGCAGGTCGCCAAGCCGGAGTGTAACGGCTTTAGACGTTGCTGTGCACACTGCGAAACCTTGGGCACAAAGGCTAATGCCCTCAGGCTGAACCATCTCTGCGGTTTTAAACGCTGTAGCCATGGTTTTATTGCGGACACGGCAACGTCTAAAGCCGTTGCACTCCAGCAGTCCAGCTGCACTGTGGACAATGTCCGGCTATTGGTCTGGGTTTGCTGAGGGATGTTTGCCATTAAAAGTATTCACGATTTCGTAAAAACGATAAATTTCAGCTTCAAGGTCTTCATCACTCGCCAGATAGGTTGCCGAGTGCTGGCTATTGTTTAACACAATGATAGGCAGTTCGGGGATGGCTAGCAAAAGTTCTTCCCGCGTTTCAGGACATTTTAACGGGGAATTGCTTGTGTCTTCAGGGCAAATCGATACGACCAAATAATAGTTCTTTTTCAGCCTATCATCTGCCGTGAGTTCGCTTTTTATCTGCCGACGTAAACGATTAAGGTCATAAGAATCTAAGGTTTCGATGGGGAAAACCTTAGGCCATAATTTTTTGCCTATGCAATCCACTATATTGGCTTTAATTCCTGGTTCCAGCTCTTCCCCTGGTTCAAATCTAGTCGCATGTTTGCCTACTATCTTGGCGCTTTTGGTCATGTATTGGGGATAACTTTGCAAGCCATGGGCAGTAGCCACTTCGGCACTTAAATATGTTGTTTGGCCTAAGGTTTTTATACCCGCTGATTGCTTAAAGACACCATCCTGCAAGCGTTCGGCATCGGAAAGGCTGATCGCCAATAATGACAGGGTGTGCAATAGATGCTCGGCATGGTTAATCAGGTCATGGGCCGCCTTAAAGTCTTGCTTATGCTCGTATCCCGATAAAATATCGCGCAATACAATCCTCAAATTACTGAAAATTTTGACTTTTTGCTGTTCCAATTGCCCTAAGAGTTTCTCGCCCAATTGTGCAGCTGTCGTTTCCGGGGGTAAACGGTGCTGTTTTATAAAGGCTTGCTGTAAGTCAGTTGCCAAGGAAAAGGTTTTCACTACTTCGTTTAATAGCTCCTGACGAAATTCCACCACATTGATCAAATAATCTGAATCTGGGGATGGCTTGGCCTCGTCACTCAGGATGTCGGCTGATTTGCTTGGGGAGAATTTGTCCAGCAATTGGCTGTAGTTGTGGTTTTTAAGCGCGGCTAAATCGGTGGTCATCCGATCTGATAAGAAGGTGATAAATCCTTCTATATTTTGTGAAAAATCCCTGTAGTTATTGGCCCGTTTTTGCAAATTTGTGGCTGTACCTTGGGGCAAATCCTTTATTTGTTCTTGTGTTTTAGTCCATTTTTTATGCCAAAGTTTTATCAAACGTGCTTGAAATTTAGCATCGTCGAATTTGCAATCATCCGCAATCAGCACTTGGGTGCGTTCTCTAACATTCTTTTCTCTAAAAATATTCAACAGCTCATACATACAGTATTCGCTTTCAAAATACGGCTTGCTGATTATGATAATGATGTTTTCGCCCTTACTTAACACATCCATAAATTCGATAAGCGAATCACCGTGGGTGAGCGTATTGACATCCCGGATTAATTCAATGCCACGCGCTTGGCAAAGTTTGCCCAATGTATCGACAATTTGGGTTTGGGATTCTATTTCATGTTCATAGGACACAAACACTTTAACGGTTTTTTCCACAGCCAATTCCAGTTACATCAATTAGGTTTACCTAAAGGATAGTAGAGTCACAAAAATCTGTAAACCCATAGCAACTATTTGTTTGGCGGTGGTGCGGGGGATTTTTGGTGCGGGATTGTTGGCAGAAAGCCCAGAGGGATTGGGGACGGGCAATGACAGAAAAAATTGGTGTCGTGTAGATGCGGATAAATCCGCACCTACAAGTTTATGGGCAGGTATTGGTGGAGATGTTTTTTAGGTTTACCCCTTATTCAGCCAAATCCCGCAAAAACCAATTTTCTGCGATTTGTCCATGCAAGCCGCCCAGCTTGTTTTGCAGGCCATCCAAAATGCTGCGCAATTGGGCTTGGGTGGTTTGCCGGGTGTCTATGGCTTGCACATAGCTTTCCAGTTCGACGATGGTTAACGGCAAATCGTTATGGTTAGGCAAGTTGTTGATACATTCGGACATGGCGGCTATGCAGCAACCCACCGAGCGCGGCAAATTGGTGTCCAGCAACAAAAAATTCAGCACGTCATCGCCTTTTACCCGGCTGTGCATTTGCTGGCGGTACATCAACAGCGCATTTAAGGCTTTTAAGATATTCATCCATAATATCGTTTCGTATTGGCGCAGTTCTTCACTACGGGATTCTGACAACAGCAAGGAGGCCAAATCCAAAATACGGCTGGTCATATCCGCCCGTTCTATATTCCGCCCCAAGCGGATGAAGCGGTAGGGATGGTTGTGGCTCATATAGCCCGACAACAAGCCGGTAAAGCGTTGGCAACCTTTGAGTATTTCATTGAGGAACAATACGCGGCTGCGGCGGTTCATCACATTGTCCAAGTTGTTTTTGGCAAACAAATACATTTCATTGACTTGTTCCCACGCTTCGTCAGGCAATAACTCGCGTGAGGTGCGGATATTTTCCCGGGCGGCGGTTAATGATGAAAACAATGAGCCTTGATAAGTCGGGTCTGCCAATAAAAATTTGGCGATGTTGCGTTCATTGGCGACGTTATTCCGTTCATAGAATTCCTGTTCCGAGGCATTGATCAATATCAATTGCTTCCAGCCCATTTCCACGCCCATCGGCAAGTCCATCAGTAAATTCATGTGGACACTGACCAGCCTGGCAATGTTTTCTGTGCGTTCCAAGTAACGTGCTAGCCAATACAGGCGTTCTGCTGAGCGAGATAACATTAGCTGTCCTCCATATTAATAATCCAAGTGTCTTTACTGCCACCCCCTTGTGAAGAATTGACCACTAAGGAGCCTTTTTTTAATGCGACCCGGGTTAAGCCACCCGCCGTGACAAAGGTATTTTCGCCTTGCAAAATAAACGGGCGCAGATCAATATGGCGCGGCTCCAGCTTACCTTTGCACAGGGTTGGTGCAGTTGAGATGGACAAGGTCGGTTGTGCGATATAATTGCGCGGATCATTTTTGATAATCTGCCGGAAGCTCTCGACCTCTTTTGCTGTGGCATGGGGCCCCACCAGCATCCCATAGCCGCCAGACTCATTGGCGGGCTTGACGACCAACTCGGCCAGATGTTCCATCACATATTCCAAATGGTCTGGGTTACTGCACAAATACGTCGGCACATTCGGCAGTATCGGTTCTTCATTCAGATAGTAACGGATCATGTCCGGCACATAGGCATAAACGACTTTATCATCGGCAACGCCCGCTCCCGGTGCATTTGCCAAGGCGACATTGCCAGCTTTCCAAGCACGCATCAAGCCAGGCACACCAAGGGTAGAATCTTTGCGGAACACTTCCGGATCAAGAAAATCATCATCGATGCGCCGATAAATGACATCTACCTTTTCCAGCCCTTCAATGGTGCGCATATAGACGCAATCATCGTCGTTGACCACCAAGTCATTGCCCTCAACCAGTTGCACGCCCATTTGCTGCGCCAAATAGGCGTGTTCAAAGTACGCCGAATTGTAAATGCCGGGGGTCAACACCACGCAGGTGACAGGGCCATCTTGGTGCGGGGCGATCGACAGCAGCATGTCATGTAGGTGCGTGGGGTAATCATCAATCGGCAAAATGTCGATGTCTTGCAACAGTTCCGGGAAAACCCGCTTAGTAATGACGCGGTTTTCGAGCATGTAGGACACGCCGGAAGGCACGCGCAGATTGTCTTCCAGCACATACATGATGCCGTCTTTGTCGCGCACCAAGTCAGTGCCACAAATATTGGCCCACACATTATGGCGGGGCTGCATACCCACGCATTCTTTGCGGAAGTTTTTTGAGCTGTTGATGATTTCACTCGGCATTTTGCCGGCCTTGATGAATTCCTGCCCGCTATAGACATCGCTAATAAAACAATTTAGTGCCGTAAGGCGTTGTTTTAGGCCTTTTTCTATTATCCGCCATTCCCTGGCATCAATGATGCGCGGGATAATGTCGAAAGGCCAGGCACGGTCGATATTGCCCTCATCGCTATAGACCGTAAAGCTAATGCCCATTTCCATAATGGCCAGTTCGGCGGCGATTTTACGTTTGTCTATGTCTTCTTTTTTAAGCGAATCCAAATATTGGCACAATCGGTGGCTAACTGGGCGCGATTGAAATTCAGAATACATTAGCTCGTCGTAAGCTATGTCAGTTTTATAGTTTTTCCAGATCGATTTCATGGCACGTCACTATTGATGTTTAGTTTAAAAAAATTAAGCATGATTAATGCCATATTTAAATTATCAGGTTTTGAGGGAAATTTATGCCCTATCGATTGCCTAATTTTAATGTGTGGTGATCTAGCCTCAGCTGCAATTCCTGTTATCGTCGGCCAAACCCAGATTCTGACATGGACAACTGCCCCTTAGTTTAAGCTAACGGCCAATTATTTACTGATAATTAGCGAGGTATTTACGGTAAAGGCGGGCTCAACCCCGGCTGACTCTGCTTTCCACCACCTTTGCAGGCCATCCCTAACGGAAGAAGCTGTAATGGGATTACTGATTAGCGGGTGCACTTGGATAAGCCGTGGTTTTTACCCACCTCCGTACATCCACAAATAAGCCAAAACCCTAGAAAATTTAATCAAAGTATCCTATTACTCTTATTTTTTTTATGTT
The DNA here is from genome assembly GCA_026399075.1 of Methylococcales bacterium. GTDB lineage: Bacteria > Pseudomonadota > Gammaproteobacteria > Methylococcales > Methylomonadaceae > Methylobacter_C. The sequence continues at coordinate 61,538 of JAPLRR010000086.1, forward strand.
ATCTTTGCCAGTATAAGTTAGACACTAAACGGGCTAAAAAAATGAACATTAAAAATGTAATTCCTTTGCTGGCTTTGGTTGCCGTACCCGCTGTAGCGGATGTTGAAATTGAACCCAATAATTATTCAACCGCAGCCAATGACATAAAAATTCTCGCTACTGGGCAAACCCAAATCAATCATGATGTTGATTTTTTTAGGATAACTAACGAACTTAGCCAAGAAGTACCCATTTTGTTTTCGTGCACCCAAGCTGCAAAAACCGACTCGGATGTTGGCTGGTTTTTAACAGCTTGGGATGAACAGGGCAATATGCAGGCTGATTATTTAGTGTTACCTAAGTATTGCAAAGATGAGCCCTACCAAATAGTTTTGTCCAACAGCAACATTTCCTATGTGTCCGTGGAGTCTAGCCTAGAAACTAACATCCCTTCTTTTACGGCAGATTTTTTTACGGGTGGTGTTTGGACAACTACTGACTGGACTGGCGATGAAATCACGGGATGGGTACACACACCCGGTATAGCATCTGGACTAAGCTATTCAAACGAAGCGGTAGCGAACGCTAAATACCAAGTTACTTATACCGTTACCAGCACAGCAGGGTCACTTACCATTGGGTTTGGTGGCCAATCAAAAGCGGGTATTACCGACTCAGGCACATTTGGGATGACCGCCATTAAAGCAGAAAAGCTGGCCATTACCCCGACTACGGATTTTGATGGCAGCATTGTTATTTCCATCACCACTATTGACGGCCCAATAGGTGCTACCAACACTTCAACAATAAAGCGCCCTACAACGATAGACCCATTACCAAAATTTACCGCCAACACCTCAATCTATAACATTTTAATTGGTGGCATATACACGGGGGATTTATACAAAGGGAAAATAGTTGATTCACTCTATTATGCCAAAGACACCGTGAGCCTAAACTTGAATGATTGCGGAAATAGTTCAGCAACATTCACCATTACCGGCAATAAACTCAACCTGATTAGTTTGGTGGCAACTGATATGCCCATCAAAATCCAGATTGGTGGTTTTGAGTGCCGTACTAAGGCAACCTTTGTAACGACAGCCAAAGGCAGCGCGATCACTTACACAAAAACGCCACCTAAGCCGACTACAACCACCACAACCAATACCACAACAACAACAACAACAACAACAACTACAACCACTGCCCCACCAAAAAATCTTTTGGGTACTGGTCATTAATACTTACCAAAAAGCGGGATACCAAGGTTTCCCGCTTTTTGGCAGGCAATGCCGGTAATCCTCAGCCTTGTTGTTTCTTAACCTCGTTAAAATAAATCGTCGCTCCTATGACCGCCGCAGGCCCAACGATAACATTTAACACCGGGATGGCCAGCCCCATCACCGCCACCCCGCCAAAGCCCAATGCGCCTAGGCGAATACTCCTTAGCAGCTGCTTTTGCTCTGAGAACAATATCCCCGCATTTTCCAAAGGATAAGCCATATACTCCAAGGCCATCCCCCACGCACCAAACACCGCCCACAGCACAGGTGCCATGACATTAATGCCGGGAATAATTGACAGGATAATTAATGGCAACGCCAGCCAGAGTAAATAACCTGCCCGTTTTAACTCGGCAAAAATAACTTTCGCCAGTGGCGGCTCTATGACCACGCCCTCCTGCCCGTTGATAAGCGACAAGGTTTTTGCCGATAATACGCCGTAAAACGGTGACGCCAGCAAATTAGCCAATACCGTAAAGGTAAAAAATCCGGCAATCATAAAACTGATGAAAAATAACGGCCAGAGTATCCAGTTAAGCCACTGTAGCCAGCTGGGGATAAATTGGTTGATTAAGTCCTCAACGTAGTAATAACCCAACGTTAATGCCGCCCCATACAAGACCAAATTGATCAGTAGGGGAAATAGGATGAACTTCCGTAAGGGTGCACTTAGCAATAGCCCCAGACCTTTAAACAGATACGTCACGGCTAGGGCCGGATTATTGCCCTTTTTGTCAAACTGCATCTTGCAACCCCCTTAAGCCGTATTCCCCAGGATGGTAGGCAATCCCCCGCTCAGTCACTATGGCGGTGATCAATTCGGCGGGGGTGACGTCAAACACGGGATTCCATGCGCTGACCAAAGAACCTTCCCCAAGGTAACAAACGGGCAATAGTTCGCTGGGGTTGCGTTGCTCGATTTCTATTTGGCTGCCGTCTTTTATTGTCCAATCAAGGGTTGTGGTGGGAGCGACAACCATGACCTTAACACCATGCCGTTTCGCCAATACGGCCAAAGAATACGTGCCTATTTTATTAGCCGTGTCGCCGTTAGCGGCAATCCGGTCTGCGCCGACAATAATCCATTCAATAGCACCCGATTTCATCAGCCAAGCAGCCGCTGAATCCGCAACTAGGGTGGAAGGGATGCCATCTTGGGCCAACTCCCATACCGTCAATCTTGCACCTTGTAACCAAGGGCGGGTTTCCCCGGCATAAACATTTAATGGTTGTCTTTTGACCGCACTGCGAATAACGCCCAAAGCCGTACCATAACCACCCGTCGCCAAAGCCCCCGCATTGCAATGGGTCATGACGCCTTTGACGCCGCCCAACAAGTCTGCACCCAGTTCACCCATCCGAAAATTTGCGGCGATATCATCCGCATGAATTTTTTCGGCACGGGCAACCACTTCAAAAACGGGGTTTTCGGGATGCTGCGCCAACAAAGCCTCGATCTGCGCCAAGGCCCAAAACAAATTGACTGCCGTTGGCCTGGACTTTGCCAGCATGGCAATGTCAGCCGCCACTTTCTCTTGCCAATGCCCCGGATCTTTGGCCGTATGCGCCATCACCGACAGGGCAACTCCATAAGCGGCGGCTATGCCTATAGCAGGCGCACCACGGACACGCATGCTGGCGATGGCCTCGGTAACACCGGCGGCATCTTGATAATCATCATAAACAATCGTATCAGGCAATTGCCGCTGATCTAGCACTTTCAAGGAGGAACCTGTCCAATGCAGGGCTTGTAGCGTTTTGTTAGTTTGCTGTGTCATTAGTAGATAAAACCTGAAGATAAAAAGTTATAATTGCAATGCTGGACATCGTGGCAAGCATGTCTGGCTACCCTAACCCACACAGGAACATCCCATGCTAGTAGACACGCTTATCCATGCACGCTGGATTATACCCGTTGAACCGGAATTCGTAACCTACGAACACCATACATTAGTGATTGATGGCGGCAAAATTATTGACCTGCTGCCTACCGACCTTGCCAAACAGCAATATCAAGGCACTAGCACCGAAAACTTGGAAAACCACGCCTTGCTGCCCGGCTTGATCAACTGCCATACCCATGCCGCCATGACCTTATTGCGCGGCATTGCCGATGATTTGCCGCTAATGGTTTGGCTACAAAACCATATATGGCCGTTGGAACAAAAATGGATGAGCGAGGCCTTTGTTAAAGATGGCACGGATTTGGCCATTGCCGAAATGATTTTAGGCGGCACGACTTGCTTTAATGACATGTATTTTTTCCCTGAAATTACTGCCAGACAAGTATTACAGCATGGCATACGCGCCAAAGTGGGTTTAATCGTCATTGATTTTCCCTCCGCATGGGCGCAAGACAGCGACGACTATATCGCCAAAGGCTTGGCCCTGCACGAACAATTACGCCCATCTGGCTTGTGCTCAACCGCGTTTGCCCCGCACGCCCCCTACACAGTGTCTGACGGGGCCTTGCAAAAAATCAGGGTATTGGCGGATGAACTGGAATTACCCGTACATATCCACGTCCACGAAACCTTACACGAAGTCGAACAGGCGCAAACCGAATCCGGCCAGCGGCCTTTGCAGCGGCTACGCGGTTTGGGCTTGCTCACCCCGTCATTATTGGCTGTGCACATGACCCAACTGACGGCAGGGGAAATCAGCCTGTTTGCCGAATCCGGCGCCCACATCGTGCATTGCCCAGAGTCCAACTTAAAATTGGCCAGCGGATTTTGCCCAGTGGCACAGTGTTTGGCGGCAGGTATAAACGTTGCGTTAGGCACGGATGGTGCGGCCAGCAACAACGACCTGGACATGTTAGGGGAAATGCGCACCGCCGCCTTGTTGGGCAAAGCCGTTGCAGGCGATGCCAGCGCCATCCCGGCCATGACCGCATTGCGCATGGCCACCATCAATGGTGCAAAAGCCTTGGGGCTAGATGCCACCTGTGGCTCACTTAGCGTAGGCAAAGCGGCAGATGTGATCGCCATTGACTTAAACCACTTGGAAACCCAACCTTTATATTGCCCTATTTCACAAATCGTTTATGCAGCCAGCAGGCAACAAGTTACCGATGTGTGGGTGGCTGGCAAGCGCTTATTAAAACAACGCGAACTGACCACGTTTAATATTGACAGCCTCAAGGAAAAAATCGCCGAATGGCAACAACGCTTATCGGCATTGCCTGATTAGTTTTGGTGGCCAATAACCCGGCCCCTATTGCTTACCCCCACAGATACTAAACAGGCTGTCGCCAATTCCCACTACAAGTGGTATAGTTTGGAAGTCGCTGGCATCCCGCTAAATCAGCCCTTTAAGAGCCTATAGCTTTATCGTGGCATACGGGAAGACTGGCCAAATAATGTAAAGTCCTTTTACTTTTTAAGCAGGAACATTTCTATGATTAAACTTATCATTGCGGCCGGTGTGCTTTTACTCATCCTCATTGTCATCCTTATCGTACTTATCGTGCGAAGGAAGCGTTCTACAAATTCGGCGGGGGCAACTAACAAGCACCAATCACACAGCCCAGAAATACAGGCAAAAGCAAACGAAGTAGAAGAAACACCCCCATTACAAATAGCGACAAAACAAGAGGCGGCACAAGAAACTCTCTTGGACTTGCCCTTTGCACAAACAGCCACACTAGAAAACGTGAGCCCAGTAGAGCCACAAACCCATAACTTAACTCCCCCACCACCCCTCTTCCCTGAACATATACCCCAAGATTCAATGCTAAGGCGACATTACCTGTCCCATTTACATTGCCAAATTGAATGCCTAATGCCTCCCCGTCCCAGTGATTCTTCATTAGCCCGCCATTATGACAACATGGTGGCCGCCGAATTGGAAACTTGTATCACTGATAAATCAGCAATCGAACAATTGCAGGATCGCTACGGGGCTTACAGCAAAGCCCTCTTGTCCTCCGGTATCCAGCAAGCGTCGCCCTTTATTGAACCGGAAATTGAGCCAGCATCTGAGATGGAGTTTAACCTAGCAGCGGAACCCGAACTAAGCTTAGAACCTGAATTGGCGCTAGCCACGGAAACAGAACTCAGCTTGGAACCTGAATTGGCGCTAGCCACGGAAACAGAACTCAGCTTGGAACCTGACTTGCCGCTAGCCACGGAAACAGAACTCAGCTTGGAACCTGACTTGCCGCTAGCCACGGAAACAGAACTCAGCTTGGAACCTGACTTGGTGCTAGCCACGGAAACAGAACTTGGCTTGGAACCCGACCAGGCCATAGCCTCAGAACCTGAGCCTAGCCTAGCACCCGACTTTACCCCAATCCCAGAACCAGCGCTATCTTTGGAAACTCCGCTGGCACCTGAACCGGTCAAGATCATAGCCGCCCAAGTCCCGACTGGCTTTATACTCCCCGAAGACTCTACCTTAAGACGGCATACCTTAAGCCATATCCGGGCATTGGTCGCATCAGCTTTACCCCCATGCCCTACGGATTCCGTTTTGCGCAGACATTACGACCACTTAGTGGAAGCGGAAATCCAAAAACGCCTGGGTGGAAAAACCCAATAGAATTATTTGGCCTGTGCCAGTATGCTGATAAGCCACCTTGCATACTGGCAGAGGTTTGCATCCCCGAATAATTAAACTGGATAATATTAACGAATTGCAAAATTTACTTTGTGCTGGCACTTAGTATTTTAAATCGTATCCCGCCCCAAAACACTGCCCCTAGTTAAGCCAGAGCACAAAGGCTTTAGGCGTCCTATTCTCGGTATTATCCCCTATCCAGCGACGTCTGAAGCCTTTGTGCTCCTGTCGTATTTCCTTAACTATGGGCAGTGTGCCCCTGCACCAGCCAAAGCAATTACTTCACCTGATCACATTTATCCACTATCAAATAAGGCATAATTACATTAAACATGGCATAATAATTGGTTTTCAATCCACAAATAACGTACCTTTGACCTTACCGAATTGCCTAACCAGCCCAAAATACTTTAATGCCAGCCAACTATGATGCTACATGACCAAAAACTGCGTGAATTAGGTCTAGCGGTTATCCAAGTGGAAGCCCAAGCGATTGTTGCATTGGCTGAACAAATTAATGATAATTTTGTGGCCGCTTGCAAGCTGTTATTCCATTGTAGTGGCCGTGTGGTGGTCATCGGCATGGGTAAATCTGGGCATATTGCCGGCAAAATTGCAGCAACCTTGGCAAGCACCGGCACCCCGGCTTTTTTTGTGCACCCAGGGGAGGCCAGCCATGGTGACCTCGGCATGATTACCCGCCAAGATGTGGTGCTGGCCTTGTCCAATTCAGGGGAAACTGAAGAGATCATAAAGATTTTACCGCTCATTAAACGCCTGGGGGTGCCATTGATTGCTATGACCGGCAATCCCGCCTCTACCTTAGGCATGGTTGCCACCACCCATATCAATGTGGCTGTTGAGCAGGAAGCTTGCCCGCTAGGGCTTGCGCCCACCTCCAGCACCACAGCGGCACTGGTGATGGGCGATGCCTTGGCCGTGTCACTGCTGGAAGCGCGCGGATTTACCCGTAACGATTTCGCGCTGTCCCATCCGGGTGGCAGTTTAGGTAAACGGCTATTGTTGAGGGTGGAAGATATTATGCAGGTCGGCGACAATATCCCCTCAGTCCCAGAATCCGCAGTAATCAGTTATGCGCTACTGGAAATGACGGAAAAAAAACTGGGCATGACGGCCATCGTTGACAGTAATAAACAGGTAGTGGGTATTTTTACTGATGGCGATTTGCGGCGCACCTTGGCAAAAAACCTCGACCTACAAAACACCCCTATCAGCGAGGTTATGACATCGCCTTGTGCACTTATCAACAAGGATATTCTGGCAGCTGAAGCGATGCAGATCATGGAACAAAAAAAAATAAACGCGCTGATCGTCGTTGACGAACAGCGCCTGGCAATTGGCGCATTAAACATGCATGATTTGATACGGGCAGGTATAGTGTAATGGCGACATCCGAAGCAGAACAAGTCCTTGTGGAAAAAGCCCAAAAGCTCAAGCTGTTGATCTTGGATGTGGACGGCGTGCTAACTGATGGCAGGCTCTTTTTTGATAATGAAGGCATTGAGTATAAATGTTTCCATGCCAGGGATGGCCATGGCATAAAACTACTACGTAAAACGGGGGTTGAAGTTGCCGTGATTTCTGGGCGAAAATCAAACTCCGTCGCACTGCGCATGGAAAAATTGGGCATAAAGCATGTTTACCAAGGCCATGAAGACAAACGTGCGGCCTTTAATGATGTCATGGAAAAATTAGGCATTACCCCAGACCAAGCCGCGCATGTCGGTGACGATGTATTGGATTTGCCCATCATGGTCAGAGTTGGTTTGTCGATAGCCGTGGCCGATGCCCATTTTGCCGTCATCCAACGCGCTGACTGGTGTACATCGTTACCAGGCGGCAACGGCGCAGTACGGGAAGTGTGTGATTTTATCATGCAAGCACAAGGTCATTTTGACGAAGCCCTCAATGCTTACTTACAATGAGAACACGTGAAAATAGACTTTTAGTTTACTTGGTTTTTGTCGCCATAATAAGCGCCTTATTAGTAAACTATACCGGCTTGGATAAGTTTTTTGACAAACAAATCCCCCCCCATAGCCCAGACTACTTCAGTAAAGGTTATACAAAATGGGAAATGAATGCACAGGGCGCATTAAATAGCAAATTGCTTAGTGATGAACTAACCCATTACAGCGATGACAACACCATCCAGATGGTAAAGCCCACCATGTTTTTTTATAACGAAAAAACGCCCCCATGGGTCATTAACGCAGAAACCGGCCTAAGGTCGGGTGACGGCAAGGATCTGCTGCTGGAAGGCGAAGTGACCATAAGCCGGGAAAAAGCCCCAGGTAGCAACCCACTTAGCATCCATACCCGTGCGTTAAAAGTAAAACCTGATATAAGTTATGCAGAAACTAAAGCGTGGGCAGAGTTGATCAGTCCCCCAAACCGGACAACAGGAACCGGTATGAAACTGACCTTTGCCCCGCCAATCCATGTGCAGTTGCTCGCTAATGTGAAGGGAAAATATGAAAAAAAATAATAAACAGGCCCTTTTTTTCTGTTGTGCATTACTATGGGGTCTAACGGCTTCCACGGCGTGTGCCTTGGAATCAGATTCTGAACAGCCAATAACCATAGACTCAAATACTGCCACTTACGATGATGCAACCGGCACCAGCGTATATGTAGGGAATGTCATTTCAGTCCAAGGCAGCATCCGCGTCAATTCAGACAAACTGGTGGTCTATTTTGTGGACGGTGATGCCAATAAATTGTTATTTACCGGAAACAAGGCAAAGTTTAAGCAAACACCCAGTGTAGGGAGTGAAGATATAACTGGTGAAGCAATGACCGGGGAGTTTTACCCTAAAAAAAACCTGCTGGTATTAATTGACGATGCAACCGTTTGGCAAGGTAATGCCACCTATTCCAGCAACCTGATAGAATACGACATTAAAACATCGCTGGTTAAGGCGGGGGAAAAAGCATCTGACAACAAGCGGGTGCATGTTATATTGAAGCCTAAAACCAAAGCCGAACCCACAGCCAAGGGCAGCAAATGATAAGGTACAAGTTAGCACCTTTAAATTTTACCTTATGACTTTTTAACTATGGCCATATTAGCAGCAAACCAGTTAATAAAAATTTATAATAAACGCAAGGTAGTCGACGGCGTATCATTGCATGTAAATAGCAAGGAGGTTGTTGGTTTATTGGGGCCAAATGGGGCGGGGAAAACCACCAGTTTTTACATGATGGTCGGGCTTATTAAAGCCGATGCCGGAAAAATTACTTTGGATGACTTGGACATCACCCATTATCCCATGCATTTGAGGGCAACCCGTGGCATCGGTTATTTACCGCAAGAACCATCGGTATTCCGCAAATTATCTGTTGCCGACAATTTACGTGCGGTATTGCAAATTCGGTCTGATTTGAGTGCAGGCCAAGCTGAACTGGTCATTGAAGAATTATTACAGGAGTTTCATATTGAGCATCTGCGTGACCAGATTGCCTTAAGCCTGTCTGGTGGCGAACGGCGGCGTGTCGAGATCGCTAGGGCGCTGGCCACCAATCCGCAGTTCATTTTATTGGATGAACCCTTTGCGGGTGTAGACCCGCTATCAGTGGAAGATATTAAAAAAATCATAGAGCATCTCAAGGATCGGGGAATTGGTGTGTTAATCACTGAACATAATGTAAGGGAAACCTTAGGAATTTGTGACCGCGCGTATATACTTAACGACGGCAAGGTGATTGCGGAAGGCGGGGCCGCCGCCATCGTTGCCAATGAGGAAGTACGTAAAGTTTATTTAGGTAAAAATTTTAGCCTGTAATTCAGGGGCCACCCGCTGTGGCGGCCCCTCCCCTAACGAAAAATGGGGTATCCTAAAGGGATTACCTCCCCTACTGAAAATTGTGTACGAATGAAACAATCCTTACATCTTCGGCTAGGCCAACAATTAACCATGACGCCGCAATTGCAGCAAGCCATCAAGCTGTTGCAAATGTCGACATTAGATTTACAACAGGAAATCCAGCAGGCCCTGGAGTCCAATATCATGCTGGAAGTTACCGATGAGGACAACGGCTTAAGGGACGTGGCTATAGCGCCCGAAATCAAACATGAAAACCAAGACTTGATCACCAGTGAAGGCTCACAAACCAACATACCTGATGAACTGCCGATAGATTCATCTTGGGAGGACATCTATGAGAACTCCCTAGCACCTGGCACCAACAGCGCTGAGACTGTCGAATTTGAGTCCCAGCGCAGCAACGCCTCAACCTTGTTGGATCACTTGCTGTGGCAGCTGGAGCTAACCCTGTTCTCAGAGCGTGACCATGCCATTGCCATGGCCATCATTGATTCTGTCAATGAAGATGGTTATCTGATTAGCCCGCCGGAAGAAATTTTTCAGGGCCTACAAGAACAATTGGAAGACCTCGATTTGGATGAAGTGATCGCGGTACTACATCGGGTACAGCAGTTTGACCCGGTAGGCGTGGCAGCCATAGACTTAAGTGATTGTTTAAGGTTACAGCTGTTGCAACTTCCCGAAACAACGCCGTACCGGAAAGAGGCGCTGCTGGTGGTGACTAACCACTTGAAACTGCTGGCCACCCATGAACAGGCCAAACTAATACGCAAACTCGATGTCACTGAACGGCAATTGGATGAAATCGTTGCCCTAATCAGGACATTGGACCCCAAGCCGGGTGCCCAAATACAGGAATCTGACTCAGAATATGTCATCCCCGATGTTTATGTGACTAAACAAAATGGCGAGTGGCAAGTCAACTTAAACCCTGAAATTTCGCCTAAATTGCGCATCAACCCCTTTTATTCCGCGTTGATAAAAAGGGCGGACAACAGTAAGGACAACGTGTGCATGAAAGACCATTTACAGGAAGCAAAATGGTTTATCAAAAACCTGCATAGCCGCAATGACACCTTGTTGCGCGTCGCCCGCTCCATTGTAAACAAGCAAACAGGCTTTCTGGAACATGGCTCCATAGCCATGAAACCCATGATATTGAAGGATATCGCCGATGAGCTTGAATTGCACGAATCGACAATTTCCCGGGTAACCACCCAAAAATATATGCATACCCCCAACGGTATCATTGAATTCAAATATTTCTTTTCTAGCCATGTTTCAACGGAAGGGGGCGGGGAATGTTCATCCACTGCCATCCGGGCGTTTATTAAAGAATTAATCGGCAATGAAAACCAAGCCAGCCCATTAAGCGACAGTAAAATTGCCGATTTTTTACAAGCAAAGGGCATCATCGTTGCGAGACGGACCATTGCCAAATATCGTGAAGCCATGCTTATTTCATCATCAAGCCAGCGTAAACGTATTTTGTAGCACCAACCCACCATTATTATTATTATAAGGAGTTTTCCCATGCAAGTTATTGTAACAGGCCATCATCTTGAAGTTACCGAGGCTTTAAAAGCACATGTCGATGCAAAATTTGAAAAATTAGCCCGTCATTTTGACAATGTTACTGATGTACACGTCATTTTAACCGTAGAAAAATTAGTGCAAAAAGCCGAGGCAACCTTACAACTCAGCGGCGCAAAATTATTTGCCGAAGACCATCAAGAAGACATGTATGCCGCCATTGATGCAATGGTCGACAAATTGGAACGCCAAATCACCAAACACAAGGAAAAAACCGGAAGCCATCGGTAAGACTGGCCAAAGGTAAAATGATTGTGGCTGCTCAGCCGTTAGTAATAAAAGCCCAGATAACCCTTTAAGGCATAATCTGTTAAATGCCATGTTATCCAACTGACTATCGGGAATGCCCAACGACTGAGTGGTTACAAATGACTTACGCTTTACCTCCATGGTTTTATGAAATTATTAATTGTTAGTGCGCTCTCTGGCTCAGGCAAAAGCATTGCTTTGGACACATTGGAAGATTGTGGCTACTATTGCATAGACAATCTACCAGTAACTTTACTGGAGGATTTCATCAACAATGTGATGCTGGCCGACAAAAAAACCTACGCTAAAACCGCGATAGGCATTGATGCCAGAAACCAAAGTGAAAGTTTGGCGAACTTTTCCGAAAGCTTAAAATTAATCCGCAGCAAAGGCATAGATTGCGAGATTATATTCATGCAGGCGGAAGAAGCCACCTTATTGAAGCGTTATAGCGAAACCCGACGTAGGCATCCATTAACGGACAGCAATGTCCCGTTAAAGGAAGCCCTTAAAATTGAAAAGGACATGCTCACGCCGATTGCCCGGCACGCCAATGTCATCATAGACACTAGCCGCACCCATTACCAGCAATTACGTGAACTGATCAGGGAGCAAATCGGCGAGCGGGATTTCCGGCACATCTCCATACAATTCCAATCATTTGGATTTAAGCACGGTGTCCCTTTAGATGCCGATTTTGTTTTTGATGCGCGTAGCTTACCCAACCCTTATTGGATACCAGAATTGCGGGCCCTTTCAGGAAAAGACCAACCCGTTATCGATTTTCTTAATGGGCAGGCCTTGGTGGCCGAATTTTTTCAGGACATCAGCCATTTCCTTGAACGCTGGATACCCCGTTTTGAGGCTGAAGGGCGCAGTTACCTGACCATTGCGATAGGCTGTACTGGTGGCCAACACCGATCCGTTTACCTGGTCGAGGCACTGATCAACCATTTTAAAACGCCTTTCGTCAATGTGATTGTCCGCCACCGGGAACTAAACTAAACCCTTATCCCCATTGGGATTTTCGCACCATAAAACTGCGGCCTTTGATTTTTCCATTTTTCAAGCAGGCCAAGGCTTTATCCGCACTGGCTTGCTTAACGGCGACATAAGCATGGGCATCAAAAATATCAATTTTACCCACCTCACTGCCTGCAATCCCCGCCGCCCCCGTCAAAGCGCCCAATATATCACCGGGACGCACCTTGTCCTTACGGCCACCATCTATCCATAACGTCACCATGGGTGGCTGGAACCTGTGCTCATAAGCCATTTGAAAAGGCGCTATCTCATCCCATTTTGCCGTTACCTGCTGGTAGTCTTCAATGGCTTTCACCCGGTTCAACTCCTGTTCAGTGCATAAACTAAGCGCCAGCCCTTTTTTTCCTGCCCGTCCGGTACGGCCAATACGGTGCACATAAATCTCCGCATCCCAAGGCAAGTCATAATTGATAACCGCCTGCAATTCTTTGATGTCCAAGCCTCGTGCAGCGACATCGGTGGCCACCAAAATTGAACAGCTGTTATTGGCGAAGCGCACCAGCACTTGATCCCGATGTTTTTGCTCCAAATCGCCATGCAGTGCCTGCACAGAAAAACCACAGTTTTCTAGGGCTGCCGCAATATCTTGGCATTCCCGCTTGGTATTACAAAACACCACCGTTGATTCAGGCCGATGGTAAGCCAGCAAATAACCCAAGGCATTCATGCGTTGGGCTTTTTCAATTTGATAAAAACGTTGCTCAATCACGCTATCATGATGGCTACTGTCTATGCTCACCGACAAGGGTTTGTATTGGAACTTCTGGCTGATTTCACGGATAGGGTCTGCATAAGTCGCAGAAAACAGCAAGGTTTGCCGATGGGTGGGTGCGTAGGAAATCACATCAGTAATAATCTCCTCGAAGCCCATATCCAACATCCGGTCGGCTTCATCCAGCACCAACACTTTTAAGTTGCTCAAGCGTAAGCTGCGCTTACGGAGATGTTCCTGCAAGCGCCCGGGCGTACCAACCACAATATGCACACCATGTTCCAATGAACCGACCTGCGGCCCAAACGGCACGCCGCCACACAAGGACAGCACCTTGATATTTTGGGTAAAACGCGCCAAACGTCTAATTTCTTTACTGACCTGGTCGGCAAGTTCCCGTGTCGGGCAGATAACCATGGCTTGCACCCTAAAACTGCTCAAATCCAAACGGGACAACAGCCCTATGCCAAAAGCAGCGGTTTTACCGCTACCGGTTTTTGCTTGGGCAATCACATCCCTGCCCTCAAGGATATGCGGCAAGGTTTCAGCCTGGATGGGCGTTAAATGGGTATAACCCAAGGATTCAATATTTTCAAGCAGGGCGGGTTTTAACGGTAATGAGGAAAATTCGGCAGTATTCACTAAGGGCTCTTCGGGGTCAATGCAGGCGGCGGATGGCAGCCATATTACTGACTATCATAACAGAAGCGAGGGGTTTACAGTGGACTAGCTTGGCTAATTTGGGCATTTTCATCGCGCACAAATTGCGGGTAAGACAAATACTTGTAACTGCCTTTACGCATATTAACAAACACCAATTCAGGCAGGCTCATCAACACGCCTGTCGCACCGGACTTAAGGTTTTTTCCACCATCAAACGGCCAACTAAGCAAACCCAACACACTTTGGCCCATACCCGCCACCGTGTTAAAAGCCCCATAAACCGGCCTTAAGGCCAGCGCGTCATCGGTAAAAAACACAAAAAAAGCATCGTCTGGATTATAACGGTACAAACGGCTGCTGAAGGTGTTAGATTCGCGCAAACCCAGCAACCACGCCCCATCCTGGGCATACAGTCGCTCTAATTGCAGGCCCCGGTAAGAATTTAACACCCGGCTATCTGTGACCTTGTAGTGGTCTTGCACCGATTGGAAGGCCACAAACGGAATAAAATTATACGTCGCAAAAATGTCACCCCCCAAGCGCGATGAAGCTTCACTAGGCAATTGTTCTGGCCCGCTATTGTCTCCTTGTGCCAAGGCAAGGTTGATGCTGTTAAACAGTTCGGTGACACAATTACGGGTAAGCAAATCATACTGGTAATGGGCTTCCAGTTCATTTTGCAATTGCGTAGCATAGCGCTCCAGCCCCGCTAAGGCGGCGGTCAATTGCGGCACTGTCAACTGCGGCAGCTGCCAATCTGGAAAACCGACACTTTTGGTGGGCAGCGCTTTTTCACCGATAAACCGGACAGGCTGGTGCTGTAAGCCCTTGAGCAGTTCATAATAATGGTTAGCTGACATTTCCAGTTGGCTATAACTGGTCTCAGTCAGACCGCCAGGCTTAAGCAGTGCTGACAACGACAAGTCCATTTGGGCCTTGGCATCCTTGATTTGGGTCTGCATTTGCGGGGCATAGGCTGCGAATTGTTCGGCGCTTAACCACTCGCTAACCTCAGAAAAATCATCAACAAACAGCCAATGACCTTGCTGTAAGGTAAGCTCCACGGCGATATAACGGGCAATATTCACCAACAAGGCATAGCCCCAATCAGGTCGCCCTGAGTTGATGGAGGCCAATAGGCTGGACAGCATTTGCCCACGCAACTGGGTTAATACAGCTTGTTCTTGCGGATTGACGGGCTTAGCGGTCAACAATAATGCATCAGGCAAAACTGGCCGTGCATTTTCCAGCACATCCAACGCCGCCAGCGCCGTTAAATTATCGGCATAGCTTTCTGCAAATGCCGCCATAGCCGGGGGGAAGTTATCACTGGACAACAAAGGTTTAAGCATCGGCCTAGGGCTGGGTTTCTGTGCCTTAATGTCCGCCGTGATTTGTTTGCGTCTGTTCAGCAGATAACCGTTACCGTATTGTGCGGCGATTTTTTCCCGCAAACTCAGGATAATTTTTGATGCCTGGAGTTGCTCTTTGCTTAAAGGTGGTAGCGCTTGCTTTCCGACGAGCTGACCCTCATAAAACAAGCCAACACCATCCAAGCGCAAAACACTCGAAAAATCGGCATCCAAAAATGCCTCGTCGGATTGTAGCCGATAAAGCAAACTACGCAACAGCAGCCGATCTTTTTGCAGCGCATCCAATTGTTTAAACTGCTGCTCTTGTGCTAAAAACTGTAATTTAAAATACGCCGACAGCCTTTTAAACGTCTCGTCGGACACTTCCACCGTTGCCAAATGGATACGCCGATTTTGCAAAAACCGATAAGTGAAATGGAACTCAGCCTTATCCTGCCTAAGCAGCCGGATTAAGCCAGAATCATGATGCTGGTAATGGTAAATTTCATCACCAAATTGGATGGCGCTATGCCCGCCACTGGAATTGCCTTCACTGGCCTCAATGTAGAGATAATTGAACGAGGCGGCAAAAACTGGCGTAAAACCTAAACACCAGCCCAACACCAGCCGCATAAAAAAAGGCTTCAAGTTAACGCGCAAAACCACGCAAAACCCTTGAAGCCTTTAACGACAAACCTAAACCTTAAAACTATTCTTCAGACTCGTAACCGTCTTGGATAGCTGACATAAATTTGGCATTACCCTTGGCAAAATTCTTTTTGTAGGTTTCATAAGCCACACCTTCAACCTTGGCCTTTTTCAAACCTTTACCAATACCCAAATACGTCAACGAATCCTGATCCCAGTTAGTGACACCCTCTTTAGCAGCTATATCGCTCAAGCCCTTCAAGAAGCTGTTGTAATCCGCACCCGGCACCGCTGACTTGACATAAGCCATCGTATAATCAGCAATGTCGTTTTGGTATTTTTTGCTCTTTCCTGAAATGGACGACGGGCTGCTGATAATAGAACTGGTCGAATCAGAAATGCTCGCTGAACTATCTGAAAAAGAACAGCCATTGAGGGAGGCCGATAAACCCAAAACCAAAGCACAGGCCAAAGATGGTTTTAAATAACTCCAATAGATACGCATATTTTTTCCTAGTAAATTAGACCGAAAAGGCAATAATCAAACAAGCGCTAAGTTACGCCAATTAAGATAAATTTCAAGCATTTTCGCTTACACAAGGCGATTTTAGCCCCATTGGGCAGAACCTTTTCAGATCAACAACATATTTCCTACGTCACTGACTAAAAAAGTACAGTAAAATAAACGGTTTTATCTAACCCCAGTGTATTTAACCCACGCAACCATCAAAAGGAAGCCATGAAAAATTATAAAATCGCCGTGTTAGCCGGTGACGGCATCGGCCCAGAAATCACCAAAGAAGCGATTAAAGTCCTCAAACTTATCGAAGAACGCAACGCCGTCACTTTTGAACTGATGCCCGCCGCTTTCGGTGCCTGTGCCTACTTTGAATGCGGCGACGCCTTCCCACAAGCCACCATCGACATTTGCGACCAAGCCGATGCCATCTTAAAAGGCACTATTGGCCTAAGCCACGAAGAATCCAAAAAAATCCCCGTGGACAAACAGCCAGAACGTGGCGCATTACTGCCCTTACGCCGCCGCTACAACACCTACGCCAACTTCCGCCCAGTCTATTTACCCAAAGCTTTGGCGCATTTCTCGCCGCTCAAACCCGAAGTTATCGGCGAAGGCATCGACATCATCATGGTGCGGGAACTGGTCGGTGGCTTGTATTTTGGCCACAAAGAACGCGGTGTCGATGAAAGGGGGCTGCGTTATGTCAAAGAAACCCTGGAATATGATGAACTGCAAATTAGCCGCATTTTGCACCAAGCCTTCAAGCTAGCCACCAAGCGCAAAAAAGTATTGCATAACATCCATAAAAGTAATGTCCTACAATCCAGCGTACTGTGGAATGAAGTATTGGACGAAGTAGCCACCAACTACCCGGATGTCGAAGTTATCCACCAATTGGTGGATTCAGCCGCCACCAACCTGTGCCTGAGACCCACCCAATTTGATGTCATGGTCATGGAAAACATGTTCGGCGACATCCTCAGCGACCAAGGCGGCGGCATTTTAGGCTCCTTGGGGCTGATGCCATCCGCCTGTTTGGGTGACGACAAAGCCTACTACGAACCCTCCCACGGCTCAGCACCTGACATTGCCGGCAAAAACATCGCTAACCCCTATTCCATGATCGGCTCAGTGGCAATGATGTTGGAAAACAGCTTTGACATGGCCGCAGAAGCCAAAAATGTCTGGGCGGCCATGCAAGGCGTATTTGCCGATGGCTATTCTACCGCCGACCTGTCCAAACCCGGCACTGGCGTAACCATGATCAGCACCAACGAGTTCGGTGACAAAGTGGTTGAAAAACTGGCGCAATGCCCTAAAGTGTGAGGCTTAGATGCCCAGCTTAGCAAACATGCCAAAGTTGGGTTAAAGTTGGGTTAACGGTATAGCCGTTGACCCAACCATTGCCCCGCCTTGCCTTAGGGTAAGCTTTAGGTAGTTTAGAAAAATGAAGCTTAGTGATTGAAAAACTATTGGCGCTAATGGGCGGTACGATTTTGAATACAACGGTTCAGTTTCTTATCAAAAGTCTTTATTTCATCTATTTGTGAATAACTGCATAACAAACAATCAACAAAATCTAATTTTTGATTTTTAAAAAGCGTTAATGCTTCGATGATTATCAATTCATTGTCGGTAAAAATACTGTGGCAACTTATCAAGTTTATTAATTTATCAGCAATGTCTATTTTTGAGATTTTATAAACACCGAGCAAAACATATACAACTTCTGCTAGGATTTCATTCCCAATAAAAATCTGCTCATATAAAAATAGCTGTTCAGCCCTATTAGCCATTTCAGGGTTGTCATTAAGCAAATATCTGAGAATATAGTTCGCATCAACTCTAATCATGGCGGTGCTTATTTAATAAATGTTCCTGCCAAGCGGAGTTTTCCAATGCAGTTTTAGAAGTGACTGCGTATTGATTAAAAACACCTTTTAATGCGTGGATAGTTTTATCTTGAGTTGGGTTTGTAACCAGACTTTTATCTTGATCTAAGCCATATTTTTTCGATAAGTAGTGGTAATAATCAATCAGCTCTTGTTGGGCATTTTCAGGCAAAAGGGATAAATTCAGATTATTTAATTCTACGGTTTGCATGATGAATAATTCCGGTTGAAGATTAAGGTGATTGAAGAGAACAGATGCCTCCCCAAGCGGGATAGACTGTGAAAGTATTGCGAGCAATCATTAAAAATAGAGGAAAAAAGGCTGTAAGCCATTGATTCTTTGTTTCTGATAATAGTTTTTCTGACTAATTTCGGGATACTTTCACAGTCTCCGCAGCTTGGGAACGAGGTAAATAAGGCAAACAAAGTAAATTCACCGTGTTCAGCCGCCAATTCTTGTTCAACGGTCATCATTTTTTGAGTGAGTGAATTCATAATACTGTTATTAACCTCTTTACAGAATTTAACATCGTTGTAGCCTGTACTAGCGTCATACTACTTGTTTTATAGCGGTTTTCAGGATTCCAAGCACTCACATTCGACCAATCAGCCATATGAATTGTTTTAATTTCGCCTTCCATACCCGACAGATGTAACAATACATCTAAATTATGCACTTTAAAACTTTGGTAGTTTTGAAATTCCTTGTTCGATGAGGGAAAACCAGACCATTTAAGCGTTTTACAGATTTTTGCCTTTAGCGATAATTCTATCGCATAGCCACAAATATACGCTGCGCCATCCTAGCGTCCAGCGATTATCAACGCTTCGGCATCGAGCAAACGCGCCTGAGCAATTATTGTAAGTTCATTAAGTGTTATCATAAAAGTCGTGGTCGGATTAGATCACTTAATGGCATTGAGTTGTAGGCTGAGTTGATAAACCCAGCATTTGCGGGAAAGTGCTGGGGTTCCGTTATCACTACAACCCAGTTTACGGGCTGTAGGCCGGAATAAGGTAGTTTGAACGAGAGTGAAAACTGCCGTTTCCGGCACACCGAACTCCAGATGCGCCAACGCGCCGGAAACTCCACTTTTCGCTCCCGCTCAAAGCGACTTATTCCGGCCTACAAGGCTATACGATCTGTGTAAGCCAGCACATAACCAGTAGGGTGGTTTCGCCGATAGGCAAACCGCCATGACCAATGGAGCATCAACGTTCCAAATTGTGGATTGCCTATCGGCGAATCCACCCTACATTCATACGTCTTACGGGTTTTTTAAGCCCGGATCGGGTGGAGATAACGGGATTGCGCCCGTTAACCCTCCCACACCACCGGACATGCGGTTTTCCGCATCCGGCGGCTGAACCCGGCGACTCACAGCGTCGCAAAATCTGATGGTACAAACAAACCCCATGCGCATCTTATGGCCTTACTGCATCGAGTCAAGCTGCACTTGCGCAACCACCAACCCCTGTTCGGCGGCTTTTCGATACCAGCGCACAGCTTCGCCAATATCCTTGCGCACTGCGTCACCTTGGGCATACATGGCTCCGATGTTAAATTGAGCCTCGGCAAATCCTTGATCAGCAGCCTTTTGCCACCAATACAGTGCTGCGTCGAGATCTTTTGGTACCCCTTGACCGCAGGCATAGCATGTACCTAGGTTACTTTGCCCTATTGCAAACCCTTGTTCAGCCGCCTTGCGATACCACCGCACTGCCTCGGTATAGCTCTGTGAAACTCCCTGGCCATTGGCATACAGGGCAGCTAGGTTGTTCTGGGAGCCAGCGTGTTCCTGCTTGACGGCCTCACCATACCAATGTAATGCCTGTGCAAAATCCTGCGAAACGCCTTCGCCAGAGTGGTACATGCAGCCAAGCTGATATTTAGCCTCGATTGAACCTCCTTGGGCCGCCTTCCTATACCAGTTCAATGCCTGAAAATAATCCTGTACTACATATTCACCCAAGTGAAAGATGTTACCTATTACGAACTGAGCCTCCACTAAACCTTGGTCGGCGGCTTTATTGTACCAGCGGAATGCTTCGATATAATTCTGCTCAGTGCCTAGGCCATCCATGTACATTGCGCCTAGGCTAAACTGAGCCAAAGCGTGACCTTGTTCAGCCGCCTCACTATACCAACGAAATGTTTCGTTGTAATTCGGCGCTACATCATTACTAAACGAGGAAATAACACCAAGTTTAAATTTGGCTTCCGCTAACCCTTGGTTGGCCGCTTTTTGAAACCAGTGTAATGCTTTACTGTCGCTATTCGGTACACCGCAGCCGAGATGATACATCGTACCCAGATTGCATTGTGAATATGGCTCCCCTTGTTCAGCAGCCATGAGCCACCAATAGAGTGCTTTATCATAATTTTGTTGCACATTGTACATTATGCCAAGATTAAGCTGCGCTTCGACATCCCCTTGTTCTGCTCGTGATTGATAGCTATCGAACAAGGTATGATCTTCGTGATTTGCCTTGCGCGAACTTTCTAGGTTAATATTAGCTCGATTGTCTTGGCGAAATGTGAAAAAAAACACTATTACCGCGAAGAAGAATATTCCAATAGTGGCCAGAAGTGTTGTCGTTTCGTTCATCAAATATCCCCAATATTAATATAAGCCTAAAATTAGACATCCTATGTAACGCAAAACATTACGCCATCTTGATATCTAAACGATTGAAAAAATGTAAATAGCCTTGAAATCCATTTACATACCTTTATTTAGCACAATCTAAAGAAAATACTTGACCTATCAGGGCTACTTGACATGGTGCACGTCAAGCAATATTGCCCGCATAACAAAAGGCGTAAATTCTGGCTTCCTTACCCTCAAAACAAAATCGCCGCGCAAACATTCATAAGTCTAGTTCAAATTGGTATAAATTCAAGGAAAGCTTCGGAATAAGAATATTAACCTGCCTTTTGGCATCTTGCCCAAATTACCCGCCACTGACGGCCAATAAGCGCTTAGCAAAAAGTTAACGTGTATTTTGAGCCAAATCCACTTCCGATCTCATCAATGGCTTGCTCCAGTTCGTCGGGAGTAAACGTTTTGAAGGGCAACCATTCATATTTCATTTTGCGCCACAGCAGCTCA
>JAPLRR010000097.1 GCA_026399075.1 Methylococcales bacterium
ACGGTGTCGATCCATTGGTATAGTTCTGGGTGGCGAGACATGGCGGTACCTTCGGTAAATAGATGTTGATGACTCTCATCAATTTACCTCAACGCACTGTCTCGTCATACTTTTTATTAAAAACCTACACGTGTAAGCCCCCGCCCCCGCCCCCACCGGAGGTAAAACCACCGGAGCCGGAAGTGGAGGAGGAAAAGATCCCCGAACCGGAGCCGGAAAAAGAACCAGAACCGGCACCCGAAGAAGCCGAAGAACCGGCAGGTGAAGAGCTGGGCGTTGATGCTGATGGTTCGGCAGGTTCAGACGGTTTCGGTTTGGTCGGCAAAAAAGGCGGGCGTGGGTTATTGGGCGGCACCGGCGGCAGCCAAATCTTGTGGTATGGCGGCCAAGTCAAACGCAAATTGGAGGACGAACTCTACGCGTTGCTAGCTGAAGCCGCCCGCAAGGACAGTTATGTACTGTATCTGAATATCTGGGTGGGGGCTAACGGGCAAGTCACCCGTGCCGAATTGGTGACAGCCAGCGGCAAGCCCGAGGTGGATGCGGCAGTGCGGAAAATCTTGCCGAACTTGCATTTTTCGGTACAAAAACCGCCGCCTGAAAACATGCCGCAACCGCTTAAGGTCAAAGTGACATCGAGGCTGTAAGCATGTGCGCACAGAACAACTGGAGTGCAACGGCTTTAGACGTTGCCGGGTCGGCAATAAACCCGAGTAAAACATCTAAAGCCGTTCCCACGACAATCACTACCCTCATTAACAAAGTAACAAAATCAAATTTAGGCTAAAACCATGATGATAAGAAACTCAACCCTAGTGGCTTTACTGGCAAGTTCCATTGCCGCCCCCGCAATGGCGGGCGAAAAGGAAGACTTGTTGGCGCTTAAAGATGAAATCGCCAATGAACGTAAAGAGCTATTAAAACTTAAAAATACCGCCGTCAATTTGATTGATGTGTTTGTCCAACAAGGGATGCTGGATAAAAGCAAGGCAGAAGGCTTGATAAAAGCCGCCGAAGCCAAGGCCACTATTGAAAGCAAAGCACCAATCGCCCAAGAAGCCGCTATTGCCGCGCCCGTTGCAGCTGGCGCTGGGGCAATTGCCGCGACGGGTGCTGGCAAAGCCAAATCCATACAAGTGGAATATGTCCCTGAATTTGTCAAAGACGAAATCCGTGAACAAGTGCGTAGCGAATTAAAAGCGGATGTGGTGAAAGAAGTTAAAGCCGAAGCCAAAACCGAAAAGTGGGGTATACCTGCCGCCTTACCGGAATGGGTCAATAAAATTAAAATTTCCGGGGACATCCGTATTCGTGGCCAAGATGACTTTTATAGCAATGCTAACCCCAAGCAAAGTGATTTGACCAACCCCTATTGGGATTTCTTGGCGATCAATAGGGACGGCGGTAACAAAGCGGCGCGGGAAAAAAATGAAGAAATCTTAAACACCTCCAACGACCGTTTGGCGATTAGGGAACGCATACGCTTAGCGATTGATGCCCAAATTACCGACGGTGTGAAAGCGGGCTTTCGGTTTTCAACCAGCAATATCAGCAATCCGGTGTCTATAGACCAAAAACTGGGCAACACCGGGCAATCATTCGACTTTGTGATTGACCGGGCATTTTTGCAATACGATTATGAGCGCCCCAACAATAATAAATCATTCAGCCTTTACGCAGGCCGGATAGCAAACCCGTGGATGTCCACCGACTTGGTGTATGACCAAGATTTGAGCTTTGAAGGCTTTGCGGGCACATTCCGCTTAGGGTTTAACCAAAATGACCCCGCCCTAAAAAATTACCAAGCACCGCCAGCCACCAGCCAAGGCCGCGCCGGGATAAACCTGGGGCCACAAACACCAAACACAGTTTTTGCCACCTTGGGCGTATTCCCTTTGCAAGAAGTGAATCTGTCCACCGCCGACAAATGGCTGTTTGGTGGCCAGTTAGGGGCGGATTGGTTGGTGCGCAAGGACTCCCGCTTAAAAGTGGCGGCGGCGTATTATGATTTTGATAATGTTCGGGCCAAACCCAACCCCCGCAATAGTTTTGAATACGACTGGACAGCACCGCAGTTTATCCAAAAAGGCAACTCCATGGTGCCGATTAATGTCAATGATGGCTTCAACAGCCGTTGCCCTGCCAGCCAAAGTGAGCTCGGCTGCCTTTATGGTTTGGCTTATGACTTTAAAGTTTTCAATGTGAATGCCATGTATGATTTTGCAGGCTTTAAGTTTGCGCATATCCTGTTTTCAGCCGACTATGCCAAAAACTTTGGTTATGACGGCGCCAGGGTCGCCCGCGAATTTCCGGGCGCATTGCCAGCGGCAAACACCAAGGACAAGACCAACGCCTTTCAGGTGCGGTTGGATGTGGGCGCGGATGAAATCCGGAAGTTTAATGATTGGACTACCTTTGTCGCCTACCGCTATATAGAACAAGATGCGGTAATGGATGCGTTTAACGATTCGGTATTCCATTTGGGAGGCACCAATGCCAAAGGTTGGGTAATAGGCGCGAATTATGGTTTGGCTAAAAATACCTTCTTAGGGTTTAGATGGTTGACCAGCGATGTAGTTGATAAACAGGATAACCAACCCTTTAGCGTGGATTCTGCCGTGCTTGACCTCAATGCACGTTTCTAGGTGGGAATGATGACTACGGAAGCGAACCCAAGTAAATACCCGCTGAAAGCAATAGGTTTTTTTGCGTGTTCCTTGCTAGTTTTGGCTATCTGGTCCAAAGACAGCCCAGCCGAACCCAAAGCGAACCCGGCAGCGGCGCAGGCTTTGCAAAAAACCCAAGGGATGCTTAGGCAGTTAAACCAAGAAAAGCAGGCCTTGCTGGCAGAAAAAACCGCTATGGAAACCAAGCTTAAACAATTGGAAACCGAGGTGCTGAAATTGCCGCCTTTACAAGCCCAATTGGACGCATTGACAGCGCAAGTGGACACGGCTAAGGCCAGCTTAGCCACGGCACAACAAACCAACACCACGCTGCAAACCCACTTACAAAGCCAGTCATCCAAGGCTCAACAGCGGGAGCAAGACCTACAGCGGCAATTACAGGAGACCATCAGCCAAGCCGAATTGATCCAAAAAGACAACGAGCTATTGGCAGCGGGTATGCAAGAACGTGAGCAGTGGATTAAGCAATGCGGTGAAAAAAATCAAAAATTGTTCAGTGTAAATAGTGAATTAGTCCAAAAATATCAGGAAAAAGGCTTTTGGGATAAAGTCGCTGACATGGAACCCCTGACAGGCATAGGCAAAGTGCAGACAGAAAATGTGGCGGAAGAATATCAATATAAGCTTGAGGATTTGAAAACCTTGTCGTTTACCAGTGAAGTTGAACAAGCGGGCAGCAATCCAGAAAAGGCGGAAAAGCCAGCGCAGTGAGGGTTGGGCTGTGCGGGTTTCTCGTTCCCAAACTGTTTTACACGATGTAAGCGTAACGTTGGCTTTTTGTATGGAAACTGGGCGTGCGCGGCTCTGATAACGACGGCAATGTTTTGAGTTGACCGGATTGTGTGGCGTAAATTGACCATTGGTCATGGCTTAAGCCGACAAAAGACAAGCCATCAGGAGTGGATTGAGCCTGACCGCTTAAGGCATAGGTCAGGAACAATAGCGAAAAGCCTATTTTTTGCTTAACGTTCATCTAAAATCCAAGGATTTAAAATTTCCACACCCGTCGGCGCAAAATCTTCCACATTGCGGGTAACCACCGCCATACCATGTACCAACGCCGTAGCGGCAATCAAGGCATCACGATCTGAGCGCGGATCAGGTACATGCAGTTTGGCGCTGCATAACGCCACCGCCGAGTCCACAGGCAAAATACGACCATCAAACGCCGGTAAGACATGATGGTTTAGCCATGTTCTCAGCAATGCGCCTTGTGTACTATCACGCCGTTCAAGCTGACCAATTCCGATTGCCAATTCCAGCACGGTTATTGCTGATACAAACAAACTGCCTGTCGGAATACGCTCTGCCCATGTGATAACGTTTGGGGCTGCTTTACCGGATTTAGCCTTCCTTAGTTCTGAGATCACATTCGTGTCAAGCAAGTACATCAGAAGTCAACAGTTTGAAATAATTGACCTGTTAGACGTGGCGGATCAAACTCAATATCAATATCGGGTAATTCCGGCATTGCCAATTGCTCAACAATGTTCACTTGGTTACTGGTAAGCTGTC
Organism: Methylococcales bacterium; assembly: GCA_026399075.1. Classification (GTDB taxonomy): domain Bacteria; phylum Pseudomonadota; class Gammaproteobacteria; order Methylococcales; family Methylomonadaceae; genus Methylobacter_C. The sequence goes on from JAPLRR010000097.1 coordinate 4,203, forward strand.
GGTAATCCTCTATCGTTAATAAAACATGGGCAGGCCGCCCGCGATCTGTGATTAACACGGGGCCATTACGCGCTGCTTTTTTGGCTTTTCCGACATCTTGATTTAATTCACGACTGGATAATGTGGTTATGCTCATAACGACCTCCCTACAAAAGTAGTTACGTTACTACAATTGCTCTGTTTTGCCAATTTATTGCTTTGTCAGATCGTTACATTCAAGCAAATCCAAATCAAACGGAAGTTGGCTTGCCTTCATAACAGGCCTTCTGATTTCCGTAATCGGCTGTTTGAAATACGTCCAACAGCATCAAAATATCTTGAAAATCTAGCTTTAACTAAGCCCCCATCGGGTCGAATAACCGTTGTCGCCTTCCGGCAATGTCCATAAGGCGTGAAGATGGTTAGGCATTATCACCATGGGATCAATGGCAAAAGGATGCGATTTTTTAACATAGCGCACCGGGTCTCTTAACACATGACATGTTTTACCAAATAACCGGCTGTTACGTTCAGCAAGATTAACCGTAAAAAATAAGTGGCTCCAGGCGCATTCGCACGTCGATATCGCATATAAAAAAATGGGATCGGCTCGAGGTGACGGGATTGCGCCCGCCACCTCTGCCACACCACCGGACATGCGGTTTTTTCGCATCCGGCGGTTGAACCCGGTAACTTTATGTTGTCACAAAATCTGACGGAACCCATAATCCCCATCGTTTCAACCTGGCGTTATTAAACCCGTAAGGTGTATAGCTGTAGAATGCAGTAAGCGATAAAACCACATCAATTGCGAACCAATGCAATTACTTCCTCACCGCATCATACAGGGCTGTCATTCCTATATGAATCTTTGGATTTGTCAGTGATAAAAAACTACAAGATTTTTATATATTTATTGTTTTCGCTATTGTCATCATGTAGCGGTGAATTTGTTGGAACCAATTACGTTGAAGTCTCAATACTTGGAGATGCGCCTAAAGAAATGCGCTTAAACCTTGCCGGTAACATTATTAAATATGCAAAAAACTGTGGGCTACACCAAGCAATAAAAGATCATTTTGTTGGAATTTCAGACGAGCAAATTCATGAGCTTGAACTCTATGTCGGCGATTCTTTGGAATCCAATCCAAGTCCGGTAATTGGTGTGCAGATAACTCAAAGATGGGGTCAAAAGATGGGGTCAAAAGATGGGTAGAGTAGAGAACAGGCTCTCGCCTGCCCTCCCTCATCAAACCGTGCATGCGCTATTAACGCACACGGCTTTCCGATGTTCTTCACACCAAGGCATGCGCTGTTTTCCAGCCAGCCTTTGTCGGAACCTTGTATAG
>JAPLRR010000031.1 GCA_026399075.1 Methylococcales bacterium
TGAGCTGCTGTGGCGCAAAATGAAATATGAATGGTTGCCCTTCAAAACGTTTACTCCCGACGAACTGGAGCAAGCCATTGATGAGATCGGAAGTGGATTTGGCTCAAAATACACGTTAACTTTTTGCTAAGCGCTTATTGGAATGGCAACAGGGTAAGGGTTATCAATTCCGCTATAGCCAAAAGCAACGAAAATTCCTTTTTTTACATACATCAACAAAGAATTCAATAGTTCGTTTTCCGCAGTAGTTATAATATTTTGATAAGGTTCTATAATATTATTTAATAAAGCTGAATTTTCAAATGCCCCTCCAGATTCGTAAAATAAATTTGTTTCGTATTCTATGTTTTTACGACATTCTTCAATAATATCAGAGAGTTTTTTGCTATTAGTTATTTCTGCATAGTCATCATTAACAAAATCTAACATTTCAAAAAGGTTAAGCCCTTCCTTGTACAATCTTTCTATGAAATCCATCACAAGCCACCACCAAATATCTTTTCATTCATCGAAGCTACTACATTAGAAACATGACCATCTGAAAGGTGGGCGTAACGCTTAACCATACTCAGAGTTTTATGTCCTAAGACTGCTGCTATGTCAGCCGGTGAAGCCCCATTCATAGCCAAATAAGAAGCGGTACAATGTCTTAGGTCGTGCCATGTAAAATCAGTTATGCCTGCGTTTTTTCTTGCAGTTTCCCAAGGGGTTTGTAAGTCAATCGGCTGTAAAGGGTTTTTAATGCCCGGGAAAAGTAGGGGTGTATCAAGCCGCCTTACCTTGGCATACTCGCGTAACAGTTCCAGTCCATGCCCGGATAAAGGAACGCGCCGCCTTTCTCCGTTCTTGGTTTCGTGCAGGATTAAGTAACCGCTTTTTAAATCAATATCTGTCCACACCAAGTTAAACAGTTCGGCTTGTCTCATACCGGTACTGATTGCCAGGATTACACATAGATAAAGCTGTTTGTTTCTGGATTCCTTACAGGCAATTAAAAGGCGTTCCCGTTCATCATCATTCAAGAACCGAACGCGCCCACGCGCCGCTGTAGGCTTTTTAATGTTCTTCATCGGTGAATCTTCCAGCCATGCCCAGTCACGAACTGCTGTTGTAAAAACTGTACTCAATGACGCCATGTATCTAAGTACGGTGGTAGGACTACGCGGCTTGCCTCTCACTTCTTCGTTTAGTAGTTTTTCTTTTACTTGTGTAATAACATCGACGTTCACGTCTGAAAGTAGCATGTAGCCTATTTCATCATTCCAACGTCTTAGATGTAGGCCGGTATGGTCGTCTTGTACCTTGTTGAGTTTTGCGCCGGATAGATAGCGGTCTATCATTTCGGCTACGGTGTGTTTTTTTGCTTCCGCTGTTTTAAAGTGCCGCCCTTCTCTGATTGCGCTTTCAGTGTCTTGAATCCACTTTTTCGCATCTGTTAGGCGTTTAAAGGTGGCGGTTTGCGTGGGATAGCCTTTTAGTCGAATTTCCGCTGTATGGCGTGCGGTTCCGTCTGTAGCTGTGCGGGTTTTAATACGTGCCATGATTGCCCCTATGGGATAACAACCGGCTTTCTGATATGATGCTTTCAGCCATTGCTTAACCCAGAATTAAGTTAGTGGTAAGGCCTTGTTGGTGCTGATACACCCTCAAGGCCGCTTTGTTTCTAGGGTTACAGTATAAATCTTTGTCCCAATTTTGTCCCATTTAACTATAAATAAGGGTAATAAATAGCAATAATTGACAACAAAGTAAAACAGTTAAGCTATTGAATTATTTATTATTGTTTGTTGTGTCGTGTTGTGGTTTTTTGGCTTTCTGGGATTCATAACCCCGGGGTCGGTGGTTCAAGTCCACCTATCGCCACCATGCAAATTAAGCGCTTAGGATAAAATCCAAGTGCTTTTTTTATGCCTGAAGTAAAAATGGCGCACTTTCAAAAAGCACACGTAACAATTGCTAACACACGGCACAAAAAAGCCGCATGGTTAGCGGCTAAAGTTGCTTCAAAATCTGGTAAAAATCCTTTTTCTTCACTCCGGCCTGTTCGGCCATGCTCTTGATTAGCGTTTGCGTAATGGCGCTTTTGGGCAATCCACAGTTACTTTGTATTTCTTGTTGTTTTTGATTAAAACCCAGTGTTCATGTGAGCCTTTTTGCGAATTAAAAGCAAAGCCAAGGTAGCTTAATATTGCCTTCAATTCTTTACAGCTTATCGGTGGATATTCTCCGCTCATGCTATCCGCAATGGCATCATTTCATCAAAAATAACCGTTCCGTTATGAAAAAACAAAGAGCTAAGCCGGATAAAATAATAGATTAACCACGAAGATACCGGGGCGCGTCTATTCAATAATTGACTACCATAGTCCTTATCTTGCAAGGCTTCATTTACATAAAAAGCAATTTGTTCTTCCAGCTTACTTTTGGCTTCTTCAAAAGAACCACCTTGCGTAGCCAGATTAAAATTAAGGCATACAGCCACCCAGCAATCACCATCTTGTTCAGCGTAGCATTTTACAATCAGTTGTTTAGGGTTCATCGGCATATTCCCCAAGTTTGCACTTGCGGGTATTCTATTATAATCAACTGCAAATAAGTACAAGCAGCATGCCCAATTGTCTACAGGCTTCTGGTGTAAGCGCTTAGGAAAATCCGGCCACCAACTTAAAGCGGGACATTTGCGAAGCTTAACCGTTCGCCCTGAGCTTGTCGAAGGGTGAACGGTTAAGCCGTTCATGGTTCGACAAGCTCACCACGAACGGCTTAACCTTAAACTGTCCCGCCTTAAGTTGATAGCCGAAAATCCAAGTGCTTTTTTTATGCCTGAAACTTTCCTATTACCAAAAAAAAACAGACAAATACCGCCCGCTGCCGACAGCCAAAACAAACACGAAAGATAAAACGGACTGGCTGCGTGGCTGTTATAATTTGCCATCGCCACCCTTTATCTGTTTAGCCCACCGCATGAGTGCCATTGAACATTGCCCCAACCCACAATGCCTAGCCGAAATCTCTTGGGTTGAAGATCGCTGCCGTTCCTGTTTCCAGCCTCTGGCCCCGCCCAACCAACGCCTGGCAAACCGTGACTACGAAATTGATGCCTTACAACAGCGTTATCAAGCGGCAGTTAAAGACGCAGAACTTCGGGGGGTAAGCCATGAGCTAGCGGGTTTAGAGCAAGCCATCACCGATCATTCCCTAGCTGCCATTAATTGCAGCGTAAAATTCCTGCATGGTTTTCTTACCGATAATAATGCCTTGTATGCCAATTACCGCCAGCAAACTGAAAGCGCGACCCGCAAAGTTGCTGAGCTAAACAATGACCGCCAACGCGTAGGCACAGAAGGCATCCTGTACGGCTCACTGGCTGCACAGATTATTTATGCGGCGCTGACTGTGGACAAAAAAGGGCTTATTTCCTACGGCAATTGTGTGATGCTGTTAAAAGACCTCACGATGGCTAACAAAGCCACGGTGTTGGATGAAAATTCCTATGATTTTGTCAGGCGGTATACAATCTTGCCGGGCGATACGCCACCCGCAGGTTACTGGGCAAGCTGGCACAACCGCCATCGCTTAGCCATTGCTAAACTTGCAGAAAAAGTTAAACTAGGCAGCAAGGATTACGCAGCACTATTGCTCAAATCAAACGGCAACCGTGCTGAAGATGAATTTATCGAAGTACACATCTACGGCAGCTTTGATAAACAGGCCATCGCCGAATTGGCCTTGCCCGGCAAAACACCCAAAGATGCCATAGAACGGGTTTTGCTAAACGGCATCAAAGACTACGCCAAACACCACACCATCACCTGCACTGACTATGATTGAAGAAGCTCTCATCGTCGCCGAATTGGATACTGCCCTCTATCGGCAACATAATCGCTGGCACGCCGTCCGCAAGGAAAATGGCAAGCTAATCGATTGCGCGCGGGAGTTATCAGCGCTATTGGCCCACCCAGCTGAAAAACGCCAGCTAAGCCCTACCCCTGCAAACCTTAAAGCCCTAATGGATTGCCTGACAGCTTGGGGCATGCGTCATGAATTGCTACAACTTTTATTGATGGGCATGGATGCGGTATGCAGCGATGACACGCGGTTAGCGGCGCTGGAGCTGGCGGAAAAACTGCTGGAACAAGCCGAGGTGGCAAATTTTGCAAGAGCCCGTTTATTTGGCTGTCCTTTGCCTGCGGTGGCTGATTTGGACACTGCTGTAAAACTTGCCCACAGCTTACCTAAAACCCAAAGCCTTTACCAAGACCTGCAACAAGCCCAAGGGATTATTCCTGTTGTCCGTCGGACTCTGGAAAACTTACTGCGTTTTGACTTTGAGCTTAGTTGCGCTGCCGATGATTTACTGCCCGCTATGGTTAATGTGGGTTTGGTTGCTGCTGCGGTTAATGCGCTAAGCCATCAGGATAAAAATCAAGTTGAAGAGTTATTGTTTACCTTTACAGGTAATCAGACTTTAAAAACCCTTGAACCACGCCTTAGCCAGTTGCTGACCCTTTTTATCAAGCAGCTGTTGATGCAATTTACCGTGCCGGCCAAAGCCGTTATAGCGCCTACAACACGGTATGATGATGATCCGATTGCTGAGGCAATTGAAGCCTGGAAAACTGAGCTGAAACAGCAAAAAAAGCCCGACAAGCACAAAAAAACAGCCGACCAGTCCCGGCAAAACAACGACAAACAAAAAGACTATATCATCAAGCTTATACAGCAAGGTAAACACGCACAAACTCAAACCGCATTACGCGAAATGGTGCTTAACCATCGCCAAACTGGCGATCTTAAGCATTTATGCAAAAGCCTGTCTGACCTAGCTGCACGCACCGTCGCTTTAGGACAGCCCGAATTGGCCGTGGATTTTTACCACTACGCTAAACTGGCCAATAACTTAGATGTTGTGGTTTATAGTGGCTATGCCGAAACCTTGCGGGCGCTAAACCGTCTGGACGAAGCCTTAGCTGCTTATGCTGCCGCCAAGCAACAGTTCCCCAAAGATGTATTTTGCCATACTGGCTATGCCGAAACCTTGCGGGCGCTTAACCATCTGGACGAAGCCTTAACCGCGTATGAGGAAGCCAAGGAACAATTCCCCGAAAATGCCGTCTGCCATAGTGGCTATGCCGAAACCTTGCGGGCGCTTAACCGTCCAGAAGATGCCTTGGCCGCGTATGCCGCAGCCAAGCAACAGTTTCCCAAAGATGTGTTTTGCCATAATGGCTATGCCGAAAGCTTGCGGGCGCTTAACCGTCTGGATGATGCCTTAACCGCGTATGCCGCAGCCAAGAAACAATTCCCAAACAATGCCGTTTGCCATACTGGCTATGCCGAAACCTTGCGGGCGCTTAACCGTCTGGACGAAGCTTTAACCGCCTATGATGAAGCCAAGCAACAGTTCCCCAAAGATGTGTTTTGCCATACTGGCCATGCCGAAACCTTGCGGGCGCTTAACCGTCTGGACGAAGCCTTCGCCAGGTATGCCGTGGCCAAGAAACAATTCCCAAGCAATGCCGTCTGCCATACTGGCTATGCCGAAACCTTAAGGGCGCTTAACCGTCTGGACGAAGCCTTAACCGCCTATGAGGAAGCCAAGCAACAGTTCCCCAAAGATGTGTTTTGCCATACTGGCTATGCCGAAACCTTGCGGGCGCTTAACCGTCTGGACGAAGCCTTAACCGCCTATGAGGAAGCCAAGAAACTATTCCCAAACGATGCCGTTTGCCATACTGGCTATGCCGAAACCTTGCGGGCGCTTAACCGTCTGGACGTAGCCTTAACCGCGTATGAGGAAGCCAAAGATCGGTTTCCCGGAAATGCTGTCTGCCATACTGGCTATGCCGAAATCTTGCGTGCAATGGGGCGTACCCAACTGGCGCTGCAAGCTTATGATGGCGCTCAACTACTTTTTCCAAACGATCCCGTATTGCCAAATGCCAAAGCTTGTTTGTTAATCAGCTTGGAGCGTTATCCAGAAGCCAGGGCATTATTATCAGTCTATGGGCTAGACTCGGAACGGGCCTATCGGGATTACCATGTCCTTGCGATGTCGTATTTTTACGAAGGCGACTTTACTACCGCTGAAACCATGCTTCGTCGTGGCGTTAAAGACGCTTTGGGCCTCAGCAAAGCCGTGTTTGAAAGCGCCTTGGCGGTATTGTTCATCAAACAGCATAAAGCCAACGAGGTGTTGCAACTGTGGCAAAGCAAGGTGGTTAGTCGCATTAGCCTTCCCCAGCAAAGCGTGGTTTATGCCCATGCTTTAGCCGAATGCCACTACCTTAAGGAAGCGGATGCGCAGTTAAAACAGCTGGAAAAACCGCCCACCCCCGTTTTTGAACTCAGCCAGTTTTTACAACAACGCTACTGGTCAGCCAATAGCCCAGCTGAGCAAGCCCAACTGGATGAGACCATTTTTCGCCGCGAACTGGATTTGATGCTGTATGCCGCCTAGGGCGTGGGCACAATAGCATCCAGCGTGGCAAAGCCAATCACATCAACAACCCGCAATAGCAAATCTTACTGTAGGTTTCAATACTCGGCATCATGGTAAACATTTTGCACGTCGTCCAAGTCATTTAGCAGGTCTAAAAACTTTTCAAACATGTCCACATCGTCACCGCTGATGGGGCTGCTGGCTTGGGGGACAAATTGGATTTCATCGACCTCAAATTCAATGCCAGGAAACGCATCGGTCAAGGCTTGCTTGGCTTTAAAATAGTCGGCTTGCGGGGCAAAGACGGTGATTTTTCCACTTTCGTTTTCAATGTCGGTGACATCGACATCGGCGTTTAACAGGGCTTCCAGAACGGCATCTTCGTCAGTGTTTTCAAAGCCCAAAATGGCGGCATGGTCAAACATGTGGCTGACTACGCCTTGGGTCCCAATTTTACATTTGGTTTTGGTGAAACATTGGCGGACATCACCGAAGGTGCGGTTGGGGTTGTCGGTCAAACAATCGATAATTACCCGGCAGCCACCTGGGCCAAAGCCTTCATAACGGGCAGGCGCGAAATCTTCACCACCACCGCCTTTGGCTTTGTCTATGGCTTTTTCAATAACGTGGGCAGGTACTTGGTCTTTTTTGGCGCGATCAATCTGCGCCCGCAAGGCTAAATTGCCATCAGGATCCACGCCGCCCGATTTGGCGCACACATATAATTGACGGGCATGTTTACTGTATACCTTGGCCTTGGTATCAGACGTTTTGGCCATAGACACTTTGCGGTTTTGATAGGCTCTACCCATTTGCTTGTTGCTCCATTCACAAAGAAAAATGGAAGAATTTTACAGACAAATAGCGGTTTAGGGTAATTTTTAATTGTCCATGAATGGGTTGTCATAGGCTGGGTGGGCGCTGTTGTGCGCTTGTAGTACAACGCTACTGTCTTAAACAAAACGCCGTCGGTGCTGCATTATCACGGACATAGCCACTTCTTCTGTGGTGGCGAAGCAAGGAAAATCTATCCCCTTTAGCCCAGTCTTTTGCGGCATAGGCATCTACAACCGCACATAGGTAACTTCTCATTAGTTGTAGGTAATAGCGGCAGACCTGCGAGGTTTTATAAACCTCGCAGGTCTTTATCTTGCCACTAATGAGAAGTTACGCACATAGCTCCCTCTCCCCAAGGGAGAGGGTTCTTACACGTGTAGGTTTTTAATAAAAAGTATGACGAGACAGTGCGTTGAGGTAAATTGATGAGAGTCATCAACATCTATTTACCGAAGGTACCGCCATGTCTCGCCACCCAGAACTATACCAATGGATC